>NZ_JACJGA010000002.1:0-601959 GCF_014164725.1 Tessaracoccus sp. MC1627 | reverse complement strand
GGAGGTGGGAGTCGAGGCCCGGGCGGCCGTTATCCACGGTCTGGCTGCTGCTGCGGTCTGGTCATTACCCGGGTGATCGAGGCCGCCCGGGCCTCGACTCCCACCTCCCTGCACTTTGTTTCCCGGTGGCATGGTCGGGTCAGGGCGTGTGCCCGCAGGGCGGCCCTGGCATAGGTGTGCCCAAGCGGGACGCCAGTTGAGTGATCCTCGGGCTGGGCAGCCCGACGCGCAGCCGCCCTGCCGTCCCCCACCCTCGCGCACATCTCACGATCCGCCCTGCCACCCCCGCGCACACCTCGCGCACATCTCGCGCACATCTCGCGGCGGCTCGTCTGAGGGCGGCCGGCCCTGTGGCGCCTGCGGTAAGTCTGGCCGCCCGCGCTACAGCGCCGGCGGCCGAACTCAGAACAGGCGGCCGCGGAGCGCCTGCGATCTAGAGCAGGCGTCGAGACGCAAGCCAGGCGACGAGACATAAGCCAGGCGACGAGACAGGACAGCGCGGCGGCGGGTGGTGGGGGCTGGGCGCCTGCGGTAAGTCTGGCCGCCCGCTCTACAGCGCCGGCGGCCGAACTCAGGACAGGCGGCCGCGGGGCGGCGGGTGGTGGGGGCCGGGGCAGGTTGGGTGGGCGTTGATGACGGTCGCGGCAGCGCGAAGCGCCGCCGCCGGCATCATGGGCGGCCCGGCCCCCACCACACGCCGCCAACACGACCACAGCAACTCAGACCACCGCCGGCATCATGGGCGGCCCGGCCCCCACCACACGCCGCCAACCCGACCACAGCAACTCAGACCACCGCCGGCATCATGGGCGGCCCGACCCCCACCACACGCCGCCAACCCGACCACAGCAACTCAGACCACCGCCGGCATCACGGGCGGCCCGGCCCCCACGACACGCCGTCACCCGACCACAGGTCCCGTAGGCAAGATGGGTCAAGTCCCTTGCCAGCTCACTTTCCTTAGGCATCGAGGCCGCTCCGCGGCACCTCAGCCCGCGGGGGGAGGCCGACGGCTCGGGACGGGGGTTACTGGCGGGCGCGCTTCGCGCGGAGGCCGTACTCGCGCATCCGTTTCGGGTACGGGACCACGCCGGCGTCGTAGCACGGGATGTTGCAGCGGGCCGCGAACTCGTAGCCGTAGGCCGCGCTCGGCAGGCCGCGACGGGTGGACTCGCCGTCAGCCGCCACGAGCAGCAGCGACGGCTTGTTGAACGACGTGGGCTGTTCCACCCACGCCTCCACGCCTCGGCGGGTGGCGACGAAGTGGGTCAGGTGATCGCGCAGAGCATCCGGCACCTGGCGATCCTCCCGTGCCACCCGTGCCTCGCGCCGTCGCCGTCGAAACCAACCCACGGGCCAATTATGCCGAGTCGACGAAACCGCCGGTCCCCGCGGTCCGCCACGTTGCGTCTCCGACGCCCGGACGGCCACCTCGAGCGCCGTCGAAGTCCACCACCAGCGCTGAGGCGCCATGGAAGACTGGGCCGCATGAGCGACCCCTTTGACGTGGCCATCCTCGGCGCCGGCTCAGCCGGCTACGCCTGCGCCCTGCGCGCCGCCCAGCTCGGGCTGCGGGTGGCCCTCGTCGACGACACCGCCCTCGGCGGCACCTGCCTCCACCGCGGCTGTATCCCCACCAAGGCATGGCTGCAGGCGGCCAAGGTCCGGCGGACGGTGGCGAAGGCGCCGTCGTTCGGGATCGCGGCGACCCTCGGCGAAACGGACGCCGGAGGGATCCGGCGCTACGCCGACGGCGTCGTCGACGGCCTGCACCGCGGCTTGGAGGGGCTGATCTCACAGCGCGGCATCACGGTGATCCGCGAGCGCGGCACGCTGACGGTCGACGACCGCGGCCCGGGCATCGAGACCGGCGCCATCGTGCACCGTGCCCGCGCCGTCGTCGTGGCGACGGGGGCCGCGCCCGTGACGCTCGGCCTCGCGGTCGACGGGGTGCGCATTCTCACCAGCGACCACGCGCTCCGCCTGGAGTCCCTCCCCGAGCGGGCCGTCGTGCTCGGCGGTGGCGTGATCGGGGTGGAGTTCGCGTCGCTGTGGGCGGATCTGGGGGTCGCGGTGACCCTCGTCGAGGCCATGGACCGGCTGCTGCCCGCCGAGGAGCCGGGGCATTCCCGGATCCTGGCCCGTGCCCTCAAGGGTCGCGGGGTGGACGTGCGGCTGGGCGTGGCCGTCGACTCGGCCGAGGCCACCGACGACGGGGTGGCGGTGCGGATCGAAGGCGAGACCCTCCACACGGAGCTGCTCCTGGTGGCTGTAGGGCGGCGCCCCGCCACCGACGGCATGGGGCTGGCCGAGTCGGGCGTGGAGATCGGCCCGCGCGGGCACCTCGTCGTCGACGAGCACCTCCAGACCCGCGTCAAGGGCGTGTTCGCGGCGGGAGACGTGGTGGCGGGGCCGCAACTGGCGCACCGCGGCTACGCGCACGGGATCTTCCTGGCGGAGCGGATCGCGCACCTGCAGGGCAGGCACCACGAGCGGCCGGCGCTGCCCCGCGACACCGACATCCCCCGCGTCACCTACTCCAGCCCCCAGCTGGCCTCGGTGGGCCTCACCGCGGCGGAGGCCGGGCCCGAGGCCGACGTCGTCGACTACCACCTCACCGGCAACGGCCGCGCCCAGATCCTGCGTGCACCCGGGGAGCGCGAGACCGGGGTGGTGCGGTTGGTGCGACGATCGGGCGGCGCCATTGTCGGCATGCACGCGGTGGGCGAGGACGTGGCCGAGCTGATCGCCGAAGGAAGCCTCCTGGTGGGCTGGAACGCCACTCCCGAGGACCTCGCCGGCATCGTGCACCCGCACCCGACCCTCAGCGAGGCGATCGCCGAAGCGAACTGGGCGTTGGCCGGCCGGGCACTGCACATGCACGCCTGAATCGCATATAGGCTGGGGGCAAATCGCGGTATGCAAAGGAGCCATCTCACATGTCAACCGAAGTAACTCTCCCGGCGCTGGGCGAATCCGTCACGGAAGGCACCATTTCCCGCTGGTTGAAGGCAGTCGGAGACACCGTCGAAGTCGACGAACCACTGCTCGAGGTCTCCACCGACAAGGTCGACACTGAGATCCCCAGCCCCATCGCGGGCACCCTGCTCGAGATCCGCTTCCAGGAGGACGACGTCGCGGAGGTGGGTGCAGTCCTCTGCGTCGTCGGTGACGCCGACGACGCGGGCGAGGCCCCCGCCGCTCCCGCCGAGGAAGCCGCCGAACCCGAGCCTGAGCCTGAGCCAGCCGAGGAGAGCGCCGAGGAGGAGCCCGTCGAGGCGCAGGAAGCCGAGGAAGCACCTGCCGCTCCTGCCAGCGAGCCGTCGGCCGCCGCTTCGTCAGCCGGCGTCGAGGTGACCCTTCCCGCGCTGGGCGAGTCGGTCACCGAGGGCACGGTGTCGCGATGGTTGAAGGAAGTGGGCGAGACCGTCGAGGCCGACGAGCCGCTCCTCGAGGTCAGCACGGACAAGGTGGACACCGAGATTCCCAGCCCCGTCGCCGGGACCCTGCTGGAGATCCGCTTCAAGGAAGACGATGTGGCCGAGGTGGGCGCCGTCCTGGCGATCGTCGGCGAAGCCACCGCCGCCCCGGAGCCGAAGCCCGAGCCCAAGCCTGCGCCCGCAGCGAAGCCCGAGCCCAAGCCCGCGCCCAAGGCCGAACCAGCGGCCAAGGCTGAGCCCGCTTCGGCGCCGAAGACCGAGCCCGCTCCGGCCGCTCCGAAGCAGGAGCACTCACCCGCCGTCGAGGCCGCCGTCGCACGGCGCGCCGAAGAGGCATCAGCCGACGGCACCTACGTCACGCCGCTGGTGCGCAAGCTCGCGAAGGAACACGGCGTGGAGCTGTCCAGCGTCAAGGGCACCGGCGTCGGTGGCCGCATCCGCAAGCAGGACGTGATCGAGGCGGCTGAGGCAGCCAAGGCCGCGGCCGAGGCGGCGAAGGCCGCCCCCGCTCCGGCCCCCGAGGCCCCGAAGGCCGCCGCTCCGGCAGCCGCCGCCCCGAAGGCCTCGGCGCCCACCGCTCAGGTGCGCGGCACCACGGAGAAGCTGTCGCGGCTGCGCAAGACGATCGCGGCGCGGATGGTGGAGTCGCTCCAGGTCTCGGCCCAGCTCACCGCCACCGTCGAGGTGGACGTCACGGCCGTCAGCCACATCCGGACCCAGGTCAAGGACGATTTCAAGAAGCGCGAGGGCGCATCGCTGTCCTACCTTCCGTTCATCACGATGGCCGCCGTCGAGGCCCTCAAGCAGTTCCCGATCGTCAACGCCACCATCGACACGGAGGCGGGCACCGTCACCTACGCCGACGGCGAGCACATCGGGCTCGCGGTGGACACCGAGAAGGGCCTCCTGGTGCCCGTCATCAAGGACGCGGGAGACCTCAACCTCACCGGCCTGGCGAAGAAGATCGCGGACCTCGCGGCCCGCACGCGCGCCAGCAAGGTCACCCCGGACGAGCTGTCGGGTGGCACGTTCACCATCACCAACTACGGCTCGGCGGGCACCCTGTTCGACACGCCCATCATCAACCAGCCGCAGGCGGCCATCCTCGGCACCGGCGCGCTCGTCAAGCGCCCGGTCGTGGTCGAGGACCGCTTCGGCAACGAGTCCATCTCGGTGCGGCACATGATGTACCTGTCGCTCAGCTACGACCACCGTCTCATCGACGGCGCGGTCGCGGCCAGGTTCCTCTCCACCGTCAAGTCGCGCCTCGAAGAGGGCGACTTCGGGGGCGAGTTCGGCCTCTGAGCCACCACCGATCAACGACGAAGGGGCGCCATCCTGCGGGGTGGCGCCCCTTCTCGTTGCAGTCGGAAGGTCAGATGCGTCCGGCCGCGAGGCTGATGTGGAGGATCGATGCCGCCTCGGCCACCGCGTCGGGCAGCTGGTGCACCCCGGAGACGGAGGTCCGGTGGGACCCGCCCACCCACACCGACAGAGGCGGCGACACCGCGGCCAGCTGATTCACCACCGCCTGCGCGGGCTCGACGAAGCGCTCCGAGGTCACCCCGATCACCGCGGCCCGCGCGCGGCGACCGTCGGCCGCCCGGACCCACTCCTCCACCGGGATGTCGGAGCCGAGGTAGACCACGTTGACGCCGCGACGACGCAGGCAGGTGGCGAACGTGAGCAGCGCCAACTGGTGCCGGTCCCCAGCGGGAAGCCCGACGAGCACCGTCGGGCCGCCAGTGACGGCCGGCGCGGCGTCGAACTCGGCCGAGATCGCCCGCATCAGGCCGGCGCTGGCGAAGTGCTCCTGCGCCACGGACAGCTCGCCGCTCTCCCAGGCGTCACCGATCCGGGCCAGCTGCGGCCGGATCCAGCCGTCGGCCACCTCCTCGAACGGTCCGCTGGCGAACGCGCGCCGCAGCACGTCGTCGAGTTGAGCCGGCTCCAGCGACGCCGCGGCCGCGACGAACGCCTCGGGTCCCGGACGGCCCGAAACCGTGGAGTCCCCGGCGCCCGGCAGCCCTCGCACCGCCTCAGCCGCCCGCGATGCCGGCACGCCCGCCTCGACGAGCGAGGCCATCTCCCGGAGCGCCCCCACCTGTGAGTCGTCGTAGAGCCGGTATCCGCCGGGCGTGCGCGATGGGCGCACCACGTCGTAACGGCGTTCCCACACCCTCAAGGTGGCCTCAGCCACTCCAGTGAGCGCGGCCACCTGCTTGACTGTGTACATTCGCACGTCCCTCCAGGCCAGTCTGATGCACACCGTACCAAAGGTTGAACAAACCTTCTGCAAGGCGTTGCATCCGGGTGCCGTTTTCGCTATCGTCGTGCGAAAGGTTGAACAAACATTGGACACTCATGATCGCTGACACGAGCTCACCCAGACCGCGAGGCCGCACAGCCCAGCGCGACGACGTGGTCCTCCTCGACGAGGACGGCATGCCCATCGGCCGCGCCGACCGCATGCAGGTGCACTCCACCACCACGCCGCTCCACCTGGCCTTCTCCACCTACGTGTTCAACGCCCATGGCGAGGTGCTCGTCACCCGCCGCGCCCTGGCCAAGAAGACCTGGCCGGGCGTGTGGACCAACTCGTGCTGCGGGCACCCCAAGCCCGGCGAGTCCCTCGAGGACGCGGCCCGGCGCCGGATCCGCGAGGAGCTGGGCCTCAACGTCGGCCCCCTCGTCAGCCTCCTTCCGGACTTCCGCTACCGCGCCGTCGACGCCTCGGGGATCGTGGAGAACGAGATCTGCCCCGTCTTCGCGGCCTTCGTGCCCGACGAGCAGCCCATCGCCAACCCCGACGAGGTCTCCGAGTGGGCCTGGGTGCCCTGGGAGAACCTGTCCGCGGCCATCACCGCGACACCTCACGTCTACAGCCCCTGGGCCGCCCTGCAGGTACCCCAGATCGCCTCGGCGCACCCCGACGCCGTGTGGAGGCCCGCGCCGCCCACCATCGACGTCGGCGCGGCCATCGCGGACGTCGACGCCCTCCTCGCCGCGGAGGTCAACACCCTCACCGTCGAGTGGCAGAGCTACGCCGGAGACCTCGGCCTCGACGTGCTCGAGGCGGACCTGCCACGCTGGCTCGGCGGCCTGCTGGTGGGCCACGGCAAGCGGCTGCGCGTGGCCCTGGCCTACTGGGGTTTCATCGCCACCGGCGGGACCCACGGCTCCTCCGGGTACCGCAACCTCATCCGCTCCGCCTCCGCCCTTGAGACCCTGCATCTCTTCGCGCTCATCCACGACGACGTGATGGACGAATCGGACTCCCGACGCGGGCGCCCGTCGGCCCACGTGGCCTCGGCGGGCTGGCACCGCGCGGCCGGTGCCTCCGGCGACGCGGAGGTCTTCGGCCGCAACATGGCGATCCTCCTGGGCGACCTCGCCCACACCATCTCCGACCGACTCGTCGACGGCCTCCCGCAGCCCCTGCGCGAGGTCTGGTACGCGCTGTCGGTCGAGCTCATCGCCGGGCAGCGCGCGGACCTCACCGGCGCCGCAGCGGCCCGCCGCGACCGTGCCCATGCCGAGCACATCGCCCGCGCCAAGACCGGCCGCTACACCGTGGCCAGGCCCCTCCAGATCGGGGCCACCGCCGCCGGCGCCAATCCCGCCGTCGTCGCCACCCTCATGGAGTGCGGCGACCATCTCGGCCGCGCGTTCGCGCTCCGCGACGAATACCTCGGTGTCTGGGGAGACCCAGACATCACCGGCAAACCCGCCGGGGACGACCTCCTGGAAGCGAAGGCAACCGTGCTCCTCTCCCTCGCCGAGGACCGCCTCAGCGGCCCCGACGCCCACCTCCTCAGCCGCCTCGGCGCCCCCGACCTGGCACGCGAGGACGTCGACCGTCTCGCCGACGCCATCCGCGCCGCGGGCGTGGCCGACGAGCTCGAAGCAATGATCGCCGCGGCCGTCGACGACGGGCTGGCCTGCCTGGAGATGCCCCCACTCGTGGCGGCCGGCGTGGCCGGTCTGCGCGAAGCCGCCGGCTCGCTCGCCTGGAGGCAGTCATGAGCCGCGGACGACGGATCCCGGGGAAGTCCGGCGCGCAGCGCCACGTGGCCGTGGTGGGGGCGGGGCTCTCCGGCCTTGCCGCCGCGATGCACCTGGCCGGCGACGGCTACCGGGTCACCGTCCTGGAGCGCGAGGCCATTCCCGGCGGCCGCAACGGCCTGCTGGAGAAGGACGGCTTCACGTTCGACACCGGTCCCAAGGTCTTCACCATGGTCTCCCTGCTCCAGGAGGCGTTCAGCGCCGTCGGGAAGCGGGTGCCGGACTACGTCACCCTCAAGCAACTCGATCCCGCCTACCACGCGCACTTCGCCGACGGCTCCACCCTGCTCGTGCGCGCCGGCCACGAGGCCATGCGCGCCGAGATCGCCGCGCACAGCGGCGCGAAGGACGCGGCCGCGTTCGACAAGTTCGTGGTGTGGCTCAAGCGGCTCAACGATGTGGAGCTCCCGCATTTCATCGACGCCAACTTCAACTCCCCCCTGAGCCTGTTCCGGTCTCCGATGGCCGCGCTTGAGCTGATCCGGCTGGGCGGGTTCGGCCGGCTGGGCCCGGCCGTCGCTCGACGGTTCGACGACGAGCGCCTCCATCGGATGTTCAGCTTCCAGGCCATGTACGCGGGCCTGGCACCCGCCCAGGCGCTGGCGCTCTACGCCGTGATCACCTACATGGACTCCATCGAGGGAGTCTTCTTCCCGGAGGGCGGCATGCACGCCGTCCCGCGAGCCATGGCTGCGGCGGCCGCAGACGCTGGCGTCGAGTTCCGCTACTCCACCCCCGTGGAGCGGGTGGAGCGGCGCGCCGACGGCTCAGCGGCAGGGGTGCGCCTTCCGGGCGGCGAGGTCCTGGCGGCCGACGCCGTCGTGGTGACAGTGGATCTCCCCGTCGCCTACGAGCGCCTACTACCCGACGTGCGTGCGCCTCGGGTGGCACGCAACGGCCGGTACTCCCCCAGCGCGCTGGTGTGGCACGTGGGCGTCCGCGGCACGCTGCCCGACGGCGTGGGGCACCACAACATCTACTTCGGCAAGGCGTGGGACGAGTCCTTCCGGGAGTTGCTCGACGGCGGGACGGCAATGACGGACCCGTCGCGGTTCCTGTCCGTGCCGTCGATCGACGACCCGGCTGCAGCTCCCGAGGGGTGCCACGTCCTCTACTACCTGGAGCCCGTGCCCAACCTCAAGGTGGGGCGCCTGGACTGGGACGTCGAGGGACCTCGCCTGCGGGAGCGGATGCTCGGCTCGCTCGAGAAGATGGGCTACCCCACCGACATCGTCACCGAGGAGCTCGTCACCCCGGTGGACTGGGAGCGCCAGGGCATAGCGGCGGGCACCCCGTTCGCGCTGGCCCACACCTTCCCGCAGACCGGCCCGTTCCGCCCGAAGAACGTGGATCGTCGCGTTCCCGGCCTGGTGTTCGCCGGGTCCGGCACCACCCCGGGGGTCGGCATCCCGATGGTGCTGGTGTCGGGGAAGCTGGCTGCGAAGAGGGTCGCGGAGATGGGGCGGTGAACGCATCCCTGGACGCCGGCTACCGGCGGTGCGCCGAGCTCACCCGGGAGTACGGCACCACCTACTACTGGGGTGCGCTGCTGCTGCCGAAGTCCCAGCGCAAGGACGTGTACAGCGTCTACGCGCTGTGCCGGCTGGCCGATGACATCGTCGACGAGCCGGACAAGGTGCAGGCTGACGACGCCGCGGTGCCGCGCGACGGGACCCCCCAGGAGCGGCTCGCAGCGTTCCGCGCCACGTTCTTCGACTCCCTGGCCCGCGGAACTGCCGATCAGCCGGTGATGGCGGCCATCGTCGAGAGCATCAACCGGCGGGGAACCGATCCGGAGTGCTTCGAACGGTTCTTCGACGCAATGGCCTCGGACTTCACCCAGGACACGTGGGAAACGTGGGAGGACCTGCGCGACGGGTACATGGAGGGCTCGGCCGCGGTGATCGGCGAGATGATGCTGCCGGTGCTCGAGCCCCTCACCCCGGAGGCGATGGGGCCGGCGCGGGCGCTGGGGCAGGCGTTCCAGCTCACCAACTTTCTGCGCGACATCAACGAGGACCTGGACCGCGGGCGTGTTTATCTGCCTCAGGAGGATCTGGCCAGGCACGGCGCGGATCCGTGGCTCCGCCGCGTCACGCCGCAGTGGCGGGCGATGATGGCCGAGCAGGTGGCCCGAAACCGGGAGCTGTACGCCGAAGGGGTCCGGGGGCTCGACATGTTGCCGCCGGCCTCCAAGCGCTGCGTCGGGACCGCGCTCGTCCTGTACAGCCGGATCCTGGACCGGATCGAGGCCGCTGACTACGACGTGTTCTCAGGCCGGATCCGGGTGCCGAACCGGGAGAAGTTGAGTGTCGCGGTGAGGGCGGTCGTGGGGGCGATGCCGTCGGTCAGCTTCGCCGCCGCCCACTGACCCTTCGGACCCTTCCCCGCTGGTTGAGCCGGGCCAAGTCGCGAAGCGGCGCAGCCCGCGTCGAAACCGACCCGAACCTGGCGCACGGACTCGCAAGTTATCCACAGGTGGGCGCATTGCCCTTGCCTGACGCTGTGTCGCAGCCACGATGGGGGCATGCCATTCACCTACATGCTCCAATGCTCCGACGGGAGCTTCTACGTCGGGTCGACCTGGGACCTCGGGGAACGGGTCACGCAACACATGTCGGGTCGTGGCGCCACGTACACCAGCCGTCGGCGACCCGTGCGCCTCGTCTGGGCCCAGGAGTTCGAGCGAATCGATGAGGCGTTCAACGTCGAGAAGAAGATTCAAGGCTGGGGCAGGGAGAAGCGGATCGCGCTGGTTGAAGGTCGGTACGGCGACTTGCCCGGCTTGGCTCGCAAGGGTCGCCAGACTCAGCCGTGTGAGATCTCGGATGGGGCGCGCGCACGTCTCGATTCCGACTGACGGTGCCGAGAGGCTGCCGGACCGCTGCCGGGTCACCGTTGACCCGGTGCTGGGGTCTTGCTGGAGGGTTGCGTCGGGTTTCGACGCGGGCTGCGCCGCTGAGCGGCTTTGCCCGGCTCAACCCAAGTCGACGCGGGCTGCGCCGCTGAGCGGCTTTGCCCGGCTCAACCCAAGTCGACGCGGGCTGCGCCGCTACGCGGCTTTGCCCGGCTCAACCAGCGGGAAGGGTGCAGCTCGGTCCGCTCAACCAAACGGGCGAGCGCATTCGGCCTGCTCAACCAGCGTCGGGAGGGGTCGCCACTATCCCGCTGGTTGACCCAGCCGCGGCGCGAAGCGCCCGCTGCTGCGTCGAACCCACCGCACCCGGTGCAGGGACTTGCTGGAGAGTTGCGTCGGTTTCGACGCGGGCTGCGCCGCTCCGCGGCTTTGCCCGGCTCAACCAGCGGGAAGGTGCAGCTTGGCCCGGCTCAACCAGCGGAGGGGGCGGCTTGGCCCGGCTCAACCAGCGGGATGGTGCGGCTCGTCCAAGGGTGGGTCAGCGGCGGGGCCAGCGGCCCAGCAGCCCCTCCATCGGCACCGTCCACAGGTCGTGGCCGGCCGCGCCCCACCCCTCGAGGAGGGCGTTGGCCGCCAGGAAGCCTGTCGTGGCCGCCCGCTCCATCAGTGCCACCGGGTACTGGCAGCGGACCCAGTCGCCCGCCAGCACCAGCCGCGGCGACGGCGTCCTCACACCTGGGCGGTCCGCCCACCTGCCCGGCCCGATGAGCGTGCAGTCGTCGCGCACCAGCACCTCGCGCTCCAGAACGCCGGCCGCGGCCGTCTCCGGGAAGATCCGGTGCAGTTCCTCCTCCAGCCTCGCCGCGACCCCCTCAGCCGCGCCCGGATCAGACGCCACCGCCGGGTCCGCGGCGTAGGCGTGCAGCTCGACGACGGAGCCGCGGTGCTCCGTCGCCCAGTCCGCGGCGCCCTTCTCGAAGCGCTCCAGCACGGATACGTTGTCCAGCGGCCCGTAGCCGGAGGTGCCGACGAACGCCGGGCGCGACGCGTCCACCGGGGTGTCCAGCCACAGCCGGACCACCACGAACGGCGGCGCGTTGACCGTGCCCGCGACGCGTCGCTGCCACGCCCCCCAACTGCTGCCGGCCAGGTCCGAGATCAGCTCCCGGCTGGTGCGTGGGTCCGTGGCGAGGACGACGGCGTCGTAGGTGCTCGCCTCCCCGTCGATCACCACAGTGGTGGCGCCCTGCCCGATGCCGATCGCCTCAACGTGCTGGCCGACCCTGATGTCCACCCCGCGACCCGCGAGGTAGCGGCCGAGGGGCGCCCACAGGGCGGTGTCGTAGTCGTCGACGGGCACGTCGAAGAGCAGGCCCTCGGCCGATCCCATGAAGTAGGTGTGGAACATGGCCACCAGTTCCCCGGCGCCGAACTGCGACGGGTCGGCGAAGAACGACCGGGCAAACACCTCCAGGGCCAGGTCGCGGGCCGCCTCCGGGAAGCGCAACCTGTCCAGGAAATCCGCGGCGGACTCGCCGTCGTAGGCGGAGTAGGTCTCGGGGAACTTCACCCGGAGCAGTTCCATGGCCGCGGGCACGTTGACCTTGGCCAGCGTGCGCGCGCTGAACGCGGGACTGCGCCACACGAACTGCATCACGGAGAAGGGCGGCGTGGTGGCCAGCCCGGTGAAGGAGTCCCGCATCCCGTCCGGGCGCTGCAGCGGGTAGTCCTCGATCGGCACGAGCGAGTTCAGCTGCGGATCGATGCGCCGCAGCAGCCCGCGCAGGTTGTAGTACTGCCGGAAGAACGCGTGGAATCCGCGGCTCATGGTGCGGCCGTCGTCCAGCGGCCATGCCGCCACCCGCCCACCGAGGCGGTCCGAGGATTCGATGAGCGTGACCTGCACCCCGCGCTCGGCCAGCCCGGCGGCAGCGGCCAGGCCTGCGATCCCTCCGCCGACGACCGCGACCGACTTCGGCTCCCCCACCCGCGACACTCCCAGCGGGCCCGGATGTCGGACGGCCCGCTTGTCGCGGCCGGGGTAGGTGGTGGTGCTCATGCATGCTCCTCGGGCTTGCGGGCGACGAACATGTGGAGGATGCCGCGCTGCCATCCGGAGGCGGTGCGGTGCGCGATGTCGACGAACCCGGCCCTGGTGAGCCGGTGCGCGAAGCGGTCGACGGAGTCGAAGTCGCGGACGCTGCGCCACAGGTAGCGGTAGAGGTCCACGTCGCGGTCCACGACGGTGCCCAGCGGAATGATCACGGCGCGGCACACCGCGTCCCAGACGCGCCTGGCCCGGTCGTCGCCGGCCACCGAGTACTCCTGGACGACGAGCCAGCCCCCGGGGCGCAGCAGCTGGAACACCTCCGTGACCGCGCGGTCACGCGTCATGGGCGGCACGTTGCGGAAGAGGTAGCAGGTCAGGATGCCGTCCCGGTCACCGCCGACGGCGTCGAGGTCCAGGGTGCCGGCCACGGCCTGCTCGAAGCTGACCCCGCTGGGCCACTGCTTGCGCCCGGCCTCGGCGAGCATCCCCGAGGACGCGTCGAGGCCGAGGATCTCCGTGCCCTCGGGGGCGGCACCCACCAGCGCCGCCGTCGAGGCACCGGAGCCGCAGGCGAGGTCGATCAGCCGCAGCCGGGCATCCCCGCCCACCCGCTCGACCAGCGCCGTGGCGGCGCGCCTGAGCTCGCGGTGGTACCCGGGGTTGAGGGCCACCATGAGGTCGTAGTGCCCCGCGCCCCGGTCGAACGCCTCGGTCGTGGTCACGCTTCCAGCCCTGTAATGGTCGTGCATTCAACGGCCTCCATTCCTACGTCGGATCAGGCTACTCGCGGCAGCGACCACGAGGGCCAGAGCGAGCAATGCGACCCCGAGGCGCGCGTAGGTGCGGCGGGGACGCGCCGGATCCACCTCCGCGGTGGCCTTCCGGACGGCGTCGTCGAACCCGGTCAGCCCACCCAGGGGGTCCCCGAGCAGGCCCGCGGCGTCGTCGTCGCTCTTGACGGCGTCGTGGATGAGGCTGCCCACCAGCGGCCTGGCGATCGCGGAGTCCACCGGGGTCACCAGACCCACCCACAGCGAGGCGAGGCGGGGTGTGAGGACGGGGAGCGTGACCACGAACGGCGGCTGCAGCCCGGTGGCCGTGGCGTAGCGGTGCATCATCTCCACATAGGTGAGCACCTCCTCCATCCCGACGTCGATGGCGCGGTTGACGTCTGGCTGGAGGTCGGCGGCGCGGACGAGGTAGTGGATGACGTCGTCGACGGCGATGGGCTGGATGCGGTTGCGCAGCCACTTGGGCCCCACCGCCACGGGGAGCCGCTCGGAGAGGTGGCGCAGCATGTCGAAGGACGCCGACCCCTCCCCCAGCACCACGCCGGCCTGGAGGACCGCCGTCGGCACCCCTGAGCCGAGCAGGATCTCGCCCACCTCCACCCGGGAGGCCATGTGTTCCGAGAGCTTCCCCTCCGGGTGCAGTCCGCTGAGGTAGACGATCCGCTCCACCCCGGAGGCCAGTGCGGCGGCGGCGAAGGTCTCGGCGAGCTCGCGGTCACGCCGCCGGTAGTCCCCGCGACCGTCCATCGAGTGCAGCATGTAGTAGGCCACCTCCACCCCGTCCAGCGCCCGGAGCACGTCGGAGGTGCGGGTGGCGTCTCCGGCGGTGACCTCGACCCGGTCACGCCAGGCGGGCACGAGCTTCCCGGGGTTGCGCGACAGCACCCGGACCCGCCACCCGGCGTCCAGGAGCGCGGGGACGAGCCGGGCGCCGACGTGGCCGGTGGCGCCTGTGACGAGTGCGGTGCGGGTGGACATGTCAGCCTCCAAGGGACAACAACGGTGGGAGCAGGATCAGCATGCCCAGTGACCAGGTCAGGTGGGAGGCGATCGGCCCGAGGACCCCGCCTGTGACCCTGCGTTGGGCGGCGGTGAGCAGGCCGAGGCAGACCGCGGCGAAGGTGAGCAGCGGGACCCCCGTGAACAGCGTGGACGCGGCATACAGGGCGGTGGAGCCGACGGCGTTGAACCGTCGATCCAGCGACGCGTAGACGGCGCCCCGGAAGAACAGCTCCTCGGCCACCCCGTTGACTGCCGTGACGAGCGCCACGAGCCACAGCGAACCGTAGCGGGCGTAGTCCAGCAGGTCCTCGACGGGGGCCGACAGGACGGGGATCCGGTTGACGACGAGCGCCCCGGCGAGGAAGACGGCGAGCAGCATGAGCCCCAGCAGGAAGCCCTGCAGCACGCCCCTGCTGCGGCCACCGTCGCGGGTGCGCCCCTCCCCGAGGTAGAGGGGGCCGGAGACGAACGCCCCGAGGATCCAGAGCGCCGCGACGCCGAGTGTCGCGGCGTAGAACTCGGGCGCGCCGGGTTCGATGGAGAGCGCCAGACCCAGGGCGACGGCGCCCAGGACAACCGTGACCCCCACCACGATCCGGCGACGGCGGCGCACGGCAGGCGTCTCCGTGCGGATCCGCTCGACGGGATTGACCAGGGCGGCGGTCAGGAAGGCGCGCGGTTCGTGCAGGAATCGGCGCACGGTCCCCTCCTTCTCCCGCCGGTGCCCACAGCCTAAACGTTACACAAAGTTTGAACAACTCGTTCGTGGCTGGTGGACAGCCCTCCCCCAGACTGGCACGGATCGACCCCCGCGTAGGGCGGGAACGCCGGATCTGATTGGATGACAGGCGTGTTCATCGGGGTCGGGACTGTCGTCAACGTCATCACCGTGGTGGTCGGCGCCCTCCTCGGGATAGCCCTGGGCAACCGGATCCCCGAGAAGACCAAGGACACCGTCACCTCCGTGCTCGGCCTGGTCACCCTGGTGCTCGGCGGACTGTCTGTGGTGGCCATGGGATCGGAGGCGCTGCGGCACGAGGTCGACGGCGCGGCGATGCTGATCGTGCTCGCGTCGCTGCTCGTCGGGGCTCTGCTGGGGTCCTGGCTGCGGGTCGAGGACCGCCTCGAGCAGGGCGCCGCCTGGCTGCGGGGGCGCTTCACCGCCTCCGGGGACGCGGCGCGGTTCGTCGACGCCATGGTCACCTCCACGCTCCTGTTCTGCGTGGGTCCCCTCGCCATCCTGGGCTCGCTGTCCGACGGGCTGGGTCGCGGCGCGGACCAGCTGCTCGTCAAGTCCGTGCTGGACGGCTTCGCGGCCATGGCGTTCGCCTCTACGCTGGGCTGGGGAGTGCTCGCCTCGGCCGGGGCGGTGGCGCTCATCCAGGGGTCACTGACCGCCGTCGGCTACTTCGCCGGCGACGTGCTGAGCACCGCGCAGGTGGACGCGCTGACCGCCACCGGCGGCGTGGTGCTGCTCGCGCTCGGGCTCCGGCTGCTCAACCTCAAGCAGATCCCCGTCGGCGACCTGCTGCCCGCGCTGCTGCTGGCCCCGCCCCTGGTCTCGCTCACCGCCGCCCTGTTCTGAGCGGTTAGCATCGGGCCCATGTTCACGTTCGACGATCGCGGCCTGGGCGAGTCCCTGGCCGACTACCAGGAGACCTGGGACCGGCAGCGCGCCCTGCACGCCGCGGTCGCGGGCGGCGCCCCCGGCCAGGTCCTCTACGTCGAGCACTCCCCCGTCTACACCGCCGGCCGCCGCACCACCGCCGAGCAGCGCCCGCAGGACGGCACCCCGGTCATCGACGTGGATCGCGGCGGGCTCATCACCTATCACGGCCCCGGCCAGCTCGTCGGCTACCCGATCGTGCAGCTGCGGGAGGGCGTCGGCGTGGTGGACTACGTGCGCGCCCTGGAGGCGGCCGTCATCGAACTGCTCACCGGCTACGGGCTGACCAGCGGCCGGGTCGAGGGCCGCACCGGGGTGTGGCTGCCCGCCGACGGGGATCGGCCTGAGCGCAAGATCTGCGCCATCGGCGTGCGCGTGGCCAGGCGCACCACGATGCACGGCTTTGCGCTCAACGTGCTGAGCTCGGCCGAGCGTTTCAGCAACATCATCGCCTGCGGCATCGCCGACGCGGGGGTGACGTCGATCGTCGAGGAGCTGCCCGGCCAGTGGAGCGTCAAGGGCGTGGCCGACGATCTGCGCACCCCCCTGACACGGGCCCTGGATCCGATCCTCGGCTGATCACTCGACGGCGTGCGGAGGCGCGGCCGCCCGTCGCGACGACAGCACCACCGCCGCCAGCAGCAGCGCCGCGCCGACGAGCCCGGCGGCGCTGAGGCGCTCCCCCAGCACCAGGAACGCCAGCGCGGCCCCGGTGAGCGGCTCCAGCAGCGCCACCATCACCCCGGTCGTCGAGCTCTGGGTGCGAAGCCCGCGCAGGTAGGCGAGGTAGGCGACGGCAGAGGGGATGAGGCCGAGAGCCACCACAAGTGCAACGCTCGCGGGCGTCGGAACGAACCAGACGCTCTGGCCGGCGACGGTGGCGACGCCGAGCACCACCAGGCCACCGAGGAGGAAGGCCAGGGCCGAGCCGGTGGCGTCGTGGTAGTCCGCCACCGGACGGGCGCCCAGCAGGCTGATGACCGCGAACGCCGCCCCGGCCACCAGGGCCAGCCCCGCCCCCCAGAGCGCATCGGCCACCGACACCCCCTGCGGCGGCGCACCCATGAACAGGGCCAGGCCGACGGCGGTGAAACCCAGCGCCAGCGCCAGCGGCCGCGTGAGCCGCTGCCGGCCCGTCGCGAGGTCCACCACCAGCACCATCACGGGCGCCGAGCCGACGGTGACCAGCGTGGCGATGGACACGCCCAGCAACCCCACCGCGCTGAAGAAGCCGAACTGGTACACCGCCGAGCACGCGGCCATCGCCGCCACCCTCATCCACCCGGAGCGACGGCGCGGCCACCGCACGCGGCCGGTCAGCGCCACCGCGAGCATGAGCAGCAGCCCGCCGACGAGGATCCGGTAGCCGGCGACGGCCAGGAATCCCAGCCCGGAGGTGCCGCGCAGGAGGGTGCCGAGCGTGCCGGAGGTGCCCCAGGCGACGCCGGCGACCACCAGGGCCGCGACACCGGCGGTCACCGGGCGGGTCGAAGTGGCGGGGCGCGTGAGCACCCGCTCAGGCTAGCGCCACGGCCGGGGCCCTCCCGGCGGCAGCGGGTAGGCTGTGCGGGTGACCGCAGTGCAGCCCGATGGACGTCGACTCCTCCGCGTGGAGTCGAGAAACGCCGAGACCCCGATTGAGCGCAAGCCGAGTTGGATCCGCACCACCGCGAAGATGGGCCCCAACTACACGGACCTGCAGAAGATCGTGCGCGACGGCGACCTCCACACCGTGTGCCAGGAGGCCGGCTGCCCCAACATCTACGAATGCTGGGAGGATCGCGAATCCACGTTCCTCATCGGCGGGGATCAGTGCACCCGACGCTGCGACTTCTGCCAGATCGAGTCCGCCAAGCCGGAGAGCTACGACCCGTCGGAGCCCCTGCGGGTGGCCGCGTCGGTGAAGAAGATGGGGCTCCGCTACGCCACCGTCACCGGGGTGTGTCGCGACGACCTCCCCGACGAGGGGGCCTGGCTGTACGCGGAGACCATCCGCCAGATCCATGCGCTCAACCCGGGGGTCGGCGTCGAGATGCTGGCCCCGGACTTCTCCGGGCGCGCCGAGCTCCTCGGGCAGCTGTTCGACGCCCGCCCCGAGGTGTTCGCGCACAACGTCGAGACGGTGCCGCGGATCTTCAAGCGCATCCGTCCGGGCTTCCGCTACGACCGTTCGCTGCGGGTGCTGACCATGTCGCGGGAGGCCGGCCTGGTCACCAAGTCCAACCTCATCCTGGGCATGGGCGAGACCCGCGAGGAGATCAGCCAGGCGCTGCAGGACCTGCACGACGCAGGCGCCGAACTGATCACCATCACCCAATATCTGCGCCCCAACGCCACGCTCCACCCGATCGACCGCTGGGTCACGCCGGAGGAGTTCGAGGACCTGGCCGAGGAGGCGCGCGGGATCGGATATTCTGGCGTGCTGTCTGGTCCTCTGGTCCGCTCCTCGTACAGGGCGGGACGCCTGTACCGGACCGCGATGGACGCGCGCATCACAATCGGCTGAGACGGAGACACAGATGGCCAGCGAGAGAGCCAAGGCGCTAGCTGAAAAGCAGAAGGCCGAGCTGAAGGCCGCCAAGGCGGCCAAGAAGAACTCCACAGACCCCAAGGACTGGGGCTGGTGGAAGCAGCTCCGCGAGACCTATAAGGTCACGGTCAAGTACGACACGGTGCTGCCGTGGCTGATGCTGGCCGGCTTCCTCGTGCCCTGGGCTGCGCTGCTCATCCTCGGCTTCGTGCTCGACGCCCCCCTGATCTGGGGCATCGTGGGCGTCTCCGCCGGCATGCTCGGGGCGCTGTCGATCTTCACGTGGCGGGCCCGCAAGGCCGTCTACCGTCGCTTCGAGGGTCAGGCCGGCTCCGCGGAAGTGGCGCTGCAGATGCTGCCCAAGCAGTGGATCTCCACCCCCGTCATCACCGCGACCCGGAGCCTCGACGCCGTGCACCGCACGCTCGGTCCCGGCGGGCTGGTGCTCATCGGCGAGGGCGAGCCCGGCAGGCTGAAGCCGCTGCTGGCCAGCGAGAAGAAGAAGCACGAGCAGGTGGCCTACGGCGTGGACGTCACCATCATCCAGATGGGCAAGGGCACGGGCCAGGTGCCGCTGGACAAGCTCGCCGATCAGATCAAGAAGCTGCCCAAGAAGCTGTCGCCCGCCAAGATCACCGAGGTCAACCAGCGCCTCCGCGCTCTGGACGCCATGCGTCCCAAGGCCCCCATTCCGAAGGGCCCCATCCAGACGAAGGGCGCCCGGTCCGCCATGCGCGGCCGCTGACGCGTGGCGAACCTGGTCAACCTCGAATCCGTCACCCACGGCTTCGGGACGCGCATCCTGCTGGACTCCGTCTCGCTCGGTGTCGGCGCCGGTGAGGTGATCGGCGTGGTGGGCCGCAACGGCGACGGCAAGACCACCCTGCTGCGCATCCTCACCGGAGACCTGGAGCCGGACTCCGGGCGGGTCACCGTCACCGGCAACGCCTCCATCGGTGTGCTGACCCAGGCCACCGTCGGGCAGGACTCGCAGACGCTACGGGACTGGATCCTCGACGGGGAGCCGGATCACGTGTGGGCGGCGAACGCGGAGAAGCGCGCCGTCGTCGAGGCACTGCTGGCGGACATGGAGCTGGACCGCCGGCTGGACACGTTGTCCGGCGGCGAGCGCCGTCGGGTGGGGCTGGTGGCCGTGCTGCTGGGCCACCACGACCTCATCGTGCTCGACGAGCCCACCAACCACCTCGACGTCGAGGCAATCGCGTTCCTCGCCACGCACCTGCAGGCCCGCACCAGGTCCGGGCTGTCCATGCTGGTGGTCAGCCACGACAGGTGGTTCCTGGACGCGGTCTGCACGCGCATCTGGGAGGTCCACGACGGCGTGGTCGACGGCTACGACGGCGGCTACGCGGCCTACGTGCTGGCGAGGGTTGAGCGGCAGCGGCAGTCGGCCGCCAACGAGTCGCGGCGCAAGAACCTCGCCCGCAAGGAGCTCGCCTGGCTGCGTCGCGGTGCCCCGGCCCGGACGTCGAAGCCCAAGTTCCGCATCGAGGCCGCCAACGTGCTCATCGCGGACGAGCCCGAGCCGCGCGACAAGCTTGCGCTGCAACAATTCGCCGTGACGCGCCTGGGCAAGGACGTGTTCGACCTCATCAACGTCACCTACGCCATCCCGGACCGGACACTGCTGGACAAGCTCACGTGGTCGATCGGGCCGGGAGACCGGATCGGGCTGGTGGGCGTCAACGGCGCGGGGAAGACCACGCTCCTGGATCTGCTCGCCGGGTTCCGGGAGCCGGACAGCGGCAAGGTCAAGCGCGGTAAGACGCTGCGGTTGGGCTTCCTGTCGCAGACGGTCGGTGAGCTGGACGACGCGGACCGGGTGCTCGATTCGGTCAAGCGCCTCAAGGAGGAGACGAAGCTCGCCACCGGGCGCGAGGCCACCGCGTCGTCGCTGCTGGAGGAGTTCGGGTTCACCGGGGACAAGCTGGTGGCACGGATCGGGGACCTCAGCGGTGGCGAGCGCCGCAGGCTGCAGTTCCTCCGTCTCCTTCTCACCGAGCCCAACGTGATGATCCTCGACGAGCCCACCAACGACCTGGACATCGACACCCTCACCATCATCGAGGACTACCTCGACAGTTGGCCCGGCACCCTGATCGTGGTCAGCCACGACCGCTACTTCCTCGAGCGGATCACCGACTACACCTACGCCCTGCTGGGCGACGGATCGTGCGCGCTGCTGCCGGGTGGGGTCGAGGAGTACCTGGAGCGTCGCGCGAGGGCCAAGGCGCCCGCCCCGACGGCCGGACAGGCTTCGCCCGGGTCGCCGTCGGACGCTGCGGCCGAGCGCCAGAAGAAGAAGGACCTGGCCAGGATCGAGGGACAGTTGGAGAAGGCTGCAGCGTTGATCGAACGGCTGCACGCGGACATGGCCAAGGCCGGGACGGACTTCTCGCGGTTGGCGGCCCTGGACGCCGAGCTGCGCGACGCGGAGGCCCGGCACGAGCGCCTCGAGGAGGCCTGGCTCGAGACGGCCGACTGACCCTTCTATCCGGGGCTGAAATGCGTCGGAGGGGCCGCCTAGGGTGGCGGGCATGTATCGCACCCTCGCCGTCGCCGGATACCGGTCGCTGCGCGACGTCGTGGTCCCCTTGGGTCGGGTCACCGTCGTCACCGGCGCCAACGGCTCCGGGAAGTCCAGCCTCTACCGCGCACTCCGGCTCCTCGCCGGCTGCGCCCTCGGGGACGCCGTCGGCTCGCTCGCCCGCGAAGGCGGGCTGAGCTCCGCGCTGTGGGCGGGCCCCGAATCGTTGGCGGGGGCGCGCCGGGGCCACGCCGTCGAGGGGACCAGGCGCGCCGGGCCGGTGTCGCTGCGGCTCGGCATCGGCTCGGACGCGCTGTCCTACCTCATCGACCTCGGGCTACCCGTCCCCGGCCGGTCGGCCTTCGACCGCGACCCCGAGATCAAGCGCGAATCGGCCTGGGCCGGGCCCGTCATGCGGCCCGGCACCATGGTGGCCAAGCGCCTTCGGGCCGGGGTCATGATCCGCGACGACGGCCCCTGGACCGAGTTGCCCTTCCACCTCCCCACCCACGCGTCGATGCTGGCGGACGTGCCCGAGCTGCGCCCACTCCGCGACGACCTCGCCGCCTGGCGCTTCTACGACGCCCTCCGCACCGACGCCGACGCCCCGGCCAGGCAGCCCCGCGTCGGCACCCGTACCTGGGCGCTGGCCTCCGACGGCTCGGACGTGGCCGCGGCGCTTCAGACCATCATCGAGCGGGGGAAGGAGCCCCTGCACGAGTCGGTCGAGGACGCGTTCCCCGGTAGCAGGGCGGGGATCGAGGTGCGCGACGGCGTGTTCGACCTCACCCTCCAGCAGCCCGGAATGCTGCGCCCCCTCCGCGGCGCCGAACTCTCCGACGGCACCCTGCGCTACCTGATGTGGCTCGCGGCGCTGCTGGCACCCAGCCGGCCGCCACTGATGGCCATCAACGAGCCGGAGAACAGCCTCCACCCCAGCCTGATCTCTCCCCTGGCCCGGCTGATCGCCCGCGCCGCCGTCGACGCGCAGCTCGTGGTGGTGACGCACTCCCGGCCGCTGTTGGAGCAGCTCACCGAGGCCGTCCCCGCTGAGCACCTCGAGGTGGTGGAGCTCGGCAAGGATCTCGGGGAGACGATGGTCGAAGGCCAGGGGCTGCTCAGCCGTCCGACGTGGGAGTGGGGCCGACGGTGAGCGCGCCGCTCAGCGGCGGTTGACCACCACGGTGCCCAGCAGCAGGTCCGTGAGCGCCCGGCGCTCGGCGCCCACCACGATCGCAGGCACCACCATGCACTTCATCGCGGTCCGCGCCACCGGGCGCCACCAGCCGAGCGGCTGGCCGTCCAGGCGCGTGATCCCGATCCGCGCGATCAGCTGCCCGAACGATCCGCCGGCCAGGGCGGTCAGCACGCTGGCCTCCACGAAGTAGACGGCCAGGATCAGGAACGACTCCCCCTGGTAGCCGGTCATCACGTCCATCCCGAAGAGGCCGATCGCCACGATCATGCTCGCCGCCCAGTCCCCGATCATGGCCGCCACCCGCGCCCGCCACGACGCCAACGACCCTGCACCGGACTCCGGAAGCCCGAGGGTTGAGCCGGGGTACTCAGCGGGGGTCGTCGTCACGGGCGGCAGCCTAGCAGCGACCGCCGGGTCTGCCCTCGGCGAACGAGGTTGGTCCCCACCCGGTGGGCGTGGGAGGGTGAGCCCATGCCTTTGCTCGTCGTCCGCCTGTGGGTGGACCTCTGCCGCGTCCAGGTCGGCAGCTGTCGCTGAACGCGCAGCGCCAACCCGCCACACCCCCAGCAAAGGAATGCCCTTCATGTCAACAGCCACGTCTGAGCGCGCCCTCGAGGCGACGCCGCAGCCACGCAAACCCTTCTACACCAACCTCGGCTTCCAGATCGTCGTCGGCCTCATCGTCGGCCTGGTTCTCGGCCTGATCGCCGTGGCCATCGGCGCCGACGGCGAGGAACGCAACTGGCTGGCCACGCTCCTCTCCGAGGTGGGCAACGCCTACGTCAGCCTGCTCACGCTCCTGGTCGTCCCGCTCGTCGTGACCGCCGTCATCTCCTCCATCTCCCGACTCCGTGAGGTGGCCAACGCCGCACGGCTGGCCGTCCAGACGCTCGTCTGGTTCGCCATCACGGCGTTCGCCAGCGTGGTTGTCGGCATCGCGGTGGGGCTCCTCTCCGCGCCCTGGCTGACCGCCGGCGTCAACGGGGAGGCAGCCGCCGAGCCGAGCCGCGTGGGCTCATGGTCGGCGTTCCTCCTCGGGCTGATCCCCAACAACTTCCTCGGCCTCGGCGTCCGCATCTCCGGCGACCCCGAGGCGGGCTTCACCGCAGCCGCCAACTTCTCGGTCCTCCAGGTCCTCCTGATCTCAATCCTGTTCGGCGTCGCCGCGCTGAAGGTGGGCGACAAGGCCGCCCCGCTGGTCGGGTTCATGGAATCCGCCCTCTCGGTCATCCAGAAGGTCCTCTGGTGGATCATTCGGTTGGCGCCCATCGGCACCGCGGCGCTGATCGGCAAGGCCGTCGCCACCTACGGCTGGACCTCTCTCGCCTCGCTCGGCTCGTTCGTGGTGGCGCTCTACATCGGGCTCATCATCGTGTGGGCGGTGGTCTACCCCGCCATCCTCAAGGCTCACGGCCTGAGCGTGCGCCAGTTCTACCGCAACGTCTGGCCCGCGATCTCCCTGGGCTTCGTGACCCGTTCGTCGATGGGCACCATGCCGGTCACCGAGCAGGTGGTGGAGAGGAACCTGGGCGTAGCGCGCCAGTACGCGAGCTTCGCGGTGCCGCTGGGCGCAACCACCAAGATGGACGGCTGCGCCGCGGTCTTCCCTGCGCTGGCCTCGATCTTCGTGGCCCAGTTCTACGGCATCGACCTGGGCGTCACCCACTACCTGCTGATCGCGTTCGTCGCGGTGCTTGGGTCGTCGGCCACAGCCGGCACCACGGGCGCGACGGTGATGCTCACACTGACGTTGTCCACCCTGGGCCTGCCGCTGGCCGGGGTCGGCCTCCTGCTGGCAGTGGAGCCCATCGTCGACATGGGCCGAACGGCGCTCAACGTCACCGGCCAGGCGCTGGTGGCCGCAGTCGTCGGCAAGCGCGAGGGCATCCTCGATCAGGCGACCTACGACGCCGAACCCCAGTTCAGCGCCTGACCCGCACCTCCGGCGCCCCGTCCTCCACCCAGGGGCGGGGCGTCGGCGCGTCGTTCCGCCCCGGACGCCGCGGCCGCCGGCGCGGGAGTAGATTCCGGGCCATGGCACATCCCGCCGCGGAGGCCCGCGGCCTCGTCGTCCATCGCGCCAGGAACGAGATCCTGCACGGGCTGGACCTGACCCTTGCCCCCGGCTCGGTCACCGGCCTCTTCGGTCCCTCCGGCTGCGGGAAGACCACCTTGATGCGCGCCATGGTGGGCGTCCAGAAGATCACCTCCGGCACGCTGAAACTCCTCGGCCTGCCCGCCGGGGACCCGCAGCTGCGCCGCCGCGTCTCCTACACCAGCCAGTCGCTGAGCATCTACCGCGACATTTCCGTGCGCGCCAACGTCCTCCTCTTCGCCCGCCTCCACGGCGCCCCCGACGAGGCCGCCGACGACGCGATCGCCTACGTGGAGCTGTCACACCTGGCCGCCAGGCGCGTCGAGACCCTCTCCGGGGGCGAGGCCAGCCGCGCGTCCCTGGCCTGCGCCCTCGTCGGGAAGCCGGAGGTGCTGATCCTGGACGAGCCCACCGTCGGCCTCGACCCGCTGACGCGGGAATCGCTGTGGGAGCACTTCCGGATGCTCGCCTCCTCCGGGACCACCCTGCTGGTGTCCAGCCACGTCATGGACGAGGCCACCCGCTGCGACTCGGTCCTGCTCATGCGCGAGGGCCACTTCCTCGCCAGCGGGCACATGGACGAACTCCTCGCCGCCAGCGGCGCCGCGACCCCCGAGGCCGCGTTCCTGGCCCTGGTCCGACGCGAGGTCGCGGCGTGAACGGCCCTCGGCACGCGGCCCCGCGCAGCCGCGTGGCACCGTTGGCCACCGTCGCCCGGATCCTGGCCCAACTGCACGCGGACCCGCGCACCATCGGCCTGGTGATGGTGCTGCCCATCGTGTTCATCTCGCTCCTGTACTACGTGATGATCGACCTCCCCACCCCGCCCGGGGCGCCGACGGCGTTCGACACGATCGGGCCGACGATGCTGGCCGTGCTGCCGATGATGCTGATGTTCCTGGTCACCTCCATCGCCATGCTGCGCGAGCGCACCACCGGAACCCTGGAGCGGCTGCTGACGACGCCGCTGAGCCGCTGGAATCTGCTGGCCTCCTACGGGCTGGTGTTCGGCGTGCTCGGCGTGGCCCAGGCCTCGCTGCTGGCCACGTTCGTGCTGGGCGTGTTCGGCGTGGACATCGAGGGTCCCCTCTGGGTGCTGCTGGTGATCACCCTGCTCGACGCCCTCGTCGGGGTGTCCTTCGGGCTGCTGGCCAGCGCCTACGCCCGCACCGAGTTTCAGGCGGTGCAGTTCATGCCGATGTTCATCGGGCCCCAGATCTTCCTGTCCGGGCTCTTCGCCCCCGTCGACCTGATGCCCGACGCGCTGGCGGCGGTCGCGCGCGTCCTGCCCATGACGTGGGCCGCCGACGCGGTCCTCGATGTGACCGGCAACGCCGAGGTGGCCTCCAGCACGTGGGTGGGCATCGCGCTGCTGGCCGCTCTGGTGATCGGGATGCTGGTGATCGCCGCGGCGTCGATGCCCCGCCAGACCCGCTGACGGCCCTCAGTTCCGGAAAAGCTGTAACAGCGCTGTTACTCATCGGCAACTGACGGACAAGTTTTTCCCCGTATGGTCTCATCCAAGACATCCCGACACGTGAGGAAAGATCCGCCCATGTTCCAAGGCGCAGACGACCTGCTGGCTTACGTCAAGGAAGAAGGCATCGAGACCATCGACGTCCGCTTCTGCGACATTCCCGGGGTCATGCAGCACTTCACCGTTCCTGCCGGCTCGTTCGGCCCTGAGGTGTTCGAGGAGGGACTCAACTTCGACGGCTCGTCCATCACGGGCTTCCAGAAGATCCACGAATCGGACATGTCGCTGCTGCCGGACCCCACCACGGCCTACGTGGATCCCTTCCGCAAGTCGAAGACCCTCAACGTCAACTTCTTCGTCCACGACCCGCTGACGAAGGAGCCCTACTCCCGCGACCCGCGCAACATCGCGCGGAAGGCGCAGGCCTACCTCGCGTCCACCGGCATCGGCGACACCGCCTTCTTCGCGCCTGAGGCCGAGTTCTACGTGTTCGACGACATCCGCTTCGAGACCACGGCCAATTCGTCGTACTACCACATCGACTCCGAGGCCGGCGCCTGGAACACCGGGCGCCTCGAGGACGGCGGCAACCGCGGCTACAAGGTCAAGTACAAGGGCGGCTACTTCCCCGTGGCGCCCGTCGACCACTTCGGCGACCTCCGCGACGACATCGTCCGCCACATGGAGGCCGCAGGCCTCGAGGTTGAGCGCGCGCACCACGAGGTGGGCACCGCCGGCCAGGCCGAGATCAACTGGCGCTTCGACACGCTGCTGAAGTCTGCCGACGACGTGATGAAGTTCAAGTACCTCGTCAAGAACACCGCGTGGGCCGCCGGCAAGACGGCCACGTTCATGCCGAAGCCCATCTTCGGCGACAACGGCTCCGGCATGCACTGCCACCAGTCCATCTGGAACGAGGGCGTGCCCCTGTTCTACGACGAGAACGGCTACGCCGGGCTCTCGGACATGGCCCGCTACTACATCGGCGGCCTCCTCAAGCACGCCCCCGCGCTGCTCGCCTTCACCAACCCGTCGGTGAACTCCTTCCACCGCCTGGTCCCCGGCTTCGAGGCCCCGGTCAACCTGGTCTACTCGCAGCGCAACCGCTCCGCCTGCATCCGCATCCCGATCACGGGCTCCAACCCGAAGGCCAAGCGCATCGAGTTCCGCTGCCCGGACCCGTCCTCGAACCCGTACCTGGCATTCGCCGCCATGCTGCTGGCCGGCATCGACGGCATCCAGAACCGGATCGAGCCGATGGCCCCGATCGACAAGGACCTCTACGAGCTGCCCCCCGACGAGCACGCCCAGGTTCCGACGGTGCCCGCCTCGCTCGGCGCGGTGCTGGACGCCCTCGAGGCTGATCACGAGTTCCTGCTCGCCGGTGACGTGTTCACCCCGGACCTGATCGAGACGTGGATCGAGCTCAAGCGAGCCGAGATCCAGGCCATCGCGATGCGCCCGCACCCGCACGAGTTCGAGCTGTACTACGCGCTCTGATCCGTAGCCCCTTGAGAGTGGCCCCCGTCCTGCACCGCAGGGTCGGGGGCCTCTGCCATTCACGCTCGGATGCAGAAGGTGATGCATATATTGGATTCAATCCATGCAGGATTGCTGTTTCAGCATATGCGATTTTAAGAGTTCATTCTAGGCAAAAGCTAGACTGGACTCATGTGCAGCTACAGACCACGCGTCGCTGACGGCGAACTCGCCCACCTGCGACGGGCGTTGGGGGCCATCCTCATAGAGGGCCCGAAAGCCTGCGGCAAGACCGAAACCGCCTCCCAGGTCGCCAGGACGGTGATCCAGTTCGACAAGGACGACACCGCTCGCGCCCAAGTCTCCTTGGATCCTGATGCGCTGTTCACGGGCGAGCCGCCGATCCTCTTCGACGAGTGGCAACTTGAGCCCACCATCTGGAACCGCGTCCGTCGTCAGGTCGACGACCGTCATGCCAAGGGGGAGTTCATCCTCACTGGATCATCGCGCCCCCGGGATGACGCAAGCCGCCACTCAGGCGCGGGACGCTTCGCAGTCCTGAGGATGCGCCCCATGAGCCTGTTCGAGTCGGGACACTCCAACGGGTCCGTCTCGTTCGCCGCACTCCTGTCAGGGGAGAGGCAACCCGGCGTGGGCACACACCTGACATTCACGGACCTGCTCAAGAGAATCGTCGTCGGTGGCTGGCCCGAGATCATCGACTGGGCCGAGGAGGATGCTCGTTCCTGGCTGAACGGATACCTTGACCAGATCGTCGAAACGGACATCCCTGCCATGGGGCCACGTAGGAATCCGCGCAACCTGCGGAGGCTGTTAGCCTCACTGGCCCGCAGTGTGGGTCAACCTGTGAAGCTGTCCGAGTTGGCGAGGGACGTGGGCGGCGACGCCGGACCGATCGCGCACGAGACGATCACGGGCTACATCGACGCACTTGAGCGACTCCGCCTCATCGACGACTCCGAAGCGTGGCGACCCCACATGCGCTCTCGGACACGACTTCGCGCGGCTCCCGTCCGCTACTTCGTCGACCCCTCACTCGGTCCGGCGGCACTTGGCATCGGCTCGGCTGAACTGCGCGCCGATCCGCGGGCCACCGGGTTCCACTTCGAAGCCCTTGCCATTCGTGACCTCCGAATCTTCGCCCAGCCGCACCGCGGCACGGTTGAGTCCTGGCGGGACTCCAACGGCAACGAGGTCGATGCCATCGTCTCGATCCGCGACAACAAGTGGGCGGCCTTCGAAGTCAAGCTGAATCCACGCGACGTCGACGCAGCAGCTGCGTCGTTGTTGCGTTTCGCAGCCAATGTCGACAGGGACCGTCACGGCGAGCCGGCCGCACTCGGGGTCATCACCAGCACTGGCGCTGCGGGACGTCGCGATGACGGTGTCCATGTCATCCCCGTGGGGTGTCTGGGTCCTTGACGAGGAAGACATGGCAGCCCGCAGCCGAGCGGGACACGCCACGGCCTCTTCTCACACTCGACATCAACCGTTCGGCCGACCCCGCGACACTCCACTCCCCCGCCCCGCGACCCTAGGCTGAGCGCGTGTCCAAGACCCGTCTCGCGCGCATCGCGATCCCCGTTGCCCTCATCCTGATCTGGCTCGTCGGCGCCGCTGTGGGCGGACCCTACTTCGGCCGCATCGAGGAGGTGGCCACCAACGACCAGTCGACGTTCCTCCCCACCAGCGCGGAGGCCACGATCGTCAGCGAGCGCTACCTGGACTTCGTGGACAGCTCCACCATCCCCGCCATCGTCCTGTTCACCTCCGACGAGGCCCTGACGCCAGAGACGCTCACCGAGCTGGGCGAGCGAGCCGCGGCGCTGGCCGACGTCGAGGGGGTGGAGGAGGTCTCCCCCCTCATCCCGTCCGAGGACGGCAAGGCCGCGCAGGTCTTCGCCGGCGTGGACTCCGACGGCGAGATCGCCGAGGTCGTCACGCTCCTCCGCGAGGACTTCGCCGAGGGGCTCCCCGACGGCGTCACCCCCTACGTCACAGGCCCCGCGGGGTTCACCGCGGACATCACCGAGGCCTTCAGCGGCATCGACGGGCTGCTGCTGGTCGTCGCCCTTGCCGTGGTGCTGGTGATCCTGCTGGTGGTCTACCGCTCGCTCATCCTGCCGTTCGCGGTGCTGCTCACGAGCATCTCCGCCCTCGCCGTCGCGCTGCTGGTCAACTGGTGGCTGGCCAAGGCGGGCATCGTCACCCTGACCGGACAGACGCAGGGCATCCTGTTCATCCTCGTCATCGGCGCGGCCACCGACTACTCGCTGCTCTACACCGCGCGCTACGCCGAGGAGCTGAAGCGGCGCGCGTCGAAGGCCGACGCCACCCGGACCGCGCTCAAGGGGGTCATCGAGCCGGTGCTGGCCTCCGGCGGCACGGTCATCGCCGGCCTCATGTGCCTGCTGCTGAGCGATCTGGGCTCCAGCCGCTCGCTCGGCCCCGTCGCGGCCATCGGCATCGTGTTCGCGATGCTCGGCGCCCTCACGCTGCTGCCGAGCATGCTGTTCCTCATGGGCCGCGCCTCCTACTGGCCACGCCGCCCCCGCTTCGACCCCAACCGCGGCGACGACACCCAGATGACCACGGGCATCTACGCGAAGGCGGCAGGGCTGGTGTCGCGGCGTCCCCGGACCGTGTGGATCGCGTGCGCGATCGCGCTGGCAGCCGGCGCCGCGTTCGTGCCCACGCTCAAGGCCGACGGCGTCCCCCCGAGCGAGTTCGTGCTCGGAGCCTCCGAGGCCCGCGACGGCCAGGTCGCGCTCGCCGAGCACTTCCCCGCCGGGTCGGGCAGCCCCGCCCGCGTCCTGACCGACGAATCCCGGCTCCAGGAGGTGACCGACCTGCTTCTGGCCAACGACGGCGTGGACTCGGTCTCCGTGATCGCCGCCGACTCGCCCGCCGGCACCGCGCCGGTGACGTCCGAAGGCATCCAGCCGCTGGGCCCGCCCGGAACCCCGGCCCCGGCACCGTCCGTCAGCGACGGTCAGGTCCTGCTGCTCGCCACTCTGACGGACGCGGCCGACAGCGACGCCGCGTCGGACACGGTTCGCGCCCTCCGGCTGGACCTCGACGGCGCCGCCCAGATCGGCGGCGAGACGGCCACCAACATCGACACCCGCGACACCTCCATCCGCGACCGCAACGTCATCATCCCTCTGGTGCTGGTGGTGATCCTGCTGATCCTCATCCTGCTGCTGCGCAGCATCCTGGCGCCCGTGGTGCTGATCCTCACCACGGTGCTGTCCTTCGGCACCGCGCTGGGCACCGCCGCGCTCGTGTTCAACCACGTCCTGGACCTGCCGGGTGCCGACCCGTCGGTGCCGCTGTACGGGTTCGTGTTCCTGGTGGCGCTGGGGATCGACTACAACATCTTCCTCATGACAAGGGTCCGCGAGGAGTCGATGATCCACGGCACCCGCGAGGGCATCAAGCGGGGCCTGGCCGTCACCGGTGGCGTGATCACCTCGGCGGGCCTGGTGCTGGCCGCCACCTTCGCCGCCCTCGCCGTCCTGCCCATCCTGTTCCTCATCCAGCTTGCGTTCATCGTCGCGTTCGGCGTCCTCATCGACACCTTCCTCGTGCGGACCCTGCTGGTGCCGGCGCTGGCCTATGACATCGGCCCCGCCGTCTGGTGGCCGGCAAAGCTGAAAGCCGACCAGGCCGCGCACGCCAAGCTCGACTGACCGCGGCCGTCCGGGACCACTAGGGTGATGGCCATGCGTGGAATCGTGGTGCGGGACGACGGTGTGGCCCTCGAAGAGGGCTGCGAGGAGCTGCTGGGCGACGAGGGCGTCCTCGTCGAGGTGGTGTACTCGGACCTCAACTACAAGGACGCCCTGGCCGTCACCGGGCGGCCGGGCGTGGTGCGTCAGCGGCCGCTGATCGCCGGTGTGGACATGGTGGGCCGCGTCGTCGAATCGCCCGACGACCGCTGGGCCCCGGGAGAGTGGCTGATCCTCAACGGCGCCGGCCTGTCCGAGACCAGGCACGGAGGGTACGCCACCCTGGCCAGGGCGGATGCCGAGCTCGCGGTCCGCGTGCCGGACGGCCTCAACCCGGAGCGCGCCGCGGCCCTCGGCACCGCCGGCTACACGGCGGCGCTGGCGGTGCTGCGGCTGGTGATGGAGGGTGCCTCACCCTCCGACGGTCCGGTCCTCGTCACGGGCGCGACGGGGGGCGTGGGGTCGATCGCAACCATGCTGCTGGCGTCGGCCGGCTTCGATGTCGCGGCATCGACGGGGCGCCCCGACGAGTTCGGCGGCTACCTCCGGGAGCTGGGCGCGGACACGATCGTGGCCAGGGACGAGCTCGCCACGCCGGGGCGGCCGCTCCAGAAGGCCACCTACGTGGGCGTGATCGACTCGGTGGGTGGCCAGATCCTGGCCAACGCCATCGCGCAGACTCAGCCGCACGGCGCGGTCGCGGCCTGCGGGTTGGCGGGCTCCTCCGAGCTGCCGGCCACCGTGCTGCCCTTCATCCTCCGCGGAGTGACGCTGGCGGGGATCGACTCTGTGTGGGCAGACGTGGAGGACCGCGCCGACGCCTGGCGTGTGCTGTCGCGGGGGGTCGACACGGACCTGCTGGACTCCATGACCACCCGGATCGGGCTCGACGGTGTGATCGCGGCCGGCGAGGACCTGCTCGCCGGGCGGCGCCACGGCCGCACCCTCGTCGAGATCTGACCATCGTTCCCTGAGGAGTCGACCCGCCGCAGGCGCGGGCGACGTCTCGAAGGGTCGAATCGCAACCTGACAACCCAGACTCGCTCAAAGGTCACCACACAACCCTTCGAGACGGCCGACGGTCGCTCCGCGACGCCGACCTCCTCAGGGACCGATTGCGACGGCCGACGGTCGCTCCGCGACGCCGACCTCCTCAGGGACCGATTGAGACACGGCCGATGCGTCCCCACAAGGGAGGGTGACGGCAGGGCGGCACGGCGCAGTGATGCCCAACCCGACGATCGCCGAACTGGCGTCCCGCCCAGGCAGACCCGCACCGGGGCCGCCCTGCCGGCATACGCCCGAAGGTGACAACGCCACATCGCGACCGGCGCGGAGCCGGGAGACGCTGCCCGGGCAGCCCTCAACCACCCAGCCCCAGCGCGACAGGCAGCTGCCGATGCGGGCCAACCACCAGGGGCTGCCCGGGCAGCGGCTCTCGGCTCCGCGCACCGTCGACACATCCCCGGCCAGGGGTCAGACCAGGTCGCCGAGGTCCACGTACGGATTCGCCGGGGCCTGCTCGATGACGCCCACCTCGACGAGGAACTCCGCCATCCGGCCGAACGCCGCGACATCCAGCGACACGTCCACCTCCCCGTCCCTGGTCCACAGCCCCGTCGTGGCCTTCAACACCCTGGCCGCCGACTCCCGCTGGGCGGGGTCCGCCAGGGCGGGCACCTGCTCGGCGGTGGCATCCAGCGCCGCCTCCGGGTCCGCGATCACCGCCTCCTGCGCCTCGCGCATCCCCGCCGCGACCGCCGCGAGCACGTCGTCGGGCACCTCGGTGCCGACGGTGACCAGGCTCGGCCCCACCAGCCGCGGCGACGCCGGGTCCGAGATCGGGATCGAGATGACGGGCTCGCCCTGTGCCTGCAGCTGCACCAGTTCGTTGTTGCGGAATCCCATGATGAAGTCCACCTGGCGGGCGGCCAGCGCGCTGAGCTGCGTGTACCCGATGTCCATCAGCTTCACGTCGGTCTCGGTGAGGCCGGCCTCGTGCATGGCGGCCAGCGCTGCGTAGTAGCTTGACCCGAAGTGGCCGGGGATGCCGAGGCTGCGGCCGGCGAGCACCTTCAGCCCGTCGTCGGCAGACAGCCCCAACCCGGCCCCTCCCATCACCTCCAGCGGGTAGGTCTGGTAGCTGGTGGCGAAGGTGCGCAGGTCCTGCCCGTTCGCGGCCGCCACCATGGCCTCGTCGGCGGAGGCGAACACGACGTGCTCCTCGCGGGCAAGGACGGCGCCGAACACGTCCTCCTGCTGCCCGTGGTGACGCAGCGTCACGTCCAACCCGTGCTTGGCGAAGATGCCCCGCGCCACACCCAGGTAGAAGGCGCTGAACTGCACGTTGGGGATGTACGTGAGGCCCACGGTGAGCGTGCCGTCGGCGAGCATGCTGCCGCTGGCCGTGGATGTGGGGGTGGCTTCGGGCTGGGATGAGCAGGCGGCGAGGCCCGCAGCGCCGGCAACGGCGAAGCCGCCGAGGATGAGGGAACGTCGGGTGATCATGTGGTTTCTCCTTGGAGTCTGGCGACCGCGGCGCGTTCAGCGACGAGGACGAGGCCGTGCAGGGTCAGTGAGGTGAGGCTGATCCAGGCGACGACGGCGAACAGTCCCGCCGTGTCCGCCGCCTCCCTGGTGAGGGTGAGGAGGGTGCCCAGTCCGGCTCCGCCCATGACGAGTTCGCCGACGACGGCGCCGGTCATGGTGAGGACGACGCCGCCGCGGACGCCGGCGAGGATGGCGGGGGCCGCCATCGGTCCCTCGACGTGGATCAGGCGCTGCCAGGCGCTGGCGCCGTCGAGGAGCGCGTTCTCGACCACCCGCATGTCGAGGGATCGGAGCCCCACGACCGTGGTGGTGATCATCGGGAAGAACGCGATGATGGCGCACAGGACCGCGATGGGGACGGTGCCGTAGCCGATCCACAGCACCAGCAGCGGCGCGATGGCCACGAGCGGGATGGTCTGCGAGATGGCGACGAACGGCTCGACGACGGCGGCCAGGAGCCGCGAGTGGGTGATCACCACGCCGAGCGGGATCGCCACGGCGATGGCGATGAACGCGCCGAGAAGGGCGGCCCCCAGGGTGGGGGCGAGGTAGCGCCAGGCCACGCCGGTGGTGGCCTGCGTCACCATCCGCGACACGACGTCGACGGGGTTGGGCAGATAGACGGGGGCGACGAGGCCGCTGGCGGTGACCGCCCACCACAGCAGCCCCACCAGCGCGAAGGCCGCGAACGTCGTTCTCCGCCGCCCCGCGGCAGGACGGGTGCGGGCAGGGTAGGCGGACCACACGCCGAGATGCGCGAGGGTGCGCGCCCGTCGCCGCTCCTGGATGGTCATCTTCCCGGTCCTTCGTCTCAGGTCCCGGGGTACGCGCAGGCACGACGGCTGAATGCGCGCACAAAAGTGCGCACGCCGTCGCGCACGCGTGTTCCTCCCATCCAGACTCTGACTGTCGGTCTCGGAATTTCACCGAGTCAACCCTCCGGCCCTCAGGGGCCTCGGGGGTCGCGGACTATCACCGCCGGTTCGGACTTACACCGACCCCGGAACACGTTTGCACAGATGGTAGCACCGGACATCCGGCCCACAGCCGCCGGTCTCGGGCTCAGCTCTCCCAGAAGACGGCGTCCACCACGTCCGAGGCGCGGCGCATCAGCCGGCGGGTGTCGTCGACAAGCTGCGAGGCCGCCCTGGGGCCATAGCCCAGAAGGACCGAGACTGCGGCCAGCTCGCGCACGTCCGCGGGCAGGGCGTCGCTGGCGCGGCCGCGCACCAGCATCACCGCGTCCCGCAGCCGGCTGGCCCTCACCCACGCCTGCTCCAGCCGATCGGCCTGGGACTCCTCCAGCAGCTCCAGCCGGGCCAGCAGCCGCAGCGCGCCGAGGGTGGAGGTGGTGCGCAGCCCCGGGTGGGCGTGCGCGTGCTGCAGCTGGAGCAGCTGGATGGTCCACTCCACGTCCGAGAGGCCGCCGGGGCCGAGCTTGAGGTGCCGCTCCCGAGGCACGCCCTTAGGGATGCGCTCGGTCTCCATCCGGGATTTCAGCTTGCGGATGTCGGTGATCTGCTCGGGTCGGAGCCCACCGACGGGGTACCGGAAGCCGTCCAGCGCGGACAGCACCTGCTCGGCGAGGGCGCGGTCTCCGGCACCTGGCCGGGCGCGCAGCAGCATCTGCGCCTCCCAGGTCGAGGCCCATTTGGCGTAGTAGGCGGCATACGACGACACGGTTCTCACCTGCGGTCCGCCCTTGCCCTCGGGTCTGAGGTCCGTGTCGACGACGAGCCCCGGGTCGGGCCCAGGCTTCCCGATGATGTCGGAGGCGAGGCGGACCAGCTCGGTGGCGCGGGTGAGGTTCTCCCCCTCGACGCCGTCGGGAACCACAAAGATGCAGTCGGCGTCCGAGGAGTAGGACATCTCGCTACCGCCCCACCGGCCCACCGCGATGACCCCCACCTCCGGGGCTTCGATGCGACGTCGGGCCAGCACGAGCCCCGCGTCGATGGTGGCCGACGCCAGGTCGCTCAGCGCCACCCCCACCGTCGCCAGGTCGGCGTCGCCGAGCACGTCGCTGAGGGCGATCCGGCACAGCTCCGCCCGACGGAGGGCCCGGACGGAGGCGATGGCCTTGTCGAGGTCCTCCTGCCGGCTGGCAGCTCGCGTCATGGCCTCGGTCAGTTCCTCGATGGCCCTGGGGCGCAGCTCGTCGTTGCCGGCGAGCATGTGGATGTGGTGGGGGGCGCGCTTGAGCAGATTGACCACGTACCGGCTCGACGACGCGATGCGCGCCAGCCGGTGCGCCATGAAGCCCTCGTCGCGCAGCGTCCGCAGGTACCAGGACGTGGTGCCCAGCGCCTCCGACAGCTGCCTGAACGACAGCAGCCCGAAGTCCGGGTTGGGGCCCTCGGCGAACCACTCGAGCATCGCGGGCATCAGCTGCCGCTGGATCTCGGCACCGCGGTCGGTGCCCCGGGTGAGCGCCTGGATGTGGCCGAGCGCGGCCCGCGGGTCGGCGAATCCCAGCGCCCGCATGCGCGTCATGGCCGCGTCGGGGGTCAGCTTGAGGCCGTCGGTGGGGAGGTGGCTGACGGCATCGAGCAGCGGGGAGAAGAAGATCCGCTGCTGGAGGCGCCGGACGCGGCGCGTGGACTCGCGCCACTGCCTGGTCAGCTCGTCTGCGGTGAGTCCCAGGGAGCGGGCGACGTGCCGCAGCGCCAGCTCCTCGTCGGGCACCAGGTGCGTGCGCCTGAGCCGCCTCAGCTGGACGCGGTGCTCGAGCACGCGTTGGAAGCGGTAGGCGTCTGCCATCTCAGCGCCGTCGGTGCGGCCGATGTAGCCGCTGCCCACCAGCGCCTTGAGCCCGGTGAAGGTGCCGCGGACGCGGAGCCGCTCGTCGGCCCGGCCGTGGACCAGTTGGAGCAGCTGCACGGAGAACTCGGTGTCGCGGAGGCCGCCGGAGCCCAGCTTGATCTCCTTGTCTGCCTGCTTGGCGGGGATCAGGGAGATCACCCGCTCGCGCATGCTGCGCACCTCGGCGAGGAACTCCGGCCGCTCCCCTGCCTGCCACACCATGGGCCACACCATGTCCACGAAGCCCTGGCCGAGCTCGAGGTCCCCGGCCGCGGGGCGCGCCTTGAGCATGGCCTGGAACTCCCAGTTCTTGGCCCACTTCTCGTAGTAGGTCCGGCAGCTGGCCAGGGTGCGCACCAGCGGACCGGCCTTCCCCTCGGGCCGGAGCGCGGCGTCGACCTGCCAGATGGTGCCCTCGGCGGTGTGCGCCGAGCAGAGTCGCGCCTGCGCGGCCGCCAGCTTGGTGGCCGCGGCCATCGCCTCCTCGACGGTGGCCCCCTCCGCGGGCTCGGCCACATAGAGCACGTCGACGTCGGAGATGTAGTTGAGCTCCTGCGCGCCGGTCTTCCCGAGCGCGATGACCGCCAGGCGCGCGGAGCGCCAGCCGGGGACCTCGGCCCGGGCGTGCGCCAGCGACATCTCCAGCACGGCGTCGGCCACATGGGCGAGCTCGCGGGCCACGTCGTCGGCGACGGCGATCGGGTCCGGGGCGGTGAGGTCGCGGGCCGCGATCTCGATCAGCGCCACCCGGTCCGCGAGGCGCAGGGAGTCCGGGTTGCCCTGGGCGACGCCGTCGACCAGTCCGACGCGTCCGGCGAAGAAGGCGTGCCACCCCTCGCGCCCGCGTGCGCGGGGCTCCTCCCGGAGCGCCTCCGCCTCCTCCGGGTGACGCACCAGGGTCTGGGCCAGCACGGAGGATCCGCCGAGCACGGCCACGATCCGCCGGAGCCAGCCGTCGTCAGCGACCATCCGGGCGAAGAGCTCCGGGGCGGACTCTGAGATGCGCTCCAGGGCGTCGAGGGCGAGGTCGCGGTCCGCGACCGGCTCGAAGACGGCGAGGTCGACGGGCGGGTCGCCTTGCACCCGCTCCCGCCAGCGGTCCCAGACGCGGGCGCTCGCCGTGGCGGAGTCGAACCCGCGTCGGGCGAACTCGCCGATCTGCGACTGGTACCTGGTCACCGGCTCAGACTATCGACGCCGGCCCGGCCCCGCGGGTCCCACGGCGCGCCGCCACTATCCTGGGCCGATCATGTTCAAGCCCACCCCGAAGGTCGTCGCCGCGTTGCGGGCCCACCTGAGCGACGACGCCGCGATCGACGCCGAGCTCGCCCGCCGTCGCCCGGACCTCACCGGGCTCCTCCTGCGCGCCGCGAAGCTCCCGGGGCTCCTGGACCGGGAGCTCACCGCTGCGGTGTGCCGCGCCGGGTGCGCCCTCCTCGGTGAGCGGCATCCGGGGGCGTCCATCGAGGTGCGGGTGCCGCCGTTCGCGGCGGTTCAGATCGGGTTCGACGCCGGGCCGAGGCACACGCGCGGCACCCCACCCAACGTCGTGGAGATGGCGCCGGAGACCTTCGTGGGCCTCGCCGTCGGGCGCCTCGACTGGTCCGAGGCGACGCTCAGCGCCTCCGGCGTGCACGCCGGCGAGGCTGCCCGCGCCTTCCCGCTGGTGCGGTGAAGGCCCTCACATGACGCGGATGTGGCGCTCCAGCTCCCAGGGCGTGACCTGCTTGCGGTAGGCCGAGAACTCCTCGTGCTTGTTGCGCAGGAAGTACTCGAAGACGTGCTCGCCGAGGGTCTCGGCCACCAGCTCGCTCTCCTCCATCAGCCGGAGTGCCTCGTCGAGGTTGTGCGGGAGCTCACGGATGCCGATGGCCTGACGCTCACGGTCCGTGAGGCGCCACACCTCGTCCTCGGTCTCCTCGGGGAGCTCGTACTCCTCCTCGATGCCCTTGAGGCCGGCGTTGAGCAGCACTGCGTAGGCGAGATACGGGTTGACCGCCGCGTCGACGGCGCGGTACTCGATGCGCGCCGACGAGGTCTTGCCGGGGGTGAACTGCGGGATCCGGATGAGCGCCGAGCGGTTCGCCCGCCCCCAGCACGCGTACGAGGGGGCCTCGCCGCCGCCGACGAGCCGCTTGTAGGAGTTGACCCACTGGTTGGTCACCGCCGTGATCTCCGGGGCGTGCCGCATGAGGCCGGCGATGAACTGCTTGGCGGTCTTGGACAGGTTGTACTCGTCCGAGGCGTCGTAGAAGGCGTTGGTGTCGCCTTCGAACAGCGACATGTGGGTGTGCATGCCCGAGCCGGGGTGCTCCGAGAACGGCTTCGGCATGAACGAGGCGTGGATCCCCTGGCTGACGGCCACCTCGCGGATCACCACGCGGAAGGTCATCACGTTGTCCGCCATGGTGAGCGCGTCGGCGTAACGCAGGTCGATCTCATGCTGCCCGGGGGCGGCCTCGTGGTGGCTGAACTCCACCGAGATGCCCATCTGCTCCAGCATCGTGATGGCGTCGCGCCGGAAATCCGTGCCGTCGCCGAGCGTGGTGTGATCGAAGTAGCCGCCGTCGTCCAGCGGCACCGGCGGCGTCAGCGACCGGAGGAGGAAGAACTCGATCTCGGGATGGATGTAGAACGTGAAGCCCATCTGCCCGGCCTTCTGCAGGGCGCGCTTGAGCACGTAGCGGGGGTCCGCGAAGCTCGGGGAGCCGTCGGGCAGCTTGATGTCGCACAGCATCCTCGCCGTGGAACGGCCGGCCTGGCGCCAGGGCAGCACCTGATACGTCGACGGGTCCGGGTGCGCCACCATGTCGGACTCGAAGACGCGCGCGAAGCCCTCGATGGCCGACCCGTCGAACCCGACGCCCTCGGAGATGGCGCCCTCCACCTCGGCGGGCGCGATGGCGACGGACTTGAGCGAGCCCAACACGTCGGTGAACCAGAGTCTGACGAACCGGATCCCCCGCTCTTCCATAGAGCGCAGGACGAATTCAGTCTGCCTATCCATGGCCCCAGTCTGCCCGCACTTTGTTTCAAGCGCATGACGAACCGCGCCGGAGGTCCGCGTTTCCTCATCTGGGTCGCGGCGCTTGCCAGCGCCCTTGGCGCCACTGGGTCCGTCCGGGGCCACCATCTACTATTGGCCCTATGGCAGAGCCCGGCTGGTACGCGGACCCGACGGCGCCCCACGGACGGCGCTACTGGGACGGTCAGCGCTGGATGCAGGCCGGGCCCGTGCGCCAGGGGCCCGGCACGGGACTGTGGGTGGTGATCGCGCTGCTGGTGGTCGCCGCCGTGGTCGCGGCCATCATCCTCGTGCCCCGAGGCGCCAATCCGTTCGCGGCCACGCCCGAGGACAACAGGTCCGCCCGCCCCTCCGGCACCCAGTGGAACGAGCTCGTCCCCACGGAGACGCCCAGTCCCACCCCCGTCGAGACGGGCTTCGGGCAGCCGATCGACTGCCCCATCACCGGCGAATCCCCCCGCAGCGACCTCCGCGACGGCCGCCTCCACGGTGGCGGGCTCTCCATCGAGCCGCCCTCGGGCTCTGACTGGTACCAGTCCGGGGCCTGGATCGAGTGGCTGTACGAGTCCAACGGGATGATCCGCGACATCGCCACCGGGTGGATCAGCAACGTCAACGTCGGCTACATCCGCGTATCGGACGGCTTCTCGCCGGTGATGAGCACGGCCGCGGAGCAGTTCGTCACGTGCATGGCCTCCTCGGGCATGTTCTTCGGCTTCGAGCGCCGCGAGATCCTCATCAACGAGGACTACGTCGTCTCGGACCGGATCGGCTGGCGGCTCACCTCCAACATCTTCGTCGGCAACCAGCGCCATCAGGGCATCGAGGGCGACGTGGTCGACGTGATCCTGGTGCCCACCGGCGACAAGGACCGGTTCGCGGTGTACGTCTCGTGCGCCACCATCGACCATGAGGAGAACCAGCGGGAGGTCGAGCACGCGCTGGCCTCCCTGCGCTTCGACGGCTGATTCGCCCGCACGTAGACTGGCGCACTGTGAACCCAGTGACACCCCACACCATCACCCCCTTGCGCGACGTCCCCCGCTCCATCCCGCGCCCCGAGTACGTCGGCAGGCCCGCACCCAAGCGCTACACAGGCTCGGACGTGCAGACCCCCGATGTGATCGAGCGGATGCGGGTGGCCGGCCGGATCGCGTCGGAGGCGATGCACGAGGCGGCCAAGGCCATCGCGCCGGGCGTCACCACGGATCAGCTGGACGCCGTCGCGCACGAGTACATGCTGGATCACGGGGCCTACCCGTCGGCGCTGGGCTACCGCGGCTTCCCCAAGTCCATCTGCACCTCGGTCAACGAAGTGGTCTGCCACGGCATCCCGGACCTGCGCCCGCTGGAGGACGGCGATCTGGTCAAGATCGACGTCACCGCGTTCAAGGACGGCGTCCACGGGGACAACTGCGGCACCTTCTACTGCGGCGACGTCGACGAGGAGTCGCGGCTCCTCTCCGAGCGCACCCTGGAGGCGCTGAACCGCGCCATCAAGGCCGTCAAGCCGGGCCGTCCCCTCTCGGTGATCGGCCGCGTCATCGAGTCCTACGCCAAGCGCTTCGGCTACGGGGTGGTGCGCGACTACACCGGCCACGGCGTCCACACCGCGTTCCACTCCGGGCTGGTGGTGTTCCACTACGACGAGCCCCGGGTCACCACCATCATGCAGCCCGGCATGACCTTCACCATCGAGCCCATGCTCACCCTCGGCACCCACGAGACCGACCAGTGGGACGACGACTGGACCGTCGTCACCACGGACCGGTCGCGGGTGGCTCAGTGGGAGCACAGCCTGGTGGTCACCGCCGTCGGCGCCGAGATCCTCACCCTCCCTGGCAACGCGGCGTGAGTATCAGGCGGGTCTCCAGCCACCTGGAGGTGGGGGTCGGCGCCACCGCGGACATGGTTTTCTCGGTCGCGGTGAGCACGCACTACCCGGAGGTCGTCGAGACGCTGACCTTCAAGGTCGGCGACGACGAGCTCGAGGTCGAGGAACTGATCGCACCCTCCGGCAGCCGCCTGCACCGGCTCCGCGACGCCCCCGTCGGCACCCTCCACGTGGACTACAACGCGGCCGTGCTGGCCCCCGCCCCCGAGTACCCCCTCCAGGGCATCGACGAGATCCTCTACACCCGGCCCTCGCGCTACTGCGACTCGGACCGGCTGGCCAACCTCAGCCACACCCACTTCGCCGGCCTCACCGGATTCGAGCTGATGAGCGCCGTCACGCAGTGGGTCCGCACCAAGGTGATCTACCGCCCCGGATCCAGCCGGGTCGTCGACGGCGCGCTGGAGACCTACCTCAGCCGGGCCGGGGTGTGCCGGGACTCGGCGCACCTCGTGGTCGCCTTCCTGCGCGGGGTCAACATGCCGGCGCGTCTGGTGTCGGTGTATGCCCCGGGCCTGACGCCGATGGACTTCCACGCCGTCGTCGAGGCCTACTGGGAAGGGTCCTGGTACCTGCTCGACGCCACCGGGCTGGCGCCGCGCACCCCCATGGTGCGGATCTGCACCGGGCGCGACGCCGCCGACACCGCCTTCATGACCACACTCGGCGGGCGCACCACCCTCAACCGGTTGTCGGTCACCGCGACCGTCGACGGGGAGCTGCCCTACGACGACAACTTCAGCTTCAGGACGCTCACCTGAGGCGCCTCGTCGCCCTCCATCGGCAGGACGTCGACCCCCACGCTGAGCCGTGAGGTCGCGGCCTCGGTGACGATGACCCCCCGCAGCGGGCTCACGTCCGCGAAGTCGCGGCCCCAGGCCGTCACGATGTAGCGCGAGTCCGCGAACTGCCCGTTGGTGGGGTCGATGTCGATCCACGTCCCGGTGGGCGCCAGCACCGAGATCCAAGCGTGCGACGCGTCGGCGCCCTCCAACTTGGCCTGCCCGGGCCCCGCGACCGTCTCGATGTATCCGGAGACGTAGCGGGCCGGCACGCCGAGTGAGCGCAGGATCGCGATGCCGAGGTGGGCGAAGTCCTGGCAGACGCCGGCGCGCAGCTCGAGGAGTTCGTCGACGGTGGTGCGCACGGACGTGACGCCCGGCCGGTACGCGAAGTCCCGACGGATGCCCCTGGTGAGCTCCACCAGCGCCTCACCGAAGCCCAGCCCGGGCGCCAGGATGGTCTCGGCGTAATCGGCGAGGTCCTCCCCGGAGGCCACCGTCACGTGCCGGGACGGCAGCGAGAACATGGCGCGGTCCAGCCGGAACGCGGCGTTGCCGGCGGTGGCGCGCCGGGCCGAAGCCAGCGTCCACTGGTTGAGGGAGTCCACGTCCACCTCGGGCCAGGCCACGTCGACGATGGCCTCCTTGATCACCACGAGGTGGGTGTGAGGGTAGTGGATCTCCAGGTAGTGGCTGGTGTTGCCGAAACGGTCCAGATGCTCGGTGTGCAACAGAGGATGCGGCAGCACCTGGGTGCCGTGGGCGCGGAGCCGCTGGGTGGCGGTGTCGCGGGGGGTGAGGAATCCCCGCTCGTAGCACAGCGTCACGGGCTCCGGATACTCGTAGCTGGTGCGATGCTTGACGAAGTAGCGGCGCGGCGTCAGGTTCTCGGGAAGCTGCCTCACGCGTCCTCCCCCAGGAGCGCCCCGGCGCTCCACTCGCTGAGCGTGGCCCGGCGCGGCGCGGACCGGGTCAGGTGCCTGCGGCTGAGCTCATCGGAGATCGCGCGAAGCTCGGACAGCTCGGCGGCCGCGAACCCGGTCACCAGCGCCCTCGGGCCGGTGAAGAGCCGCACCAGGTCCGCGTTGGCGAACGCCGCCACCAGCTCCGAGGCCCGCGCCGCCACCTCGTCGTCGCCGATGAGCTTGAGGTCCTCGACGAGCCTGTCCAGCTGGTAGGCCACGGATCGGGGGTTGGACCTGTCGCACAGCAGCAGCTGGGTGGCCGCCAGGGCCGGGCGACGGGGCCCCTCACCGGAGGCGGAGCGGCGGCGCTGCGTGATGAGCGACTCCCCCATCTCGAGGATCGCGTCTGCGAGCTGGTTCTCCACCACGGCCGCACGGTCGTCTCCGAGGGTGTGCAGCACCACGGCGAGCGTGCGCTGCGAGCGCTCGATCCGCACCCCGGCGTCGATGAACGCCCACGTCACGTCACGGGTCAGGCTCTCATTGTTCAGGCCGGCCACGGCCAGGGTGCCCGCGACGAGGTCGTCCAGGATGCCCGCCAGGTCGCGGCGCCTGCCCGCGTCGACGAGCAGCCGGTTGAGCTGGCTGAGGATGTGCCAGAGGTCGCTGGACATGATGTCGGGCACCTGGTTGGCGGCCTCCGTGAGGCGCCTGATCGCGTGCGCCACGGAGCCGGTGGAACTCCCGTCGACGACGGCGGGGCGCAGCCGCTTCAGAGCGGCGCCGACGTCGCCCGCGGACAGGTCCAGGCCGGTGATCCGCTCTCCGGCGACGAGGACGGCGCCGAGCACCTGGCCGCCGCGTGAGACCGGGCTCCGGCCATGGTCGTGGGCGAGGTCCACGGCCAGACGCAGCAGCCGCACCGTGCCGTCGGCGCGTTCCGCGTAGCGACCGAACCAGAACAGGTTGTCCGCGATGCGGGGCGCGAGCGTGGCCACCCGCTGGATGGCGATCGGTCCCCCCTCGAAGGTGGGGGTCCACGTCTCCTGGACATCGTCCGGGTCCAGCACCCAGACGTCCTTGGTCAGGGCGCCGTTCATCGTGGTGATCCGGAACCGGTCGTCGGGCGCGACCCGCGCCAGGCCACCGGCCAGGATCTCGTGCGAGTGGTCCACCTGGGCGGCGAAGCAGCGCAGCACCACGCGTCGCGGCTCCACGCCGTCGGCGGTGACCACCGGGGTGGTGGAGAGTTCGACGTTGTCCTGCCCGCACCACGCCCACGGCTCCGCCTCGATGCGGGCCACCAGCTCCGTCTTCTCGGCAGCGGTGAGCTCCCACCCGGCCAGCGTCGAGCCTCCGAAGCCTCGGTTGATGGGCTTGAGAAGCAGGCTGTCCAGGTGCGTCAGGACGTGGCTGCGCTGCGCGTCGTCGCCGCACCACCACGTCTGGGCCGACGGCAGGAGGAGCTCCTCCCCGAGGAGCTGGACAGCCAGCCCCGGGAGCAGGCCGAGCAGGGCCGGGTTCTCCAACACCCCGCTTCCCAGCGGGTTGAGGGAGGCGACGTTGCCGAGGCGCGCGGATTCGACGAGGCCGGCCACGCCGAGCTGGGAGTCGCTGCGGAACTCGAGCGGGTCACACAGATCCGAGTCCACGCGGCGGAGGATGACGTCGACCAGGGCCCGACCCTCAGGGGAGTTCACCCACACCTGCCCGTCGCGGAGCACCAGGTCCTCGGCCTCCACGAGCGCATAGCCCAGCAGCGTGGCGAGGAAGCCCTGCTCGTAGGCGGTCTCCGCGCCGGCCCCGGACCAGAGGAGGACCCCCTTGGGGGTGTGTCCGGTGCGGGGCGCGAGCTGCTGCAGCCCGGCCCGCATCGCCGAGAAGTAGCTGCGCAGCCGCGCCGGGCGGGCGTCGTGGTGCAGGTCTGCCATCACGCGGGAGGTGAGCCTGCGGTTCGCCATCGCGTAGCCCATGCCCGAAGGAGCATCGGTGCGGTCGGCCAGCACCGTCCACGCTCCCCCGGCGTCGCGGCCCAGGTCCGCGGCGGCCAGCGGCAGCCAGGCATGGCTCGGCGCCTCGATGCCGCTCGCGCGGTGCAGGAACCCGTGGTGGCCCCACACGATCTCCGCGGGCAGCGCGCCCGAGGAAAGGAGCCGCTGCTCGCCGTACAGGTCCCGCAACACCAGGCCGAGCAGGCGGGCCCGCTGCTTGAGGCCGGCCTCCAGCGCGTCCCATTCGTCGGCCCCGATGACGAGGGGAAGCGGGTCGATCATCCAGGCGAGGCGCAGTTCGCCGCCGTAGTGGATTCCCTCGTCCTGGACCAGGCGGTCCAACTCCTCACGGGCCGACTGCAGCCCCCGCAGGCCGAGCGTTCCGATGGCGCCCTCGAGGAACGACTTCCCGGGCGTGGCTTCAGCCCCGGAGGTGAGCTCGTCCCAGCCCGTGCCCAGCCGCCCACGGTAGGCCGCCAGATGGCTGGTCGGGGCTGCCGGGGCTGTCACACCCGCCACCTTAGTGGTGCTCCCGGCGGGGGGCGCTGCCGTCGGCGGCGGTGGACGACGAGCGGCCCGCTCCCTACGGCGGCCCGCGGCGCGGCGTGGGCCGTCCATCGCTCCCTGAGGAGGGCCGCCCCTTCCCCGCTCCCTGAGGAGGGCCGCCCGCGGAGCGGCGTGGCCCGTCTCGAAGGGTCGTGACTACCACCTTCACGCAGTTCTGGTGGTCGGGTGTGGGAAGCCGTGAGTCGATGCCCGGGCGGCCGTTGTCCAGGGTCTGGTTTCTGGCTGCCGGTCAGTGTGTGGTCGGGTGGTGAGGCCGCCCGGGCCTCGACTCTCGACTCACCGCACTCGTCTTCCCTGTGGCGTTGCCTGGTCCCGGGCGTGGGCCGGCAGGGCGGCGTCGGGGGTTGGGTCTGCTCGGGCGGGATGCCAGCTGGGTGATCCTCGGGTTGGGCACCGCTGCGCAGTGCCGCCCTGCCGTCCACCACCCTCGTTGTCAGGAGCGGGACCCTCTGTGATCGAACGTGGCCCGCCCGCCGCTGGGTGAGCGGCGCAGCCCGCGTCGAAGCAAACCCGGCCCACCCCGCTGGGTGAGCCGGGCGCGCGCGAAGCGCCGCACCCGCGTCGAAGCCCCTGGCGCTGGCTCCGGTGTCTCGACCGACGCTCCCCCGCGGAGGCGGGACGCCAGTGCCGCCCCTCACGCTCAACCGAGGGCAGGGTGACCGGCACTACGGGCACGTTTCCGCGGAAGGGAGCACCCCACCCCCAGCGGATCTGAGAGCTACGGCCCACAGGTCTCCTCGGCGAACTCGCGGCTGTCTCGGACCTCAGGAAGGTTTGGGCGCGGAATCGTGCCCGTAGTGGCACCCTCTGGTCGGCCCCCTGAGCGTGGAGCCCCGTACTGGCGCCCCCCCTCCGCGGACTTGGGACCCACCTGTTCGGGGACCGGGCAGCCCAACAAGCAGAACCCCCCCCCACAAGCCTGTGAGGGGTGTCGATGGTGGACGAGCCGGCCGGTAAGCCGGATTCTGTTTCGCAGATGATCATCTATCTGAGGCCCGACGTTGCCGCCGGGCTCCTGCAACCTACCCGGACGCCTCGCGCGAGCAGCGCTCAAGTGGCGTCCGCAGCCGGCCCGAAGGCCGACCTTCTTGGTCTTGCTCCGGGTGGGGTTTACCGAGCCGCGCCGGTCACCCGGCACGCTGGTGGTCTCTTACACCACCGTTTCACCCTTACCTGTTGCCAGGCGGTCTGTTTTCTGTGGCACTGTCCCGCGGGTCACCCCGGGTGGGCGTTACCCACCACCCTGCTCTGTGGAGTCCGGACTTTCCTCAGCCACCGAAGTGGCCGCGATCATCTGGCCGACTCGTCCGCGGACCATCCTACCCGTTGGGAGGGTGTGCTCAGTTCGGCCGCGACAGAGTGACCCGACCCGACCGCACGTCCACCTTGTCGACGCGGACGCGGATCTCCGAGCCCACCTCCTTCTGCGTGGCCTTGAGGTGCAGCTCGACGGCGGGGTCCGGTACCTGCAGGGTGCCCATTCCGGTCTTGGGGTGAACGTCGGTGACAACGCCCGTCAGCACGCGGCCCAGCGCGCCGCGCAGGACGAGCGCCTCGGCCAGGTCGAGCACCCCGTTCTCGTAGGCTCGGGCCACCCGCCCGGAGTCGGCCATCTCCGCCGGCAGGGCATCCAGGCCGTCGCGGGCCCACTGCGGTACCTCCAGCTGGTTGAGCAGCGCGTGGCACACCTCGAGGACGTAGCGGTCGACGAGGCGGCGCAGCGGCGCCGTGGTGTGCGCGTAGGGCGCGGCGAGGGCGGAGTGCTCCAGGTTCTCGTCGGGGACCTCGCCGTCGAAGGCAAGGTAGCCGGCCCCGCGGAACAGCATGGTGCACCGGGTGAGCACCGCCAGCTCGCGGGGATTGTCCGGGGACAGCGAGCGCACGAACTCGGGATAGCTCATGGATTTCGGCCAGGCGACGCCCAGCGTCGCGGCCGCCCGGCGGAGCTTCTCCAGCGACCACTGTTCGGCGGGCGGCAGCGTGCGAAGGATGCCCACCCCGCCGTCGAGCATGGTGCGGGCCGCGGCGAAACCGGTGAGCAGGGAGATCTGCGCGTTGTGGTCCTCGACCGGCACCAGGCTCCGGAACTCCAGCTGCCAGGTCCCGTCGTGCTCGAGGATCTCCTGCTCCGGCAGATTGAGCGAGACGCCTCCCCGCTGGATCTCCAGCTGGCGACGCAACTCCCCCACCTCCGGCAGGAGCGCGATGCTGGGATACGGCTCGTCGCGATCGAGGTCGCGCTGGACGCCGTCGTAGTTGAGCTTCGCGCGGCTCAGCACCAGGGCCCTGGTCAGAGAGACCCCGCGGAGCTCCCCCGCGGAGTCGAGCCGGTGCTCCCACAGCATCGCGGGGCGTGGCACGCCGTCGGCCAGGAGGGAGGCCGCACCCTCCGCCAACACGGAGGGGTGGAGCGGGACGCGCGCGCTGGGGGCGTAGAACGTCTGGCCCCGGCGATGGGTCTCCTCCTCCAGGGCGGTGCCGGGCCGCACGAAGTGGGCCACGTCGGAGATGGCGTAGCGCACCAGGTAACCGTCGCCGTCGCGCTCGATCTGCAGCGCCTGATCCAGGTCCGTGGAGGACTCCGGGTCGATGGTGACGAACTCGATGTCGGTGCGGTCCACATGCCCACTGGGCGGCAGCTGCGCCGCCAGCTCGGCCTCGGCCAGCACCTCCGCCGGGAAGGACGTGGGCAGCTCTAGGCGTCGCTGGAGATCCAGGAGGCCGTGGTGGACCTCAGCCGGGATATTGCGGATGTCCAGATGCGTCGACGGCATCAGAGGCCGGACTCCGCCGTGCGCACCAGGATGCGGTCACACTCCACGCAGCGCACCACCTGCTCCGCGGGCGCCCGACGGTAGAGATCCAGGTCCGAGACGGTCAGCTGCAGCTGGCAGCCGCCACAGCGCCCGGCCTTCAGGAGGGCCGCCCCCAGCCCGGACGAGGCCCGCATCTTCTCGTAGAGCGCCAGAACGGCGACCGGGATGCGGGCGGCGATGGGCGCGCGGGCCACGCTCAGGTCCTTCGCCTCTTGGCTCAGCTTGGCAACCGCCTCGTCGCGCACGGCCACCTCTTCGTGCAGCCGGGCCTCGATCTCGATCTTGCGGGCCGCGATCTTCTCCCGGTGTGCGACGGCCTCCTCCAGCCGGCCCATCACCTCCAGCTCCGAGTCCTCCAGATCCGAGATGCGGCGCTGGAGGTGGGCGACCTCGTCCTGGAGCGAGCGCAGGATCTTGCCGTCGGTGACGGAGCCGTCGACGATGCGCTTCTCGTCCCGCGCCAGCCTGGCCCGCACCGGCTCGAGGTCCGCCTCAGCCTTGCTGACGGCGACCTGAAGGTCGTCGGCCTCGGTGGTGGAGAAGATCAGCTCGTCGGTGACGCGCTGGCGGGCGGCGATGAGGTCCGCGATGGCCTTGTGCTGAGGAAGGGACCGGGCCGCGTGCTGAATCCTGGCCACCTCCGAATCGAGGTCGGCCAACGTGAGCAGCGAGCGTTGGGCGGCGGGGTCAGCGAGCATCGGGGCGTCCTTTATCCAGTTTGGGGTGCGCCCCAGACTACCCGCCGGGCCTGGCCCGGAGACTCAGAGCGCTAGACGCGACTTGACCTTCTCAGCGAGGGTGTCGGCGATCCGGCGCGCCGCCTCGTCCGTGGGCGCCTCCACCATCACGCGCACCACCGGCTCCGTGCCGGAGGGGCGAAGCAGCACCCGTCCCGCGTCGCCCAGCTCCCGGGACGCGGCCGCCACCGCCTGCTGAACCCCTGTGTCGATGCCGGCGCGCAGCTTGTCCACACCGCGGACGTTGATGATCACCTGCGGGAGCACCGTCATGACGGAGGCGAGCTCCTTCAGGGACCTGCCGGTGGAGATCATGCGGGCCGCCAGGTGCAGGCCTGTGAGGGTGCCGTCTCCGGTGTTGGCGAACTCGTTGATGATGACGTGGCCGGACTGCTCGCCGCCGAGGGCGAAACCGTTGGCGTTCATGGACTCCAGAACGTAGCGGTCCCCCACCTTCGTCTGATCCACGCGGATGCCGTGCTCCCGCATCGCGTTGATCAGCCCCAGGTTGCTCATCACGGTTGCGACGACGGTGTCGGAGTGCAGACGGTGCTCCTCCTTCATGGCGATGGCGAGGATGGCCAGGATGTGGTCGCCGTCCACCACGTTGCCGGCATGGTCGACGGCGAGGCAGCGGTCCGCGTCCCCGTCGAGGGCGATGCCCAGATCCGCGCCCTCGGCCTTGACGCGCGCGATCAGGTCGCCGAGGTGGGTGGAGCCACAGTCGCGGTTGATGTTGAGCCCGTCAGGATCGGCGTGGATGGCGATCACCCGCGCACCCTGGGCCGCGAACGCCTCCGGGGCGGTGGCCGAGGCGGCGCCGTTGGCGCAGTCGATCACCACGGTGAGGCCCTCCAGGGAGGCGTCCTCGCCCAACGAACCCACCAGGTGAGCGACGTAGGCCTCGACGGCGCCCAGATCGCTGCGGATGCGGCCGACGGCGTCCCCGATGGGACGCTCCCAGCCTTCACCCATCCGGGTCTCGATGGCGTCCTCCAGGTAGTCGTCGAGCTTGACGCCGCCCTTGGAGAAGAACTTGATGCCGTTGTCCGGCATGGGATTGTGCGAGGCGGAGATCATCACGCCCAGATCAGCGTGCAGGCTGTTGACCAGGAAGGCGACGCCCGGCGTGGGCAGCACCCCGAGCCGCAGCACGTCCACGCCCGCCGAGGCCAACCCGGCGATGACTGCCGCCTCGAGGAACTCGCCGCTGGCTCGCGGGTCTCGGCCGACGAGGGCCACGGGCCGATGCCCGGCGAAGGCGCCGGCCTCCCCCAGGATGTGCGCCGCCGCGACCGAAAGGTCGAGCGCCAGCTCGGCGGTCAGTTCGCTGTTCGCGACGCCACGGACGCCGTCGGTACCAAAGAGTCGTGCCACGCAGGCGAGACTACCGCCGCCTGACGCAGCCGGGCGAATTCCTCGTCGAATGCGACGAACGCCCACCCCCTGCGCAGGGATGGGCGTTCGAGGAGCGGCTGGAATCAGCGCTTGCTGTACTGCGGGGCCTTGCGGGCCTTCTTGAGACCGGCCTTCTTGCGCTCGATGATGCGGGAGTCACGCGTCAGCATCCCGGCCTTCTTGAGGGCGGGACGCGAAGCCTCGGTGTCCACCGCGTTCAGCGCGCGGGCGATGCCCAGGCGGAGGGCGCCGGCCTGGCCGGTGATGCCGCCGCCGTGGATGCGGGCGATCACGTCATAGGAGCCGGACACGCCGGCCACCACGAACGGGTCGCTGACGAGCTGCTGGTGCACCTTGTTGGGGAAGTAGTCCTCAAGGGTGCGGCCGTTGATGGTCCAGGAGCCGGAGCCGGGAGCGATGCGGACGCGGGCGACCGCCTCCTTGCGGCGGCCGGTGGCGCCCATGGGGGCGACGACGGCGGGACGCACGTCGGAGCCGGCGGCGGCAGCCGGGTTGGCGTCCGAGCGGTAGGCGATCTCGCGGTTCTGATCGTCGACGAACGGGGTGATCTCGTCCGCGACGGTCTCTTCGATGTCAGCAGTCTGGGTCATGGGATGCGTCTCGCTCTCGCTCACTGGGCGATCTGGGTGATCTGGTAGGCCTGCGGCTGTTGCGCGGCGTGCGGGTGCTCCGGGCCGGCGTAGACCTTGAGCTTCCCGATCAGCTGACGGCTCAGCTTGTTCTTGGGCAGCATGCCCCACACAGCGAGCTCAACCGCCTTACGGGGATCCTTGTTCAGCATCTCTCCGATGGAGACGGCCTTGAGGCCGCCCGGTCGGCCGGAGTGCGAGTAGCGCATCGAATCCGTGCGCTTGTTGCCGGAGACGGCGATCTTCGAGGCGTTGACGACGACGACGAAATCTCCGCCGTCGACGTGCGGGGCGAAGGTGGCCTTGTGCTTGCCGCGCAACAGGGTGGCAGCGGCCACGGCGAGACGCCCGAGGATGACGTCCTCGGCATCAATCACATGCCAGTTCCGGGCGATTTCGCCCGGCTTTGGGGTGTACGTAGACACGAGACCAACTTCCATTCGTTTCCAAACAAACTGCGGATCGCACTGGCGGCGTCGACTCGCGGAGCCGCAGCCGACCCCAGTAAGTCGCACAGGCCTCTCGGCGCGCAACAGCTGCCAAGCTTACGTGGCCGGAGGGCGGCGGGGCAAATCGGAGCGCCACCTCGACGGCGCCCGCCCGGGAGGCGCTCCCCCACCGATTTGCGGGGGTTGCCTCATTGCGCCCTCACGAGGGGTCTAACGTTAGGCCATGGCCTCAAAGACGAGTCCCCAGATCGCCGTCTCGACCCCCATCGACGTCCGCAACGTCGTCCTCGTGGGAGCCAGCGGCTCGGGCAAGACAACACTGTTCGAACATCTTCTGCGCGCCCGCATCGAGGGCTACCGCGGCGAGAAAGACACCCCCGAGCGGGGGGCATCGCTGACGCTGGCCTCGATCCCGTCCAACAATGTGCAGATCAACCTCCTCGACGCCCCCGGGCATGCGGAGTATGTCGGCGAGCTGCGGGCGGGCCTTCGGGCTGCCGACGCGGCGATCTTCGTCATCGCCGCCGGCGAGGACATCGACGCCGGCACCGTCGCGCTGTGGCACGAATGCCAGGACGTCCAGATGCCCCGCATCCTCGCCATCACCAAGCTGGACCAGGGGCGCGCGGACTTCGAGCTGATGGTCTCGGTCGTGCAGGACACGTTCGGCGACAACATCATCCCTGCCCTCATCCCGCTCGAGGTCGACGGGGAGAACGTGGGCAACCTCTCTCTGCTGAACAAGCGCGCGCACGACTACTCGTCGGGAGTCCGGGTGTCGCGGGATGCCACGGAGGAGGAGTTGGCGCTCATCGACGAGCGCCGCGCCCCCCTGCTGGAGGCCATCATCACCGAGGTGCAGGACGAGGACCTCATGGAGCGCTACCTCGAGGGCGAGGAGCTGGCCGCCGAAGAGGTGCACACCGCGCTGCTGGCGGCGGTGGAGTCGGGACGGTTCTTCCCTGTGCTGCCTGCCCACACCACCTCGGACAAGGGCACCGAGGAGCTGATGCGCTGGATCGAACGCGGCTTCCCGGCCCCGGCGTCGCACCACATCCCACCGATCACCACACCCAACGGCGCCACGCTGCCGCCTGCGTCGTGCGAGCCTGACGGCCCGCTCGTCGCGCAGGTCATCCGCACCACGTCGGACAACTTCGCCGGCCGCACCAGCCTGGTGCGGATCTTCAGCGGGTCGCTGAGGGTAGACGACGTCGTCCACGTCTCGGGGCACCGCGAGCTCTTCGGCGCGGAGGCCGACCCGATGCATCCGGACCACGACGACGACGAGCGGATCGGCCCGATGAGCGTCACCCTCGGCGGCGAGATCGTCGCCAAGCCGGTGGCTGTCGCGGGCGAGATTGTCGCGGTGACCCGGCTCTCGAAGGCCGAGACCGGGGACACGCTGTCGGATCCCGCCCGCCCCGCGCTGCTTCCGCCCTGGTCTCTACCCTCGCCTCAGCTGCCTGTCGCCATCCACGCGGCCAGCCGCGGCGATGAGGACAAGCTCGCCTCCGCCCTCCACCGTCTCGCGCTGGAGGACCCCACGGTGCACCTGGAGCGCAACGCGGGCACCGAGCAGCAGCTGCTGTGGGTGATGGGCCAGGCCCACAAGGAGCTGCTGTTGGCGCGGCTCAGGGACCGCTACCAGGTGGGCTTCAAGGAGGAGCCTGTGCGGGTGGCGTTGCGGGAGACGTTCGTGGCACCGTCGAAGGGCAAGGGCCGCCACGTCAAGCAGTCCGGCGGGCATGGTCAGTTCGCGGTCTGCGACGTCGAGGTGGAACCCCTCCCCCGTGGCGGCGGTTTCGAGTTCGTGGACAAGGTGGTGGGCGGCTCGGTGCCGCGCGCCTACATCGGCTCCGTCCAGAAGGGCCTCGAGCAGCAGCTTGCGCACGGCACCACCTTCGGGATGCCCATGGTGGACGTTCGGGTGACCCTCTACGACGGCAAGTCCCACTCGGTGGACTCCTCGGACATGGCGTTCCAGGTGGCCGGCCAACTCGCGCTCCGGGACGCCGCCGGCCCCGGGAAGGTGGGCCTGCTGGAGCCCATCGACCGGGTGCGCGTCACCACCGGCGACTCGTTCATGGGCTCGGTGCTCACGGACCTCGCCGGCCGCAGGGCGCAGGTGCAGGGCAGCGACCTCGACGGCCAGGGCCACGCCACCATCGAGGCACTGGTTCCGCAGAGCGAGCTCGTGACCTACCCGATCGACCTGCGCGGCGTCGCGCAGGGCACCGGCAGCTTCACCCGCGAGTTCCACGGCTACGAGTTGATGCCCGAGGAGCTCTGGCCGAAGCAGTAGTTCCAGGCAGAGTCGCGGCCGCGTGTTCCCGTCAGGGGCGCGCGGCCGCGCCGCGTCCGGGATGCCCCACGACGGCGTCGAGGAGCGCGTCGGCGACCTCACGTTTGGTGCCTGCCGACTCGGCGATCACCGCATCGTCGGCGCCCAGGATCAGCACCCTGTTGTCCGCCGCCTCGAAGCCCTTGTGCCAGCCCACCTCGTTGACGGCCAGCAGGTCGACGCCCTTGCCGCGACGCTTGGCGACGGCGCGGCGCAGCAGTTCGTCGCCGGTGGAGGTCTCCGCCGCGAAGGCGACGATCAGCTGCCCGGGGCGGCGCCGGGCGGCCAGGCCGGCGACGATGTCCTCGTTCTCCACCAGCGTCAGCACCGGCGGGGCCCCCGCCTCCTTGGTGAGCTTCCCTTCGGAGGTTTCAGCCACCCGGTAGTCCGCGACGGCGGCCGCCATGATGACGACGTCGGCCGTCCGCGTCAGCTCTCCCATCACGGCCGACAGCTCGGAGGCTGACCCGGCGGTGCGCGTCTCGATCCCGGGCCGCTGGGCGGGGCGCAGCACGTCGGCGTCGATGTTGCAGGCCGCGAGGTAGACCCTCGCGCCGCGCTCGGCCGCCGCCACCGCCAGCGCCACCCCCTGCCGGCCGCTGGATCGGTTGCCGAGGTAACGGACGGGATCGATGGGCTCGCGGGTCCCGCCGGCCGACACCACGACGGTGAGCCCGGCGAGATCCCGCCTGTCGGGGGCGAGGACCCGCCGCGCCGCCGCGTGGATCTCGTCGGGTTCGCTCATCCGGCCCGGCCCGGTGTCGCCGCCGGTGAGGGGTCCGTCCGCGGGCCCGATGACGTGCACGCCCCTGGAGATGAGCGTGGCCATGTTCGCCACCGTCGCCGGGTGCTGCCACATCTCGGTGTGCATCGCCGGCGCGATGAGCACCGGTGCGCGGGTGGTGAGCAGGGTGGTGCCGAGCAGGTCGGAGGCGAGGCCGGCCGCCATCGACGCGATCGTGTTGGCGGTGGCCGGCGCGACCACCACCAGGTCGGCCCGCTGGCCGAGCGCCACGTGCCGCACCTCGGGCACGTCGTCGTGGACGGAGGTGGTGACCCGGTTGCGGGAGATCGCCTCCCACGTGGGAAGCCCGACGAACCGCAGGGCATCCTCGGTGGGGACGACGTGCACCTCGTGCCCGTCGAGCACGAACAGGCGGACGAGCTGGACGGCCTTGTAGGCGGCGATGCCGCCCGTGACTCCCACGACGATGACCATGCCGACGATTCTTCCAGAGGCATCCGCGTTGCGCGGGTACGGAGACCGGGGCCCGGTACTGTCGCGGCATGTGCACTGTGGTGATCCGGGTGCCGGAGCCGGGTGAGGGTCCGGTCCGGGTGCTGGCGGTCCGAGACGAGGACCCGGAGCGTCCCTGGCTGCCGTGGGGCGCCTGGTGGCCGGATCGGCCGTCGGTACGCGGGGTCCGGGACGAGCTTGCCGGCGGGGCCTGGCTCGCCGCCGACGGGTCGCGGCTCGCCGTGCTGCTCAATCGCGCGGGCGGCGCGGACGTGCCGGTGCCCACCTCGAGGGGATCGCTGGTGTTGGACGCGGTGGCGGGGCGGCCGCTGCCCGAGCCGCTGACCACCCTGGGCTTCAACCTGGTGGAGGCCCACGCCGAGGGCGCGCGCGTCACGTCGTGGGAGGGCGGGCGCCCCAGTGTCACGGACCTGGCGCCCGGCACGCACATGGTGGCCCACGAGGACGTCGATGATCCCACCACCCCGAGGATCGCGCAGTGGTTGGGCCGCTTCGCGACCACCGCCACCGACGACCGGGGCGACGGCCGCTGGTGGGAGGCTTGGCTACGGGTGCTGGAGGAGTCCGCCCGGCTCGAGGCCGCCGACGACAGGGCGATCATCCGCGACAACCGGCCTCACGGCTACCCGACGCTCAGCCTGCTGGTGGCCGTCGCGTCGCTCGATGCCTCGGGCATCCGGGTGGCCACCGACGCGCTGGCTCGACCCGGTCAATGGAACCGTCCGCGCCTCTGACGGGCGTTCAGAAGATGGAGCCGTTGTCCACGATCTGCTTGCCGAAGGGGAAGCAGGTCACGGGGATCATCTTGAGGCTGACGTAGGCGTTCGCGATGCCGATGATCGTGAGGGTCTGCGCCAACGCCGCGGCGACGTGCGCCAGGGCCAGCCACCAGCCGGCGATGAGGAACCAGATCACGTTCATGATCGCGGATCCGGCCCCGGCTTCCGGCCGCCTGATCACGCTCCGCCCGAAGGGCCAGAGGACGTAGTTCGCCATCCGGAACGACGCGACGCCGGCCGGGATGGTGATGATGAAGATGCAGGCGATCACGCCGGCGACGAAGTAGCCGAGGGCGAGCCAGAACCCGCCGAAGACGACCCAGATGATGTTGAGCAGTGTGCGCATGTCTCTCCTTGTGGCGCGGCCGACATGCACAAGCGTATGCGCTGCGCAGCGGGCTCCGGGCCGGCCCTGCGGGGTAGGGCCCCCGGTGAGGCCGACGGCGATCCCCACTAGGCTGGTCCGGTGGATCCGCTGCCCCCCAGACTGCACCGCGACGTTGTGAGCTTCGTCCGACGCAGCGCGCGCATGAACGAGTCCCAGGCGAGGTCCTGGGAGCGCCACCGCGACACCTACGTGGTCGACCTGCCCCGGGGGCCGTTGTCCACGTCCATCGCCGACGATGCCTCCGTGGACTGGGCTGCGGAGTTCGGGCGCGAGGCGCCGCTGATCGTGGAGATCGGCTCCGGCACGGGAGACTCGTTGGCGCCGATGGCCGCCGGGCGGCCGGAGTCGGACGTGGTGGCATTCGAGGTCTTCGAGCCTGCCATCGCCTCCACGGTGGGGCGGCTGGCCCGTGCCGGGGTGCTCAACGTCCGCATCGTCATCGCCGATGGCGCGCAGGGCCTGGACAGGCTCTTCGGCGACGGCACGGTCAGCGAGCTGTGGACGTTCTTCGCTGATCCCTGGCACAAGAAGCGCCACCACAAGCGGCGGCTGGTGGGGCCGGACTTCGCGGATGTGGTGACGGCCAAGCTCGCCCCCGGGGGACTGTGGCGGCTGGCCACCGACTGGGAGGACTACGCGCTCTGGATGAGGGATCACCTCGATGCCGCGCCGGGCCTGGTCAACGAGCACGACGGTTGGGCGCCGCGCCTCGCGGAGCGGCCCGTGACCAAGTACGAGGCCAAAGGGCTCGCCGCGGGCCGCCGCGTCTACGACCTCACGTATCGGAGGATCGATGCGGCTCAGGCTTGATCTGGCCTACGACGGCACCGCGTTCCACGGCTGGGCCACCCAGCCAGGGTTGCGTACCGTGCAGGAGGTGGTGGAGGAGCGGATCGGGCAGCTGCTGAGTCTGCCGGTGAGGCCCACGCTGGTGGCCGCCGGGCGCACCGACGCGGGCGTCCACGCCCGCGGTCAGGTCTGCCACCTCGATCTCGTCCTCCCTGAGGGTGCACCCGCCGCGCACCAGCCGGACGGCGCGGCCTATCTCTACCGCCGCCTCCGCCGCGCCCTCCCCGCCGACGTGGTCGTCAAGTCCGTCTCCCCCGCCCCGGCGGGATTCCACGCCCGCTATTCCGCCATCTGGCGGCGGTACTGCTACCGGGTCCTGAGCGCCGACTCCCCGCCGGACCCGTTGGTGCGGAGCCACGTGGTGTCGCTGCGACACACCGTCGACTTCGACCGCTTCAACGCCGCGGCCGCGACCCTCATCGGTTTGAGGGAGTTCGCGCCGTTCTGCAAGCCCCGCGACGGTGCCACCACCATCCGCGAGCTGCGGGAGTTCAGCGCCACCCGGCGCAGCGACGGCCTGATCGAGATCCATCTTCTGGCCGACGCGTTCTGCCACTCCATGGTCCGCTCACTGGTGGGCGCCGTCACTGCGGTGGCCGCCGGCCGCCGCGACCTCGCCTGGCTGGAGCGGGTCGCCGCCACCCCTGCCAGGCACGGCGAGGTGCTCGTGATGCCCGCCCGTGGGCTCACCCTCGAAGAGGTGGGCTACCCCGCCGACGACCGCCTCGCGGCCCGCGCCCTCGAGGCCCGCGCCACGCGCACCCTGGAGGATCTGTGAGCCACTACTTCCACACGCCGGAGGGTCCGGTCTCGACCCGGCAGATCACCGCGCACATCTGGGGCATGGAGCTGAGCTTCACCACCGCCGGCGGCGTGTTCTCCGGGGCCCGCCTGGACCCAGGCACGGCGATCCTGCTGAGGGAATCGCTGCCGCCTGAGGAGGGTCACCTGCTGGACCTGGGGTGCGGCTTCGGACCCATCGCGGTGGCTCTGGCTGCGGCCTCCCCCGCGGTCACCGTCGACGCCGTCGACGTCAACGCCCTCGCCGTCGAGCTCACCGGTCTCAACGCCGCTGCTGCCGGGGTCGCGGAGCGGGTGCGGGCCACGGCCCCCGACGGCGTCGCGGCGGAGGTCCGCTACCGCGAGATCTGGTCAAACCCGCCCATCCGGATCGGCAAGGTGGCCCTGCACCAGCTCCTGCTCACCTGGCTCCCCCGCCTTGAGCCGGGCGGCGTGGCGCGCCTCGTGGTGAACAAGAACCTTGGCGGTGACTCGCTCCAGCGCTGGCTCATCGAGCAGGGCTATCCCACCGAGCGGGTCGCCTCCGCCAAGGGCTTCCGGATCCTCGAGGTGTCCCCGGGCCCGTCGCCCGAGTGATCGCGCCCCTGAGGGTGGCGACGCGGTGATCCGCGACTCGAAGGACAGCGGGTTCTGCCTAGACTGACGTCTCGAAGCGCCATAGTTGAAGCACGAACTATTTTTCGCCCCTAGGATGGGAGAGTCAGCGCGCCCCCGGGCGCGAGTCTTTCCACAAGGAGTGAGCATGACCTACACCCTCCCCGACCTCGACTACGACTACAGCGCGCTTGCGCCCCACATCGCCCCCGAGATCATGGAGCTGCACCACAGCAAGCACCATGCCGCCTACGTCAAGGGCATCAACGACGCGCTCGAGCAGCTCGCCGCCGCGCGCGAGAAGGGCGACCTGGGCGCCGTCAACAAGCTGAGCAAGGACGCCGCCTTCCACCTCGGCGGGCACATCAACCACTCCGTGTTCTGGAAGAACATGTCCCCCGACGGCGGGGACCGCCCCGACGGCGAGCTCGCCTCGGCGATCGACGAGTACTTCGGCGGCTTCGAAGGCTTCCAGAAGCATTTCAACGCCGTGGCCAACGGCATCCAGGGCTCCGGCTGGTCGATGCTCGTGTGGGACACCCTGGGCCAGCGGATGAACATCAACCAGCTGTTCGATCAGCAGGGCAACCTGCCGGCCGGCCAGATCCCGCTGCTGCAGCTCGACATGTGGGAGCACGCCTTCTACCTGCAGTACAAGAACGTCAAGGGCGATTACGTCAACGCCTGGTGGAACGTGGTCAACTGGGCCGACGTCGCCGAGCGCTTCACGAAGGCCAAGGCCGCCTCGGCCGCCCTCGCCTGATCCGACGCCGACACGTTGAAGGGCCCCGGGGATTCCCCGGGGCCCTTCAACGTGATCGAGTCAGTCGAGGAGGGTGCGGTCCGCCAGGCTGGCTCCCTTGATCTTCGAGAACTCCTCCAGCAGGTGCTCGGCGGTGATGTGCTTCTTGGCCGCCTCGTCGACCTCGAGGACCACCTTGCCCTCGTGCATCATGATGAGCCGGTTGCCCAGCTCGATGGCCTGGTGCATGTTGTGGGTGACCATGAGGGTGGTGAGGCGGTGGCGGGCGACGGCCTCCCCGGTCAGCCGGGTGATCAGCTCCGCCCGCGACGGGTCCAGGGCCGCGGTGTGCTCGTCGAGCAACAGGATCGACGGCTGGGCATAGGTGGCCATGAGCAGGCTGAGCGCCTGCCTCTGACCGCCCGACAGCATGCCCACGCGCATCTGGAGCCGGTCCTCCAGGCCGAGTTCCAGCGTGGCCAGCGCCTCGCGGTACAGCGCCCGCTTCGGCTTGGTGACCGCCATCCCCAGGCCCCGGCGCTTGCCGCGCTCGAAGGCGATGGACAGGTTCTCCTCGATGGTGAGGTGCGGCGATGTCCCGGCCATGGGGTCCTGGAACACGCGCGCCACCCACTTCGCGCGGCGGTGCTCGGGCATCCTCGTGACCTCGCGTTCGTCGATCAGCACCTGTCCGCCCTCGGCGAGATAGCGACCCGCCACCACGTTGAGCATCGTGGACTTGCCGGCGCCGTTGGAGCCGATGACCGTGACGAAGTCGCCCTCGTGCAGGGTGAGGGTCAGGCTGTCGAGCGCGAGCCGCTCGTTGACGGTACCGGGGAAGAACCGCTTGGTGACGTTGACGAGCTTGAGCATCAGGCAGCCGCCCCTTCGGTGATCGCCTTGGCGCGCCTGCGCTGCGAGCGCAGCCTCCGGATCGGGTCCCACGCAGGCAGGACGAGGGCGAGGACGACGAGCACCGCGGAGACGAGTTTCATGTCGTTGGGGTTGAACCCGTTGCTGAGCGCCACCTGGATGACGCCACGGTAGATCACGGAGCCGAGCGCGGCGGCCATGACGGCCTGCCACACCGAGGTCAGTCCGAAGATCGCCTGGCCCACGATCACCGACGCCAGCCCGGCGACGATGAGGCCGATGCCCATGGAGATGTCGGAGAAGCCCTGATACTGGGCCACGAGCGTCCCGCAGAGCGCCACCAGGCCGTTGGAGATCATGAGGCCGACGATCTTGGTGGACCCGGTGTTGATGCCCTGCGACTGGGCCATCAGCTCGTTGTCGCCCGTGGCGCGCATCCCGACGCCGTAGCTGGTGCCGAGGAACCAGTACACCAGCACGCCGATCACGATCACCACGACCGCGAAGAGGCCCACCGACGTCCAGGTGCCCAGCACCTTGTCCGCCCGCAGGCCGGAGAACAGCGTCTCCTGGCGCAGCAGCGGGACGTTGGCCTTGTTGCCCATGATCCGCAGGTTGATCGAATACAGGGCGATCTGGGTCAGGATGCCCGCCAACAGCGGGTTGATCCCACCCCACACGTGCAGCAGGCCGGTAACGGCGCCGGCGATCATGCCGGCCACCACCCCGGCCACCATCGCGAGCGGGATCGGGGCCCCGTTCACGATGAGGATGGCGCAGGTGGCCGCCCCCGTCGTGAAGGAGCCATCCACCGTGAGGTCCGGGAAGTCCAGGACCCGGTAGGTGAGATACACCCCCAGCGCCATGACGGCGTAGAGGAGTCCGATCTCGAGCGCGATGATCATGGTGTGTGTCTACTCGTCGGTCAGAACTGCTTGGTGGCGCGGGAGACGATGGCCTCGGGCAGCGTCAGGCCCTGCTTCGCGGCGCCCTCCACGTTGACGAAGAGGTCGAACTCCTTCTGCGTCTCCACCGCGATCTCGGAGGCCGGGGTGCCCTCCAGCAGCTTGAGGAACACCGCTGCGGCGTCCTTGCCCTGCTGGGTGTAGTTCACCGACAGGCCGGCGGCCGCGCCGCGCTCCATCGTCGACTCGTCCGAGGCGAACACGGGCTTCTGCTTCTGTTCGGCGACCTGGATGAGCGACTCTGCGGCGGAGACCACGGTGTTGTCGGTGGGGATGAGGTAGGCGTCGACGTCGAGGGACTCGGCGGCCTGCTGGACCTCAGACGAGTTCGTGACGGTGGCCGACACGATCTCGATGCCCATCTCGCCGGCGGCCTCCTCGGCCTCCGTGACCTGGACCTCGGAGTTGACCTCGCCGGAGGAGTAGACGATGCCGACGGTCGCCACCTCGGGCAGCGCCTCCTTGATCAGCTCGAGCTGCTCCTTCATCGGGTTGAGGTCCGAGACGCCCGTGATATTGGCGTCCGGGGCGTCCCACGACGACACCAGCCCGGCCTCAACCGGGTCGGTGACGGCCGCGAACACGATGGGGCGGTCCGTGATGACGTTGGCCAGCGACTGCGCCGTGGGCGTAGCGATGGCGAGGAAGCCGTCGTAGTCCGACGAGGCGAACGTGTTGGCGATGTTGGTGAGCGTGGACTGGTCGCCCTGGGCGTTCTGGAGGTCGAACTCCGCGTTCTCGCCTTCCACGTAGCCGGCCTCGGCCAGCGCGTCGATGAAGCCCTGCTGGGCGGCGTCGAGCGCGGGGTGGGACACGATCGTGGCGATGCCGACGCTGATCGACTCGGGCGCAGCCTGGGACTCGGCGGCCGAGCTTGAGGCGGCGACGGTGGACTCGGCGGGGCTGGTGGCGGGGCTGGTGGTGCCGCCGCAGGCGGTGAGTGCGAGGGCGCTGGCTGCGCCGATCGCGAGGGCCTTGAGCTTCATGATTCTCCTAGAAGGGGTTCCGCTGATTCGGTGTCTCGCTGATGGCTCAGCGTAGTTTCAGGGCGGGGGTCGCAACGAGCCCGTCCACATCAGTAGGTGGTGGCCGCGTCTTCAGCCACGTCGTCCGGGATGGTGACGCCCATCCGCTCCGCGGCCGCCGGGTTGATCACAAGATCGAGCGCCTCCGCCAGCTCCACGGGCGTCTCGGCGGGGTCAGCGCCCTCGATGATGCGGGCGATCATGGCCGCGGTCTGCAGACCCTGGGCCTTGTAGTCGGTGGCCAGCGCCGCGGCGGCGCCCCGCTCCACGGAATCAGGATCGGAGGTGACGAGGAGGCGCTGGCGCTGCTCCGCCACCTGGATCATGGATTCCATCGCCGAGACCACCGTGTTGTCCACCAGCACGAAGTAGGCGTCGACGTCCAGAGACTCCGCGGCCTGCTGCACCTCGGAGGAGTTGGTGATGGTGGCTGTCTTGACCTCGATGCCCAGCTCGGCGCCGGCCTCGATGGCGGCCTCCGCCTGCACCTGGGCGTTGACTTCGGCCGACGAGTAGACGATCCCGACGGTCTTCACCTCCGGCATGATGCGCTGGATGACGGTGAGCTGTTCGTCGGTGGGCAGCTGGTCGCTGGTTCCGGTCACGTTGCCGCCGGGGTTGTCCATGGATTCGACGAGCCCCGCGGCAACGGGGTCCGTCACAGAGGCGAACACGATGGGCCTGTCCTGGACCACTTGTGCCAGGGCCTGCGCCGGCGGCGTGGCCAGCGCGACGAACAGGTCGTGGTCCGAGGCTGCGTAGGTGTTGGCGATGCTGGTGAGCGTCGCCTGGTCCCCCTGCGGGTTCTGGAACTCGAGCGTCAGGTTCTCGCCCTCCACGTAGCCGGCCTGCGCCAGGCCCTCCCTGATGCCCTCGAACACTGCGTCCAGTGACGGGTGGGACACGATGGTCACCGCCCCGATCGACACGGTCGCCTTCTCGGGGGCGCCGGAACCGCCGTCTCCGGGCGCGGCCTCGGAGCCCCCTGGGGCGGTGGCGCCTGTTCCGCACCCGGCCACCAGCAGTGCACCGGCCAGAGCAACAGCCCACACTTCGCGTCGCGTCATCACAGTCTCCTCCTTCGGCGTCGCCCAACCTTATCTACGACGGGCGTCGCCACCGAAACCGGGCCCACCAGTGGTGTCCGGGAACGCAAAGAGGGGGCCCTCGAAGGCCCCCTCTCTGTAGTGTGCGTGCTACTTGGCGTCGGTCTCCTCGACCTCAGCCTCGTCAGCCTCGTCAGCGGCGGCCGGGGCCTCGTCGACGAGGTCAGCCTCCACAGTCTCGTCGGCAGCGGACTCCTCGACGACCGGGGCCTCGTCGACGACCGGGGTCTCCTCGACCTTGTCGGCCTTCTTCGCGGCCTTCGGCTTCGACACGACGGGCTCGGTGATGATCTCGATCACCGCGAGCGGGGCGTTGTCGCCCTTGCGGTTGCCGATCTTCGTGATGCGGGTGTACCCGCCTTCACGACCCTCGAGCGACGGCGCGATCTCCTCGAACAGGCGACGCACGACGTCCTTGTCCGTGACGGAGGTGAGCACGAGGCGACGCGCGTGCAGGTCCCCCCGCTTGGCCTTCGTCAGCAGCTTCTCAGCCAGCGGCTGGACGCGCCGGGCACGCGTCTCGGTGGTGGTGATGCTTCCATGCTCGAAGAGCTGGGTGGCGAGGTTGCGCAGGATGAGGCGCTCGTGGGCCGGGCTGCCGCCCAGACGAGCGCCCTTGGTTGGCTTGGGCATGTCTATTCTCCAGAACTAGTGGGCGGTCAGTACTGCTCGGTCTCGGCGAAGTCAGCGTCCTCGTCGTTGTCCTCGTCGTAGCGCTCGATGGCCTGCAACGGGTCGAAGCCGGGGTGCGAGTCACGCAGCGCGAGACCCAGACCGGCCAGCGTCTCCTTGACCTCGTCGATGGACTTCGATCCGAAGTTGCGGATGTCGAGCAGGTCCTCTTCGCTGCGGGCCACGAGCTCGCCCACGGTGTGGATGCCCTCGCGCTTGAGGCAGTTGTAGGAACGCACCGACAGCTCAAGATCCTCGACGGGGAGGTTGAGCGACTCGGCGATCTGCTCGTCGACGGGCGACGGGCCGATCTCGATGCCCTCGGCATCTGCGTTGAGCTCCCGGGCGAGGCCGAAGAGCTCCACCAGGGTGCGGCCGGCCGAGGCCATGGCATCGCGGGGGGCGATCGATGGCTTGGTCTCCACGTCGATGATGAGGCGATCGAAGTCGGTGCGCTGGGCCACGCGGGTGGCCTCCACCTTGTAGGTCACCTTCAGGACCGGCGAGTAGATCGAATCCACGGGGATCCGGCTGATCTCGGCGTCGGGGTTCTTGTTCTGCACGCTGGACACGTAGCCGCGGCCTCGCTCGACCACCAGCTCCATCTCGATCTTCCCGTTGTCGTTGAGCGTGGCGATGTGCAGCTCCGGGTTGTGGATCTCGACGCCCGCGGGGGGCTGGATGTCACCAGCGGTGACGGTGCCTGCGCCGGCCTTCCGGAGGTACATGACCACCGGCTCGTCCTCCTCGGAGGAGAGCACGAGGCTCTTCAGGTTGAGGATGATCTCGGTGACGTCTTCGACGACGCCCTCAAGGGTGGAGAACTCGTGCTGGTTGCCCTCCACCTTGATGCTGGTCACCGCGGCGCCAGGGATCGAGGACAGCAGGGTACGGCGCAGTGAGTTGCCGAGCGTGTAGCCGAAGCCGGGCTCCAGCGGTTCGATCATGAACCGTGAACGGAACTCGGAGACGACGTCCTCGGAGAGGCTGGGGCGCTGTGCGATAAGCATGGGTGTTCCTTCCCGCACCAACCGATATCTGATGGTGCGAATGCGGCCGCGAGGCCTGAGGGTGATACGGGCCGACCGGAACTCCCGGCCGGCCCTTCAGCATTACTTCGAGTAGAGCTCGACGATCATCTGCTCCTGGACATCCACGACGATCTGCTCGCGGACGGGGAGCTGGTGCACGAGGATCCGCATCCGGTTGGGACGGGCCTCGAGCCACGCGGGGACCGCGCGGTCGCCGTGGGTCTCGCGGGCGATGACCAACGGGGCCATGGTCAGCGACTTCTCCGCGACGTCGATGATGTCGTGCGCGCGGACGCGGTACGACGGGATGTTCACGCGCTGACCGTTGACCAGGAAGTGGCCGTGGACCACGAGCTGGCGGGCCTGCCGACGGGTGGTGGCGAAGCCTGCGCGGTAAACCACGTTGTCCAGGCGCGACTCGAGGATCTGCAGCAGACGGTCACCGGTCTTACCCGGGTGACGATCAGCTTCCTGGTAGTAGCGGCGGAACTGCTTCTCCAGGACGCCGTAGGCGTAGCGCGCCTTCTGCTTCTCCTTGAGCTGCAGCGAGTACTCGGAATCCTTCGTGCGGCCGCGACCGTGCACACCCGGGGGGTACGGACGGCGCTCGAAGGCCTTGTCGTTGCCAACCAGGTCTGTCCCGAGACGACGAGACTTCTTGGTCAAAGGGCCGGTGTAACGAGCCATTTTCTTCTAGTCCTTTTCTCTCGGGCGATCAGACGCGACGGCGCTTGGGCGGGCGGCAGCCGTTGTGCGGCGTCGGGGTCACGTCCGAGATGGCGCCGACCTCGAGGCCGACGGCCCCCAGGGAGCGGATCGCGGTCTCACGGCCGGAGCCGGGGCCCTTGACGAACACGTCGATGCGCTTCATGCCGTGCTCCATGGCACGACGGCCAGCGGCCTCGGCGGCCATCTGCGCAGCGAACGGCGTCGACTTGCGGGAGCCCTTGAAGCCGACGGTTCCGGCTGAGGCCCACGCAATCACAGCCCCGGTGGGATCGGTGATCGAGATGATGGTGTTGTTGAAGGTGCTCTTGATATGCGCCTGACCGGCGAGCACGTTCTTCTTTTCCTTGCGGCGCACCTTGGTTTTGGTGGCGGCCGCCTTGCGGCTTGCAGTAGCCATTGAGTCCTTCTCCTAAGTCCTGCAGAGGGGCGCGGGTTAGCGCGCCTTCTTCTTGCCAGCGACGGCCTTCTTCTTGCCCTTGCGGGTGCGCGCATTGGTGCGCGTGCGCTGACCACGAACCGGCAGACCACTGCGGTGGCGACGGCCCTGGTAGTTACCGATCTCAACCTTGCGGCGGATGTCGGCGGCAACCGTACGGCGGAGGTCGCCCTCGATCTCGTACTTGCCTTCGATGTGGTCGCGCAGGGCGACGAGCTGGTCCTCCGTGAGCTGGTGGACTCGGACATCTCCGCTGATACCAGTGGCGGAGAGGGTCTCGGCGGCGCGGGTCTTCCCGACGCCGAAGATGTAGGTGAGTGCGACTTCCAGACGCTTTTCGCGCGGGAGGTCAACACCAACGAGGCGTGCCATCAGGCGGTTACCTTTCTCAAACATGTCGATCCTGACTCGATGAGGAGCCCGGTCGCGGACCGCGAAGGTGTGTGGCGTGAAGCGTCCCCGCCGCCTGTGGTGCACTCATGCACCGACGGGGCCCTGGCCTTCGCCCAGGGGTGGGGACCCCGAGAGGGGTCCTTGCGTTCACGTTGCTTTCAGTTGTCGGCGGAGTGGGCGATCGACCCGTCCCGCGGTGTTCTGCATGCCAGGGGCCAGTGGCCCCGGGTCAGCCCTGCCGCTGCTTGTGGCGAGGGTTTTCGCAGATCACCATCACACGACCGTGCCGGCGGATGACCTTGCACTTGTCGCAGATCTTCTTGACGCTCGGCTGAACCTTCATTCGAGCAACCTTTTCAATCGGCGACTGGGAGCGCGGACGCGCCCAATCTTGTGGTGGATAGCTTGATCGACATGCCGGGCATGCAGACATGTCCGGTCATAGACGACCGACGCACCACTCTACGTGACGAGGGCTCGAGTTGCCAAAACGAGGAGGCTCCCCTGGGCTGGGGTGGCGGTGGCGCGACGGGAAAAGCAAAAAGGGCCCCCGCCGTCGATCGGCGAGGCCCTTCTCTGTGGCGTGCGACGGGTGTGCCGCGCTCACTTGTGACGGTAGACGATGCGTCCGCGCGTCAGGTCGTAGGGAGACAGCTCCACCACGACGCGGTCCGCGGGGAGGATGCGGATGTAGTGCTGGCGCATCTTGCCGCTGATGGTCGTGAGGACCTTGTGTCCGTTGGCCAACTCCACGCGGAACATCGCGTTGGGCAGGGCCTCGACCACGGTGCCCTCGAGCTCGAGGGCTCCTTCTTTCTTCGCCATGTATTCTCTCTCGTTGCCCCGGCCCGCCCACTGCGCGCCGGTTAGTACCAATCGGCTATTCTACGCTGCCCCGCCCGGCAAGGCCAAACACTGACCCCACCCGTGGGGCTAGCCTGGGGCCATGAGCTACTTCGTGGTCCAGTACACCTACACAGACGACCCGCGGGCCCTCGACGCCGAGCGCCCCCACCATCGCGCCTACCTCACGTCCCTGCTGGACGACACGCTGGTGACAAGCGGTCCATATGTGGGAAGCGACCTCCCTGGGGCACTGCTGATCTTCACCGCCGATTCCGCCGCCGAAGTCGAGGACCTCCTGGACCGCGACCCCTTCTGGGCGGCGAACCTGATCGCCGAGCGCTCGATCGAGGAATGGAACCCGGTCCTCGGTTCGCTGGCCTGATCCAGGGGAGAATTCAGCGCTGGAACAACTCGGCGATCGACGGATGGGCAGCCGCGTAGCCGTCGAGCAGCTCCTTGCCCAGGCGCGGCGAGGCCACCAGGGGATGGATGGAGAAGCCCTCCCACGCCTTCTCGCGGTTGCCCGTGAGCGCCGCCTCGGCGATCGCCTGCTCGGCGGCCCGGAGGGTGCTCATCTGACCCAACTGCTGCAGCGTCAACGGCGCGACCGGCTGCGGGTGAACCCCCGTCCCGTCCGCGAGGCAGCCCACCTCCACCACGACGTCGTCGGGCAGCTCCGGCACGATCCGCCTGGCTGAGCTCCGGTTGCCCACGTCGAGGATCATGCGTTCCGGAGCTCCGGTGGCCAGCGCGGTCATGAGCCGCAGCGCCACCTCCTGGTAACCGCCACCGGCGACATCCTCGTCGTTGCGGGCCTCGTCGCCCTCGCGGGCCTCGGCCATGTAGGTGGCCTCGCGTTCGTGGAGGGCATCGTGCCAGAGCCCTAGCGGCGACTCGCAGCAGGCGACCGCATCGTAGAAGCGGCCCTGCTGGTCGCCCAGGTACTGGCCGCGCGTCTGCGCCGCGCGACGGATGTTGCGGATCGCCTCGTCGGTCTTCCAGTAGTAGTAGAGGTATTCGTTGGGCAGCGCGCCCATCGCCCTGACCCACGGCTTCTCCAGGAGCCGCGCCTCCTCGACGTGCTCCAGCGCGTCGTCCGAGGCGAGGAGGCCTGGGAGCAGGTCCACGCCGTCCACGCTCACCGACCTCAGCCAGCCGAGGTGGTTGAGGCCCACGTAGTCGTAGTCGACGCGATCGCGGTCGTGCTCGAGGGAGACCCCGAGCAGCCGCGACACGCGCCGCACCAGGCCGATGGGGGTGTCGCAGATCCCCACGACGCGGTCGCCGAGGACCGTGCGCATCGCCTGGGTGACGATCCCCGCCGGGTTGGTGAAGTTGATGGTCCAGGCCTCGGGTGCGACCTCAGCGATGGTCTCGGCCACCTGCCTCATGACAGGCACCGTGCGCAGCGCGTAGGCCAACCCTCCGGGGCCGACTGTCTCCTGGCCCAGGAGGCCCAGGTTGAGGGCGACCCGCTCGTCGGCGATCCGCCCCTCGGCGCCGCCGACCCGGATGGCGGCGAAGACGAAGTGGGCGCCGACGAGGGCGTCGCGCAGGTCCGTGGTGACGCGCAGGCTGGGTGGATCGACGAGCTGGCGGGCCCGTTCGCCGATCACCCGTCCGATCGCTTCGAGCCTTGAGGCCGAGGTGTCGTGGAGGACCACCTCGGTGATGTCTACCGCGGGACGTCCCGAGGCGGACAGCGCGTTGGTGGCGACGGCGTCGTAGACCAGCGGCACGCGGAAGCCGCCTCCGCCAAGGATCACGAGCTTCATGGGGTGAGGACCTCCAGGGACGAGTCGGGGGGGAGGGTCAGCTGGGACGGCGTCAGCGGTTGGTCGGTGATGAGGCCGGTGAAGCTCGCCACGGGCACCACCTCCAGGAATCCGATGCCGGGGAACTTCTTGTGATCCGCCAGGAGCCACGCCCGGTTGGCGATGTCGATCATGGCGCGCTTGACCGGCACCTCGCTGGGCGTGGAGTCCAGTACCGCACCGTCGGGACGGATCCCTGAGGCGCCCATGAACGCGACGTCGACGCGCACCTGCCGCAGACAGGACTCGGTGAGCACACCCACCAGCGATTCGTAGTTGGGCCGCAGCACCCCGCCCATCACGACGAGATCGATGCCGGGCGCTCCTGCCAGCGCCCTCACCACCGCCAGGGAGGCCGTGACCACGGTGAGGTCCCGCTCACGGAGGTGCTCGCACATGGCGAATACCGTGGTCCCGATGTCGAGTGCCACGACGTCCCCGTCTGCCACGAGGGCGGCGGCGCGGCGCGCGATGGCCCGCTTCTCGCGTGTCTCCCGGGCGGCGACCACCTCGAAGGCGGCCGCATCCGCCTCCGGGCGGATGGGACTGCGCGGAATCCTGGCCCCGCCGCGGACCCGCTCCACCAGCCCGCGGGCCGCCAGCTGATCGAGGTCACGCCGAGCGGTGGCCTCAGAGACGCCGAACCGCGACGCCAGTTCCGGAACCGAGAGCGCGCCGCTGCGGCGGATGAGGCTGACCACCTCGTGGTGGCGAACGTCCGTCAACATGGCATGGCCCTTCGCCGATGTTTCAATTCCGCATCAACTTTACTAGGGACCAATCATCATCGAGCAGATGGTGGCAGAATCTTGCATACCGATGTCCGAGGAGGGACTATTCATGACGCTTCGCCCACTCACCCGTCGCTACTTCCTCTACGGGGCCGGCCTGGCCAGTGCCGCCGTGTTGTCGGCCTGCGCCCCAGGGGAGGCCCCTGTCACCACGGACTCGAGCGGCGCTGCCACGCCCGAGGTGACGGACCCCGCACAGCTGGGAGACATCGAGCTCGTGGTGTGGGACCAGGAGGTCCGCGGCAGCCAGAACGACTCCCTGGTGGCGCTCAATGCCGCCTTCCAGGAGAAGTACCCCAACATCACGATCAAGCGCACCAGCCAATCCTTCGACGACCTGAAGACCCAGGTGTCGTTGGCGCTCTCGGGCAACGACGTGCCGGATGTGGTACAGGTCAACAACGCCCGCGGCGACATGGGCCAGTTCGTCAAGGCCGGCCAACTGCTGGACCTGACGCCCTACGCGGACCAGTACGGGTGGGCGGACCGCTTCTCGGATTCGGTCCTGTCCAAGGTCCGGTACTCCGCCGACGGCACGACCTTCGGCGAGGGCAACCTGTACGGCCTCCCCCAGACCGGCGAAGTGGTCGGGATCTTCTACTCGCAGAAGAAGCTCGACGCGCTCGGCGGAGCCGCGCCCACCACGTGGGAGGAGTACTTCGCGCTCCTCGATGCCGCGAAGGCCGCCGGCGAGCAGCCGATGGCGCTCGGCAACATCGAGAAGTGGCCCGCGCTGCACGTGTTCGGCCCCCTCCAGGCCCACTTCGTGGAGCCGGTCGAAGTCGTGAAGCTCGGGATGGGCAACGAGGGAGCCTCGTGGGTCGACGAGCCCAACACTGCCGCCATGGAGAAGTTCCAGGAGTGGGGCGAGAAGCAGTACTTCGGCACCTCGCCCAACGGCTTGGACTACGACCCGGCCTGGAACGACTTCACCACCGGCACCGGCGTTTTCCTGCCGGGCGGCTCGTGGCTCGGGACTGACATGGAGGCGATCATGGGCGAGGATCTCCACTTCATGGCTCCTCCGCCCGCCGTTGACGGCAAGCCCGCCACCACCGGTGGCACCGGGATCCCGTTCTCCATTCCCGCGAAGGCAGCCAACGCCGCAGCGGCCGCGGCCTACATCGACTTCATCACCAGCGAGTCGGCGATGGAGACCATTGCGGACAACGGCGGCATGCCCGTGCTCCGCACCAAGGAGCTGGCTCCCGCCTCCGGCGTGCAGAAGGAGATCTACGAGGCCTTCGACACCGTCTCGACCACCGGCACCCTGCTGCCCTACCTGGACTACGCGACCCCGACGTTCAGCGATACGGCCGGCCAGGGGCTGCAGGAGGTGCTGGGTGGGCAGAAGTCTGCAGCCGAGGTGCTGCAGGACTTCGAGGCGGACTACCAGGCCTTCATCGGTGGCTAACGGGTGGGGACGGCCGTCGCCCGTCGTCCGTCACCGGGCGACGCCGTACCTCTACCTTCTTCCCGCGTTCCTGGTCTACGGCGCGTTCATGCTGTTCCCCCTGATCAGGGCCGCGCAGTTCTCCCTGTACGACTGGCCCGGGTTCGGACCCTCGACCTTCGTGGGGCTCGGCAACTACGTTGACCTGCTGGGTGACGAGCGATTCCTCGCCGCCATCCAGCATGCCCTGATCCTGATCATCTTCTACTCGATCCTGCCGCTGATCGTCGGCCTGGTCCTGGCGGCCATCCTCCGCCGCGGCCAGGTCCGGGGGCTGGGCTTCTTCAGGGTGGCGATCTTCATGCCGCAGGTCATCGCGCTGGTGGTGGTGGCGGTGGCGTGGCATCAGATCTACTCACCGCGGGGCATCCTCAACGACGGACTCGCCGCGATCGGGCTCGGGCACCTCGCCCGCGGATGGCTGGGCGATCCCAATCTCGCCCTCCCCGCCGTCGGCATGATCGGCTTCTGGCTGCAGACCGGGCTCGTGATGCTGCTCCTACTGGCCGGCATGGGACGCATCCCGGGCGACCTGTTCGAGGCCGCGCGCCTCGACGGCGCCGGGCCGGTGAGCGAGTTCTTCGCCATCACCCTCCCCAGCGTGCGCGGCGAGATCACCACCGCGCTGGTCCTGACCATCATCGCCGCCCTCAAGACCTTCGACCTGGTCTACGTGACCACCTCCGGCGGGCCGGGCACCGCCACGACGGTGCCCAGCTACGAGGTCTACAACCGCGCCTTCAATCTCAAGATGGTGGGATCCGCCTCAGCCGTGGCCATCGTTCTCACCATCCTGGTCTTCGTCATCAACGTCGCCATCTCGCGGATCGGCGAGGAGAAGGTGGTGCGGCGATGAGAGTCTCGACCACGGAGAAGGTCCTCAACTACATCATCCTCATCGCCTTCTCCCTCTACGCCCTGCTCCCGATCCTCACCATCGTGGTCACGGCGCTCAGCCCGCAGTCCGGCATCACCGGGGGGGCACTCCACTTCGAGAACCTCGTCGACGCCTGGAACATCGGCCAGTTCGGTGGCGCGCTGACGCGCTCGCTGATGGTGGCCGTCGTGGTGGTGTCCGCCGCCTTGAGCCTGTCGATCCTGGCGGGCTACGCCTTCGGCACCATGCGGTTCCGCGGATCCACCGCACTGTTCTACCTGTTCCTTCTCGGCCTCATGGTGCCGGCAGAGGCCATCGTCATCCCGCTCTTCTTCGACTTGCGATCGCTCAACCTCACCGACACCATCTGGGCGGTCGCGCTCCCCCAGATCGCGCAATCCATCGCGTTCGGCACCTTCTGGATGCGCGCCCAGTTCAGGGCCCTGCCGCCCAACCTGGTCGAGGCCGCCGCCATCGACGGCGTCAGCGGCATGCAGACCCTGTGGCGGATCGTCGTGCCACCGTCGCTGCCCTCGATCGCCACCGTCACCGTCCTGATGTTCATGTGGACGTGGAACGAGTTCCTCATCCCGCTGGTCATGAGCCCCGGCGCCCAGTGGCGCACGGCACCGCTCGGGCTCGCGGTGTTCAAGGGCCAGTACACGGCGGACTACGCGCTGATCGCCTCAGCCGGCGTGATCATCGCCGCGCCGATCGTGATCGTCTTCCTCCTCCTTCAGCGTTACTTCATCTCCGGGATGCTGGAAGGGGCGGCCAAGGAATGACAGAGCACGATCACAGCCCGATCGACGAGGCCACCGTGTGTGAGGAGTGCTCGCCGTGGGATCCGCTGGAGGCGCAGCGAACGCCGGAGGATCCGCCGCTGGACGTGCTCACCACCGGCACGATCTTCTTCGACCTCATCTTCACCGGCCTCCCCAGGCTGCCTGAGCCTGGCGAGGAGCTGTACAGCGCGGGCATGGGCTCCTGCCCCGGCGGAATCGCGAACCTCGCGACGGCGGCTGCCCGGCTGGGGCTCCGCACCGGCCTGGTGGCGGGATTCGGCGATGACGCCTACGGCGACTGGATGTGGGACACGCTCAGCGGGCAGGAGAAGATCGATCTCAGCGCGTCACGCCGATTCTCCAACTTCCACTCCGCCCTCACCGTGTCCATGGCGTTTCACGACGACAGGGGCATGGTCACCCACATGCACCCCCTCCCCGAGTCGTTGGAGCCTGACCTGCTTGCCGCCCCGGCCTCACGCGCTGCCGCGGTGGACCTGAAGGAGGGGGCGCCCTGGTGGCACACGCTCAAGGCGCGGGGCACGCTGCTCTTCGCCGATGTGGGCTTCGACGAGACCGGTCGCTGGGACCAGTCCGTCCTTCATCTGCTGGAGGACTGCCACGCCTTCACTCCCAACGCGCTCGAGGCCATGCACTACACCCGCACGGACAGGCCTACCGACGCGGTCCGCAAGCTCGCGGAACTGGTCCCGCTGGCGGTCGTGACCGACGGCGTCCACGGGTCCTTCGCCATCGACCAGGCAACCGGCGAGGAGGCCTACTGCCCGGCGGTCCCCGTCGCGGCGATCGACCCCACCGGCGCCGGAGACGTGTTCGCCGCGTCGATCCTGTTGGGGACGCTGGCCGGTTGGCCGCTGCAGCACCGCCTGCACTTCGCTGCGCTGACGTCCTCGCTCGCGGTGCGGCAGTTCGGAGGCTCGCTCGCGGCGCCCGGCTGGGGCGACGTGGCGGACTGGTGGCGGTCCACCTCCGCCCGTGCCGCCGGGGGCGACCTCAAGGCCTCCTATGTCCTTCGGGACTACGGCTTCATCCGGGACCTGCTTCCGGATCATCCGGTCCTCGGGGTGCGTCGGGCGCAGGGCACCTTCGCGATGGCGTCGGACGCCGGTGCCCGCCACGCCCCTTCCCGCGGCTGACGGCGGTTTCTTGACCAAGCCTTGACCTCAAGCGCACTTCAGGTCCTAGCGTCGATGACATGAACGTCCTCACTGGCACCGTCCGCACGCTCTACGCCGCCGCCGCACTGCTCCAGGTGGTCCTGGCCGTGGCCGTCTTCACCCGCGCCTGGGGGATCGCTCTCATCTTCCTCGGAGCCGCTGCCCTGTTCGCACGTGGCGCAGTCCGCGGTTGTTCGCGCAACTTCCTCGTCGGTTCGATCCTCGCGCTTGCCGCGCCCCTGCTGATCGGGCTGACGGGAATCGAGCCGTTCGAGATCCTGCACCACCTCCTCCGGCTCGCCGTTCTCGGCGGCATGCTTGTGGCATGGCACCTGATCAAGCGCTCAGCATCGGCGCCGTCGCCCGCGCCGTCGGCCTGAGCGTCGAGGCCGTCCGTTACTACGAGACCGAAGGCCTGCTCAGCCCTCAGCGCGACCAGTCAGGACACCGTCGCTACGCACAGGTGGATCTCGATGCGGTCAAGGTCATCACCGCGCTGCGTCAAGCGGGGTTCGGGATCCGAGACATTGAGCAGGTCATCGGCGCGAAGAGGGCTGAGGACACCCCCGAGCAGCGGATCAGCGCCGCCCTCGAGGTGCTGGCCGAACTCACCGAGCGCCTCGACGCCCGTCAGTCCGCGCTCGACGCCGCACGTGCGCTGTGCCGCGGTTGGCAGCATGACCTCAGCGCAGCCCGCGATGCGATCGCGGCGGGCGGCGACGTCGAACACCTGGTGCGGGACCAGGGCTGACCGAGGTGTGATCGGGCCGCTCTCAGGCATTCAGTCCACGTCGGCGGGGTCCGCCGTCCAGGTGTTGCAGTTGGCGAGCGTGGCGGAGTACAGCCCGCGCATGCCCCAGGTGGCCACCGAGTCCTGTGAGCCGTGGATCCCGTCCTCGATGACCGCCCGCAGATAGGGCTCGAAGGAGTCGTACACCTCGCGGGTCATCTCGAACGACCGGTCGTGGGCCATCATCGCGTAGGAGAAGCAGGTGGCCTGAAGCTCCAGTCGGCGAGCCGACTCGTTGTCCCCGCCCACGTTGTACTCCGCCATGAACATGCCCGCCTCTGACTGGAGGTGGTGCCCGTATTCGTGCCCGGCCATGTCCTTGACGCCGAAGTCGTGCCAGGAGGCGCCGTTGAGTGTGGTCTCCCCGAAGTAGATGGCGCCCCCCTGCGCCGAGCAGTACAGCGCCGGCGCGACCACCTCGCCACACGGCGTCTCCACCCGGTCGCCTGCGTAGAAGAAGACCGGGATGTCCTCGGTGCTGTAGCCCAGCGAGGCCAGCGTGGGCTTCCACGCCTCCTGGAGACAGGCCATCTGCGCCCGGGCGGCGCCTTCGAGCTCCTCCAGCGAGAACACCGCCGCCGGTGTCGGACATCCGTCGAGCGTGGGCAGGACGGGGCCGTAGAGCGCGCTCTGCTGCAGCGTGATCCAGTCCGGGTGGGCGGAGGTGGGTCCGGGGAGCGGAGGCCACTCCCGGGCCGGCAGGCCGACGGTTTCAGGCTCGAGGATGGGCGCCACGGGCTCCGACGCGGCCGGCGCCGTCGTCTCGGGATCCTGTGCCTCGGTGGGCTCCGGGGCTGCAGAGGATGGGTCCGGCAGGACGATCTGCGGCTCGCGGGAGGTCATCCCCACCAGCGCGCCGAACAGTGCGGCCGCGACGATCAGGCCCACTCCCCCGAGCACAAGCAGAACCAGGAGCACGACGCCTGCGCCCCCACGCGAGCGGCGCGGCGGCGGCTGGACCCAGACGCGGTGCTGCGAGTACCAGTCCTGCATCAACGACCTCCTCGGCCTCGGGAACCCAGCGGCAGCGGCTCAGAGAAAGGTGATCACCAGAAGGAGAAGCAGGACGGCCACCAGCGCCACGCCGACGACTCCCACACCGAGGGCGATCGGCACCAGGTTGCGGGGTTCTGACACCCTGCCGGCCGGAGGACCGCCCTGCTGGACGATGGCGGGAACTTCGGTGGCGGCGGCGGGCAGCCGCTCGATGACGGGGACCAGGTCCCCCAGCGTCCGCGCCGCGTAGACGACATCCATGGAGCCGGCGTACTCGTCGTGGGTGATCCGCCCGTCGGCGAACGCCGAGTTCAGCCTGGTGGTGAGAGACTCGCGCTCAGTCTCGTCAACCGGGTCGGCTGCGCGTTGGAGGTATTTGGAGGACGGTGGGAGCGCCATGGCCCCATCTTAGGCTGGGCCGGCAAGCCCCTGATCCTCGCTCACCAGCGACGCCCTGTCGTCAGTCGGCCAAGGGGCCGAAGAGGTCTCCCAGCCTCTCGGCGCCCCCGTCGTGCTCGGTGAGGACCCACAGGCCCTTCGCGGTGAGGGCGACGGTGTTCTCCCAGTGGGACCCGCGCGATGAATCCCTGCTCACCACGGTCCAGCCGTCGTCGAGCTCGATCGTCTGATGGAGGCCTGTGGTGAGCATGGGCTCGATGGCCAGGGCCATGCCCACCGCGAGCTTCGGGGTGGGGCGCCGCCGGTACCAGTTCGGCACGTCCGGCTCCATGTGCATCTCGGAGCCGATGCCGTGCCCTGTGTATTCGCGGAGGGTGGCGTAGCGGACCGGCAGCGACTTCACGTAGTCCTCGATGGCCCGCGACACATCACCGACGCGCCCACCTGCGCGCATCGCGCGCGCACCGGCCCACATGGCCTCACGGGTGGCGTCGATCATCGCCACGTCCTCCGGCACGGGGGTCCCGACGATGATGGTGCGGGCGGCATCGCCGTGCCAGCCCTGCACGATCGCGCCGAAGTCGATCGAGACGAGGTCGCCGTCGCGCAGGACCCGCTCCCCCGGCACGCCGTGGACGAGTTCGTCGTTGACGGAGATGCAGGCCACTCCCGGGAAGCCGACGCCCCACATCGAGCCGTAGTCCAGGAAGGAGGACTCGGCGCCGTGGCGGGCGAGGACCTCGCGCCCGATGGCGTCGAGTTCGCCTGTCGTGATGCCCACCGCGGCGGCGCCGCACATGGCGTCGAGGCCCTCAGCGACGACGAGACCGGCCTTGCGCATCAGCCGGAGCTCGTCGGCCGACTTCACCTCGATCATCACGGTGTGCGATCGGTGTGCGCGTCGACCATGTCGAACATGCGCTGGCGCACCTCGTCCACGGTGCCGGTGCCGTCGAGATCAACCAGGAGGCCCTTGCTCTCGTAGTGGAAGAGGAGGGGCGCGGTCTGGCCGGCGTAGACCTCCATCCGGCGACGGATGGTGTCGGCGTTGTCGTCTGCCCGTCCCTCCTTCGCGGCGCGCGCGAGCAGCCGTTCGACGAGGGCCTCCGGCTCCACGTGCAGCGAGACGACGGCGTCGAGCTGCTGGCCCTGCGAGGCGAGGTAGCGGTCGAGGAAGTACACCTGGTGCATGGTGCGCGGGAATCCGTCCAGCAGGAAGCCTGCCTCGCAGTCCGGGGCCGCCAGGCGGTCGGCGACGATCTCCTCGGTGACGTCGTCGGGCACGTACTCGCCCGCGTCGATCATCTCCTTGACCTTGACACCGAGGGGGGTCTGGTTCTTGATGTTGCTCCTGAAGATGTCCCCTGTGGAGATCGCCGGCACACCGTAACGCTCGGCGAGCGCGGTGGCCTGTGTTCCCTTCCCCGCCCCCGGCGCACCCATGATCAGCAGCTTCATCGCAGGAAGCCCTCATAGTTGCGCTGCTGAAGCTGGCTCTCGATCTTCTTGACGGTGTCCAGCGCGACGCCGACGATGATGAGGATGGAGGTGCCGCCGAAGGGGAAGTTCTGCTGGGCGCCAACGGCCATGAAGGCGATGGTGGGGATGAGCGCGATGATGGCGAGGTACAGCGACCCGGGAGCGGTCAGCCGCGACAGCACGTAGGCCAGGTAGCGCTCGGTGGGCTTGCCCGCGCGGATGCCGGGGATGAAGCCGCCGTACTTCTTCATGTTGTCCGAGACCTCCTCCGGGTTGAAGGTGATGGACACGTAGAAGTAACAGAAGGCGATGATCAGCACGAACTGCACCAGGTTGTACACCCACGACTGACCGCCCTGGCCCGTGAAGTTCGCCTGGATCCACTGCGAGATGGCGCCGTCCGGCCGGAAGGTCGAGTAGAGCACCGGGAGGTACAGCATGGAGGAGGCGAAGATCACTGGGATGACGCCGGACTGGTTGACCTTGAGCGGGATGTAGGTGGTGGATCCGCCGACGAGGCGTCGGCCCACCATGCGCTTGGCGTACTGCACGGGGATCCGGCGCTGGCCCTGCTCGACCCAGATGATGCCCAGCATCACGAGCAGGCCGATACCGATCACGAGGAAGAACAGGAACCAGCCCGTCACGCCCTCGTGGCTCTGCTTGATGGACCACAGGCCGGCGGGGAAGCTGGCCGCGATCTGCGTGAAGATCATGATCGACATCCCGTTGCCGATGCCGCGCTCGGTGATGAGCTCGCCCATCCACATGATGACAGCGGTGCCAGCCGTCATGATCATCACCATGGTGATCAGGGGCAGCAGCTCGTCGCTGTACAGAATGCCGTCGCAGTCCGTGAAGAGCTGACCGGTGCGGGCCAGGGTGACGAAGGCCGTGGCGTTGAGGACCGCGAGCACCAGGGTGAGGTAGCGCGTGTACTCGGTGATCTTCTGCTGGCCCGTGCCGCCCTCCTTCTTGAGGGCCTCCAGCTTCGGGATCACGACGGTGAGCAGCTGGAGGATGATCGAGGCCGTGATGTAGGGCATGATCCCGAGCGCGAAGATCGTCAACTGGAGCAGCGCCCCACCCGAGAACAGGTTGATCATCGAGTAGAGGCCGGCCGAGTCGCCCTGCGCGGCGAGCGCCATACACTGGTCGATCCGCGAGATGCTCACGTTGGGTGAGGGGATCGTGGATCCCAGGCGGAACACGGCAATGATGCCCAGCGTGAAGAAGATCTTCCTGCGAAGATCAGGTGTCTTCAACGCATTAGCCAAGGCGGAGATCATCCGACCCTACTTTCGGTTTCGTTGTACAACACGGCGCCGTGCAGTGTCGGCACGGCAACCAGGGAAGCCTATCAAGGCACGTACTGGCACCAAAACGCCGGAGCACCCGAGGGGCGCGCCGGAAACGCCGACGGGGTGGACCCGGGAGACCCCGGGCCCACCCCGACGGTGGTGTAGCTGGTGCGCGACCGACTCAGAGTTCGGTCACGGATCCGCCGGCGCCTTCAAGCTTCGCCTTGGCGGAGATGGAGAACGCGTGGGCGGTCACGTCGAGCGCCACGGTGACGTCGCCGTTGCCGAGGATCTTGACGAGGTTGCCGGAGCGCACAGCGCCTGCATCCACGAGTTCCTCGACGCCCACGGAACCGCCCTCGGGGAACAGCTCGGAGAGACGGCCGACGTTGACCACCTGGTACTCAACCCGGAACGGGTTCTTGAAGCCCTTGAGCTTCGGGATCCGCATGTGCAACGGCATCTGGCCGCCCTCGAAGTTCTGGGGAACGTTCTTACGCGCCCCGGTGCCCTTCGTACCGCGACCAGCGGTCTTACCCTTCGAACCCTCACCACGGCCAACACGGGTCTTAGCCGTCTTGGCGCCGGGGGCGGGGCGCAGATGATGCAGCTTGAGCGTCATCGTCACTTCACCTCTTCCACGGTAACCAGATGGGCGACGGTGCGGATCATCCCGAGCACCTCGGGGCGGTCCTCACGGACCACCGAGGAGCCGATGCGACCCAGACCGAGCGTCCGCAGCGTCTCACGCTGGTTCTGCTTTCCACCCACCCCAGACTTTGCCTGGGTGATCTTCAGCTCGGCCATCAGTGAGCCACCTCTTCCTTCGAGGCGCGGATGAGCGCCGCCGGAGCGACGTCCTCGATCGCCATGCCGCGACGCTTGGCCACGGCCTGGGGCTCTTCGAGCTGCTGAAGCGCATCCACCGTGGCGTGCACCACGTTGATGGCATTGGACGAGCCGAGCGACTTGGCGAGCACGTCGTGCACGCCGGCGCACTCGAGGACGGCGCGAGCCGACCCACCGGCGATGACGCCGGTACCCGGGGACGCGGGGCGCAGCATGACCACGCCCGCGGCCTTCTCACCCTGAACCGGGTGTGGAATCGTGCGCTGGATCAACGGCACGCGGAAGAAGTGCTTCTTGGCCTCTTCAACACCCTTGGCGATCGCGGCCGGCACCTCCTTCGCCTTGCCGTAGCCGACGCCCACCATGCCCTCGCCGTCGCCGACGACGACCAGAGCGGTGAAGCTGAAGCGACGACCACCCTTGACCACCTTGGCGACGCGGTTGATGGTCACCACGCGCTCGAGGTACTTGCTTTCTTCCTTCGGAGCCTGGCCACGACGATCGTCACGGCCACGACGCTCACCTGTAGCGCCAGAACCTCGGCGCTGTTGGGTTTCACTCATCGTGAAAAACCTTTCCTTTCGTCGTGTTAGAAGCCGAGCCCGGCCTCGCGGGCTGCATCCGCCAGAGCAGCGATCCGCCCGTGGTACTTGTTACCCGCACGGTCGAAGACGACCTGCTCGACGCCGGCAGCCTTCGCGCGCTCGGCGATCAGGACACCGACCTTGCGTGCCTTCTCGGACTTGTCCGCCTCGGTGCCGCGCAGGTCGGCCTCCATGGTGGACGCGGACGCCAGCGTCTTGCCCTGGACATCGTCGATCACCTGAACGAACAGGTGCCGGGAGGACCGGTTGACCACCAGACGGGGACGATCGGCCGAGCCGTTGATCTTCTTGCGGCCACGGAGCTGCCGACGGGCGCGGGACGCCGTCTTGGGAGCCAGCGACTTGCGGTTGCTGAGCGAAATGGCCATCACTTGCCAGCCTTTCCGGCCTTGCGGCGGACTTGTTCGCCCGCGTAACGGACACCCTTGCCCTTGTAGGGCTCGGGCTTGCGGATCTTGCGGATGTTGGCCGCGGTCTCGCCGACAAGCTGCTTGTCGATGCCGTGGACGCTGAACCTGGTGGGCGCTTCCACCACGAAGGTGATGCCCTCGGGGGCGTTCACGATCACGGGGTGGGAGAATCCGAGCGCAAATTCCAGCTGCTGCGGGCCCTTGAAGATCACGCGGTAACCAACGCCGACGATCTCAAGCTTCTTTTCATAGCCCTCGGTCACGCCCTGGATCATGTTGCTGATCAGGGTGCGGGTGAGGCCATGGAGGGACCTGCTCTGACGCTCGTCGTTGGGACGGGCGACGGCGAGCTGGCCGTCTTCCTGCTTCTCGATGGTGATGGGCTCGGCGACGGTGAGCGTCAACGACCCCTTGGGTCCCTTGACGTCAACCTGTCGGCCGTCGAGCAACACGTCGACGCCGGATGGGATGGCGATGGGGAGCCTGCCAATACGCGACATTAGTTTTTCTCCTTACCTTCGCCGGTCACCAGACGTAGGCGAGTACTTCGCCGCCCACGGACTTGGCTTTGGCGTCCCTGTCGGTCAACAGACCCTGGGACGTCGAAATGATGGCGATGCCGAGACCGCCCAGCACCTTCGGCAACTCCGTGGACTTCGCGTAGACGCGGAGCCCCGGCTTGCTGATGCGACGAATGCCCACGATGGAGCGCACGCGCGAGTCGCCGTACTTCAGAGTGACCTTGAGGACCTTGCCAACCTGCCCCTCAACCTCGGTCAACTCGAAATCCGAGATGTAACCGTTGGCCTTGAGGATCTCGGCGATGCCCACCTTGATCTTCGACGACGGCATGGTCGTCGAGTCCAGGAACGCCTGGTTGGCGTTCCGCAGACGTGTCAGCATGTCTGCAATCGGATCAGTCATTGTCATGACTTGTTGCCTCTTTCTCGCGCCGGTTTCCGGGGGACCCGGACCTGTCGCAACTTGAATTCCTTAGGAACAGTGGTTCCGGATCACCAGGACGACTTGGTCACACCGGGCAGTTCGCCGGCGTGCGCCATGTCGCGCAGGCAGATGCGGCAGAGGCCGAACTTGCGGTAGACCGAGTGGGGCCTGCCGCACTTCTGGCAACGGGTGTAGGCGCGCACGCCGAACTTCGGCTTCCGGGCCTGCTTGACCTTGAGTGCTGTCTTTGCCATGGGTCAGCTCACTTCTTCTTCTTGGCGTAGAACGCGGGGCCGCGCTTCGACTTCTGCTTCTTGGCGTCATCGACGGCTTTGAAGGGGAAGCCGAGGAGCTTGAGCAGCGCCAGGCCTTCCGCGTCGTTGGCCGCCGTGGTCACGAAGGTGATGTCCATGCCACGGACACGATCCACCTTGTCCTGATCGATCTCGAGGAACATGACCTGCTCCGAGAGGCCGAAGGTGTAGTTGCCGTTGCCGTCGAACTGGTTGCCGTTGAGTCCGCGGAAGTCGCGGATACGGGGCAGCGCGAGCGTCAAAAGCCGGTCTGCGAACTCCCACATGCGGTCGCCGCGCAGCGTGACGTGGCAGCCGATGGGCTGACCCTCACGAAGCTTGAACTGGGCGATCGACTTGCGGGCCTTCGTCACCGACGGCTTCTGGCCGGTGATGGCGGTGAGGTCCTTGATGGCGCCCTCGATGATCTTCGAGTCGCGCGCGGCCTCGCCGACGCCCATGTTGACCACGATCTTGACCAGACCGGGGATCTGCATGACGTTGTCGTAGTTGAACTCGTCCTGCAGTGCCGGGACGATGCTCTCGCGGTACTTGGCCTTCAGCCGCGGAATCGCGGTGGGGGCTGCGGTGGCGGTCATCAGATCTCCTCCCCGGTCTTGCGGGCGATGCGCACGGAGCGCTGCGCGGTGTACTCGGAGCCGTCGGGGCGGCGCTTGGTGACGTCGACGCGCTTGTGACCGATGCGCGTGACGACCTCCTTGCCGTCGACCTTGACCACGAGCTGCACGTTGGACACATGGATGGGGGCCTCGACGGTGATCACACCGCCCTCGACCTTGCGGCCGGCCGCGGTCTGGGACTCGCGACGGTGCTTCTTGACGAGGTTGACACCCTGCACGGTGACGCGCTTCGTTTCGGGGTTCACGGCGATGACTTCGGCGACGACACCCCTGTCCTTGCCCGAGATGACCTTGACGCGGTCACCCTTCTTGATGTTGAGCGATGCCATGATCAGATCACCTCCGGGGCGAGCGAGACGATGCGCATGAACTTCTTCTCGCGGAGTTCGCGCGCAACCGGGCCGAAGATGCGGGTGCCGCGGGGCTCCCCGTCGTTCTTCAGGATGACGGCGGCGTTCTCGTCGAACTTGATGTAGGACCCGTCGGCGCGGCGACGCTCCTTGACGGTGCGGACGACGACGGCCTTGACCACGTCGCCCTTCTTGACGTTGCCGCCAGGGATCGCGTCCTTGACGGTGGCGACGATGGTGTCGCCGAGGTAGGCGTAGCGGCGCTTAGAGCCACCGAGCACACGGATGCACAAGATCTCCTTGGCACCAGTGTTGTCGGCGACTTTCAGTCGCGACTCCTGCTGGATCATCTACTTCTCCTTGATCCACCGGTTCCCATGCATGGGGCCTTGTGAAACTAGAAATGAACCCCCTGGATTTTGCCAGGCGGCAGCCCCCAGCCCGAGAGAGAGGGAGCGTGGTGTGAACCCGGGAAAGGTCCCCTCGAAAGGGCACAGTCCCAAGGCAACTGGGACAGTCTAGCCCGTAGTGGACCCGGGGAAGAAATCAGCCCCGACGAGGCCCTCTCCCGTCTCCACGCGCCTCTGCCGTCATTCGCTGCGCAGCGCCTGGACCGGGTCCTTGCGCGACGCGGCCGACGCCGGGATCAGGCCCGCCAGCGCCGTCAACCCCATGCTGACCAGCACCAGGATCACAGCCGCCTGCAGCGGCAGCTGAGCCACGTTCGGCACGTCGAAGTTGGCCTCGACGATGGCGTTGGCGGGAATGGTCAGCAGGAACGTGACCACCACGCCGAGCAGGCCCGCCACGAACCCGACAATGAGGGTCTCGGCGTTGAACACGCGCCTGATGTCGCGCTTGCTCGCACCGATGGAGCGCAGGATTCCGATCTCCTTCTTGCGCTCCAGCACCGAGATGTAGGTGATGACGCCGATCATGATGGAGCTGACCACCAGGGAGATCGCCACGAAGGCCACCAGCACGTAGCTGATGGTGTTGATGATGTCGGTGACCGAGCCCATCAGCGCCCCGACGATGTCGGTGAAGGTGATGACGCGATCCTCGTCGCCGGCCTCCTTGGCGCTGGCGTTGTAGGCGTCGAGGATGTCCAGCACGCGCTCCTTGGACTCGAAGTCCTTGGGAAAGATCTGGATGGTGGACGGGTCGGTGAGATCGGCGAAGCCGAGCGTACGCAGGTTGCCCTCGTAGGAGCTCAGCTGCCGCGTGGTCATCGCCATCAACAGCTGGGTCAGCTCGTCCTGGTTGCGGTTGAGCTGGAACGCGTCGGCGAAGACCGCCTCGTCGATGCTCATGGCGTCGGCCATGTTCTCGCTCAACCGGCCCATCGAGCCCTCGATGGCGGCGGAGACCTGGGTGCCGAGCGCGTCCGCCAGCTGCGTGGACAGGGCGCCGGTCAGCTCTCCCATCACATCCGCGATGTAGGAGCCCATCGCGCCCTGCAGCTGCGCGGTGAGGGCGTCGGTGTCGATCAGGCCACTGGCCTCGGCGAGGAGGTCCGCGCCTTGAGGCGAGGCGAGGAAGCCGTCGAGGTTAGCCTCCACGCCGTCGATGGGCAGGCCGTTGTCGACGGTGTAGGCCAGGTAGCCGCGCACCAGCTGCGTGAGCAACCCGGCCTCCTCCCCCGGTGCCTCGGCAGCCGGCGCCTGCCCGGCGGGCGCCGCCCCCAGGCGCGTCAGCAGGTCCAGGCCCTGCGGCGAGTCCAGGAAGGCCCGCACCAGCGCCGCGACGTCCGGCTGCTCGTCCGTGGCCGGCTGCACCTGCTCGACGAACCGGTCATAGGCCTGAGCGGCCGCCACCAGCGCCTCCGGGTCGATGAGCCCGCCGGTGGCCGCCAGCGCCGCCTGACCCTGCTCCGAACTCAGGAACGCCTCGACCCTCGCCTCAGCGCCGGGCGACGGGGCGCTCGGCGCGGGGGCGGGCTGCTCGGTGGCGTCGGACGGCGGTTGAAGGGGCGTCGCGGCGAAACCGAGGAGGGCCTCCAGCAGTCCTGCGAGAGTCTCGGCGTCGAGCGGACGAGGTTCCTGCACGGTGCCGACGAGGAGCTGTTGCCCGGTCGGCGATTGGAGGAAGAGCCGGAAGTTGGCCTCCGTGTCGGCCGGATCGAGCTTGTTCTCAGTGACGAAGACCGCGAACGAGGTGGCCAGCGAGGTGGTCCAGCTGACCACCTGACCGGCCTCGGCGCCCATGTCTGGCGCCGCGACGACGGAGGCCAGGTCGAGCTCCCCCAGGAGTGCGGCGAGATCCAGCTCCGGCAGGGACGAGGGGTCCAGAGCGAACTCCGGCAGGCTGAGATTCTCCAGTGCTGAGGTGTCGATCTCGAGGGCGTCCGCGTCGAAGGTGAAGGCCCCAGCGATGGCATCCTGGTCGAAGCTGATGAGCTGCGAGAGGTCCATCTCCTCGGCGGCGGCCCGGTCGTCGGCGAAACTGCGGCCGGTGAGCACGTTGGTGTCGCTACGGGCCAGCTGGTCGGCGACGATCTCGCTGCCCGCCGCCTTCTCGATGACGTGCCTGGTGAGCGCGGGGGTGTAGTAGATGCCAGACTGCAGGATCGTGCTGTCCTCCACGGCCTGCACGACGCCGACCACCTCCAACGTCTCGGCCGCGTCGACGACGCTCGCCACGTGGCTCTCGTCGGAGCTCCGGTCGGTCCACACGCCGAACTCGGCGTCGTAGCTGTAGAGGTCGGGCACGTTGACGAGCCGGAATGTCGCGGCCAGCAGGTCGTCGTAGGTGACGGTGATCGCGGCACCGGGCTCGGTGATGGGTTCCTCGTTCGCGAGTTGGGTGACCATCACGTCGAGCTCAGCCGGGTCGCGCAGCCCCATGGCATAGAGCGTGAGGTCGCTCACCCTGCCGCTGGGGCTGAGCACGACGACGGTCTCGAGGGCGTCGTCGGGCCAGTCTCCGGCGAGCACCTCGTAGTGGGTCTCCACCAGCGACAGGTCCTCGACCAGCTCGCTGAACACCCCGGATCCCGCGCCGGGGCCAAGGAGCGAGTTGACGGTGGAGGTAGGGTCCAACCCGACGGAGTTGAAGGTGGTGTCGGGGTTGACCTGGCGGGGCCCTTCCCGCGTCTCGGAGTAGATCCGCGGGGTGACGTCGTAGCTGTACTCGATGGAGTTGACGAAGTCGTCGATCCCGCTGTCGCCGTCGTCGAAGTATCTCTTCAGGGAGGCGAGGTCGTTGGTGCCGACCCCGCCGAGCATCCTGGAGACGCGCTGGGCCTCCGGCACCTCACCCTCGACGGGCTCCGGAGCATCGTCGTCGCGTCCGTCTGGCGACCCCGCCAGTAGGGAGGTGAGGTCGAAGCCCTGCCGCTCGATGGACAGCGGATACATCGACAGCGTGTCCTCCTCGACACCCTTGATGTAGAGGCCGACGCCGTTGGCGAGCGCGAGGATCGCGGCGATGCCGATGATGCCGATGCTGCCCGCGAACGACGTCATCAGGGTGCGGCCCTTCTTCGTCATCAGGTTGTTGAACGACAACGCGATGGCGGTGAGGAAGCTCATGGCGGTGCGCCGCGCCGGGCGTCCGCTCTCCTGCTGCTGCCCGGGCTGGTAGGGATCGGTGTCGGAGAAGACGACCCCGTCGCGGAGCTGGACGGTGCGGGTGGCGTACTCCTTGGCCAGCTCGGGGTTGTGCGTGACCATGATGACCAGACGGTCGCGGGCGATGTCTGTCAGCAGGGCCATGATCTGGACGCTGGTGGCCGTGTCGAGGGCGCCGGTGGGCTCGTCTGCCAGCAGGATGTCCGGGTCGTTGATCAGCGCGCGGGCAATGGCGACGCGCTGCATCTGGCCGCCGGAGAGCTGGTTGGGGCGCTTGTGCACGTGGTCGGCCAGGCCCACCTCGGACAGCGCCGCCATGGCTCGTCGCTTCCGCCCGGAGGGCGAGACGCCTGCCAGCGTGAGGGCCAGCTCGACATTGGAGAGGACGCTCTGGTGCGGGATGAGGTTGTACGCCTGGAAGACGAACCCGATGCGATTGTTGCGGTAGGTGTCCCAGTCACGGTCGCGGTACTCGTCGGTGGGGATGCCGTCGATGACGAGGTTGCCCGAGTCGTAGTGGTCGAGACCGCCGACGACGTTGAGCAGGGTGGTCTTGCCGGAACCTGAGGGACCGAGGATCGCGACGAACTCGTTGTCGCGGAAGGCGATGGAGACGTCGTCCAGTGCCACCTGGGTGAAGTCGCCTGTGGTGTACGACTTGCGGACTTTCTCAAGCTGCAGCATGGGGCCTCGGTGACAGGATGTCGCGGCTTCTGGGCCGTGAGCCTTCCAGGATACGTCACTGCATCCAACAGACCAGAGCCGGTTCGCCGGACGTGCGAGTCGCCCGGGCCGCGTGGTGCGGACCGGGCGACTTGTGGCAGCCGAGGATGAGTGTCCCGCTAGCGGCTCCTGCGACGACCGCTCTCGGCCGAGAACCGGGCGACTCCACCCGCCGAGGCGGCGGCCGCCGCGGCGGGCCGTCGGGAGCGGCCCTCGGCGGGACGCTCGCCGCGCTGGACCTGGGGACGCTGGCCGCGACCACCCTGCGGACGGTCGGACCCAATGCGCGGTCGCGCTGACGCCCCACCGCGACGGCCGCCACCGCCCTGCCCCTCCTGGGGTTCGGGCTTGATGAGGCCGCCCGGGAAGGAGCGCTCCCCGGGCGCGATCTCGCGCAGCACCGGGTGTCGCGCGTCGGCGCGGGTGATGGTGGGATTGACGCCCGCCTTGCGGGTGAGGTCGCGCACGTCCGAGCGCTGCCCGTCGAGCATGAGCGTGACGACGGTGCCCTCGGCCCCGGCGCGGGCGGTGCGGCCCGAGCGGTGTGTGTAGGCCTTGTGTTCAACCGGCGGGTCCGCGTGGATGACGAGGCCGACATCGTCGACGTGGATGCCGCGAGCCGCGACGTCGGTGGCCACGAGCGTCTGGGCCGTGCCTGCATGGAAGGCCGCCATGGAGCGCTCGCGCGCGTTCTGGCTCATGTTGCCCTGCAGCTCGACGGCCGGGATCCCGGCGGCATTGAGCTGGCGGGCGATCTTCTTGGCGCGGTGCTTGGTGCGGGTGAACACCACCGACCGGCCCGGAGCGGCCGCGAGGTCGATGAGGACCGGGAGGTGGTGGTCGTCTGCCACGTGCAGCACGTGGTGGGTCATCGTGGCGACGGGCGACTCGGCCGAGTCCGCCTCGTGCACGACGGGGTTGGTCATGAACTGGTTCACCAGGGTCCCCACGGCCTTGTCCAGGGTGGCGGAGAACAGCATGCGCTGCCCGGCCTTCGGGGTCTGGGACAGCAGCCGGCGCACGGACGGCAGGAACCCGAGGTCCGCCATGTGGTCGGCCTCGTCGATGATGGTGATCTCGACGCCGGCCAGGGAGGCGACGCCCTGGGCGATCAGGTCCTCCAGGCGGCCCGGGCACGCGACGATCACGTCAACGCCCCTGGTGAGGGCTGCCGCCTGCGGCTTCTGGTTGACGCCGCCGAAGATGGTGCGCGACGTGAGCCCGGCGGAGGCCGCCAGCGGCGCGAGCGCCTCGTCGATCTGGATCGCGAGCTCCCGGGTGGGGGCGAGGATCATGGCGCGCGGCCGCTTGGCGGCGCGACGGGTGCCGGAGGAGGAGAGGCGTGCCACCAGCGGCAGCAGGAAGGCGTAGGTCTTGCCCGAGCCTGTGCGGCCCCGGCCCAGCACGTCGCGGCCGCTGAGCGAGTCCGGCAGCGTCGCGGCCTGGATGGGCGTGGGGAGGGTGATGTCTCGCTCAGCGAGGATGGAGGCGAGGGGTGCGGGCACGCCGAGCGCGCCGAAGGACAGTGAAGACATGAGGAAAGACTCCCGTGTGGGGGTGATGCAGCGGTTCTGCCCGGCGCGGACTAGGAGTGTGCTGAACAATGCTGTCTCCGGCGAGGACGTGCCGGGCGGGATGAGGTGGTGCCACTACATCTGGTGCGTGTACTTGACGTCCATATCCAGATGGAGGGGTGCCAGATCGCCCGATCCGGTGCGCCGCAGCCGAGGCGTGATTGTTCAGCAGGCTCCTAGGTGTCCGCAGCGCGATGGCATCGGAGAAAGAAGCTAGAGGAACTCAGAGCAGAACGATCCGAGTGCTGGGCGGTACTCTACCCCACGCGTTCGACGGAGGCCGCATCGTGCCTCGTCGCCGCTGGCAGGATGGGCGTCATGGCACAGCGCAGAATCCTCATCACGGGCGCCACAGGCGGCATCGGAGCACTCCTGGCGCGCCGGTTGCGCGACGAGTACGACCTCGTCCTCCAGGGGCGTCACCCCGACGATGACGACCCGGACACCATCCGCATCGCGGACCTCACGGACTACGACGACACCCTCGCCCTCATGGAGGGGGTGGACACCGTCGTCCACATGGCGGGCGCGGCATCGCCCGAGTCGACGTGGGACGCCGTGCTGAGCGCCAACATCGTGGGCCTGCGCAACGCGCTGGAGGCCGCCCGCGAGGCGGGGGTGCGGCGCTTCGTCTTCGCCTCCTCCAATCACGCGATGGGGATGTACGACCGCGACGAGCAGTGGCCGGTGTATCCGCACATGCTCCCCCGCCCGGATTCGCTCTACGGGGTGTCAAAGGTGTTCGGCGAGGCGCTCGGCCGGTTCTACCACGACCAGCACGGCATGGACTTCATCGCGTTGAGGATCGGCTGGAGCTCGAAGACCACCCACGACACCGACCTCGACCTGCTGCGGGCGATGTGGCTGAGCGAGGACGACACCGTCGAGGTGGTGCGCTGCGCCATCGAGGCGGAGGTGCGGTTCGGGCTCTACTACGCCGTCTCGGACAACCCCAATCGTCGTTGGGACCTCACCAACACCATGCTGGAGCTCGGCTACCGGCCGAAGGACTCGTGGACCGACCATTCCGAGGCCGAGGAGGACACAGCGGAACCCACGCCGGACTCCTGGCCCGAGGGCTCCTGAGCCTGCCGGGCGGCGCCCTTCCCTCCACAGCACGAGGTCGGCGCGGCTGACACGTTCTCCACAGGCCGCACGTGACCTGGGAAAGCGGTGGGGTTCTCACCAAGAGTGGTGCGAACCCGACCGCAACCAGGAAGCCCCTGATCATGAGACCACGCCCCGCCATCGCCCTGCTCATCACCGTGATACTGACCCTCCTCGTCGCGCCTGTTCCCGCCGACGCCCGGCCCCAGGACGGCCCGCTGGCCGGCGCCGGGCACACGGTGGCAATGCCTCGCACCGGGCGGGACTGGTACGGCGCCTACCGGATGGGCCCGGTCACCGCGTACTGCGCGGACCTGATGTCCGCACCGCCCAGGCGCGCCACGGACTGGGAGGAGGTTCCCGCGGGGACGCCACTGGTCAAGCAGTCGGGTCTGGCCGACGACGGCGCACTCCCGCACGGCAACGGCACCGCGACCGTCTCCGAGGCTGAGACGGCGGACCTCGCCTGGGTCCTTACGCACACCGGCCAGAGTCCCTCAGCCGACACCGGCGCCGCCGTCGAGCACTTCGTCCGCCTGCGGACGGTCCACGGGGCGCAGCAGCAGGCCCGCGAGTCCGCCCGATGGGCGGCCGTGGTCGCCGCGCAGCCTTCGACGGGGACGGAGTTCGACCGCCTCACCCGCGCGGCGGCCAGATTCGCGGGGCCGTACACGGCCCGGCTCGAGTGGGTCTCCCGCCCCACCCTGGCGGCGCCCTCAGGCCAGCTTCGCGCCTCGGTGACCTCGAGGGCGGGCATCGCCGTGCCAGGGGTCACGCTCTCGGTCGCGCCAACGGGGGCCTCCACCGTCGAGTCGGCGCCCTCCACGACGGGGACCTCCGGCGTGGCCGACATCCGCGTGACGATGGCGCGCCCAGGATCCGAACCCTCGGTCGGCAATGTGTCAGTCACCTTCGCTGGGCTGGCGGGATCGGCACCCCGGGTCTTCGTGCCCGCCGAGCGGACTGTCCAGCGGCTGCTCGCGGCGCCCAGGCCTGGATCGGTCGTCGCCACCGTGGAGGCCTCGCTCGCCCCCCACTTCACCCCCGCCGTCACCACGCGCACCCGGGACCTGGTGGCCGTGGCCGGCGAGCCGGCGGTGGATCTGGTGACCGTGGTCGGCGGCAGGCCCGGAGCGCGCTTCTCCGGCACCACCACCCTCTACGGTCCCTTCGCCTCCCTCGAGGACCTCGCTGCCGCATCCGCGGCCGACACCCGGCCCGTGGGCGAGGCGGTCTTCTCCGGACGCTACGGCCCCGACGGCTCGGCCGAGGCCGCGTCCACCTCGCTGAGGTTCCCCGGCCCCGGGTACTACCACTGGGTGGAGGCCCTTGCGCCGGCTGAGTTCGTCACTCCCCCGGCCGCGCCCACCTGGCCCCAGCTGCCCGAGACAAGCCTGGTGCTCGCCCCCATGATCACCACCCGCCTGAGCCCGCACGGCACGGCTCGTGCCGGGGTCGAGGCCTCTGACGCACTGAGCCTCGACGGCGTGCCCGGGGTGGCGGTGCCCGATTCGACGGAGCTGGCCGTGAGCGCCTCAGGACGCATCATCGGGCCCGTCAGTCCGCAGCAGACCGACGGCGGGCCCACCTGCGAGGGCGTGGACTGGTCCGGGGGAGCAACCGTCGGGCGCTATGACGATGTGTTGCTGCCTGGTTCGGGCGCCGGCTTCGGGGCCACGGGGCTGGCCCGGACCCGGCTGGCCCTGCCGGGGTGCTACTCGGCTGAGGCTACCGTCACCATCGAGCACCCCAGCCGTGCCCCCATCATCGCGCGCCACGAGCTGGGCCACCCGTCGCAGACCGTGTTGATCACCGAGGAACCACGGCCATCCCCCTCCCCCACGCCCACCCCGACTCAGGCTCCGACGCCGACGCCGACGCAAAAGCCCAGCAAGGCGCCCGCGCCTGAACTCGCCCGTCCCGGTCTCCCCTCCACCGGCCGGTAGCCAGGCCAGTCGCCGGACATGCAGAAAGCCCGCTCCCCAAGAGGGGGTGCGGGCCTTCTGCTGGTGAGTCTGCCTTACTTGGCGCGCTCGATGATCTCGACCAGGCGCCAGCGCTTCTGCGCGGACAGCGGACGGGTCTCCATGACGCGAACGCGGTCGCCGATGCCGGCCGAGTTCTCCTCGTCGTGCGCCTTGAGGCGGGACGACTTGGTCATGACCTTGCCGTACAGCGGGTGCTTGACGCGGTCCTCGACGAGGACCACGATCGTCTTGTCCATCTTGTCGGACACGACAACGCCCTGCAGCACCTTGCGGGCGCCGCGCTGTTCAGTGGTGGTGGTGTCTTCGCTCATATTCACTTCTCCTCAACAACCGGCTCGTCGACGATGCCGAGGTTGCGCTCCTGCAGCACGGTGTAGATGCGTGCAATGTCCTTACGGACGTTGCGCATGCGGCTGCTCGACTCCAGCTGGCCGGTGGCAGCCTGGAAACGAAGGCCGAACAGTTCCTCCTTCAGCTCAACGACCTTGGCGTTGAGCTGATCACGCGACAGACCACGAAGATCGTGTGCGGCGAGAGAGTTACTCATCAGATATCACCTGCTTCGCGCTTGATGAAGCGTGCCTTGAAGGGCAGCTTGTGGATGGCCAGACGCATGGCCTCGCGGGCCACGTCCTCCGGGACGCCGGACAGCTCGAACAGCACGCGTCCGGGCTTGATGTTGGCGATCCACCACTCGGGGGAACCCTTGCCGGAGCCCATGCGGGTCTCGGCCGGCTTCTTGGTCAGGGGGCGGTCCGGATACACGTTGATCCAGACCTTGCCGCCACGCTTGATGTGACGGGTCATGGCGATACGAGCGGCCTCGATCTGACGGTTGGTCAGGTAGGACGACTCGAGCGCCTGGATGCCGTACTCACCGAAGGCGAGCTTGGTGCCGCCCTTGGCCGCACCGTCACGCGTGGGGTGGTGCTGCTTACGGAACTTCACGCGACGAGGAATCAGCATGATCAGGCTCCTGCGTTCTCGGTTGCGGGCGCAGCCGGGGCCTCAGCCTGGGCTGCGTCGGCGCGACGGCGACCGCCGCGCTCGGGACGATCCCCACGAGCCTCGCCGCGGGCGGGACGACGGCCCGGACGCTGCTGACGGCCACCGGGGGCGTTGTTGCGGGCGGCCTTCTGGGCAGCGCGCTCAGCGCGGGTGCCGGTGACGTCGCCCTTGTAGATCCACACCTTGACGCCGATCCGGCCGAACGTGGTGCGGGCCTCGAAGAAGCCGTAGTCGATGTCGGCGCGCAGCGTGTGCAGCGGCACACGGCCTTCGCGGTAACCCTCGGAGCGCGACATTTCGGCGCCACCGAGACGACCCGAGCACTTGATCTTGATGCCCACGGCGCCGGAACGCATGGCCGTCTGCTGGGCCTTGCGCATGGCGCGACGGAAGGCGACACGGGCGCCGAGCTGCTCGGCGACTCCCTGAGCCACGAGCTGCGCATCGATCTCGGGGTTCTTGACCTCGAGGATGTTCAGCTGCACCTGCTTGCCGGTCAGCTTCTCCAGCTCGGCGCGGACGCGCTCCGCCTCGGCGCCGTTGCGGCCGATGACGATGCCCGGACGTGCGGCGTGGAGGAAGATGGTCACCCGCTCCGAGCGACGCTCGATCTCGATCGACGAAACGCCGGCGCGCTCAAGAGTCTTGGTCAGGTACTGGCGGATCTTGACGTCCTCGCCGACGAACTCCGAGTACTGCTTGTCGCTGTACCAGCGGGAGTTGTGATCGGTGGTGATGCCGAGGCGGAAGCCAATCGGGTTGATCTTTTGGCCCATAATCAGGCTCCCTTCGTCTCGCGGGGTTCGACGACCACTGTGATGTGGGCGCCGCGCTTGAGGATGCGGCTGGCCGACCCCTTCGCACGGGGCCGGATTCGACGCAGCGTCACGCCCTCGTCGACGAACGCCTTGGAGATGTACAGGTCGCCGGAGCGCAGGGCCTCGGCCGACTCCGCGTTGGCCACGGCCGAGGCCACAACCTTGTACACGGGCTCGGACGCGGCCTGCGGGGCGAACTTCAGGGCGACAAGGGCGTCCTTGACGTCCATGCCGCGGACCAGGTCGACGACTCGACGGACCTTGGTGGGGCTCATCCGGACGTGGCGCGCGATGGCGAACGAGCCAGGACGATCACCGAGCAGGTTCTCGCGACGACGGCTGTTGCCGTTTTCGTTGCTCATAGTTGATTCAGTTCCTTATCTCGCGCCTCAGCGGCGACGGGCCTTTTTGTCGTCCTTCACGTGACCCTTGAAGGTGCGCGTGGGAGCGAACTCGCCCAACTTGTGACCGATCATCGACTCGGTGACGAACACCGGGACGTGCTTGCGGCCGTCGTGCACTGCGATGGTGTGCCCCAGCATGTCGGGGATGATCATCGAGCGTCGCGACCAGGTCTTGATGACATTCTTGGTGCCCTTGTCGTTCTGAACGTCCACCTTCTTCTGCAGGTGGTCGTCGACGAAGGGGCCCTTCTTCAGGCTGCGTGGCATATTTCCTCAGGCTCCCTATCAGCGCTTCTTGCCGGTCTTGCGACGGCGGACGATGAGTCGACTGCTCGCCTTGTTCTTGTCACGGGTGCGTCCCTCGGGCTTGCCCCAGGGCGACACAGGGTGGCGGCCACCCGACGTGCGGCCCTCGCCACCACCGTGGGGGTGGTCGACGGGGTTCATCACGACGCCGCGGACGGTCGGGCGGATGCCCTTCCAGCGGTTGCGGCCGGCCTTGCCCCAGTTGATGTTGGACTGCTCGGCGTTGCCGACCGTGCCGATCGAGGCGCGGCAGCGGACGTCGACCAGGCGCATTTCACCAGACGGCATGCGCAGCGTGGCGTACTTGCCCTCGCGTGCAACCAGCTGGATGGCCGCGCCGGCCGAACGGCCGAGCTTGGCTCCGCCGCCCGGGCGCATCTCCACCGCGTGCACCGTGGTGCCGACGGGGATCTGGCGCAGCTCGAGGTTGTTGCCCGGCTTGATGTCCGAGCCCTCGCCGGCGGTGACCACAGTGCCCTGAGCCAGGCCGTTCGGCGCGATGATGTAGCGCTTCTCGCCGTCGGCGTAGTGCAGCAGCGCGATGCGGGCGGTGCGGTTGGGGTCGTACTCGATGTGAGCGACCTTGGCCGGCACGCCGTCCTTGTCGTAGCGCTTGAAGTCGATGATGCGGTAGGCCTGCTTGTGGCCTCCACCGATGTGACGCGTCGTGATGCGCCCGGTGTTGTTGCGGCCACCGGTCTTCGACTTCGGCGCGAGCAGCGACTTCTCCGGCGTGGAGCGCGTGAGTTCAACGAAGTCGGACACGCTGGAGCCGCGACGGCCCGGCGTGGTCGGCTTGTACTTACGGATACCCATGAGTCTAAGTTCCTTCTCTCAGCGGCTCGCCGGTCAGTTGACCGGGCCTCCGAAGATGTCGATGCTCTGGCCCTCGGCCACGGTGACGATCGCACGCTTGGTGTCGACCTTCTTGCCGTACCCGTACTTGGTGCGGCGGCGCTTACCCGTGCGGTTGAGGGTGTTCACGGAGGTGACCTTGACATCGAAGATGGCCTCAATGGCGATCTTGATCTCGGTCTTGTTGGCGTCCGGGGAGACGATGAAGGTGTACTTGCCGTCATCGAGCAGGTTGTAGCTCTTCTCGCTCACCACGGGGCGCAGGATGACGTCGCGGTGATCGCGGATCTTCAGCGCAGTGGTCACTTGTCCTTCTCCTCAGTCTTCTTCTCGGCCTTGGGGGCCTCGACAGCGGTCTCCTCGGCGGCGGCCTCGGATTCGGTGGCGACGGCCTTGGCCGACTTGCCCACCGCGGGACCGGCCGAGAACGCGGCCAGTGCAGCCGAGGTGAAGACCACCTTGTCGTTGACCAGCACGTCGTAGGTGTTGAGCTGATCGACGGCGAGCGCGTGCACCGTGGGGACGTTGCGCAGGCTCAGCCAGGCCACGTCCTCAAAGCGGTCCAGCACGACCAGCACCTTGCTCAGATCCCCGGCCACGCTCGTCAATGCCTCGATGGCCGACTTGGTGGAGGGCTTCTCCCCCGCCACGATCTCGGAGATGACGAACACGCCGCCCTCGCGGGCCCGGTCCGACAGCGCGCCGCGCAGTGCGGCGGCGATCATCTTCTTGGGGGTGCGCTGCGAGTAGTCGCGCGGCTGCGGGCCGTGCACGACGCCGCCACCGGCCCACTGGGGGGCGCGGCGCGAACCCTGACGGGCGCGGCCGGTGCCCTTCTGGCGCCACGGCTTGATGCCACCGCCGCGGACTTCACCGCGGGTCTTGGTGGAGTGCGTGCCCTGACGGGCCGCGGCCAGCTGGGCCACGACAACCTGGTGGATCAGGGGAATGTTGGTCTGCGTGTCGAACAGATCGCCGGGAAGGTCGACCTTGCCGGCCTTCTTGCCCTTGGCGTCGACGACGTCAACTGTCAGATCGCTCATGCGACAACACCCTTCTTGGCTGCGCTGCGGACGACGACGAGCGACCCGTTGTTACCGGGGATGGCGCCGCGGACCAGCAGCAGACCACGCTCAGCGTCGACGGCGTGGATCTTGAGGTTCTGGATGGTGACCTTCTCGTTGCCCATCCGGCCGGCCATCTTGAGGCCCTTGAAGACCTTGCCGGGGGTGGAGCAGCCACCGATGGAGCCAGGCGAGCGGTGCTTGCGGTGCACACCGTGCGAGGCCTTGAGGCCGTGGAAACCGTGGCGCTTCATGACGCCCGCGGTGCCCTTGCCCTTGGTGGTGCCGGTCACGTCGACGATCTCGCCGTCGGCGAAGACCTCCGCGGTCAGCTCCTGGCCCAGGGTGAACTCCGACGCATCAGCGGTGCGGAGCTCCACCAGCCGCTTGCGCGGGGTGACGTCCGCCTTGGCGAAGTGCCCGGCGGCCGGCTTGGTGACCTTCTTGGCCTTGATGGCGCCGAAGCCGAGCTGCACGGCGGAGTAGCCGTCGGTCTCGGGGGTGCGCACCTGCGTGACGACGCAGGGTCCGGCCTGGATCACGGTCACAGGGACGATCTTGTTGTTCTCGTCCCACAACTGGGTCATGCCGAGCTTGGTGCCCAGGATGCCCTTCACGATTCGTTCACTCATCACTTCAGACCTCACGGGAGCTTGATCTCGATGTCAACACCGGCGGGCAGATCGAGGCGCATCAGCGAATCGACGGTCTTCGGCGTCGGGTCGAGGATGTCGATGAGGCGCTTGTGCGTGCGCATCTCGAAGTGCTCGCGGCTGTCCTTGTACTTGTGGGGCGAACGGATGACGCAGTACACGTTCTTCTCCGTCGGCAGCGGCACCGGGCCGGCCACCTTCGCGCCCGTGCGGGTCACAGTGTCGACGATCTTGCGCGCCGAGCTGTCGATGACCTCATGGTCATAGGCCCGCAGCCTGATGCGGATCTTTTGTCCAGCCACGTCGTTCCTTACTTCTAGCCCTGTGGAAATTTCACGTTCCTTTGAGGGTATAAACCCTTGTCACCCCAACCCCCGAGGTCGGGAGTGTCGCGCCCTCAGCCGCAAGGTAAGACAACCCTTCCGGTGAAGGAAGGCCACATCTCGCGCTTGGGCGTCTGCTCGACCTCACTCGCGGGGCATGGCGCCAAGGACGCCGACCCCATCGCGGAGCAACCGGACCATTCTGGCATGCCTGGGGCGAGGCGCCAAATCGCGGGGTCCCTCAGCAGGGGAGCGTCAGTACACCACGAGCCCCCGGCCGCGGAACAGCGCCCGCGCCTCCTCAACCATCTCCGGCGACGGCGCCCGCGTGTCCGCGAGGGAGTACTCCAGTCCGGCCTCCGCCCACTTCTGCCGGCCCATCTGGTGGAACGGGAGTACCTCGACACGCCCGACCGCGGGGAGTGAGGCAGCATACTCGGCGATCGGCGCGATGGTGGCGGGGTCGTCGGTCAGGCCGGGGACCAGGACGAACCGGATCCACGTCTCGATGCCGAGCCCTGACAACCGTCGGCCGAACTCCAGAGTGGGGGCAAGTGACCGCCCCGTCACCCGCCGGTAGGTGGCCTCGTCCCCCGCTTTGACGTCCAACAGCACCAGATCCACGTCGGCCAGCAGCTCGTCGGTGGCGTGCCGGCCGAGGAACCCGGAGGTGTCCAGGGCTGTGTGGACGCCCATCTCCTTGGCACCCCTCAGAACCCGCGCCGCGAACACCGGCTGCTGGAGCACCTCGCCGCCGGAGAGGGTGATCCCGCCGCCCGTGGCGCGGAAGACGCCCCGGTAGCGCCGGATCCGGGCCAGCAGGTCCTCGGCCCGCACTGGAACCCCGCGCGAGGCCGCCATCGTGTCCGGGTTGTGGCAGTAGAGGCAGCGCAGCGGACACCCCGCGAGGAAGGTCGTCATCCGCGTGCCCGGACCGTCGACGGCGGTGACCAGCTCCCAGGAGTGCACCGAGCCCACCTCGCCGGCGCGCTGCGCGGCCAGGAGCTCCGAACGGCCCAGCGCCTCCGCCGTCGGGATTCCCCCGAGCATGGAGGCGTGACGCGCCGCGGGCGCCGCCGGGGAGGCCAGAGCCACCTAGAGGGCCTCGTGGAAGGTCCGCGAGAGCACGTCGAGCTGCTGCTCGCGGGTCAGCTTGACGAAGTTGACCGCATACCCCGAGACGCGGATGGTGAGCTGCGGATAGTTCTCCGGGTGCTCCATGGCGTCGAGGAGAGTCTCGCGGTTCAGGACGTTGATGTTGGCGTGGTACAGCCCCTCCTCCATGCCCGCGTCGAGGATGCCGACCAGGTTGGCGACGCGCTCACCCTCGGTGCGGCCTAGCGCCTGGGGGGTGATGGTGTTGGTCAGCGAGATGCCGTCCAGTGCGTCGTCGTAGGCGAGCTTGCCGACGCTCATCATGGAGGCGAGCATCCCGTGGGTGTCGGCCCCGTTCTCCGGGTTGGCACCGGGCGCGAAGGGCGTGCCGGCGGCGTGGCCGCAGGGGAAGGCACCGGTGGCCTTGCCGTAGACGACGTTGGAGGTGATGGTCAGCACCGACTGGGTGGGCACTGCGTCCCGGTAGAGCCGGATGGCGCGGATCTTGTCCATGACGGTGGAGACCACGAGTTGGGCGAGCTCGTCGGCGCGGTCGTCGTCGTTGCCGTACCTCGGGAAGTCCCCCTCGGTGAGGTAGTCGATCACCAGGCCCGTGTCGTCGCGCACCGGGGTGACGGAGGCGTACCGGATGGCCGCGAGCGAGTCGGCCACGATGGACAGTCCGGCAATGCCGCAGCCCAGCGTGCGCACGATCTCGTCGTCGTGCAGCGCCATCTCGATGGCCTCGTAGGCGTACTTGTCGTGGCAGTAGTGAATGATGTTGAGCGCCTCGACGTAGGTCTCGACGGCCCAGGTGAGCATCTCGTCGTAGCGCGCCCAGACGGTCTCGAAGTCCAGCGGCTGGTCACCGATGATGGGCGCATAGCCGTCCACCACGGTCTTGCCGGTCATCTCGTCCCGGCCGCCGTTGATGGCGTACAGGAACGCCTTGGCGGTGTTGAGCCGCGCGCCGAAAAACTGCATCTGCTTGCCGATGGCCATGGGCGAGACGCAGCACGCGATGGCGGTGTCGTCGCCCCAGTGGCACCGGATCTCCCGATCCGACTCGTACTGGAGCGCGGAGGTCTCGATCGAGATGAGCGAGCAGAAGTCCTTGTACCCGGCCGGCAGCGCCGCGTCCCAGTAGACGGTGATGTTCGGCTCCGGCGCGGGGCCGAGGTTGCGCAGCGTCTGCAGCAGCCGGAACGACGTCTTCGTCACCAGGGTGCGGCCGTCGTCGGCGAACCCGCCGTCGGACCAGGTGGCCCAGTAGGGGTCCCCGGAGAAGATCTGGTCGTAATCCTTCGTGCGGAGGAACCGGACGATGCGCAGCTTGGTGACCAGCGCGTCGATGACCTCCTGCACGCCCTCCTCGGTGAGGAGGCCGGCTGCGAGGTCGCGTTCGGCGTAGACGTCGAAGAAGCCGGAGAGCCGGCCGATGCTCATCGCAGCGCCGTCCTGGCTCTTCACCGAGGCGAGGTAGGCGAGGTAGGTCCACTGCACGGATTCGACGAAGGTCGCGGCGGGGCGCCGGAGATCGAAGCCATAGCTGTCGCCCAGGTTCTTCAGCTTCTGGAGCGCCTTGATCTGCTCGGCGTGCTCCTCGCGGTAACGGGCCCAGTTCTCGGAGAACGGCTGGCCGGCCACTGCGTCGAGGTCGACCTTCTTCTGCTCGATGAGGCGGTCCACCCCGTACAGTGCCACCCTTCGGTAGTCGCCGATGATCCGCCCGCGACCGTAGGCGTCCGGCAGGCCGGTGATGAGGTGCGCGCTGCGCGCCTTGCGGATCCGGGGGGTGTAGATGTCGAAGACGGCCTCGTTGTGGGTCTTGCGGTACCGGGTGAAGATCTCCTTGACCCGCTGGTCGGGCTCCAGCCCGGCCTCGCGGATGGCCGTCTCCACCATCCGCCAGCCGCCGGCGGGCATCATGGGGCGCTTCAGCGGCGTGTCGGTCTGCAGCCCGACGATGACATCGTCGTCGCCGCAGATGTAGCCCGCGGGGAAGGCGTCCACGTCGCCGGGGATGTGGGTCTCGACGTCATAGACGCGACGGGCGCGCTCCACGCTGAGGAAGTCCCGCTGCAGGGTCTCCCAGACGCGCAGCGTCTTCTCCGTGGGTCCGGTGAGGAAGGCGGCGTCACCGGTGTACGGGGTGAAGTTGCTCAGGATGAAGCTGCGCACATCGATGCTGTGCTGCCACGGCCCCGGGCGGAAACCGCTCCAGGGGTCTTCTGCGGTGTCGGTGTTGCGGAGGGTGGCCGAGGCCGTCATGGTGCTCCCTGTGAGAAGGATCAAGAGTGTCTCTCACTGGCGAGCGACGTCGGCCGAGCACCGGGGCGGTTCCGTCCAGGAGCCGGCCACCGCGGTGTCGCCAACGATGGAATTGATACTACTCCTCGTAGGAATTCCGCCGGGGGCCGGCCCCACATAGCGCGCTACTCGGCCGCCCACCTCAGGGACCACGCGGCTGCGCGGGGGCGAAGCATGTACTCCGGCCGCACATCGGGCCCGCAGGATCGGGAGCCCAGCCCGTGCTGCTGGGCGTCGATGTAGAGGTGCATGGCGGTGGGCTCCCCCAGTTCGTGCGGATGGCGGGCCGCCGCCACCTGGTGGGCGTCGTGGGCGCGCAGGGAGAAGCCGGGCAGTTCCCCGCCGGCACGCTCGGCGTGGAGGGCGAGGCCCAGCTCGGGGAGGCTCAGCTCGCGCAGCTCCATCCGATGCCCGCTCTCCTGGGGGACGGCGTAGTTCACCACCAGATCCTCGATCATCGACCGGAATCCCCCCACGTGGGCGGCGGTCGAGGAGTCCACATAGTTTTCGTGCGGGCCGGTGCCGAACCAGGCCGCGCGGGTGAGCCCGAGGGGAAGCTCGAAGTGGAGGCCGATCCGCGGCCACGTGCCCTCCCAGTCCTTCGTCGGCTCAGCTGAGGCATCAAGCCGGAGGTCGTCGCCGTCGAGAGACCAGATCAGCTCGACGGTGACCGCCTGCCTGGTGGCGGCGGGGGCGTAGCGGTGCAGGACCGTGAGGCGGCCGGGACCAGGGGTGACCGACATCACCCGACGGTGCAGGCGGTCCAACCCTGCGTCTCGCCACTGCTCAAGCGACGACGGCGCGGGCGCGCCGACGCCACGCGAGGCGGTGGCCTCCACGTCCACGTAGGAGTTGAATCCCGCGAGCGAGTCGTTCTCAGTGGGGCCCGCCACAGCTCCAGCCGCGGGCCGCGGACATCGCGGCCGGCGAGTTCCAGGAGGTCTCCGGTGCGCGCGTCGAAGGCGGCGGGGCCGAGGTTGTAGACGCCGCCGGAGGGCGTGGGCGTCTCGCCGGTCACCGGGTGTCGCGGGGCGGGCGGCGCCTCGGCGAGGAGTGACTGGACCCGGCTGACCACGTGGCCGGCCGGCGCCCATGGCCCGCCGTCGGCCATCACGGCCTCGACGGTGCGCCACAGCTCCCCGGCCTCGGGGGCGTGGAACGGCGGCAGCTCGACGCAGACCAGCTCCCCTGGGGCCACCGGCCGGATCTCCACCTCGCCCGAGGCGATCTCGAGGCCGTCCAGCTCGTCGCGCCACACGATGCGCAGATCGCTGGTGTCGCCGTCGTGGCGTCGGTTCTCCACCCCGAGCTCCTCGTCTGTGACGGTGAGCTTCACGGGGGTCACCACCGCGGCGTACTCGGCCAGCATCGTGGTGGGGGTCCCGTCGGAGAGCACCATGCCGTCGCAGACGAAGGAGCCGTCGTGGAGCTGCTCGCCGAAGTCGCCGCCGTAGCCGAAGTACTCCACGCCGTCGGGTGTGGTGGTGCGCAGCCCGTGGTCGCGCCACTCCCACACGAAGCCGCCGTGCCATTGGGGCAGCGCGTCGAAGCGCTCCTCGTACTCGGCCACCGCCCCGGCGCCGTTGCCCATGGCGTGCAGGTACTCGCACAGGATCATGGGGCGGCCCGCGAGCACGGCGCTGCGCCCCGCGGAGCCACGGAGGTTGCGGCCGGTGCCGGCGGACAGGTCCTCCATCTCCTCCACCGTGGCGTACATGCGCGAGACCATGTCGGTGTAGCGGCCCTCGAAGTCGGGCTCGTAGTGCACGGGGCGGTCGGGGTCACGGCGGTGCAGCCACGCGGCCATCGCGGCGGCGTTGGCCCCGGTGCCGGCCTCGTTGCCGAGCGACCACGCGACGATCGACGGGTGGTTCTTGTCGCGTTCGAACATCCGGATCACGCGGTCCACGAGCGCCTCGCGCCAGCGGGGATCGTCCGTGGGGTTGTCCACCCACCCGCCGCGCTCGAAGCCGTGGGTCTCGAGGTCGCACTCGTCGATCACCCACAGCCCCACCTCGTCGGTCAGCTCGAAGAACTCCGGGTGGGGCGGGTAGTGCGAGGTACGCACGGCGTTGATGTTGTGGCGCTTCATCAGGTGAAGCTGGGCGCGCACCCGGTCGCGATCGAAGACCCGGCCGTGGTCGGGGTCGTACTCGTGCCGGTTCACGCCGCGGATACGCAGCTTGCGGCCGTTGACGAGCCACTCGTGGCCCACGATCTCGATGCGCCGGAACCCCACTCGCAGGGTTCGCGTCTCCGCGGCGTTGCTCACCCGGGCGTCGTAGAGGCGGGGCCGGTCCGCGCTCCACGGGTCGACGACGCCCACCGGGATCGGCGCAACGTCTCCTGGGGCCTCGAAGGTGTGGGCCAGGCCGAGCTCGTCGAGACTGATCGTGACCGGGAACGCCGCGGCGTCGGCGCGCACCTCGGGCATCAGGGTGCCCTCGCCGGTCTCGGGATCGAAGTCCGCGCGCAGCCAGAGGTCGTCGATCCCGGCAGCGGGGCGGGCAAGGACGGTCACCGGCCGGAAGATGCCGGGCAGCCACCATTGGTCCTGGTCCTCCACGTAGCTGGCCGCCGACCACTGGTGGACGCGCACGCGGAGCACGTTGCGCCCGGGCCTGGCCTCGTCGGTGACGTCGAGCTCCTGGGCCAGCCGGCTCCCCCGCACCACGCCCACCAGGGAGCCGTTGAGGGACGCGATGGCAAGGGACTCCACGCCGTCGAAGCGCAGGAACACCCGGTCCCCGAAGCCGTCGGGCAGGTCGAACTCGACGCGGTAATCGCCGGTGGGGTTGTCGTCGGGGACGTGCGGGGGCTCCACGGGGAAGGGGAAGTTGACGTTGGTGTAGGCAGGTCTGCCCCAGTCGCCGCGACCCTGAAGGACCCAATGGCTCGGCACGTCGATCTGGTCCCAGCCGGAGTCGTCGAGGTCGACGGCGGCGGCACCGTCGGGCGCCAGGTCGGGCCGGGCGGAGTACCGGAAGCGCCACGTGCCGCTCAGGTCGATCTCGGCGGCGTCCGAGGCCACCCGCGACCTCGGCTGCACCCGTCGCCCCGACCCCGGCGCGAACGACTCGATCTCCGACACTGCTCTGCCCTCCATGGCTCGTCCAGACTCCCCCTCACCCTATCCAGCGCCCCCTCCCCGTGCACGACACGCCGTCGCATCCCTACCCCGGCGCCCTCCCGGTACCCGAGACCCCACTCAGACGGCGAGTCGTGCCCGGCGCAGGGGCGACGGGTAGGCTGCGCGCAACGACGATCGAAGGGGATCCGCCGTGTCCGAGCTTGCCGACATCACCCAATTCCTGGCCGCCCGCGAGCCGTGGTCCCTGCTCCCTCCCGGCCGCATCTCCGCCTTCGCGAAGCGCGCCGTCGGGCGCTACGTCCGCAGGGGCACGGTGATCCTCGCCGCCGGCTCCGCCCCCACCGCGATGTTCCTGGTCCGCTCGGGGGCCGTGGAGATCGTCGACGCCGGGGGCGACCTCATCGACCACGACGAGCAGGGCGCCTGCTTCGGGCAGCTGTCCATCATCGAGGAGCGGCCGTCCCGCTTCACGTTCACCGCGCTCGAGGACACGTTGCTGTGGTCGTTCGCCCCGGACGCGGTCCGGGAGCTGCTCGCGGTGCCGGAGGTGCGGCGTTACTTCACCGAGTCGCGGTTGAGCGATGCCACCCGCCAGGTCCCCGAGGGCGGCCCCGTCCTGCAGGTTCCCGTCTCCGAGATGATCACCCGCTCCCCCATCACCATCCAGGCGGACGCGACCGTCGGCGAGGCCGCCCAGGCGATGGACGAGGCGCGCGTCTCGGCCATCCTCGTCACTGAAGCTGACGCCCTGGTGGGCATCCTCACCGACCGGGACCTGCGCCGGGTGGTCGCGCGGGCCGTGGCACCCTCGTCGCCGCTGGCGGAGTCCATGTCCACCGCGCCGCACACGATCAGCCACGACGCCCTCGCCCTGGACGTCCTGCTGAACCTCGTGGAGCACAAGATCCACCACCTCCCGGTGATGGATGGCGACCGGGTCCTCGGCATGGTCACCTCAGGCGATCTGATGCGGTTGGAGCGCTCGAGCCCGCTCTACGTGGTCGGGGACCTGGCGCGGCAGTCGGACCCTGCCTCGCTGGCGCGCGTCATGGGGAGGGTACCGAAGCTGGTGGGTCGCCTCCTGCGCCAGGACGCCACCGCCGAGGACATCACCCGGATCGTGAGCCGGACCACGGAGGCGCTGTGGCAACGGCTGCTGGAGCTGGCCGAGGAGCAGCTCGGCGCCCCCCCGGTGCCCTACTGCTGGGTGGCGCTGGGCTCGCTGGCCCGCGGGGAACAGGCGCTCGCCTCGGACCAGGACCACGCCCTGATCCTCAGCGACGACTACGAGCCCGGCCACGCGCCCTACTTCGAGCAGCTGGCCGAATCGGTGACCTCCGCCCTCGTCGAGTGCGGCTTTCCCCGCTGCAAGGGCGATGCCATGGCCACCAACCCGCAGTGGCGCAAACCGCTGGCGGCGTGGAGCCGCGAATTCGTCTCCTGGCTCGCGGCCCCCACGTCGGAGGCCGTCCTCAACTCCTCGATCTTCTTCGACATGCGCCCCGTCCACGGCGACCACACGCTGTACACGGCCCTCCAGCAGCGCATCCTGCGGACCGCGCCGTCCTCGACGCGGTTCCTCGGCCACCTGGCCAAGCACGCCAACGACGCCGAGGTGCCGATCGGGTTCCTCCGCGGCCTCGTCGTCGAGAAGAAGGGCCAGCACCGCGACCGTCTCGACATCAAGCTGGGCGGCATCAACCCCATCGTCGACGTGGCCCGCATCCACGCGCTGCACAAAGGGCTGCCGCAGGTCTCCACCCGGGGGCGGCTGCTGGCCGCGGCCGAGCACGGCGCCGAGGTGGACAACCTGCTCGACGCCTACGAGTTCCTCGGCTACACGCGCCTCCAGCACCAGGGGAGGCAGGTGGCCGCCGGCAAGGAGCCTGACAGCCACATCGATCCCGGGGACCTGTCGGACTTCGAGCGCCGCCACCTGCGCGACGCCTTCTCGATCGTCGGCAAGGCCCGATCTGCGCTCACCGTGACGTTCCAGACGCACTTCATCTCATGAGGTGGCCGTTCCGCCGCACCAACGCGGGGGCCGCGGACAAGGTGCCCGACGGCGCGCTGCGCCGCTACCTCAGCGCCGAGCCTGTGCCACGAAGCACCCCGATCTCCGAGCTGGCCCTGCTCGCCGTCGACTTCGAGACCACCGGCTTGACCCCGGCCGCCGACCACATTCTCTCGGTCGGGATGATCGACGTGACGGGGCTGAGTATCCCGCTCGGCACCGCCACCAACTTCTACGTCAACCCCGGTCACGAGGTGGGCCAGTCCGCCGTCATCCACCAGATCACCGACGACGAGCTCGCCGACGCCATCCCCAGCGCCGAGGCGCTGGACCGCGTGTTCGAACGCCTCACCGGCAGGGTGCTGCTGGCCCACCATGCCGCGATCGAGGTGGGGTTCCTGGCCGCCGCGGTGCGCCTCCTCTACGGCGTGAGCATCGAGCTGCCCGCCGTGGACACGATGGCGCTCGGGCATCGGGCACTGGGCTTCGACGAGGACCACCCCCGCGACGCGCTGAGGCTCTGGAAGCTCCGCTCACGCGCCGGGCTGCCGCACTACCGCGGCCACGATGCCGTGGTCGACGCCCTGGCCTGCGCGGAGCTGTACCTGGCCCTGGCCCAGGAGCTGGGAGTCAAGGACCTCGGCCAGCTCCTGCGCTTCTCCTGACCCCCGCCACTACACTCGCCCCACGTCCCTCGCGCGCCCCGGCCGCGGCGATCAAGGAGCTTCGATACCCGATGACCACCATCTGCTGGTTCAGGCGAGTACTTCGCGTCGAGGACCATCCGGCCCTCGTGGCCGCCGCCGCCGAGGGCAGCGTCGTGCCGCTCGTCATCCTCGATCCCGACGAGGCGGCCGCGCACCCCGCCTCCGCCGAACGACAGGCCTTGAGCCTGCCCGCGCTGGACGCCGAGCTCCGGCGCCACGGCAGCAGGCTCACGGTGCGGCGGGGGCGCCCCACGGACGTGTTGGCCTCGGTCATCCGCGACACTGATGCGGCATCGGTCCACACCACCGTCGGCTTTCCCTTCGCCGCCGACGACGGCCTCGACGACGCGGTCACCCGGGCCGGCGCGCGGCTGAGCCTCCATCCCTTGGCGGACCTGGTGCCGCGCGGCTCCGTGAGGACCGGCTCGGGCGGCACGTTCCGCGTGTACTCGCCCTTCTTCAAGGCGCTCAAGCAGCTGGACATCCGTCAACCCGTGGCGCCACCGGAGCTCCGGCCGCCCGACTCCTGGCCGTGGTCGGACCCGCTGGACTGGCCCGAGGCCCGGGCGGCGATGCGCCGCGGCTGGGACGTGGTGGCCGGCCACGTCGACGCCGGGGAGGCGGCCGCCGTGCAGCGCCTGGAGGACTTCCTGGACGCGGCCGTCGAGGACTACCAGGCGCACCGCGACGACCCGTGGCGCCCGGCCACCTCAGGCCTGTCCGATGCGCTGGCCGTCGGCGAGATCAGCGCGCGCACCATCTGGCACCGGTGTCTCCCGGCCTGGCACGAGGGACGACCCGGCGTGGAGGGCTTCCTCTCCGAGCTGGCCTGGCGCGAGTTCGCCCGCGACCTGTTCCACGAGTCCCCCACCCTCGGCGAGCGCTGCTGGCGCCCGGAGTGGGAGTCCTTCCCGTGGGACGGCGACGGGGAGGCGGCCGAGCTGTGGCGCCGCGGCCGCACCGGGGTGGCCATGGTCGACGCGGGGATGCGGGAGCTGTGGGCGACCGGCCGGATGCACAACCGGGTGCGGATGATCGCCGCCAGCTACCTGACCAAGCACCTTCTCGTCGACTGGCGCGTGGGGCTGGGCTGGTTCGAGCGGACGCTCACCGACTGGGACGCCGCCTCCAACGCGATGAACTGGCAGTGGGTGGCGGGCTGCGGGCCCGACGCGTCTCCCTACTTCCGGATCTTCAACCCCGACACGCAGGCCACCAAGTTCGACCCACGAGCCGCCTACCGCTCGCACTGGCTCGCCCCGGAGGCCGACGGCGCCCGGGACTTCGCCGCGGCCGCCCCACTGTCCTGGCACGTCGACCTCGCCGATCGACCCGAGCCCGTCATCTCGCTCGCCGACGGCCGAGCCCGCGCGCTCGCCGCCTACGAATCCCTCCGCGCGGGAAAAGCCGGCTGAACGCCCTGCCCGGCGTGTCGGGGCTTGGGTCACGGCGCACCCGGCGGCTAGAGTCACCGACCGTATGTCTTCCTCCGCCCTGGACCACCTGTCCCCCGCATTCCCGCAACGGGCGGCGTGGGGTACCGCGTCGTCGCTGCGGGCCTGGCAGGCCGCGGCGCTTGAGCAGTACGCGCGGGACCAGCCCCGCGACTTTCTCTGCGTGGCCACCCCCGGAGCAGGCAAGACCACGTTCGCGCTGAGGGTCGCGCTGACCCTGCTGTCGTCGCGGACGGTGCGCCGCATCGTCGTGGTGACCCCCACCGAGCACCTCAAGGTGCAGTGGGCGGACGCCGCCGCCAGGGTCGGGATCCAGCTGGACCCGGGGCTGGGTGGGTCGTCGCGGCGGGGCCGTGCGAAGGAGTACCACGGGTCGGCCGTCACGTACGCGGGGGTCGCGGCCCGCTCCTACGTCTACGAGGCGCTGTGCCATTCGAAGGAGACCCTGGTCATCTTCGACGAGATCCACCACGCGGGCGATTCCAAGAGCTGGGGCGAGTCGATCTCCTACGCGTTCACCCACGCCACCCGCCGGGTCGCGCTGACGGGCACCCCCTTCCGTTCGGACGACCACCCCATCCCGTTCGTCGCCTATGACGACATCGCCCCCGGCGTGCAGCAGTCGCGCGCCGACTACACCTACGGCTACACCGAGGCCCTGGCCGACCACGTCGTGCGGCCGGTGATGTTCATGAACTACGGCGGGCAGATGCGGTGGCGCACGAAGTCCGGCGACGAGCTGGGCGCCGACCTGGGCGTCCCGATGACCAAGGACCTCACCGCCCACGCCTGGCGCACCGCCCTGTCGCCCACCGGCGAATGGATCCCGGCGGTGCTGCGCGCGGCGGACAGGCGACTCAGCGAGGTCCGCCGCCACGTCCCCGACGCCGGGGGCCTCGTCATCGCCACCAACCAGACCACCGCGCGCGCCTACGCCCGGCTCCTACACGACCTCACGGGCAGCAAGCCCTGCGTCGTGCTCTCCGACGACGCCAAGGCCACGACCCGCATCGAGACGTTCGCCTCGTCCGACGAGCGGTGGATGGTGGCCGTGCGAATGGTCTCGGAGGGCGTCGACGTGCCCCGCCTGGCCGTCGGGGTCTACGCCACCGCAACCTCCACGCCGCTGTTCTTCACGCAGGCCGTCGGCCGGTTCGTGCGCAGCCGACGACGGGGCGAGGTGGCCACCGTCTTCCTCCCCACGGTCCCGGTGCTGCTCGCCCACGCCGCGACCCTCGAGCGGCAGCGCGATCACGTCCTCGGTAAGCCCAAGGGCGACGACGTCGACATCTGGGCCGAGACGGAGGCGCTGATCGAGCAGGCCAATCGCAGCGAGACGACCGCCGACGACCTGCTCGGCCAGTTCGAGGCGCTGGAATCCTCCGCGACCTTCGATCACGTCCTGTTCGACTCGCAGGCCTTCGGCATGCATGCCGAGCCCACCTCGGCCGACGAGCACGACTACCTCGGCCTGCCCGGCCTGCTCGAGCCAAGCCAGGTCAGCGCCCTCCTCGCCGACCGGCAGCGTCGGCAGCTCCGGCGGCGTGAACGCGACGACCGGAAGGCCGAGCCCGAGGTGGCTCTGCACCGGGCGATCGCCTCGAAGCGCAAGGAGCTGAACTCGCTGGTGGCGCAGTTCGCGCGGCACAAGGGCGTTCCGCACAGCCACGTGCACGCGGACCTCCGTCGAGAGTGCGGCGGGCCGCCGCTGGCGCAGGCCTCGCAGGCGGAGGTGGACCAGCGGGTCAGCACCATCCGGGCCTGGCTGCGCGGCTGACCGTTCCTGGCGGCTCCGAACCGGCGGCTAGCCTGGGGCCATGACCGAGCACACTGAACACTCAGCAGGCGGCGTCTACTCCGTCAAGGGACGCGAGTTCACCCGCGACTCCCGCTACATCGAGACCCGCATCGTCGCCGATCCGCGTCCGGGCACCGACGACTACCCCGTCGAGCCTGGGCGCTACAGGCTGGTCGCGGCCTACGCGTGCCCGTGGGCCAACCGCGCCATCATCGTCCGCGAGCTCCTGGGCCTGCAGGACGTGATCTCGCTGGGCACCCCAGGCCCCACGCACGACTCCGACTCCTGGACCTTCGACCTCGATCCCGGTGAGGTGGACCCTGTGCTCGGGATCCCCCGCCTGAAGGACGCCTACGAGAGGCGCTTCCCCGGCTACCCCCGTGGCATCACGGTCCCCGCCATCGTCGACGTGCCCACCGGGATGGTGGTGACCAACAACTTCCCCCAGATCACCGAGGACCTGTTCTTCGAGTGGCGGTCCTTCCACAAGCCCGATGCGCCGGACCTCTGGCCCGAGGGCCTGCGGGGCGAGATGGATGAGGTGATGCAGCGCGTCTTCACGGAGGTCAACAACGGCGTCTACCGGTGTGGCTTCGCCGGGTCCCAGGAGGCCTACGACGCGGCCTACGACCGGCTGTGGACGGCGATGGACTGGCTGGAGGAACGGCTGGCGGACAGGCGCTACCTGATGGGGGACTCGATCACCGAGGCCGACGTGCGCCTGTTCACGACGCTGGTGCGCTTCGATCCCGTCTACCACGGCCACTTCAAGTGCAACCGCTCCAAGCTCTCGGAGCTGCCGAACCTGTGGGGGTACGCCCGCGACCTCTTCCAGACGCCGGGCTTCGGCACCAACGTGGACTTCGAGCAGATCAAGCGGCACTACTACGTTGTGCACACGGACCTCAACCCGCTCAGCATCGTGCCCAAGGGACCCGACCTGTCCGGGTGGACCACCCGTCACGGTCGCGGCTGACCCGGCACGCACGACGGCGGGGCGCCCCTGGGTGGAGCGCCCCGCCGTCGTTGTCCGCGGTCAGGATTCAGGCTGTGCCGCGTCGGTCTCGACGCTGCCCTCGATCTGATTCATCTTCGCGGAGTGCTGTACCTCGATCTTGCGGGGCTTGGCGGTCTCGGCGACGGGGATGGTGAGGGTCAGGACGCCGTCGGAGTACGAGGCGCTGATCTTGTCCACCGCGAGCCCGCGGCCGAGCGTCAGCTGGCGGGCGAAGGTGCCGACGGCGCGCTCACGGGTCAGCCACTGGGCGCCCTCGTCCTGGGCGGGCGAGGTGCGCTCGGCGCGGACGGTGACGGTGGCGCCGTCCATGTCGATGTCGATGCTGGCGGGGTCCACACCGGGCAGGTCGATGTGCGCGACGAACTCGTCGCCGGTGCGGTAGAGATCCATGGGCATCGCGACTGACGCCGGGGTGCGGGTGACGTCGCCGAGAAGGCGGTCGATGTCGCGGAAGGGGTCGAAGCCAGGCATTGTGCGTTCCTTTCTGAATTCATCGGGTGCCGGACTTGGTTTCAAGTTGAGTGTACCTCGCTCAACACGTGAGTCAAGTCCAAGTTGAGCGCCCTCGGCTCAAGTCACGCCGTGCCAGACGATGCCCGTCAGAGGGAGGCGCGCAGAGCTCGGAGGCGGGCGAGCGAGGACTCCCTGCCCAACAGCTCCATCGACTCGAACAGCGGCGGTGAGACCTTCCGGCCCGAGATCGCCACGCGGATGGGGGCGAAGGCGAACTTGGGCTTGATGCCCATCCCCTCGACGATCCGCTCCCGCAACCCCGCCTGGATGGCGTCGGTCGAGAACGGCACGGACTCCGCCACGGCGATGGCCGCGTCCAGCACCTCAGCCGCGTTCTCAGCGAGGCCGGCCAGGGCGTCGTCGTCGATCACCAGCGCCTCGTCGACGGCGAAGAGATAGTCCAGCTGGGGCCGCGCATCCTTCAGCAGCACCAGGCGCTCCTGAATGAGCGGCACGGCGCTGCGCAGCAGGGCGGCCTCGGCCCCGGTGGGCGCCCAGTCCGCCTCGAACTCAAGGATCCGCGACGCCAGCTCCTCGGCGGACAGGCTCCGGATGTAGTGCCCGTTGAGCCAATCCAGCTTCTTCAGATCGAAGATGGGGCCCACTGTGTTGACCTTGGACCAGGAGAATCCCTCGACGAACTGCTCGAAGGTGGACACCTCGGACTCCTCGTCTCCCGCGTAGCCGAGCAGCTGGAGGAAGTTGCGCACGGCCTCGGGCAGATATCCCTGCTCCTTGAACCACATCAGCCGCGCGGCGGGGTTCTTGCGCTTCGAGATCTTGGACTTGTCCGTGTTGCGCAGCAGCGGCATGTGGGCGAACGCCGGCCGCTTCCAGCCCAGCCAGTCGTAGAGCAGCACGTGCTTCGGCGTCGAGGAGATCCACTCCTCGCCGCGCACCACCGTGTCGATCCCCATGAGGTGGTCGTCGACGACCACCGCGAGATGGTAGGTCGGGAAGCCGTCGGCCTTGAGGATGACCTGGTCGTCCGGGCGGGGCGCCTTGACCGTCCCGCGGACGATGTCCTCGAACTCGAGCGGCGCGTCGTCGGGAATCAGCATCCGCACCACCGGGGTCTCGGAGAAGCCCGGCAGCGCCGCCCTCTCCTCCCGGGTCTTCCCCAGGCACAGCCGGTCGTAGCCGGTCACCGACAGCTTGAGCGCCTCCTGCTCCTTCCGCAGGCCCGCCAGGCGCTCCGAGGAGCACCAGCAGTGGTAGGCGTGGCCGTCAGCGAGGAGCTGCTCGACGAACGGGCGGTAGGTGTCCAGCCGCTCCGACTGACGATACGGGCCGAAATCGCCTCCGAGATGCGGCCCCTCATCGGCCTGCAGCCCAAGCCACTCGAGCGAGTCGTAGATCTGCTGCTCGCTGCCCTCCACCAGCCTGGCCTGATCCGTATCCTCGATCCGGAGCACGAACGCCCCGCCGGTCTTTCGAGCCCAGGCGAGGTCGAACAAAGCCATGAAAGCGGTGCCGACGTGCGGGTCGCCGGTGGGCGACGGGGCGACACGGGTCCGGGCCGGGGTGGGTGTAGCGCTCATGGGAGTTCACCCTATCGGGCATCCTTGGGGCTATGACGACCGAACCGGGCCCCACCCCAGCCAAGGCGCTCCAGCACGCGCGGGACGCGGTCGACGACGCTGCACGCGGACGGATCCGCGGCTACCTCGCCTCAGATCCTCCGCCGAAGCCCGCCCAGATGACGCGCACCCTGAGCTACTTCCTCGACGATCTCGTGCAGATCCCCGGCACCAAGGTCCGCGTCGGACTGGACCCGTTCCTCTCCTTCATCCCTTGGGCGGGCACCGCCGTGGGAGCGGCATTCGGCAGCGTGGTGATGGCCGACGCCATCCGGCTCCGGGCTCCATTGCCGGTTCTGCTCCGGATGGGCACCAACTCACTGCTGGACTGGGCCCTGGGCATGGTCCCCTTCGTGGGCGCGTTCTTCGACGCCGCGTACCGCGCCAACAAGATGAACCTGAAGCTCCTGAACCGCACGATCGAGAACCGGGAACTGGTGCGTCAGGCCTCCGTCCGGTACTGGATCGGCGTCGCCGTTCTCGTGGCCCTGCTGGTGGCCGCGATGGTGGCCATCCCCATCGCGTTCATCATGGGGATCAACCACCTCATCGCCACCACCGGCTGACCGGCCCCACCGCGGGTGGCGTGCTAATTTACCCGCATGACCGAGCCCTCCGCCATGCCCTCCAACTTCATCTACGAGGCCGTGGACGCGGACGTCCAGGCAGGGAAACGCGGCGGCCGGGTCCAGACGAGATTCCCTCCCGAGCCCAACGGATACCTCCACATCGGGCACGCCAAGGCGATCGTCGTGGACTTCGGGGTGGCTGCGGACTTCGGCGGCATCTGCATCCTGCGCCTCGACGACACCAACCCGGAGACCGAGGACACCAGCTTCGTCGAGGGGATCGTCGAGGACATCGAGTGGCTCGGCTACGAGCCTGCAGACGTGCGCTACGCCTCCGACTACTTCGAGGAGTTGTACTCGTGGGCCGAGCGGCTGGTCAGCGCAGGCCTCGCCTACGTCGATGATCAGGACGGCGAGGCCATCTCGGCCGGCCGCGGTGGCTTCGGCAAGCCAGGGGTGAATTCGCCCTTCCGCGACCGCTCCCCCGAGGCGAACCTGGACCTGTTCCGGCGCATGCGCGCCGGTGAGTATTCGGATGGTTCGAGGGTGCTGCGCGCCAAGATCGACATGGCCCACGAGAACATGCAGCTGCGCGACCCCATCATGTACCGGATCCGGCGCGTGACGCACCACCGCACGGGCGACGACTGGGCGATCTATCCCACCTATGACTGGGCGCACGGCCAGTCCGACGCCATCGAGGGCGTCACCCACTCCATCTGCACTCTCGAGTTCGAATCACACCGCCCCCTGTACGACTGGTTCCTGACCCAGCTGGGCGTCGAGGAGCCCCCGCGACAATACGAGTTCGCCCGCCTCGAGCTCACCCACACCGTCACCTCCAAACGGCGGCTGGCGAAGCTGGTCATGGACGGCGTCGTCGACGGGTGGGACGACGCCCGGATGCCCACCCTGCGGGGCCTGCGCCGCCGGGGCTACCCGCCCACCGCGATCCGCACCTTCTGCCGAGAGGTGGGCACCACCCGCACCAACTCTCGACAGTCCATCGAGGCCCTCGAAAGCTATGTCCGGCGCGAACTCAACTCCACGGCCCAGCGCCGGATGGCGGTCATCCGCCCGCTCAAGCTGCGCATCACCAACTGGCCGGTCGACGACGCGGGCCTGCCCGTGGTTGAGCACTTCGAGCTGGCGAACAACCCGGAGCGAGCGGAGGACGGCACCCGCAGCGTCGCGTTCAGCGGCGATCTCTGGATCGAGCAGGAGGACTTCCAGGAGGTGCCCCCGCCCAAGTACTTCCGGCTCTCCCCCGGCCGTGAGGTGCGCCTTCGGGGCGCCTACTTCGTGACCGCCACCGACGTCGTCAAGGACGAACAGGGCAACGTGGTCGAGGTGCTCGCCACCTACGACCCGGCCTCGAAGGGCGGCAACTCCCCGGACGGCCGGAAGGTCAAGTCCACGATGCACTGGGTGTCGGCTCCGCACGCGGTGTCGGCCACCGTGGCGCTGTACGGCCGGCTGTTCTCGGCCGAGGCCCCCGGCGACGCGACGGGTGAGGCTCTCGACGACCTCAACCCGGACTCACGCGAGGTGCTCGGCGGGGCCAAGGTGGAGGCGGCACTGCTCGACGCGCGGCCCGGTGAGGTGGTCCAGTTCGAGCGCCTGGGCTACTTCGCCGCAGACCTGGACGAGCCGATGCTGTTCCACCGCACGGTGGGCCTGCGGGATGAATGGGCGGCCATCCAGAAGCGGGGCTGAGCCTCCCTTGCCCGGGAACGCGACGAGGGCCGTGCAGCCGAAGCTGCACGGCCCTCGCCAGGCGTGGAGACTAGATCACTTGATGATCTTGGTGACGTTGCCTGCACCCACGGTGCGGCCGCCCTCACGGATGGCGAACTTGAGGTTCTCCTCCATGGCGATCGGCTTGTTGAGGTGCACGGTCATCTCGGTGTTGTCACCAGGCATGACCATCTCGGTGCCGGCAGGCAGCTGGACGACCCCGGTCACGTCCGTGGTACGGAAGTAGAACTGGGGGGAGTAGTTCGAGAAGAACGGCTTGTGACGGCCACCCTCCTCCTTCGCCAGCACGTAGACGTTGGCCTCGAAGTCCGTGTGGGGCGTGGTGGAACCGGGCTTGATGACAACCATGCCTCGCTCCACGTCTTCCTTCTTGGTGCCGCGAAGCAGAAGGCCGACGTTCTCGCCCGCGCGACCCTCGTCCAGGATCTTGCGGAACATCTCCACACCGGTGACCGTGGAGGACTGCTTGGTCTCACGGATGCCGATGATGTCGACCGTCTCGCCCGTCTTGACGATGCCGCGCTCGATGCGGCCGGTGATGACGGTGCCACGACCGGTGATCGTGAAGACGTCCTCAACGGGCATCAGGAAGGGCTTCTCGGTGTCGCGAGCCGGCTGCGGGATGTGCCCGTCGACGGCGTCCATGAGCTCGAGGATGCTCTCGGACCACTTCGGGTCGCCGTTCAGCGCCGGGAAGGCGGCCACGCGGACGATCGGGAGGTTGTCGCCGTCGAACTCCTGAGCCGTCAGGATCTCACGGAGCTCCATCTCGACCAGTTCGATCAGGTCAGCGTCCGCGTCATCGATCATGTCGCACTTGTTGAGGGCGACGACGATGGCCGGGACACCGACCTGGCGGGCCAGGAGGATGTGCTCGTGGGTCTGAGCCATCGGGCCGTCGGTGGCGGCGACGACGAGGATCGCACCGTCCATCTGGGCGGCGCCGGTGATCATGTTCTTGACGTAGTCGGCGTGCCCGGGGCAGTCGACGTGCGCGTAGTGACGCTTCTCGGTCTGGTACTCGACGTGCGCGATGGAGATGGTGATACCGCGCTGGCGCTCTTCGGGCGCCTTGTCGATCTGATCGAACGCCGACACAGCATTCCACTGCGGGTACTTTTCGTGGAGCACCTTCGTGATCGCCGCGGTCAGAGTGGTCTTGCCGTGGTCGACGTGTCCGATTGTGCCGATGTTGCAGTGCGGCTTAGTCCGCTCAAACTTGGCCTTTGCCACGAGGGCTCCTTCTTGGGATCTCGCCTCGCTGGTTGCGGGGCGTCGCTTATGGTTCCTCTAGAGAGGTCAGCATCTGAGCTTAGCGCCCAAACGCATACCTGACCAATCCTATAGGAGCCTAGTTCTCAGTCAAACCGGGCGAGGGTGAACCCCTCCCGGAGACGGCGGATGGCCGGGGTCTCCCCCGGCCATCCGTCGTCAGTGGCGACGCAGTGCGTCGCAGCAGCTCACTCGCCTCCGCGAGACTTCGCCACGATCTCCTCGGAGATGAACTTCGGCGTCTCGGCGTAGGAGTCGAACTCCATCGAGTACGACGCCTGGCCCGAGGTCTTCGACCGCAGGTCACCCACGTAGCCGAACATCTCCGACAGCGGCACGAGGGCCCGCACCACACGGTTGCCGTGCAGCTCCTCCATGGCCTGGATGTGGCCACGGCGCGAGTTGATGTCGCCGATGACCGTGCCCAGGTAGTCCTCCGGCGTGGTGACCTCGACCGCCATGATGGGCTCCAGGATTGCCGGGTCCGCCTTGCGGGCCGCTTCCTTGAACGCCATCGAGCCGGCCAGCTTGAAGGCGAGCTCCGAGGAGTCGACATCGTGGTAGGCGCCGTCGGTGAGGGTCACCTTGATGTTGTCCACCGGGTAGCCGGCCAGGACGCCGAACTGCAGGGCATCCTTGACGCCGGCGTCCACCGCGGGGATGTACTCCCTGGGGATGCGTCCGCCGGTGACGGCGTTGACGAACTCGTAGCCCGAGCCCGGCTCCGTCGGCTCCAAGTCGATGATGACCCGGGCGAACTGACCCGACCCACCGGTCTGCTTCTTGTGGGTGTACTCGATCTTCTGCACCTTGCGACGAAGCGTCTCGCGGTAGGCCACCTGCGGCTTGCCGATGTTGGCCTCGACCTTGAACTCACGGCGCATGCGGTCGATCAGCACATCGAGGTGCAGCTCGCCCATGCCGGCGATGATGGTCTGGCCGGTCTCCTCGTCCGTGTGCACCCGGAAGGTGGGATCCTCCTCGGCCAGGCGCTGGATCGCGTGCGACAGCTTCTCCTGGTCCGACTTGGTCTTCGGCTCGATGGCCTGCTCGATGACGGGGTTGGGGAATGTCATCGACTCCAGCACGATCGGGTTCCCCGGGTCGCAGAGGGTCTCTCCCGTGGTGGTGTCCTTGAGGCCCATCACCGCGCAGATCATGCCGGCGCCGATCTGGGGGATCTCCTCGCGCTTGTTGGCGTGCATCTGGTAGATCTTGCCGATGCGCTCCTTGCGGCCCTTGGTGGCGTTGAGCACCTGGGAACCGGAGTGGAGGACACCGGAATAGATGCGCACGAACGTCAGTCGCCCGAGGTGCGGATCAGCGGCCACCTTGAAGGCCAGGATCGACAGCGGCTCGTCGTCGGCGGGGTGACGCTCCATGCGGACCGACTCGTCGTTGGGCTTGAAGCCCTCGATGGCGGGCACGTCGAGCGGTGACGGCAGGTAGGCGTTGACGGCGTCGAGCAGGGGCTGGACGCCCTTGTTCTTGAACGACGAGCCACACACCACAGCGGTGAACGTGTTGGAGATGACGCCCTTGCGGACGGCCGCCTTGATCTGCGCGACCGTGGGCTCCTCGCCCTCCATGTAGAGCTCCATGATGTCGTCATCGACGTCCGCGATGCGCTCGATCAGCACGGCGTGGGCGGCCTCAGCGGCCTCCTTGAGGTCCGCGGGGATCTCCTCGACGGTGTAGTCCTCACCGATCGTGGTCTCGCCGTGCCAGGTGAGCGCACGCATCTCGACGAGGTCCACCACACCCAGGAATCCGCCCTCGGAGCCGATCGGGAGCTGCAGCAGCACCGGATCGGTGTTGAGGCGCTCACGGATGGTCCGGACGCAGTGGTCGAACGACGCGCCCGTGCGGTCCAGCTTGTTGATGTAGCAGATGCGCGGCACACCGTACTTGGTGGCCTGACGCCACACCGTCATCGACTGCGGCTCAACGCCGGCCACGCCGTCGAACACCGCGACAGCGCCGTCGAGCACGCGGAGCGAACGCTCCACCTCGACGGTGAAGTCGACGTGCCCGGGCGTGTCGATGATGTTGATCAGGTGGTCCTTCCAGAAACAGGTCGTGGCGGCCGACGTGATCGTGATGCCGCGCTCCTGCTCCTGCTCCATCCAGTCCATCACGGCGGCGCCCTCGTGAACCTCACCGATCTTGTAGGTCTTGCCGGTGTAGAACAAGATGCGCTCGGTGGTGGTGGTCTTGCCGGCGTCGATGTGCGCCATGATGCCGATGTTGCGAACCTTGGAAAGGTCGGTCACTGTGCAGTCCTTATGTCTCTGGGTAGTAGACGGTGAAGGCCCCCGGGGTTGAAACCCGGGGGCGACCGATCACCAGCGGTAGTGCGCGAAGGCGCGGTTGGCCTCGGCCATCTTGTGCGTGTCCTCGCGACGCTTCACCGAAGCACCGAGACCGTTGGAGGCGTCGAGGATCTCGTTCATGAGGCGCTCGGTCATCGTCTTCTCGCGACGGGCGCGGGAGAAGCTGACCAGCCAGCGCATCGCCAGCGTGTTCTGGCGGCCGGGCTTGACCTCGATCGGCACCTGGTAGGTGGCGCCGCCGACACGACGGGACTTCACCTCGATGGAGGGCCGGACGTTGTCCAGTGCGCGCTTGAGCGTCTGCACCGGATCCGTGCCCGTCTTGACACGGGTGCCCTCGAGGGCGTCGTAGACGATCGACTGCGCGATGGTCTTCTTGCCGTCGAGCAGAATCTTGCTCACCAGCTGAGAGACGAGCGGGGAGCCGTACACCGGGTCGATGGGGACCGGGCGCTTCGGGGCGGGACCCTTGCGTGGCATTACTTCTCCTTCTTCGCGCCGTAGCGGCTACGGGCCTGCTTGCGACCCTTGACACCCTGGGTGTCGAGCGAGCCGCGGATGATCTTGTAGCGCACACCGGGGAGGTCCTTCACGCGACCGCCGCGGACGAGCACCATCGAATGCTCCTGCAGGTTGTGGCCGACGCCCGGAATGTAGGCGGTGACTTCGATGCCGGAGCTCAGGCGCACACGAGCGACCTTGCGCAGCGCGGAGTTCGGCTTCTTCGGGGTCGTGGTGTACACGCGGGTGCACACGCCGCGACGCTGGGGCGAGCCCTTCAACGCGGGCGTCTTGTTCTTCGAGACTTTGTCGGTGCGGCCCTTGCGGACCAGCTGCTGAATAGTTGGCACCTGTTGGTATCACTTTCGTTGTCTGGGTGGACGTTTGTCATCCCTGGCGCAACCCTTCGACGTGGGGCCGGGTCACCGTTTCCAACCTCACGACACATCGAGTTGCCGTGCGAACTCCGCACAGGTCTGGTCTCTTCGCAACGAATAAGAACGCCAGGATCATGCCAGGGCACGCACATATGGGCCCGAGCAACCGAGCACGCCCACTTAGGTTACTCCAGCGCCCCACTATGGTCAAAAACGCGGCGGAGGGCCCCGGACTTTTCAGTCCAGGACCCTCCGCACATGGGCCGACGTCAGCGAAGCTCGCCGAAGTCCATCTCGTCGAGCGGGACGGCGGGGCCGACCACGTCAGAGCCGAACGAGTAATCGTAGGGATCGTAGCTCATCGTGAAGGCGCTGGCTCGCGCCTCCTCGGTGGGCTCCACCCGGATGTTGCGGTACCGCTCCAGGCCGGTGCCGGCCGGGATCAGCTTGCCGAGGATGACGTTCTCCTTGAGGCCCTTGAGCGTGTCGCTCTTGCCCTGGATCGCCGCGTCCGTGAGGACCTTGGTCGTCTCCTGGAAGGAGGCCGCCGACAGCCAGGACTCGGTGGCCAGGGAGGCCTTGGTGATGCCCATCAACACCGGACGACCTTCCGCCGGCTTTGCGCCCTCGGTCAGTGCCTGACGGTTGGCCGCCTCGTAGGACGCGCGGTCCACGAGCTCGCCCGGCATCATCGACGTCTCGCCCGAGTCGATGACCGTGACCCGGCGCAACATCTGCCTGATGATGATCTCGATGTGCTTGTCGTGGATGGGGGCGCCCTGCGTGCGGTACACGCGCTGGACCTCCTGCACGAGGTGCTCCTGCACCTTGCGCAGCCCACGCACGCGGAGCACGTCCTGGGGATCCACCTGGCCGGCGGTCAGCTGCTGACCGATGGTCACATGCACGCCGTCCTCGATGTGGGTCCGGTGGCCGGAGTGGTCCTCGAACTCCAGGCGTGCGCGTCGCGCCACCGGGTACTCGAGATCCTCGCCGCCGTCGTCGCGCACGATGACGATCTTGCGGCTCCGGTCCCCGTCCTCGATCCGCACGACGCCGTCGGCCTCGGTGATCGGGGCCTTGCCCTTGGGCTGACGGGCCTCGAACAGCTCGGTGACGCGCGGCAGACCCTGCGTGATGTCGTCTCCAGCCACACCACCGGTGTGGAAGGTACGCATCGTCAGCTGGGTGCCGGGCTCGCCGATGGACTGCGCCGCGACGATGCCGATGGCCTCGCCGACGTCGACGATCTTGCCCGATGCCAGCGAACGGCCGTAGCACATGGCGCACGTGCCCACCGCGGACTCACACGTGAGGACGGAGCGGACCTTGACCTCGGTCACGCCTGCCTGCACCAGGGTGTGGATCTCCTCGTCGCCCAGGTCGGTGCCGGCCTTGACCAGCACCTCCCCCTTCGCGTCGAGCGCGTCGACCGCGAGGGAACGGGCATAGACGGCCGTCTCCACCTCGTTCGACATCTCCACCGTGGCGCCCTCGGCGAACGGCTCCGCGGCGATTGCCACCGGCCTGCCGTTCTCCCCGACGCCCGGCTTGGTCCACTTCGCGATCGGCCGGATGAGGCCACGCTCGGTGCCGCAGTCCTCCTCGCGGACGATGACATCCTGCGACACGTCCACCAGACGACGGGTCAGGTAGCCCGAGTCCGCGGTCCGCAGGGCGGTGTCGGCCTGACCCTTACGTCCACCGTGGGTGGAGATGAAGTACTCGAGAACCGACAGGCCCTCACGGAAGTTGGACTTGATCGGGCGGGCGATGATGTCACCCTTCGGGTTGGCCACCAGACCTCGCATGGCGGCGATCTGACGCATCTGCGTCATGTTTCCGCGGGCCCCGGAGTCCACCATCATGAAGATGGGGTTGTCCTTGGTGAAGTTCGCCTTCATCGCCTCGGTCAGCTCGGCCGTGGCGTCGGTCCAGATCGCGATGAGCTCCTGACGGCGCTCATCCTCGGTCACGGTACCGCGCTCGTAGAGCTTGTCGATCTTGGCCGCGCGGGTCTCGTACCCCTCCAGGATCTGAGCCTTCTGCGGCGGGGTCTGGACGTCCCCGATGGACACCGTCACCCCGGAGCGCGTGGCCCACTGGAAGCCCAGGTCCTTGAGGTTGTCCAGCGCGGCGGCCACGACCACCTTCGGGTAGCGCTCGGCCAGCTCGTTGACGATGCCGCCGAGGACCTTCTTGCCCACCACTTCGTTCACGAAGGCGAAGTCGTCCGGGAGCGCCTCGTTGAAGAGGGCCCGGCCCAGCGTGGTCTCCACGATGAGGGAGCCGTCGGCGCGGGGCGTCGAGCCCTCGACGACGACCCCGGTGAGACGGATCCTGATGTTCGAGCCGATGGACAGGTAGCCACGGTCGAACGCCATGATGGCCTCGGCCAGGGACGAGAATGTCCGACCCTCGCCCGCCCCCGGACGCACCAGCGTCAGGAAGTAGTGGCCGATGATCATGTCCTGCGTGGGCATGGTCACGGGTCGGCCGTCGGCCGGCTTCAGGATGTTGTTGGTCGAGAGCATCAGGATGCGGGCTTCGGCCTGGGCCTCCACCGACAACGGGAGGTGCACGGCCATCTGGTCGCCGTCGAAGTCCGCGTTGAACGCGGTGCACACCAACGGGTGGATCTGGATGGCCTTGCCCTCGATCAGCTGGGGCTCGAAGGCCTGGATGCCGAGGCGGTGCAGCGTCGGTGCGCGGTTCAGCAGCACCGGGTGTTCGGCGATGACCTCTTCCAGCACGTCCCACACGACGGGGCGCTGGCGCTCCACCATCCGCTTGGCGGCCTTGATGTTCTGGGCGTGGTTGAGATCATCCAGGCGCTTCATGACGAAGGGCTTGAACAGCTCCAACGCCATGGCCTTGGGCAGACCGCACTGGTGCAGCTTCAGCTGCGGGCCCACCACGATCACGGAACGGCCCGAGTAGTCCACGCGCTTGCCGAGCAGGTTCTGGCGGAACCGGCCCTGCTTGCCCTTGAGCATGTCGGAGATCGACTTCAGCGGGCGGTTGCCCGGCCCCGTGACTGGACGGCCGCGACGGCCGTTGTCGAACAGGGAGTCCACGGCCTCCTGCAGCATGCGCTTCTCGTTGTTGACGATGATCTCGGGCGCGCCGAGATCCAGGAGGCGCTTGAGCCGGTTGTTGCGGTTGATCACGCGACGGTAGAGGTCGTTGAGATCGGAGGTGGCGAAGCGGCCGCCGTCGAGCTGCACCATCGGGCGCAGGTCCGGGGGGATCACCGGGACCACGTCGAGCACCATGGCCGACGGGTGGTTCTGGCCGGACAGGAACGCCGCGACGACCTTGAGGCGCTTGAGCGCCCGGGTCTTGCGCTGGCCCTTGCCGGTGGCGATGGTCTCGCGCAGCGACACGGACTCGGCCTGGAGGTCGAAGGACTGGAGGCGCTTCTGGATGGCCTCGGCGCCCATCGATCCCTCGAAGTACTTGCTGAAGCGCTTCTTCATCTCGCGGTAGAGCATCTCGTCGCCCTCGAGGTCCTGGACCTTGAGGGTCTTGAAGCGCTGCCACACCTCGTCGATGCGGTCCAGCTGACGCTGCGAGCGGGTGCGGATCTGACCGGCCTCGCGCTCGGCCGCTTCGCGGACCTTGCGCTTGATGTCCGCCTTAGCGCCCTCGGACTCGAGCTGGGCGAGGTCCTCCTCCAGCTTGCGCATGCGCGCCTCGATGTCGGCGTCGCGGCGGGTGGCGACCTGCTTGGTCTCCACCTCCACCTTTGCCTGCAGAGACGCGAGGTCCCGGTGACGGGCCTCCTCGTCGACGGCGGTGATCATGTGCGCCGCGAAGTAGATGACCTTCTCCAGGTCCTTCGGGGCGATGTCCAGCAGGTAGCCGAGCCTGCTGGGGACACCCTTGAAGTACCAGATGTGCGTGACGGGGGCGGCCAGCTCGACGTGCCCCATCCGGTCGCGGCGCACGTTGGAGCGTGTCACCTCGACGCCACAGCGCTCGCAGATGATGCCCTTGAACCGCACCCGCTTGTACTTGCCGCAGTAGCACTCCCAGTCCCGGGTGGGACCGAAGATCTTCTCGCAGAAGAGGCCGTCGCGCTCAGGCTTCAGCGTGCGGTAGTTGATGGTCTCCGGCTTCTTGACCTCGCCGTGCGACCATTCGCGGATTTGGTCGGCGCTCGCGAGACCGATCCGCAGCTCGTCATAGAAGTTCACGTCCAGCACGTTGCTTCTCTTTCCCCTACGCGTGACGCGTAGGCGCTGTTTCGATGTGAGTCTGAGGTGTTGATTCGGACCGTGTCAGGCCCGAGGGGTGACTGAGCGCAACACTCAGACTTCACCGACGTCCATGAAGTTGTCGCTTCCGGGACGGCGACCGAGATCGATGCCGAAATCCTCCGCCGAGCGGAGATCATCCTCGGAATCGCGCAGGTCGATGACCCGACCGTCGTCCGAGAGGACCTCCACGTTCAGGCAGAGCGACTTCATCTCCTTGACCAGAACCTTGAACGACTCCGGGATACCCGGCTCCGGGATGTTCTCGCCCTTGACGATGGCCTCGTAGACCTTCACGCGGCCGGGGACGTCGTCGGACTTGATGGTCAGCAGCTCCTGGAGTGCCCAGGCGGCGCCGTAGGCCTCGAGGGCCCACACCTCCATCTCGCCGAATCGCTGTCCGCCGAACTGGGCCTTACCGCCCAGCGGCTGCTGCGTGATCATCGAGTACGGGCCGGTGGAGCGGGCGTGGATCTTGTCGTCGACGAGGTGGTGGAGCTTGAGCATGTACATGTAGCCCACGCCCACCTTCTCCGGGTAGGGCTCGCCGGAGCGGCCGTCGAACAGGCGCGCCTTGCCGCCGGAGTCCACGAGGCGTTCGCCGTCACGGGTGGTCAGCGAGTTGGCCAGCAACCCGCCGATCTCCGATTCGTTGGCGCCGTCGAAGACGGGGGTGGCCACCTTCGCGTTGCCCTCCATGCGGCCGAGGCCGACGTCGCGCAGACGCTCCGCCCATTCCTCCTGGACGTCCGTGACGTCCCAGCCGGTCTTGGCGATCCACCCGAGGTGGTTCTCAAGCACCTGCCCGATGTTCATCCGGGAGGGCACGCCGAGGGGGTTGAGCACGATGTCGACCGGGGTGCCGTCCTCCATGAACGGCATGTCCTCGATGGGGAGGATCTTCGAGATGACGCCCTTGTTACCGTGGCGTCCGGCGAGCTTGTCGCCGTCGGAGATCTTCCTCTTCTGCGCCACGTGGACGCGCACCAGCTCGTTGACGCCGGGGGGGAGCTCGTCGTCGTCCTCACGGTTGAACACGCGCACCGCGATGACGGTGCCGGACTCGCCGTGGGGAACCTTGAGGGACGTGTCGCGCACCTCGCGGGCCTTCTCGCCGAAGATGGCGCGCAGCAGGCGCTCTTCCGGCGTCAGCTCGGTCTCACCCTTCGGTGTGACCTTGCCCACCAGGACGTCTCCGGCCGAGACCTCGGCGCCGATGCGCACGATGCCCCGCTCGTCGAGGTCCGCCAGCATCTCGTCCGAGACGTTGGGGATCTCGCGGGTGATCTCCTCCGCGCCCAGCTTGGTGTCGCGGGCGTCCACCTCGTGCTCCTCGATGTGGATCGAGGTCAGCACATCGTCCTGGACGATGCGCTGGGACAGGATGATGGCGTCCTCGTAGTTGAGGCCCTCCCACGGCATGAACGCCACGAGGAGGTTCTTCCCCAGTGCCAGCTCGCCCTGATCCGTGCAGGGGCCGTCTGCCAGCGGGGTGCCCACCTCGACACGGTCCCCCGGCTTCACCAGCGGGCGCTGGTTGATGCAGGTGCCGGCGTTGGAGCGCACGAACTTGTCCAGCTTGTAGGACTGGTAGGTGCCGTCGTCGTTGGTGATCTCGAGGAGATCCGCAGACACGGAGCTGACCACACCCGGCTTCTTCGCAAGCGTCACGTCACCGACGTCCACCGCGGCACGGTACTCCATGCCGGTGCCGACGATGGGGGCCTCGTTGCGGATCAGCGGCACGGCCTGGCGCTGCATGTTGGCACCCATGAGTGCGCGGGACGCATCGTCGTGCTCGAGGAACGGGATGAGCGCCGTGGCGATGGAGACCATCTGCCGCGGGGACACGTCCATGTACTCCACATCGGAGGCGTGGATCTGGTCCACGTCGCCGTGCTTGATGCGCACGAGGACGCTCTCCTCCGTCAGGCGGCCGGACTGATCGACATGGGCGTTGGCCTGCGCGATCGAGTAGCGGTCCTCCTCATCGGCGGTGAGGTAGTCGATCTGGTCGGTGACCATGCCGTCGACGACCTTGCGGTACGGGGTCTCGATGAAGCCGAAGGCGTTGACCCGGGCGAACGAGGCCAGCGAGCCGATGAGGCCGATGTTGGGGCCTTCAGGGGTCTCGATGGGGCACATGCGGCCGTAGTGTGACGGGTGGACGTCACGGACCTCCATGCCGGCGCGGTCACGGGAGAGTCCGCCGGGGCCCAGCGCCGAGAGCCGGCGCTTGTGCGTGAGGCCGGCCAGCGGGTTGTTCTGGTCCATGAACTGCGACAGCTGCGAGGTGCCGAAGAACTCCTTGAGCGCAGCGGTCACCGGGCGGATGTTGATCAGGGTCTGGGGCGTGATGGCCTCGATGTCCTGGGTGGTCATCCGGTCCCGGACGACCCGCTCCATGCGGCCGAGGCCGGTGCGCAGCTGGTTCTGGATCAGCTCGCCCACGGTGCGGAGGCGGCGGTTGCCGAAGTGGTCGATGTCGTCGGCCTCCACCTGGAGGTCTCCGAGCGTCTCGCGGTGCTCGTGCAGGGCCACGATGTAGCGGATGGCGCCGACGATGTCGTCGAGGGTCAGGACCTGCTGGTCGTACGGCAGATCGAGGCCCAGCTTCTTGTTGATCTTGTACCGGCCGACCTTGGCGGTGTCGTAGCGCTTGGGGTTGAAGTAGTAGTTGTCCAACAGCGCCTGAGCCGCGTCACGCGCCGGCGGTTCGCCCGGGCGCAGCTTGCGGTAGATGTCCAGGAGCGCCTCGTCCTGGGTCTTGACCGAGTCCTTCTCCAGCGTCAGCCGCATGGACTCGTACTCGCCGAACTCCTCGAGGATCTTGTCCTCGGACCAGCCGAGGGCCTTGAGCAGCACGGTGACGTTCTGCTTGCGCTTGCGGTCCAGGCGCACGAACACCATGTCGCGCTTGTCGATCTCGAACTCGAGCCAGGCACCACGCGACGGGATGACCTTGCAGGAGAAGATGTCCTTGTCGGACGTCTTGTCGGGGGTCTGCTCGAAGTAGACGCCCGGCGAGCGGACGAGCTGGGAGACCACGACGCGCTCGGTGCCGTTGATGATGAAGGTGCCGCGGTCCGTCATCAGCGGGAAGTCCCCGATGAAGACGGTCTGGCTCTTGATCTCGCCGGTGTCGTTGTTGACGAACTCAGCGGTGACGAAGAGGGGAGCGGCGTAGGTGACGTCGCGGTCCTTGCACTCCTCGATGGTCCACTTCGGGGACTCGAAGCGGTGGTCGCGGAACGAGAGCGACATCGTCTCGTTGAAGTCCTCGATGGGCGAGATCTCGGCGAACATCTCCTCCAGTCCGGACCGGGTGTTGACGTCGGTGCGGCCGGCGGCCAACTGGTCCGCGACCCTCCTCTGCCAGGCGTCGTTTCCGATCAGCCAGTTATAGGCGTCAATCTGCAAATCCAGGAGGTTTGGGACCTCGAGCGGCTCATGAATCTTCGCGAAGGAGATTCGGCCGGTGGATGAGACGACATTGGTGTTCTTCAACGCAGAGCGCGAGGCGGCCAAGATTCGGTCCTTCCAAGAACGCTTGAAGCAGGTTTTCCGTGCATGGCGAAATTCCCGTGTCAAATCACGGGCGCAACGCATAGCTGGGCAAACAACCACTATAGAGCAAGATGCACAGGACGGCAACTACCGCAGGCCTCACGGGCCCTGCGGTCGACTTCGATCCACGGTGATCTCTTCTGATCCTGATGATAGCGGGCGGGGCGCGGGGCGCAACCCTCAGCCCCAGGCATCCGGAGCCGGGGACGCGCAACGGCCCGCCCCCACTGGGGACGGGCCGTGAGCCGAGCTGAGCCGGGGCTCAGATCACTTGAGCTCGACGCTGCCGCCGGCGGCCTCGAGGGCCTCCTTGGCCTTGGCAGCGGTCTCCTTGTCGACCTGCTCCAGGACGGCCTTGGGGGCGCCCTCGACGAGGTCCTTGGCCTCCTTCAGACCGAGCGAGGTCAGCGCGCGGACCTCCTTGATGACGGCGATCTTCTTGTCGCCGCCGGCGGTCAGGATGACGTCGACCTTGTCCGAGACCTCTTCCTCGGCACCGGCGTCGTCGCCGCCGGCGGCAGGGGCGGCAGCCGCGACGGCGACCGGCGCGGCAGCGGTGACACCGAAGGTGTCCTCGAAGATCTTCACGAACTCAGAGAGCTCGATGAGGGTCATCTCCTTGAAGGCGTCAAGGAGCTCGTCAGTGGTGAGCTTCGCCATGGTGGGCGTTCCTTTCGTTGAAAACTGTGATCGCAGCGGGTGCTGCAACGGATCACTCCGCAGCGTCAGCTGCAACGGGTGCCGCATCAGCGGCGGGGGTGTTGTCCGTGGCTTCGGCGGCCGGCGCGGAGCCGGTGCCACCGATCAGGGAGGGGTTGGCCTCGGCAGCGGTCTGCAGAGCACCGAACAGACGGGCGCCCTGCGACAGCGGGGCGGCCAGCATGTAAGCGGCCTTGGCCAGGTTGGCCTGCATTGCGCCGGCCATCTTGGCCAGCAGGACCTCGCGGGACTCGAGGTCCGCGAGCTTCAGCACGGCCTGCGCGTCGAGGAACTTGCCCTCGAGCACACCACCCTTGATTGCCAGAGACGGATGTGCCTTTGCGAAGTCACGCAGCCCCTTGGTGGCGGCGGCGATGTCACCGTTGACGAACGCGATGGCGGTGGGGCCGGTGAGGGTACCTTCGATGCCCTCGATACCGGCTTCCTTGGCCGCGATCGCCGCAAGGGTGTTCTTCGCAACGGCGTAGGTGGCGTTCTCACCGAGGGATCGACGAAGTGTCTTCAGATCCTTGACGGTGAGACCGCGATACTCGGTGAGAACTGCCGCCGCAGAGTTACTGAACTGCTCAGTGAGGTCTGCGACCTTGGCAGCCTTGTCCGGCCTCGCCATGTGGTCTCCTTCCGGTGAAACATCCGCCCTCCACCCGGGTGGGCGGAAGGAGGGCCGAAGCCCCGCCGACGCAAAAAACGCCCCGACGCCGGCGGCGCGGGGCGATCCGAGGGACTCGGGAAGCTGATCACGTACACCTGCGCGGGAGCCTTGCGGCGTTATGGCTGGGGAGCCACCTGCGGTCTTCGGCCTGACGAACTATACCCAGCCCCATCCGGAGCCCCAAATCGACCGGGTCGGCGGCGGCGGGCCGGGCACCAGGTCCCACCGTCGGAGGGCGGTGGCGGGCCGCGCGGGAGCGTGCATTAACCTCTAGACCTTGAAGAGAGCAATTCCTGGAAGGACCCTCATGCGTCGCATTCTCGCCGCCGGCCTGCTGGCCACCCTCGCCGTGAGCGCCTGCAGCGCCCCGGCCACCACCGAGTCCGAATCAGGGTCCACGGACTCCTCAGACCGCACCCACGACGTCTCCGGTGTCGCGAAGGTCGACGACCTCGCCGCCCTCCTGCCGGCGGAGATCCGCGACAGGGGAACCCTGACGATCGGCGCCGCCATCGACTACGCCCCCGCGGAGTTCCGGGCCGAAGACCTCACCACGGCCATCGGCTACGACGTCGACCTCGGCAAGGCCATCGGGCGGGTACTCGGCGTCGAGACCGAAGTGGTCGACGGCGAGTTCGCCTCCCTGCTGCCGGGCATCGGCACCAAGTACGACATCGGCATCTCGTCGTTCACCGTCACGGAGGAGCGCACCGCCAACTTCACGATGATCTCCTACATCACGGTGGGCTCCAGCTTCGCGGTGAAGTCGGGCAACCCGGACGGGTTCAACCCCGACGAGCTGTGCGGGCAGACCATCGGCGTCCAGACCGGCACCTGGCAGGAGGAGGAGCTCGCCGCGTTCACCGAGGCCTGCGAGGCAGACGGCAACGAGCCGATCGAGGTCCTCCCCTACGCCAAGCAGTCCGACGTCACCACGAACCTCGTCGGCGGCAAGGTCGCGGCGTTCTACGCGGACTCGACGGTGGCCTCCTACGCCGTCGCGCTCACCAACGATCAGCTCGAGGTCGTGGGCGGGGTCCGCGACGCCGCCCCGCAGGGCATCGTCGTGGCCCAGGACGACGCCGAGCTCACCGCGGCCATTCAGGGCGCCGTCCAGCATCTGATGGACACGGGCACCTGGGGCGACATCCTGGACAGCTGGGGCGTGACCGACGCGGCTCTTGAGACCGCCGAGATCCACCCGCAGGCCTGAGCATGCCTCCGCCCACGCCGGAGCTGATCCGCGCCCGCCCCGTCCCCAGGCCAAGCCTGTGGCTCTGGGCGGGCATCATCCTGGTGCTCCTGGCCATGCTGATCCATGGCCTGCTGACCAACCCCAACTACCGCTGGGACGTGGTCGCCGGGCATCTGCTTGACCCGCGGATCCTCTCCGGCATGGGCTGGACCCTGCTCCTCACCGTCGGCGCAATGGCGCTGGGCATCACGCTCGCGGTCACCACCGCCATCATGCGGATGGGCACCAATCCGATCCTCCGCGGCGTCGCCTGGGTCTACATCTGGTTCTTCCGGGGCACGCCCGTCTACACCCAACTGGTGTTCTGGGGCCTGTTGCCGGTGCTGTATCCCAGGCTCAGCCTGGGCATCCCCTTCGGGCCCGAGTTCTTCGAGTTCACCACCCAGGACGTGATCAACGCGGGTGTCGCGGCCGTCCTCGGGCTCGGCCTCAACGAGGGCGCCTACCTGTCCGAGATCGTGCGCTCTGGCCTCAACTCGGTGGACAAGGGGCAGTGGGAGGCGTCCACCGCACTGGGGATGAGGCGCTCGACGACGTTGCGCCGGATCATCATTCCGCAGGCCATGCGCGTCATCGTGCCCCCCACAGGCAACGAGACCATCTCCATGCTGAAGACCACCTCACTGGTGCTGGCGGTCCCCTTCAGCCTGGAGCTCACCTTCGTCACCAACGCGATCGGCAACCGGAACTTCCTCCCGGTCCCCCTGCTCATCGTCGCCGCGATCTACTACCTCGTGGTCACGTCCATCCTGATGGTCGGGCAGTCCTACCTGGAGGCGTACTACGGCCGGGGCTTCGACACGGACACCACCTCGCGGCAGAAGCCCGCCAAGGCCATGTCCAAGCGGCAACAGGCCATCCTCGCCTCGGGCACCGTCCACGCCGACCCCAACCAGGAGGTGACCCCGTGACCGCCATGGTGGAGGCGAGGGCCGTGCACAAGCTGTTCGGCGACCTGCACGTGCTCAAGGGCGTGGATCTCACCGTGGAACGGGGCGAGGTGTGCGTGATCCTGGGCCCGTCGGGCTCCGGGAAGTCCACCCTCATCCGCTGCATCAACGAACTGGAGCAGATCAGCGCCGGCCGCATGTACGTCGACGGTGAGCTGATGGGCCTGCGTGAGGTCAACGGACGCCTGCACCGCCTGGGCGACAAGGAGATCGCCGCCCAACGCGCCAAGGTGGGCATGGTGTTCCAGCGGTTCAACCTCTTCCCGCACATGACCGCAGTGGAGAACGTGATGGAGGCGCCGCGCCAGGTGCGCAAGCTGGCCGGTGCGGAGGCCGAGAGGCTGGCCCGCGCCCAGCTCGAGCGCGTCGGGCTCTCGGACCGCGCCGAGCACTACCCGTCGCAGCTCTCCGGCGGTCAGCAGCAGCGCGTCGCGATCGCCAGGGCGCTGGCCATGGAACCGGAACTGATGCTCTTCGACGAACCCACCTCCGCGCTGGACCCCGAGCTGGTCGGCGAGGTCCTCGCCGTCATGCAGGCGCTGGCCGCAAGCGGCATGACCATGATCGTGGTCACCCATGAGGTGGGCTTCGCCCGCGAAGTGGCGGACCAGGTGGTCTTCATGGACGACGGCATCATCGTCGAACGGGGGGCGCCGGCGCAGGTCATCGACGCCCCTGAGCAGCAGCGCACGCGGGACTTCTTCGCCAAGGTCCTCTGAGGCCTCGGCGGAGCCTCAGCCGATCTCCAGCAGCGTCTGCGGGATCTCCGCGGGCAGCTCCCCCGCCAGGTAGCCGGTGGGGCCGAACCGCGACGCCAGGCGGCCTCCGACGGCGCCGTGCAGGTGCGCCGCCCACACCGCCGCCTGCGCCGGCTCCGCCCCGCGTGCGCACAGCCCCACGGTGATGCCGGCCTTGACATCCCCCGATCCGGCCACGCCCAGGCCGGCGTTGCCCTCGTCCGAGCGCCACAGCCGCCCGTCGGGCGTCCCGATGAAGGTGCTGGTGGAGCCCGAGCTCACCACGGCGCCCGTCGCTTCCGCCAGCCTCAGCACCGCTGAGGCCGGATCGCCGGCCACCTCTTGTTCGTCCTCGCCCAGAGTCAGTGCCAGCTCAGCAAGGTTGGGCGACAGGATGAGCGAGTCGAACCGCCTCCCGCGCGACGGGTCCTCCGTCAGCCAGGCGAGCGCCAAAGCGTCCATCACGACGGGGCCGCTGAGGAGGTGCGCGACCCCGGCTACCACCTCGACGGCGGATCCCACGTCCAACATTCCGGGTCCGAGCAGCGTGGCGTCCGCGCCGTCGGCGTACTCGGCCACCGCCGCCGCCGCCTCCTCCGTCAGGTTCCCCTCCGGTGAGCAGGGCGCTCCCCGCACGAGAGACTCCGGCAGCGCCACCGCGAGCGCGACGGCCACCGGCGCGGGCACCACCAGCTGGGTCTTGCCGGCCCCCGCCCGCATTGCCGCGCGGGCGGCCAACAGCACTCCCCCGGGATTGGGCACGCTGCCGCCGACGATCAGCGCACGGCCCCGGGAGTCCTTGTCTCCCCGGGACGCCGGCAGCGGCCAGTCACGCAGCACGGCCGCCGTGACCACGGTGGCCGCATCGCCGCGGCTCACGCGGGACCCGGTTCGGGACGGGCGTGGCCCGGCTCCCTGGTCACTTGGGCGTCCCCGCTCCCCACCAGTGCGCTGACGTCGTCCCGGGCCACCAGCCTCAGTGCTCCGCCGCCGTCGTCGCGGTACCGCGTCATCGAACAGTTCGCGATCGGCTCCTCCTTCTGGAGGGCGACCACCCGGGCGGCGTCCAGCCCTTCCAGGACGTAGCGGAACGCGAGGATCACCGCCTCGTGGCTGAACAACCAGACCCGTTCGGCGGGGTAGCGCGCCTGCAGCTCCACCAGGAGGCTGCGGATCCGCAGGATCACGTCCGCCCACGACTCTCCTCCCGGGGGACGGTAGTAGAACTTCCCCACCCGGTCGCGGCGGTCCGACTCCTCGGGATGGTCGGCCCTGATTCCGTACCAGGTGATGCCGTCGAAGATGCCCAACTCACGCTCACGCAACCGCTCGTCGAGCAGGACGTCCACGCCGAGGCTTGCGATGGCGTACTCCGCCGTGGCCACGGCCCGACGGTAGGGCGAGCTGACCACGACGGTGGGGCGTTGCGCACCCGGGAGCCCGGCCAGGTGCCGGCCCAGCGCCTCCGCCTGGCGGCGTCCCTCGTCCGACAGGTCGATCAGTTCGTCTGTGGCGGGGAGGTCCAGCCGGTGCGCCTTCGCGGCCATCGCCGCATGGTCAGCAACGTTGCCGAGGCTCTGGCCATGGCGGACGAGGACGAGCTCGGCGGGCCCCACCCGGGTGCCCTCTGTGGCGACAGTGGACATGCGCCTTCCTTTCGTCGAAGCAACCACCCTACGGCCGGGTTCCAGCACCCGCCAGGGCCGACCGGGCTCACTCGGGCCGCCACGCGAACCGCGCGGGGCGGCGCTCACGGAAGGCGGCGATCCCCTCGGGAAGGTCGGGGCCCGAGTTGGCACGTTGGACCCAGGAGATGGCGGTCTCGGCGCCGAGGTCGCGGGCCACGAGGCCGTCGACGATCTCCTTGGATGCGCGGAGGGTCAGCTGTGAGAGCCCCGCCATGCGCTCCCCCATCACGATCGCCGTCTCCAGCGCCTGGCCACCCTCCACGACGGCATTGAGGAGCCCGACCGAGAGCGCGCGCTGCGCGTCGAGGCGGGCGGCGGTGAACAGCATCTCCTTGGTCACCGCCGGGCCCATGAGGTGGATCATCCGCTGAGTGGCGGAGACCGGGTAGACGATGCCCAGGGTGGCCGGCGGCACCGAGAAGGTCGCCGAGTCCCCCGCGACTCGGAGGTCGCAGCCGACGGCGAGCTCGAGCCCTCCGCCGAAACAGGCGCCCTCGATGGCGGCGATGACGGGCTTGGGGCTCCGGGCCAGAGCCAGCTCCGCGTTGATGGGGCCCTCGGCGTGATGGAGTTCGTCGAGGCCACTGATGTCCGAGCCCGCGCAGAAAGTGCCACCGGCGCCGGTCAGCACCACGACCGCGACCTCCGGGTCCGCGTCCAGGCCCCGCATCAGTGTGGGAATCCTTCGCCACATGTCGTCGGTCATGGCGTTGCGCTTGCCGGTGTTGTTCAACGTGATGACGGCGATGCTGCCCTGGCGGTGGAGGTCGACGGTGGCCATGGCCCCATCCTGTCACCGGAGACAGCCAACGGGGCGGGCGCCGTGATGGCGCCCGCCCCGTTGGGCAGTGGTGTGTCTCAGTCCTCGGCGGGCTTGGTGACCGTGATGTCGACGAGCACGCTGGGGCTCATGGTGCCCGACACCGCGATCTTGCGGAGGTAGCGGCCCTTCGACGCCGAAGGCTTGAGCCGCATGATCTCCTCGATCACCGAGAAGTAGTTGTCGATGAGCTGCTGCTCGCCGAAGGACGCCTTCCCGATGATGAACTGGAGGTTGGCGTGCCGGTCCACGCGGAACTCGATCTTGCCGCCCTTGATCTCGGAGACGGCCTTGGCCACGTCCATGGTGACGGTGCCCGTCTTCGGGTTCGGCATCAGGCCGCGGGGGCCCAGGACGCGGCCGAGGCGGCCGACCTTGCCCATCAGATCCGGGGTGGCCACGACAGCGTCGAAGTCCAGGTAGCCGCCGGCCACCTTCTCGATGAGCTCGTCGGTGCCGACCTCGTCGGCTCCAGCGGCGCGCGCGGCGTCAGCCTTGTCGCCGGCAGCGAAGACGAGGACCCGAGCCGTCTTGCCAGTGCCGTGGGGAAGGTTGACCGTGCCGCGGACCATCTGGTCTGCCTTACGGGGATCGACGCCCAGACGGACGGCGACGTCGATGGTCTCGTCGAACTTCGCCGACGCCATCTCCTTGATGAGGCGGAGCGCCTCCTGCGGGCTGTAGGCCTGCTCCTCGTTGCGCTTCTCCGCGGAGGCGCGGTAAGCCTTGCTGTGCTTCATGCTGGTTCCTTCAATTCAGCCGGCCTCGTGGGGCCGGTCGACCAGTTCTGGTGTGGGGAGCACTCCCCTGCCAGGGTTTGTGTGTGGGTGGCAGATCAGTCGACGGTGACGCCCATGGAGCGGGCGGTGCCTTCCACGATCTTCATGGCGGCCTCGACGTCGTTTGCGTTGAGGTCCGGCAGCTTGGTGGTGGCGATCTCGCGGACCTGGTCCTTGGTGATCTTCGCCACCTTGGTGGTGAGCGGGTTCGCGGAACCACTCTTGATCCCGGCGGCCTTCTTGATCAGCTCGGCGGCGGGCGGCGTCTTCGTGATGAAGGTGAACGTGCGGTCCTCGTAGATGGTGATCTCGACGGGGATGACGTTGCCGCGCTGGGACTCCGTGGCGGCGTTGTACGCCTTCACGAACTCCATGATGTTGACGCCGTGCGGACCGAGGGCGGTACCGACCGGAGGTGCGGGCGTGGCAGAGCCAGCCTGCAGGGCGACCTTGACGAGGGCCGCTACCTTCTTCTTGGGAGGCATGGGGGTCCTTTACCTATGTGGATGGATGAGCCCGCGAGCGGGCGCAACGCACAATCTTAGACGACTTTCTCGACCTGCTTGAACTCGAGGTCGACGGGGGTCTCACGCCCGAGGATCTCGACCAGCGCGATGATCCGCTGGTTGTTCGGATTGATCTCGGTGATCGTGGCGTGCACACCCGTGAAGGGGCCGTCGGTCACCATGACGGAGTCGCCGACTGCAAAGTCGACAACTTCGACCTTCTTCCTCCGCGCCACCGCCGCGCCCGCCTGGGCGGCGTTCACGGTGGCGATGACGGAGGGAGTCAGCATATTGAGGACCTCGTCGATCGAGAGCGCCACCGGCTGCTGTCCGTGGCCGACGAAGCCGGTGACCGACGGGGTCTGACGCACGACGCTCCACGAGTCGTCGGTCAGCTCCATCCGGATGAGGACGTAGCCCGGCAGGACGCACCGTGTAACGGTCTTGCGTGCGTTGTTGCGGATCTCGACGACCTCTTCGGTGGGCACGACCGTCTCGAAGATGTACTCCTCCATGTTGAGGCTCTGCGCACGGGAGTCCACGTTCTGCTTGACGCGGTTCTCCATGCCGGAGTACGTGTGGATGACGTACCACTCGCCGTACTTCGACTCGAGCTCGGCGCGCAGCTCGCTGAGCGCGACCGCCAGGGCGTCGTCGGCGGCGGCGTCCCCGTCCGGGTCCTCCGACGGCTCGTCGGCCAACAGGACGGGTTCTTCCTCGGCCTCGACGTCCTCGGCGAACCCGCCGAGGTCGATCTCCACCTCGTCGGAGGCCGTCTCCTCGGGGCCGCCGAGGTCGATCTCGAAGTCGAGGTCGGAATTGTCAGAATCTGTCATGCGTTGCTCCCAAAGATCTGCAGAAGAAACCAGCCGAACGCGAGGTCCAGCAGTCCCACGATGAGGATCATGATGAGCACGAAGACGAGCACCGCGCCGAACATGGTCACCAGTTGCGGCCAGGTGGGCCACACCACTTTCTTGAGCTCCCCGGCGGACTGCCGGACGAACTCGGCCGGGTTGCCGGCCCGGTAGGGGTCTTCATCCTCGGCCAACGCGGCGTTCCGCTTGCGGGTGGGGGCGTCCTTGCGAACCGGCGCCTTGGCGGTGCGCCGCTGGATGACCGGCGTCTGTGAGGCCTCCGGGTCCGCCGCGAACTCGCGTTCGTGCTCCGAGATCACCTCGTCATCAGAGGGCGCCGGCCCCTGGCCGAGCGTCACGTCCTCGTCCGCGGCGATAGCCGCGGCTTCCGCCTCTGCGAGCGCCTCCCCGTCGGAGACGACCTCGTCGGCGTCGAGCGCATCAGGGCCCCCGGACACGACTTCCTCGTTGTCCGGTTCCGCGTCGTGCGACTTGTCGCTCACCGCTGGACTTCCCTTCGCTCTAACAAACAAAATGCCTCACCGACAACGCGTGTCGGTAGGCGTGCGAGGCGACCTGAATCGATGGCTGCCTGGGGGAATCACTGATCAATCATGTTCTGGCTGCGGCGCACCGGACCGGGCGATCTGGCACCCCTCCATCTGGATATGGACGTCAAGTCCACGCACCAGATGTAGTGGCACCACCTCATCCCGTCCGGCGCGTCCTCGCCGAGAACAGCATTGATCAGTGGTTCCCCAGCAGGGCAGGAGGGACTCGAACCCCCAACCTGCGGTTTTGGAGACCGCTGCTCTGCCAATTGAGCTACTACCCTGTGACGGTTCACCCACCTGGACGGAGGGTGCATTTGAGCACGCTTCGACCTTGGCAACTTAAACCGGCCTGCCCCACTATATGCGCTTTGGCATCGGGACGCGAACCAGCCGTCACGCCAACGACGCCATCCAGGCGCGGTGCAGGTCCGCGTAGCGACCCTCGCCGCCCACCAGCTCAGAGGGCTCCCCGTCCTCGACCACCCTCCCGTGCTGGAGGACCAGCACGCGGTCTGCGATCTCCACCGTCGAGAGGCGGTGGGCGATGATGATCGCCGTCCGATCGGCCAGGATGGTTCCGAGCGCCCGCTGCACGAGCCGCTCGGTGGGCACGTCCAGCGACGACGTTGCCTCATCGAGGATGAGGACCCGCGGGTCGGCGAGGACCACCCGCGCGAACGCGACCAGCTGCCGCTGCCCAGCCGAGAGCCGCGAGCCGCGCTTGCCCGTGTCCGTGTCGTAGCCCGCCGCCATGTCCTGGATGAACGTGTGCGCCCCCACGGCCCGGGCTGCGGCCACGACCTCCTCCCGCGTGGCGTCCGGGCGGCCGAAGGCGATGTTGTCTGCCACAGAGCCCGCGAAGATGAAGTTCTCCTGCGTCAGGAGCGTCACGTGCCGGCGCAGCGTGACGTCGTCGAGCGCCCGCAGGTCCACCCCGTCGAGGGTCACGACGCCCGCCTGGGGGTCGTAGAAGCGTGCGATCAGCTTGGCGATGGTGGTCTTGCCTGCGCCCGTGGTGCCGACGAGTGCCACCGTCTGCCCGGCCGGGATGGCGAGGGTCAGGCCGGGCAACACCGTGGCGCCCTCGATGTAGGAGAAGTCCACGCCGTCGAAGGCCACCTCGCCGCGCGCCTCGGGCATCGGCACCGGATGCTCGGGGTCCCGCACGTCAGGCTCCTCGGCCATCACGCTGGAGACCTTCTCCAGCGCGGTCAACGCCGACTGGAGGGACGAGATGAACTGGCCGAGGTCCTGCATGGGATCGAAGAACATGCGGACGTAGAGCACGAACGCGGCCAGCGTCCCGACGGTCAGCTCGTCGGCGAGGGCCATGTAGCCGCCCACCGTCACCACCACGACCACGCCGACGTGCCCGACGAACTGGATGCCGGGCATGGCGCGGGCGAACACGCGCAGCGCAGTGGTGTTGGCGTCGCGGTACTGCAGCGCGACGGCCTCGAAGATCTCCCGCGACCGCGGCTCCCGACGGAACGCCTGGACGGCCTTGATCCCGGTCATCGTCTCGATGAACTGGACGATGACCACCGCCGACAGGGTCCGGACGTGCCGGAACGCCCGGGTGGAGGCCTTGGCGAACCACCGCATGATCAGCCACAGGAGCGGATAGGTGGCGAACGCCACCAGCGCGAGCCGCCAATCCAGCAGCAGCAGGATGACGGTGGAGCCGACGATGGTGAGCAGCGCCGCCACGACGACGTCCAGGCCCTGGAGGACCAGTTCCTGCACGGCCTCCACGTCGCTCGTCATCCTCGACACGGCGCGACCGGAGGTGTACCGGTCGTGGAAGCCCACGCTCAGGCGCTGGAACTTCGCGTACAGCCTCCGGCGAAGCGTGAGCAGGAGCTCGTTGCCGATCACGCCGGACTTCCGCAGGAAGAACGCGCGGGAGGTCACCTGAACGACGATGGCTCCGATCATCACGCCCAACAGCGTGAGGAGGGTGGATGATTCACCCCCCTGCATCGCGGGGATCCCATCGTCCAGCACGCGCTGCACGATGATGGGAACGACGAGACGGGCCATGGATTCCAGCACCACCACGACGATCAGCACCGCGCCCCAGCGCCGGTACGGGCGGACCAGATCCGCGAGCAGCCGGCGGCTCGCGGGCCGCAGCGCCACCGTCGAGTCCGACTCCTCGGCGATGTCCTGCTTGACCCCGCGCCAGTCCTCGAGTGCCGTGTCCTGGGTGTCGCTCATCGGGCCACCTCCTCTGCCAGTTCGGGCTCGATGCTGTAGTCGGCCGACAGCAGCTCGCGGTACTCGGGGACAGTGGCCAGGAGCTCCTGGTGCGTGCCGACATGGGCGATCCGACCCTCCACCAACATCGCGACGCGGTCGGCGATGAGCACCGTGGATGCGCGGTGGGCCACGACAACCCCGGTGACGCCGGTGAGGGTGGAGGTGAGGGCGGCCTCGACCTCCGCCTCCGTGTGGATATCCAGCGCGCTCAGGGTGTCGTCGAGGACGAGGACCTTGGGCCGGACAAGGATGGCGCGCGCCAGGGCGAGCCGCTGCCGCTGCCCTCCGGACAGGCTGAGCCCCTGCTCCCCCAGCCTGGTCTCCAGGCCCCACGGCAGGTCGTAGACGAACTCGGCGGAGGCCACCCGCACCGCGTCGGCGATGTCGTCAGCGGTGGCCTCGGGGCGGCCGAGGGTGAGGTTCTCGCGTGCCGACATCGAGAACAGGATGGGGTCCTCGAAGGCGGTGGCCACCAGGGAGCGCAGCTGGGTGAGCTCCAGCTCGCGGATGTCGACCCCGTCGAGCAGGATGGCGCCGCCGGTCACGTCCTGGAGGCGCGGGATGAGGGAGACGATGGTGGACTTGCCCGACCCAGTTCCGCCCACCAGGGCCACCGTCTCGCCAGGGGCGATGTCGAGGGTGACGCCTGAGAGGGTCGGGGTGTCCGAGTCGTCGAACCTGAAGGAGACGTCCCGCAGGCCGAGCGCGCCGCGTGGGTTCTCCAGGCGGCGGGTGCCGGAGACGATGGTGACGGGGGCGTCGAAGACCTCGCAGACGCGGTCCGCGGCGGTCTGGGCCTCCCGCATGAAGGACAGCAGGAAGCCGAGTGATCCGACGGGCCAGGCCAGCGACAGCAGCAGGGTCACGAACGCCACCACCTCGCCGAGCGTGAGGAGACCCTGCGCCGAGGCGACGGCGGCGCCACCGAGCACCATCACCAGCAGCACCGACGGGAACACCTCGAGCAGCGTCCACAACACCGAGGCGAGGCGCATGCGACGGACACCGGAGTCCCGAAGCAGGACGGCCCGACGGTCGAAGCCGCGGAACGCGAAGGGGACCCGCCCGAAGGACCGGATCACGCGGACGCCGTGCAGCGCCTCCTCGGCCGTGGACGCGACGTCGCCCGTGCGGTCCTGCACCTCCCGCGACACCAGGCCGAAGCGATGGACCAGCGAGGTGGTCACCGCCACCACGGGGAGCACGGTGACCAGCACAGCCACGCCCAACGGCCAGTGCATGGCCACCATGATGGACACCACCACGACGATCTGCACGGTGTTCATCAGCAGCATGAGGACGCCGAAGGACATGAACCGTCTGAGCAGCCCGAGGTCGCTCATGATCCGCGAGAGCAGCTGGCCCGACTCCCACCGCTTGTGGAAGCCGAGTTGGAGCGCCTGGAGCTTGTCGAACAGGTCCAGCCGGAGGTTGGCCTCCAGCGCCGACGTGGCGCGCGTCATCATCCACCGACGCAGCAGGTTGACCCCCGCGTCGACCGCCCCGGCCACCAGGATCAGCATCGCGTAGAGCGCCACCCCCCAGCCGTCGCGGCCCGCGATGGGCCCGTCGACGATGCGACCGAGCAGGAGGGGGATGAACACCGCCATCGCCACGCCCAGCGGAGCCAACGCCAGGGCGAGCGCGAACTGCCGCCAGAACGGGCGCAGGTAGGGAAACAGCCGCAGCAGACTGGAGCGCCGGGGCGCGGCGGGACGAAGGGTGGTGGGGGGCTGGGGCACCACGACAGGCTACTCCGGTCCCGATCAAGGGTTCCCGACTAGACTCCGTGGCTATGACATCGCCCCTGCTCAGCGCCCTCGTCGAGGGCATCGATCGGGCACTCCCGGACGCGGCGGCGCTGCGCCGCGCCATTCACGCCGAGCCTCATCTGAGCGGCGAGGAGGAACCCACCCGCGACACTTTCGTGCGCGCCGCGGAGTGGACGTACTGGACCCACGTGGCCCACACCGGGGCATGGGCGCGGCTGGGCCCTCCCGGCCCTTCCATCGGGCTCCGCGCCGAGCTCGACGCGCTGCCGGTCACGGAATCAACGGGGATCGAGTGGGAGTCACGCAGGCCAGGCGTCATGCACGCCTGCGGGCACGACGTGCATCTCGGCGCCCTGTGGGCCCTGATCACCGCGGCACGCGGCCTGGAGCTTCCGGTCGGCATGGTGCCCATCCTGCAACCGCGCGAGGAAATCACTCCCCCGGGCGCGAGCGACGTGGTGGCCTCCGGCCTGCTCGACGACCAGGAGGTCGAGGCCATGGTCGGGGTCCACGTCCAGCCTGAAGTGGACCGCGGCGTCGTGTCCACCGGCGCCGGCGCCGTCAACGCCGCCTACGACGAGTTCGAGATCGTGGTGCGCGGGCGGCCCGGCCACGGGGCCTATCCGCACGTGGCCATCGACCCCATCACCACGCTGGCCAGCATCGTGACGGCCGTCTCAGGCCTCCCGAACCGGATCATCGATCCCACGCACCCCACGGTCGTGTCGATCGGCCAGATCTCCGGCGGGACGGCCCCCAACATCATCGCCGACGAGGCCCGCTGCCGCGGCACCATCCGCACCTACTCCGACGAGGATCGGGCCCTGCTGCACGAGGCCATCGCCCGGACCGCCGACGCGGTGGCGCTCGCCCGGGGCGCGGCCGCGGCCACCCGCTTCGTGCACGGCGGGCCGGCGCTGGTCAACGATCCCGGGCTGGTGCGGCGGCTGGATCCCACCCTCTCTTCGCTGGGGATCACGGTGGCGGAGACGCCGTTCCGGTCCTGCGGCTCGGATGACTTCGGGGAGTACGGCCTGGCCACCGCCTCGGTGATGTGCTTCATCGGCACCGGCCGGGTCGACGGCGTGGGGCTGCACCATGGCGCCTTCCTCCCGGGCCGCGACGCGCTGAGGTTGGCGGCGCACACCCTGGCGGCCGGCTATGTGGCCGCCGCCGAGACGGTGCTGGGGCGGCGCGACTGACCCGCGCCCCGCTCATCCCCGCGGAGTCAGAGGCTGACGCCCACGAGGTTGACCTCCGGCACCAGGCGCACCCCGAAGCGGGCCTCCACCCCATCCCTGACCTCTCTGGCCAGCGCCACCAGGTCCGCGGCCGTGGCGCCCCCGCGGTTGGTGAGGGCGAGCACGTGCTTGCCCGACAGCGCCGCGCGGGGCCCGCCGTGCCCCCTCCCGAACCCGGAGTGCTGGATCAGCCAGGCGGCGCTGGTCTTCACGTCCTGGCCCGAGGCGAAGCGGGGCGCGTCGGCGGGCAGCGCGGCCGCCTCGTCGGGGGTCAGGATGGGATTGGTGAAGAAGGAACCCGCGCTCCAGGTGTCATGATCCGCCGGATCGAGCACCATGCCCTTGCCGCGCCTGACGGCGAGCACGGCGTCGCGGACCTCCCCCGCGGGCACCCTCCGGCCCACATCCGTGCCCAGGCGGGCGGCCAGCTCGGGGTAGGCGATCGGTGCGCCGAGCGACCCGAGGGGGAGTTGGAACCCCACGTCGAGCACCACATAGCGGCCCGGCTCTCGCTTGAACCGGGAGGACCGGTACGCGAACCCGCACTCGGTGAGCGGAAACGTGCGCTGGGTGCGGTCGTGGCGATCCCAGGTGCGCACCGAGGTGATCGTATGAGAGACGTCCGAACCGTAGGCGCCCACGTTCTGGATGGGGGTCGCGCCCACGCTGCCGGGGATCCCCGAGAGCGTCTCCAGGCCGCTCCACTCCTGCTCGACGGCGTAGGCCACCACGTCGTCCCAGTTCTCGCCCGCCGCGACCCGCACCGCCGCGCCACCGCAGGTGGACACGTCGGCGTCCAGCCCCGCGAGGGCCACCCGCACCACTGTGCCGGGGAAGCCGTCGTCGGAGATCAGCAGGTTCGAGCCGCCGCCGAGGATGAGCAGCGGCTCGGCCGCCTCGTCGCACTCGGTGACCAGGTCGATGAGATCGCGCTCGGTCTCGGCCACCTCGAAGCGTCTGGCCCGGCCACCCACCCGCAGCGTGGTGTGGTCCGCCAGCAGGGCTGAGTTCGCCACGCGTGGTGCGCCCGTGTCCACCGAGAGCCGGTCGATGCGGCACTCAGTCAACGCGCACCTCGGCCTTGGCCGCCCCCAGCACGGCGTCCTCGCCGCAGGTGGCGGTGATGGCGACGGTGGCCACGCCGTCGCTCAGGTGCGTGACTGTCGCGGTGTAGGTCACCTCGGTGCCCTCATCGGTGTCCGGGACGACGACGGGGCGCGTGAAGCGGACGAAGTAGCTGAGCACCCGGGCGGGATCCTCCGCCCAGTCGGTGACGATCTTCAGCCCCGCGCCCATGGTCCACATTCCGTGGGCCACCACGCCGGGCAGACCGATGGCGCGGGCGTGCCGGTCCGAGAAGTGGATCTCGTTGAAGTCCGTGGAGGCGCCCGAGTAGCGCACCACGGTGGAGCGGGTGACGGGGACCCGGAGCTCCGGCAGCTGCTGGCCGACGGTGGCGTCAGGCATGGTCGTCCTCCCGGGTGTGCATGAGGGTGGAGCGGGCCTCGCAGACGGTGGCCCCGTCGACGGCGAGGTCCACCAGGACCGTGATCATGTCCAGCTGGCCCCGGTTGCGCACCTTCTCGATGCTCAGCTCCGCGACGACGACGTCTCCCGGGCGCAGGGGGCGGTGGAAGGTGAAGCTCTGGTCGGTGTGCATGGTGCGGTTGAGCGCCAGGCCCAGCTCCTCGTCGCCGAAGAGGGCTCCCCAGGCCTGGGCCGCGATCACGGCGGCGAAGGTGGGCGGGGCGATGGGGTGTTCGCCCCGGTAGGCGGGATTCTCGTCGCGCAGCGCCTCGGCGAACTCGCCGATCTTGGCGTGGCTGATCACATACGGCGGGGCGGCGGGGTAGCGGCGCCCGACGTGTTCGGCGGTGATGGGCATGGGCGCAAGGCTACAACGGCGGAGCGGGGATGAAACAGACCGGCCACCCCTGCGAGAGGGGTGGCCGGTCCGGTGGAGCGGGGGCGTGTTCAGCGGGTCTCGCGGTGCGCCTTGTGGGTGCGGCAACGCGGGCAGAACTTCTTGATCTCGAGACGATCGGGATCGTTTCGACGGTTCTTCTTGGTGATGTAGTTGCGCTCCTTGCACTCGGTGCACGCGAGCGTGATCTTCGGACGAACGTCCTGACTCTTCTTGGCCATGATCAGATTCCTTAGCTAGCTTCGCGCGGTGCGCTGGTGTGGCGGTATCGGTGACGAGGGCGGGATTCGAACCCGCGACACAGCGATTATGAGCCGCTTGCTCTACCGACTGAGCTACCCCGTCAGAGTTCCCCCCTGGTGGTGCAGGAGGGAACCGAGCCCCCATGCGGAATCGAACCGCAGACCTTCTCCTTACCATGGAGACGCTCTACCTACTGAGCTATAGGGGCCAGCCGACGACCAACCATACATGGGCCGCGACGATCACCACAAATCGCGTCCGCGTCGCCGTGACTCCGCGGCCGATCAGGCCTTGAGGGCCGCCACCGCGACCTCCAAGGCCCCCTCGAACAGCGTCTCGCGTTCCTCTGCGGAGAGGTCCGACGAGCCGTCCTTCAGGTGGTCCGAGACGGTCAGCACCGCGAGCGCCTCCGCGTTGTTGGCCAGGGCACAGGCGTAGAGACCCGCGGCCTCCATCTCGACGCCCAGGGCGCCCAGGCGGTCGAGGCCCGGGATGATGTCCGTGCGCGAGGAGTAGAAGAAGTCGCTGGTGAACACGGCCCCGACGTGCACCGGCCGGCCCGAGGCGCGGGCAGACTCGACGGCGCCGCGCAGCATGTCGTAGGACGCCGCCAGCGAGAGGCTCACCCCGGGGATGTCGAGCGTGGCCACCGCGGAATTGGTGTGTGCCGCCGAGGCGACGATGACGTCCTTGACCGCGACCTTGGACGAGATGCCCCCGCAGGTCCCGACGCGGCAGATCCGCTGCACGCCGAACTGGGAGAAGAGCTCGGTGGCGTAGATCGACAGCGACGGGACGCCCATCCCGGAGGCCATCGCCGTCATCGGCACGCCGTCGACGGTGCCCGTCCAGGCCGCGATGCCGCGCACGTCGGAGACAAGGCGCACGTCCTGCATGCGGGTCCTGGCGATCCGCTCGGCCCGCTTCGGATCTCCGGGCATGATCACCAGTGGGGCGATGTCGCCGGGCTCGCAGGCGATGTGTGGGGTGGCCATCGTCGGCCCCTCTCTCAGGATGAAAACGAAACTAGGCCCCGTACCAATCCGGTCCGAGGCCTAGTGGCAGGTGTTGGATTTGAACCAACGTAGGCTACGCCGACGGTTTTACAGACCGCTCCCTTTGGCCACTCGGGCAACCTGCCATGCCGGGCATCCCGGCGACGCACGAGCTTAGCAGCGCCCGGGCCCCATCGCCAACGCACCCCCGCCGTGCAGGTGGCGCCCCCGCCCCCAGGCGGGCTGGCACAATGGGGCCCAACCACCCCGAGACTCACCGCAGGAGGCCACCCATGGCTGCAGACAGCTCATTCGACGTCGTCAGCAAGGTCGACCGACAGGAGGTCGACAACGCGCTCAACCAGGCGGTCAAGGAGGTCGGCCAGCGGTTCGACTTCAAGAACACCGAGGCCAAGATCGCCTGGTCCGGCGAGAACATCGAGATGGAGGCGGTCTCCGAGGAGCGCGTCAAGGCGGTCCTCGACGTGTTCCAGTCCAAGCTGGTCCGCCGCGGCGTCAGCCTCAAGGCCCTGGACGCCGGCGACCCGCGCCCCTCCGGAAAGATCTGGAAGATCACCGCCACCACCAAGCAGGGCATCACCACCGAGAACGCGAAGAAGATCTCCAAGCTGCTGCGCGACGAGGGCCCCAACGGCGTCAAGTGCCAGATCCAGGGCGAGGAGCTGCGCATCTCGTCGAAGAGCCGCGACGACCTCCAAGCCGTTCAGGCGATGATCAAGGAGCAGGACTACGACTTCGCGGTCCAGTACGTGAACTACCGCTGACGCGGTGCTGACCGACCCCATGCGCATCGGCACCCACAACGTCAACGGAATCCGTGCCGCCCTCCGGCGCGGCTTCCGCCCCTACTGGGACGCCACCGTCGCGGACGTCATCGCGCTGCAGGAGGTGCGCTGCCGCGTCGAGGACCTCCCGTTCGAGGCCTTCCACGGCTATCACGTGACCCTGGACCCCGGCCAGCGGGCCGGCCGCAACGGGGTCGCGGTGCTCACCAGGACCCGGCCGGCGCGCGTGCGCAGCCTCGACGGCACCGCCACCCAGTTCGGGCCGGACCTCAGCCCGGAGCCGGTGCCGGCCGTGCGGATCATCAACCGCGACCTCGCCAACTTCGCCACCGAGGGCCGCTACCTCGAGGTCGACCTGGCGGATGCGCCCCTGCGGGTGGCCTCGCTCTACCTCCCCAAGGGGGCCGCGTGGCCCCACGAGGAGGGCACCGAGGAGAAGTACCTGCGCAAGATGCGCTTCATGCGGGGGTTCGCCCGGCTGCTGACCACCTCCCGGCGCGAGGCGGCGGCCGAGGGCCGCGAGTTCCTCGTGATGGGCGACTTCAACATCGCCCACACCCGGCAGGACCTGCGCAACTGGCGCACCAACCAGAGGTCCGAGGGCTTCCTCCCCGAGGAGCGCGACTGGTTCGGCTCCATCCTCAGCCCCCGCAGCCTCGTCGACGTGGTGCGCCGCGTCCACCCGGAGGCGGAGGGCCCCTACAGCTGGTGGTCGTGGCGCGGCCAGGCCTGGGCCAACGACGCCGGGTGGCGGATCGACTACCACCTGGCCTCCCCCGGCCTGGCCCGCAGCGCGACGGCGGCCTGGGTGGGGCGCGAGGCCAGCTACGAGGAGCGGATCAGCGACCACTCCCCCGTCGTCGTCGACTACCGACTCCCGGAGCGGGCCTTCACACCGTGACGGTCTCCGCCTCGTCCATGGGCTGGCTCAGCTCGTGGGTGTGCATGATCCAGTAGCCGGCGGCGAACAGGATCAGCACCAGGGCCCACGCCCCGTTGCGCAGCCCGAAGGTCAACGCCCCGAAGCCGAGCAGCATCACCGTCATCACGATGGCCGCGCGCAGCATCTTCGACGAGGGGTGCGCCATCGGCAGCAGCACCGCCCCCCACAGCAGGTACCAGGAGTGCAGCGCGGGGGCGCACAGCGCGAACCACAGGAACGAGTAGGCGAGGAAGTGCAGCGGCCGGCGGCCGAGGTGCTGGTGGGCGAACACGGCGATTCCGATGAACGAGACCACTGCCCCGATGCCGCGCACGACGGTGACCACCGCGCGTCCGCTGGGGTCCCATCCGAGGGCGGTGGCCGGGTACTGCAGGGCGTGACCCAGCAGGGTGAACGGGGAGATGGTCTCGGCCATGCCGGGCACGTTGAGGGCGTTGATCCACCCGAAGCCCATCCCGGAGACCACGGAGATGAGCGCGAACACCGCCACCGCGAGGGCCAACGACGTCAAGGCCTTGGCGGCCGCCCACGCGACGTCGCGGGGCCGCCAGGAGGTCCACGGGGTGACCAGGAACGGGAGCGCGACGGCGGCCAGGAAGGCGGGCTGCTTGATGGCCGCGGCCGCGCCGACGATGAGCGCCCCGGCCCACCAGCGGCGGTACCGCATGGACACCCAGATGCCCAACAGCATCAACCCGACCATGAGGGCGTCGTTGTGGGCGCCACCGACGAAGTCGATGATCAGGATGGGGTTGAGGACCGCGAACCAACTGGCGGCCGACGGGTCCACGCCCACCCGCCTGGCGATCCGGGGCACCAGCGCACCGATCAGCAGCACGCCGATCAGCGCGGGCACCCGCATCAGGACGGCCGAGAGGAAGGGATCGAATCCGGCCAGGATCACGATGCCGTGGCTCATCCACAGCGACAACGGGCCGTAGGGCGCCGTCGTCTCCCGCCACACCCATGCCACCTGGTCCGCGTAGTAGCCGGGAAGAATCCCCGGGCCCACCTGATACGGGCTGAGGTTGTTGTGGATGAGCCAGCCGTGCGCGGCGTAGGAGTAGGCGTCGTGCGAGAAGATCGGGGGCCCGAACGCCAACGGGGCAGCCACGATGGCCAGCACCGCCCAATGCCGCAGCTGCGGATGCCCGGCCGCGCGCCGCCTGGCCGGCCGCAACCTGAACCATGCCTCCAGGAGCAGCGCGAGACCACCGAGGGTGGCGACGCTGCCGACGACCTTCGTGGTGTCCCCGTCGATGCCCAGGCCGCGCAGCACGTCCCACATCGGGGAGGCCTGCGGCAGGTACGCCGGGCTCAGCGAGCCGACCAGGATGCCGAGGCTGCCGAGAAAACCGAACCAGACGGCGCGCGTCGAGGCAGCCTGCTTCAGGTCCCGGGCCGCCGTCTCGAGGCCCCTAGCCAACGCCGTCCTGTCGGGGGGCGAGACGGTCGCGGTGGTGGACGAGGTCCACCAGACGGTCCGCGGACGGCACCCGCGCGCCTCCCCACTCGAGGGCGTCGGTGGGGCACTGCTCGATGCACACGCCGCAGTACATGCACAGCGCCCAGTCGATGGTGAACGTGTCCAGCACGTTGTGGGTCCGGGGCCGGGCGCCGGGCGCCGGCACCGACTGCTCGAGGTGGGAGGTGAGCGTGATGCACCAGGTGGGGCATTCGCGGGCGCAGATCATGCAGGAGGTGCACCGGTCCTCGATCAGGGCGATGGAGCCGTGGGCGGTCATCGCGTCCTCCTGACCCGGGCCCCCGTCGCCGACAGCGCGATGTCCGCGGCCGTGGCCTCCGGATCCGCCACGACGGCGGGGTCCGGGACGCCGGGGGGCACCAGCGCCCTTCGGCCGGGTGACTGCTCCGTCTCGCCCGGTTCCAGCGCGCCCGGCCAGTGCTGGGACTGCCGGGGGGCGAGCAGCACGTCCTTGCGCATCGGGGCGCCCCCGCCGTGATGGATCAGCGGCCGCTCGTCGGCCCCGTCGAAGCGCACGCCGAAGAAGTCATGGATCTGGCGCTGCAGCCAGGCGGCGCCGGGCAGGATGTCCGCGAGGTCCGGGAGGTGGGGGTCGTCGCGATCGGCCAGCACCGCCAGGCGCAGAGGGGCGCCGTCGTCGGGGTTCTCCAGCCAGAGCAGCACGCGGATGTGGTCCGAGTGGCCCACCTCGTCGACGGCGGTGAGGTTGGCCAGGAACGTGAACCCCTCGGACAGGGCCGCGGCCGCCCGGGAGTGCCAGTGTGCGGGCTCCACCATTTCCACCGCCCCAGCTCCCCGACGGGGCGGGTCAGGCTTGGGCGACGTCACGACGGATCCCCTCCAGGTATGACGTGAGTGCCTCCGGCGGGGGCGGGCAGCCGGCGATGAAGTGGTCCACCCGCACGAGCGACTCGGCTCCCGCGAGCACCGAGTACGAGTCCCAATAAGGTCCGCCGACGCAGGCGCATGCACCGAAGGCCACCACGGTCCTCTCGGCGGGAAGCCGGTCCAGCGTGTCCATGATGGCCGGGACGACAGGGGCGGTGAGGGTGCCGGACAGCGTCACCACCAGCTTGGCACCCGGCGGAATCGACGAGGCGTCCACCACGGCCCGGTCCCCGGCGGCGGCCTGCGTTTCGAGCGCGCAGCACGCCAACGGGACGTCCACGACGAACACCGAAGCATCGTCGAACCAGTCCCGGGCAGCCAGCATGAAGGAAGTCTAGTGGCGGCAGTTCACTCTCAGCGCAACGAGGGAGGCGGGCTCAGGAGGCGGTAACCCTACAATGGGCCAGGTCATCATCACAGATCCTTGAGGTAGATAGCACGTGGCTGAGCAGCTCCCCCTAGACCGGGTTGTCATTCGATTCGCCGGTGATTCCGGTGACGGCATGCAACTGACCGGCGACAGGTTCACCGCGGAGACGGCGAGCTTCGGCAACGACATCGCCACCCTCCCCAACTTCCCCGCCGAGATCCGGGCACCACAGGGCACGCTGCCCGGGGTCTCGAGCTTCCAGCTGCACTTCGCCAACTTCGACATCGTCACCCCGGGCGACGTGCCGGACGTGCTGGTGGCGATGAACCCGGCGGCGCTGAAGGCCAACCTGCGGGATCTTCCGCGCGGCGGGGTCATCATCGTCGACACCGCGGACTTCACCAAGCGCAACCTGGCCAAGATCGGGTGGGCCAGCAACCCGCTGGAGGACGGCACCCTCGCCAACTACTCCGTGCACGCCCTTGACCTCACCGGGCTGGCCACCGGCGCCGTCGCGGAGTTCGAGCTGAGCCGCAAGGACGCCTCCCGCACCAAGAACATGTTCGCGCTCGGGTTGCTGAGCTGGCTGTACTCGCGGCCCACCGAGGGCACGGTGAAGTTCCTCTCGCAGAAGTTCGCCAAGAAGCCGCTCATCCGCGACTCCAACATCGCGGCCTTCAACGCCGGCTACGCGTTCGGCGAGACCACCGAGGTGTTCGAGGTGCGCTACCACGTGGCCCGGGCGCCCATGGCGAAGGGCCGCTACCGCCAGATCTCGGGAAACCTTGCCACCGCCTACGGGCTGATCACCGGCGCACACAAGGCCGGCCTTCAGCTCTTCCTCGGCTCCTACCCCATCACGCCGGCCTCGGACATCCTGCACGAGCTGTCCCGCCGCAAGGACCTGGGCGTCATGACGTTCCAGGCCGAGGACGAGATCGCCGGCGTCGGCGCCGCCATCGGGGCCTCGTTCGCGGGCGCGCTGGGCATCACCACGACCTCCGGCCCAGGCATGGCGCTGAAGGGCGAGGCGATCGGCCTGGCTGTGATGACCGAGTTGCCGCTTGTGGTGGTCAACGTGCAGCGCTCCGGCCCCTCCACGGGCATGCCCACCAAGACAGAGCAGGCGGACCTGATGCAGGCCCTCTACGGGCGCAACGGTGAGGCGCCGGTGCCGGTGATCGCGGCCAAGTCGTCCACGGACTGCTTCGAGACCGCCATCGAGGCCTGCAGGATCGCGGTCAAGTACCGCACCCCCGTGATCATGCTGTCCGACGGCTACCTCGCCAACGGCGCCGAGCCGTGGCGGATCCCGGACCTGGACGCCATCCCCCCGATCGAGCCCGGGTTCGCCGTCGCCCCCAACGCCACCGACGAGTCCGGCAAGGACGCCTACTTCCCCTACGACCGTGACCCGGAAACCCTGGCCCGGGCCTGGGCGGTCCCCGGCACCCCCGGCCTCGAGCACCGGATCGGCGGCATCGAGAAGGCGGCCCGCACCGGCAACGTGTCCTACGACCCGGACAACCACGAGCTGATGACCCGCACCCGGCAGGCAAAGGTCGACGGCATCGTCGCGGACATCCCCGACGTCGTCGTCGACGACCCGAGCGGCACGGCGCGCGTCCTGGTGCTCGGCTGGGGGTCCACCTACGGACCCATCACCGCCGCCGCCCGCCGCGTCCGGCTCAGCGGCCGCGAGGTCGCGCTGGCGCACCTGCGCCACCTCAACCCCATGCCCGCCAACCTCGGAGAGGTGCTGCGCGCCTACGACAAGGTGGTGGTCCCGGAGATGAACCTCGGCCAGCTGGCCTCCGTCCTGCAGGCCCGCTACCTCGTCGAGATCTCCAGCTACTCCCGTGTCCGGGGGCTGCCGATCTCGCTGAGCGAGCTCGAAGTGGACCTCATCGCTGAAATCGACGCCCTCCAGGAGGAGAACTGATGACCACCGGCCTCGTCGGAGTCCCGCTGAGCCTCTCGCCGCTGAGCAAGAAGGACTACACCACGGACCAGGAGGTGCGCTGGTGCCCAGGCTGCGGCGACTACGCCGTGCTGGCCACCTTCCAGTCGATGATGGCCACGATGGGCATCAAGCGCGAGAACACCGTCATCGTCTCTGGCATCGGCTGCTCGTCGAGGTTCCCCTACTACGTGGACACCTACGGCATGCACTCCATCCACGGACGCGCCCCGGCCATCGCCACCGGTGTCGCGGTGACCCGCCCGGACCTCAACGTGTGGGTGGTCACCGGCGACGGCGACGCGCTGTCGATCGGCGGCAACCACCTCGTCCACGCCCTGCGGCGCAACGTCAACATCACCATCATGCTGTTCAACAACCGCATCTACGGCCTCACCAAGGGGCAGTACTCGCCCACCTCCGAGCTGGGCAAGGTGACGAAGTCCACGCCCTACGGGTCCCTGGACACGCCCTTCAACCCCATCTCGCTTGCGCTGGGCGCCGAGGCCTCGTTCGTGGCCCGCACCATCGACTCGGACAGGGCGCACCTCACCGAGGTCCTCACAGCTGCCACGCAGCACCGCGGCGCGTCGCTGGTGGAGATCTACCAGAACTGCCCCATCTTCAACGACGACGCCTTCGCCACCCTCAAGGGCCCCGAGGGCGCGCTGATCTCCCTCAAGCACGGCGAGCCCATCGTCTTCGCCGGTGGCCAGCAGTGCGTCATCAGGGACGCCGACGGCGACCTGAAGATCGCCGACACCGCCACCGCGGACCCCGCACGGATCGTGGTCCACGACGAGACGCGAGCCGATCCGTCGCAGGCGTTCTCGCTGTCGCGGCTCACCGAGTCGGGCGTCCTGAAGCAGGCACCCATCGGGATCTTCCGCAGGGTTCCCAGGCCCAGCTACGACGACCTCCTCCGCGAGCAGATCGCCTCGGTCCGCGCGGAGGACACCGCCTCGGCGCTCGCCTCCGTGATCGCGGGCACGGATACGTGGGAGGCCGACGAGCTGTAGCCCGTCGGGAGCGGGTGGTTTCCCCGCATCGCTAGGCTGGCGGGCATGACTGCCGCCATCGCCTTCGAGCACTTCGACCACGCCGTCCGCCCCCAGACAGACCTCTTCCGCCACGTCAACGGCACCTGGCTGCGCAGCGCACCGATCGCGCCGGACCGGTCCTCGGCCGGCGGTTTCGTGGACCTGGTGGAGCAGGCGGAGAAGGACGTGCTGACGCTCGTCAGCGAGCTCCCCCAGGGCGACGTCACCACGGACGAGGGGAAGGTCGCGGCGCTCTACGCGGCGTTCATGGACGTCGAACGCGTCGAATCGCTGGGGGCCGCCCCGCTTGCCCCCTTGTTCGCGTCCATCGACGCCATCGACACCCCCGTCGCCATGGCCAGGCACCTCGGATGGTCGCTGCGCCACGGGCTGAGCCCGCTGGTCCACCTCTATGAGGAGTCGGACCCGGGTGACCCCACCCGCTACGCCGTCTTCACCTCCCAGGGCGGCCTCGGGCTGCCGGACGAGGCCTACTACCGCCAGGACGAGCACGCCGAGATCCGCGAGCAGTACCTGGCGCATGTGACCCGGGTCCTCGCCCTGGCCGGATTCGACGACGCCGCCACCCAGGCACAGGCGGTGCTGGACCTGGAGACCGCGATCGCCGCCCACCACTGGGACCGCGTGCGCTGCCGCGACCTCCGTGCCATGTACAACCCCACCGCCTACGACGACATGGTCGCGGCGTCCCCCGGCTTCGACTGGGCGGCCTTCATCGACGGTGCCGGGATCCCCGCCGGGAAGCTCGCCGAGGTGATCCTCGCCCAGCCATCGTTCCTTGAGGGCATCGCCCCCCTGTTGTCCTCGACGCCGCTGGACGCCTGGCGCAGTTGGGCGCGATGGAAGGCGATCTCGGGCCTCTCCCCGTACCTGTCGTCGGACTTCGTCGAGGCCCGGTTCGACTTCTACGAGCGCACCCTCAACGGCAACGAGGAGCAGCGCCCGCGATGGAAGCGCGCTATCGGATTCGTCGAGGGCGTCGTCGGGGAGGCCGTCGGCCGCGCCTACGTGGAGCGGCACTTCCGGCCGGAGGCCAAGCAGGCGATGGATGTGCTGGTGGGCAATCTGATGGCGGCCTACCGCGGGTCCATCGAGCGCCTGGCCTGGATGACCGACGAGACGCGCACCGAGGCGCTGCGCAAGCTGGAGCAGTTCACCCCGAAGGTGGGCTACCCGGTGAAATGGCGCGACTACTCGGGCCTAGTCGTCACCCCGGGCGATCTGGTTGCCTCGGTGATGGCCGCCAACTCCTTCGAGCTGGACTACGCGCTGGGCCGGATCGGGGGACCGATCGACCTCGACGAGTGGCAGATGTTCCCGCAGACCGTCAACGCCTACTACCACCCGTTGCGCAACGAGATCGTGTTCCCGGCCGCCATCCTGCAACCGCCGTTCTTCAACGCCGGGGCCGACGACGCCGTCAACTACGGCGCCATCGGCGCGGTGATCGGGCACGAGATCGGACATGGCTTCGACGACAAGGGGTCCACGTGCGACGGGGACGGCCGGCTCCGGGACTGGTGGCAGCCGGCGGACCGGCAGGCTTTCGAGGCGCTGGCGAAGCGGCTCATCGCCCAGTACGACGGCCTCGTGCCGGACGGCGTGGACAGCGGCTCGGTCAACGGGGAACTCACCGTGGGCGAGAACATCGGCGACCTCGGCGGGCTGGGGATCGCCTACAAGGCCTGGCTGCTGGCGGGCGGGGATCCCGACGGCGAACCGATCGACGGGCTCACCCCGGCTCAGCGGTTCTTCGTCGGCTGGGCGCAGGCGTGGAGGGGGAAGCGGCGCCCCGAGGCGATGAAGGTGCTGCTCGCTACCGACCCACACTCCCCCAACGAGTTCCGCTGCAACCAGATCGTGCGGAATCTGGACCCGTTCTACGATGCGTTCGGCGTCACGCCCGACGATGACCTCTGGCTGGCAGAGGAGGACCGGGTCACCATCTGGTGAGCGGTCGGCCCGTCGCCGATTTGGCCCGTTTGCTCGATGGGCGTGCGCCAGAGAGCCGATGCCCGGGCGGCCCGCTGTGGGCGGTCTCCCGTTGTTTCACACGATGGGTGATGGCCGGCTTGGCGAGGGCCGCCCGGGCATCGGCTCTCTGGCACACGCGTCGTCCTCATGTGGCCGTCCCGGGTTCGGGTGCGTCTCGGTGGGCGGCCCTGGGCCGGGCTTGTTCAGGCGGGACGCCAGTTCGGCGATCCTCGGGTTTGGGCATCCCTACGCAGTGCCGCCCACCGACCCCCACCCTCGTGACCTGCCAGCCTTCGCCAGATGACCCTCTGACCACGCCGGGTGGGAGCCGCGCTCGGTAGGCGCGAGCGTCTCCCGAGGGGAGGCGGCCAGGTTGAGACCCGCACGGACAGGTGGGAGCGGCTCCTGAGGGGGACCGGTCGCGGTGGGTCGGGCGTTGGGCAAGGCACGCCGCGTTTGGGCGTGCCGAGGGCGCCCATGGGCAAGGCCGGTCCCCCTCAGGAGACGCGGAACCCGGCCATGCCACGGATCCGAACGATGCCTGGCTAGTGCCACTTACGCAGTGCGGTCCACCAGGTCGGTGCAGACCTTCAGTAACGCATCCTTGGCGTCGCCGTCGGGCAGCGGGGCGAGGTGGGCGCGCGCGCGGTCGGCGCGACGCTCCACCTCAGCCTTCGCCCGGTCCATGACGGGGTGGGCCCGGAGCCGTGCCAGCACGTCTGCCAGGACCGCGTCGCTGGTGAGATCCCCGTCGACCATCGCCAGGATGTCGTCGTCTGCGGGGTCCTTCGACGCTCGGAGCATGAGCACCGGCAGGGTGGGCACCCCCTCGCGGAGGTCCGTGCCGGGGGTCTTGCCCGTGGTGGTGGAGCTGATGTCGATGAGGTCGTCGGAGAGCTGGAAGACCAGGCCCACCTCCTCACCGAAGGCCGCCAGCGCGTCGATCACCTCGCGGCTGGCCCCCGCGACCATGCCGCCGAAGATCGCCGACGCCGCGATCAGGGAACCGGTCTTGTCCGCGATCACCCGGACGTAGTGCGCCAGCGGGTCCTCCCCCTCGCCTGGGCCCCTGGTCTCCGCGATCTGCCCCTGCACGAGACGCGAGAACGTCTCGGCCTGCAGGCGGACGTAGTCGACGCCCAGCTCCGCGACCGTCGTCGAGGCGCGCGCGAACAGGAAGTCCCCAACCAGGATGGCCACCGAGTTGCCCCAGAGGCGGTTCGCAGACGGTGCGCCGCGGCGCAGGTCCGCGACGTCCATGACGTCGTCGTGGTAGAGGCTGGCGACGTGGGTGAGCTCCATCACCATCGCTGCGCGCATCAGGTTGTCGGTGTCCACAGGGCCGCCGAACTGCGCGGCGAGGAACACCAGGAGCGGCCGGAAGCGCTTCCCGCCGGCGGCGATGATGTGACGCGACGCCTCCGTCACGAACGGGGAGCTGGCCACTGCCGTGTCCACCAACCGCTCCTCGAACTCGTCGAGAAGGGCGGTCAGGTGCTCATCGAGCGGGGCGTCCGCCACGGGGTCTCCTAGTCAGGGTTATCGAATGAACTGGGCCGCGTTCGCGATGAGCGTCAGGACGCCACCGGGAATGAGGCCGAGCACAAGGGTAACCACTCCGGCGACAACAAGCACAGACCAGGTCCACAGCGACGGCGTCTCCACGGTGCCGACGGTGGCCTCATCCTCATCCTGGAACCACATGGCCACCACGACCTTGAGGTAGAAGAACGCCGCGACGACGCTCATCACCACTGCGACGAGGACCAGCCAGCCGTAGCCGCCCGCCCAGGCCGCCGCGAAGACGGCGAGCTTGCCGATGAAGCCCGCGGTGAGCGGGATGCCGGCGAAGCTGAGCAGGAACAGGGTCATGAGAGCCGCGATCACCGGGTTCCGGCGGCCGAGGCCCTTCCACGCGTCGAGATTGTTGGCCTCGCCGCCGGAGCGCCGCACCATGGTCACGATGGCGAAAGCGCCGAGCGTGGCCACGCCGTAGGTCATCAGGTAGAACCCGATGGCACCGACGCTGGAGATGCTCACGTCGTCGCCCGCCTGCACCGCACCCACGACGCCCACGAGGATGAATCCGCCGTGCGCGATCGACGAGTAGGCCAGGAGCCGCTTGACGTCGTTCTGGGCCAGCGCGACGGTGGCGCCGAGCAGCATGGTGAGGATGGCCACCACGGCGAAGAGCAGCTGCCAGTCCCAGCGCAGGCCGCCGAGCGCCACGTAGAACACGCGCAGCAGGCCGGCCACGGCGGCCGTCTTGGTGGCCACCGCCATGAAGGCGGTCACGGGCGACGGGGCTCCCATGTACACGTCCGGGGTCCAGGCATGGAACGGGACGGCACCGATCTTGAACAGGAGCCCGACGGCGGTCAGCAGCATGCCGGTGAGCAGGAGCGCGTGACTGCCGGTGCCGGCGGCGATGGCCGCGTCGATGTCTGCCAGCTGGAAGGCGCCCGCGTAGCCGTAGAGCATCGCGATGCCGTAGAGCATGATGGCGGAGGCCAGTGAGCCGAGCAGGAAGTACTTGAGCGCGGCCTCCTGGCTGAGGAGGCGACGCCTGCGGGCCATGCCGGTCAGCAGGTAGAGCGGCAGCGAGAAGATCTCCACGGCCACGAAGAGCGTCAGCAGGTCGTTGGCGGAGGCGAAGATCATCATGCCGAACAGCGAGAACAGCAGAAGAGGGAAGACCTCGGTGTGTTCGCGGCGGAGCCTGTCCGCCTCGCGCTCAAGCGGCGATCCGGGGACCGTGGCGGCCGACGAGGCGAAGGCCGACTGGCCGTTGCCCAGGCCGCGCTCCGCGAACAGGGCCACTCCCCCGAGCCCGAAGACCAGGAGGAGGCTCCAGAAGAAGAAGGCCGGCTGGTCGATGGCCAGGACGCCCATGGCCGCGATCTGCGGGGCGGCCTGGATCCAGTTGAGGATGGTCAGGCCCAGCGCCACCAGCACCGCGAGGGCAGCCAGGGCCGATTGGATGACGTAGCGCAGCTCACGCGGTGCAAGGGCCTCCACGAGCACGCCGAGACAGGCGGCGGCCAGGATCACGAGCAACGGCGACAGCAGCATCCACTCCAGGGTGGGAGCGGCGATCTCCAGGAGGTTGATCATCGGTTGCCTTCCTTGACCTGCGGGGCGGGATCCTCGACACCGACGATGGCCATGATCTGGGCGGCCGTGTCGTCAGCCATCGCCAACACCGGCTTCGGGACGAACCCGAAGACGATGAGCAGGATGAGGAGCGGAGCCACGACGGCCTTTTCGCGAGCGCTGAGGTCGTGTGTGACGTGGGTGGCGACCTGGTCCGTGACCGGTCCGGTCATGGTGGTCTTGTACATGCGCAGCACGTAGACCGCGGCCATCACCATGCCCAGCGTGATGACTGCGGTGTGCACCGGGTACACCTGCCAGGCGCCGGCCATGACCAGGAACTCGGAGACGAAACTGCCCATGCCCGGCAGCGCCAGTGCGGACAGGCCGGAGATCAGGAGGACGCCGGCCAGGACCGGGGCCACCTTCTGCACGCCGCCGAAGGCGTCGATGTGCTGCGAGCCGCGGCGCCGGATCATGAATCCGACGACGAGGAACATTGCGGCCGTCGACAGCCCGTGGTTGAGCATGTAGAAGATCGAGCCGCTGATGGAGGGGGTGGTGAGGGCGAAGATGCCGAAGACCATGAACCCGAAGTGGCTGATCGAGGTGTAGGACACCAGGCGGAGCAGGTCCGTGGCCCCGAAGGCCATGAACGCGCCGTAGAGCACCGACACGATCGCCCAGACGAGGATCACCGGGGTGGCCCACTGGGTGGCCTCGGGGAACGCCACGAGGCAGATCTTCAGCATCCCGAAGGTGCCGATCTTGTCTAGCACGCCCACCAGCAGGGTGGAGGTGCCGGGGGTGGACTGCTCGGCGGCGTCCGGCAGCCAGGTGTGCAGGCCCGCCAGCGGCGCCTTCACCGCGAAGGCGAAGAAGAAGCCGAGGAAGAGCCAGCGCCCCATGTCGGTGCTCATCTCGACGCCGACCAGATCCCCGATGAGGAAGCTGGGGCTGCCCGCGGCTGCGGTCACGGCGTACACACCGGCCACGGCCACCAGCATCACCAGGCCGCCGGCCAGGGAGTAGAGCAGGAACTTCATCGCCGCGGCTGCCCGCTTGGGGCCGCCGAATCCGCCGATGAGGAAGTAGGTCGGGATGAGGGTGGCCTCGAAGGCCACGTAGAACACCAGGATGTCGGAGGCCATGAAGACGAACAGGGCGAACGACTGCAGCATCAACGCCAGGGCGAAGAAGGTCTCGGCGCCCCAGCGGGCCTCGGGTGCCTCGCCGACGCGCCACTCGGCGAGCAGCACCACCGGCACCAGGATGACGGTCATCAGGACGAGGATGGCGCCCATGCCGTCGAGGTCCAGGGCGTAGTGCGCCCCGATCTGCGGGATCCAGGCGACCTCCTCGGCCAGCGGCACGCCGCGGGCCTGCAACACGACGGCGAGCACCCCCAGGATGGCGGTGGTGAGCGCGAAGCCGTAGCCGATCAGCCTGCCGGCCTGGCCCTTCACGATGAACAGCACAAGCGAGCCGACGAGCGGCACCAGGGCAAGGATGGTCAGTAGTGGCAATGGCATATCTTCAGATTCTCCTTAGCCCAGCTGCCCGATGATGACGACGCCCGCGAGGACGAGGACGCCGACACCGAGGATGAGGCCGTAGCTGCGCACGTAGCCGTTCTGGCTCCTACGCAGCCAGGCACCCAGGCCGGTGGCGAGGCTCGCGCTGCCCATCGCGGCCCCGTCGACGGTGCCGCGATCGAACCATGCGAGGCCGGTGGCCAGGCCCTTGGCGGGGCGGACGATGGCGTGCTCGTTGAAGGCATCGCCGTACAGGTCGTTGCGGCCCGCGAGCACCAGGGGGTTGGCGGTGGCGGGTGCGTCGACGGGGATGTCGTGGCGGTGGAGGAACCATCCGATGGCGACACCGACGGCCACCACGGCCATCGTCAGCAGGCCCACCGGGGTGAAGGTGAACAGGCCGGTCTCGTGGGGATGCTGCCCGGTGGACTCCTCGAGCCACCCCTGGATCCAGCCGTTCATGAACAGTCCGGAGACGATGGACAGCACGGCGAGCACGATCAGGGGCACGGTCATGACCAGTGGCGACTCGTGGGGGTGCACGTCCTTCTCCCAGCGCTTGGCGCCGAAGAACGTCATCATCATCAGCCTCGTCATGTAGTAGGCCGTCACCCCGGCGCCGAGCAGCGCCAGGACCCCGATGACCGTGTTCTCGTGGAACGCGGCCTCGATGATGTGGTCCTTGGAGTAGAAGCCGGACGTGAACGGGAAGCCGATGATGGCCAGGTAGCCCATCGCGAACGTGTAGAAGGTGACCCGCATGCTCTTGGCCAGGGCACCGTAGTGGCGCATGTTCACGTCGTCGTTCATGCCGTGCATGACGGAGCCGGCGCCGAGGAACATGTTGGCCTTGAAGAAGCCGTGGGTCAGCAGGTGGAAGATGGCGAAGGAGGCTCCTGCCGGGCCGAGGCCCGCGGCGAGCATCATGTAGCCGATCTGGGACATGGTGGAGCCGGCGAGGACCTTCTTGATGTCGTCCTTCGACGAGCCGATCCAGGCGCCCGCCAGCAGGGTGACGGTGCCGACGATGGCGACGGCCGTGGTGGCCACCTCCGTCTGCGCGTAGATGGCGTTTGAGCGGACCACCAGGTAGACGCCCGCGGTCACCATGGTGGCGGCGTGGATGAGGGCCGACACCGGGGTGGGGCCCTCCATCGCGTCAAGCAGCCAGGACTGCAACGGGACCTGCGCGGACTTACCGGCGGCGCCCAGCAGCAGCAACAGGCCGATGAGCGTGGCCCACACCGGGTCCAGCGACGCGGCCCCGGCGTTGACGTCTGCGAAGTTCACGCTGCCGAACATGGCCAGCATGGTGAAGATCGCCATGCTGAGGCCCAGGTCGCCGACGCGGTTGACGATGAACGCCTTGTTGCCGGCGGCCGCGGCCGAGGGCTTGTGCGCCCAGAAGGAGATCAGCAGGAACGACGCCAGACCGACGCCCTCCCAGCCGAGGAACAGCACCAGGTAGTTGTTCGCCAGCACCAGCGTCAGCATGGCCGCGATGAACAGGTTGAGGTAGGCGAAGAACCGACGGCGCCGGTCGTCGTGGGCCATGTAGCCGATCGAGTAGACGTGGATCAGGGACCCGACGCCGGTGATCAGGAGCACGAACAGGATGGACAGCGGATCGACCAGCAGGCCGAACTCGATGGTCCATGCGCCGGTGGCGATCCACTCGTAGACGGACACATCGAGGTGCCGCGCGTCCGCGGGGCTGGTCAGGAGCTGAATGAACAGCACGAGGCCCAGTGCGAAGGACACGATGGGAGCGAGGGTGGCCAGCAGGTGGCCCCAGGAGTCGCTCATCCCGCCGGCCAGCAGCAGGAACGCCGCGGTGGCCAGTGGGATCGCGATCAGCAGCCAGGACATGGCGCCCGATGCGGACAGGGCGGAAACGGATTCGAGGAGTTGCACGCTTCTAAACCCCTTAGAACTTCATCAGATTGGCGTCGTCGACCGAAGCCGAGCGGCGGGCACGATACACGGCGACGATGATCGCCAGGCCCACCACGACCTCGGCGGCCGCCACCACCATCACGAAGAAGGCCGCGACGAGTCCGTCGAGGTTTCCGTGATAGTTGGCGAAGGCGACGAAGGCGAGGTTGGTGGCGTTGAGCGTCAGCTCGATGCTCATGAAGGCGATGATCGCGTTGCGGCGCAGCAGGAAGCCCGCGACGCCGATCGCGAAGAGGATCGCCGAGAGAACCAGGTAGCCCTCGGGGTTCATTCGTCGTCTCCTTCGATCTCGTCGGTCTTGCCGGCGATGGCGGCGTAGGCCGCGGTGGTGGGCGCGCGCAGCTCGTTGACGTCCACGATCGCCCCACGCATGGCGAGCGTCTTGGACACCGACTTCTCCGCGACCGAGCCGTCGGGGAGCAGCGCCGGGGTGGAGATGGCGTTGTGGCGCGCGAACACGCCCGAGCTGGGCAGCGGACCAGGGTGCACGCCGTCCTCGGCGTAGGCGCGGACGCGTTCCTGCAGGGACTCGGTCTGCGAAGTCTTCTTCGACAGCTGCTCGCCGTGCGCAAGGATCATGGCCCCGACGGCGGCCGTGATGAGCAGCGCGGCGGTGGCTTCGAAGATGAACACGTACTTGCTGAACAGCAGCGCGGCGAGCGAGGGGATGTTGCCCCCGTACTCCGCGTTGGCCTCCGTCAGCCCGGCGGGAGCGCCGTTGACAGCGAACTGTCCGACCCCCATCACCAGCAGGGCGCCGAGGCCGAGGGCAACCAGCACGGCCGAGACGCGGTGACCCTTGATGGTCTCCACCACCGAGTCGGTGGAGTCCACGCCGACGAGCATCACCACGAAGAGGAACAGCATGAGGATGGCGCCGGTGTAGACGATGATCTGGATGACGAAGAGGAAGGGGGCGTCGTTGGCGGCGTAGAGCACAGCCAGGCTGACCATGACTCCGGCCATGAAGATGGCGGAGTGGACCGGCTTGCGCGCGAGCAGGAGACCGAGCGCGCACACCACCGCGATGGGGGCGCACACCCAGAAGGCCACTTCGCTGGCGGTCACCAGCGGGATCAGGGGGATCATTGGGCCGCTCCTGTGGTGGTGGCTGTGCGCGTGTCCGGCTTGCCGGTCTCCGGCAGGCCGAGGAAGTAGGACTGCTCGTCGTCCCCGAGCCTGCGGGGGTGCGGGGGCTGCTCCATGCCACTGAGCAGAGGAGCCAACAGGTCCTGCTTCTCGTAGATCAGCTTGGTGCGCGAATCGTCGGAGAGCTTGAAGTCGTTGGTCATCGTCAACGCCCGCGTGGGGCAGGCCTCGATGCACAGGCCGCAGAAGATGCAGCGCAGGTAGTTGATCTGGTAGACGCTGCCGTAGCGCTCTCCGGGTGAGTAGCGGTCGTCGTCGGTGTTGTCGCCGCCCTCGACGTAGATCGCGTCCGCGGGACAGGCCCACGCGCACAGCTCGCAGCCCACGCACTTCTCCAGGCCGTCCGGCCAGCGGTTGAGCTGGTGGCGGCCGTGGAAACGCGGCATGGTGACCTTCTCCGCGCCCTTCTTGTGCGGATAGGACTGCGTGAAGGTCTTGCGGAACATCGTGTTGAACGTGACGCCGAAACCGGCCCACGGGTCAAGTAGTCCCATCAGGATTCCTTCCCTTCGGAGGCGGCCGGCTCGGCCGGCTCGGTCGTGTCATCCCCGCGGCCGGAGACGACGCCGGCGAATTCGGGAAGCAGCTGGCCTGGACGTGGCGGAGTGGGATAGCCACCGGCGAACGCGTCGAAGATCTCGCCGTCGGGTGCCACAAAGGGCTCCGGCTCGTCGGAGACGCGGTCCTTGCCGCCGAAGATGAGATACACCACCACGACGAGCGCCAGGCCCAGGCCGATGGTGTATCCGGGGGCGATGGCGATCATCAGGATCCACACCAGCGAGATCGGGATGAGTCCCTTCCATCCGAGGTTCATGAACTGGTCGTACCGGAAGCGGGGCAGCGTGCCACGGAGCCAGACGAAGACCGAGATGAGCAGCTGCACCTTGATCATGAAGAAGATCGGGCCCAGCCATGGGTTGTTCAGGAACGGGATGAGGTTGAGCGGCCACGGGGGCAGGTAGCCGCCGAGGAACAGCGTCGTGCACACCGCCGAGACAGTGGCCATGTTGATGTACTCGGCGAGGAAGAACAGGGCGTACCGGAAACCCGAGTATTCGGTGAGGTAGCCCGAGACCAGCTCCGACTCGCACTCCGGCAGGTCGAAGGGTGCGCGGTTGGTCTCGCCCACCATGGAGATGCCGTAGATCACGAAGGAGGGGAACAGCAGGATGGCGTACCAGCCGGTGATGCCCGGGTCGAAGGTCATGTCCGTGAGCGGGACGCGGAACAGGATGGTCTCCCGCTGCGCCTCGACGATCTGCGAGGTCGACATCGATCCCGCCTGCAGGAACACCGCCACCATGGACAGCCCCATCGCGATCTCGTAGGAGATCATCTGGGCGGTGGAGCGGATCGAGCCGAGGAAGGAGTAGGTGGAGTTACCAGCCCACCCCGCCAGGACGATGCCGTAGATGCCGATCGAGGCTATCGCGAGGATGAACAGCGCGGACACCGGCAGGTCGGTCACCTGGAGGCGGGTGGTGACGCCGAATATCTCCACCTCCCCGCCGAAGGGGATCACGGTCCAGATGGTGAAGGCCGCCACGGCCGTGAGGATGGGGGCGAGGTTGAACACCACCTTGTCCGCGTTCTTGGGGCGGAAGTCCTCCTTGACGAGGAGTTTCGCGCCGTCCGCCAAGGCCTGGCCCAGGCCGAACGGGCCGTTCATGATGGGGCCCAGGCGGTGCTGCATCTTGCCGACGAGGCGGCGCTCGTACCAGACGTTGAAGATGGTCCAGACCAGGAGGATGACGAAGACCGCCACCACCTTGATCAGGATCAGCCACCAGGGGTCCTGGAAGAAGATGTTCATGGCTCAGACTCCTTCATCCACTGAGACGGCCGTCACACGGACGGGTGCGCCGGGCGTCACGGGGAGGCGTTCGGCGCTGTTCGGGTTCAGGGGAACCCACACCACGTCGTCGGCCATGTCCGGGGTGACCTCGACCGGAAGGACGACGGACACTCCCCCGGCTTCGACGGTGGCCACCTCGCCGACGCCGAGGCGCTCGGCGGTGGCGGCGGAGACGCGGGCGACCGCAGGGCGGGCCGTGGCGCGCAGAGCCAGCTCGAAGTCGTTGCCCTGCGAGGCGTCCAGCAATTCGCGCCACCCGGCCAGGAGGAGGCCGGGCGCGGAGGGGGCGGCAGCACGAGTGGTGGGTGCCATCGCCCGCTGACCCTCCCAGGTGCCCAGCTCAGCCATGTCCGCGTAGGCCTGCTTCGAGGCTCGGAAGCCGAGGTTGGATCCGAGCGCGTCCGCGAGGGCGGCGAGGATCCGAAGGTCCGTCATCGGCGAGGTGAGGTTCTTGTTGACCACCTTCACGCGGCCGTGGCGGTGCTCCCAGTTGAGGAAGTGGCCGGACTGCTCCTCCAGGAGGGCCGCGGGGAACACCACGTCCGCCCGCTCGGTGACCGGCGACATGCGCTGCTCGATGCTCACCACGAAGCCCGCCTTCTCCAGCCCGTTGAGGGCGGCTGCGGGATCGGCGAGGTCTGAGGGGTCAACACCGGCCACGACCAGCGCCGCGAGGGTCCCGTCCGCGGCGGCGGAGAACTGCTCATCGGCGGACAGGCCGGTCTCCGAAGGCAGCGACGGCAGGCCCCAGTGGGACGCCACGTCCACCCGGGCCGCGGCGTCGCTGACCGGGCGTCCCCCGGGCAGCAGCCCGGGGAGGCAGCCGGCCTCGATCGCGCCGATGTCGCCGGCTCGGCGTGGGATCCACGCGAGGCGGGCGCCCGTGGCGTCAGCCTTGGCCGCGACAGCGCTGAGCAGGCCTGGGAGTGTTCCGGCGCGCTCACCCACCAGGATCACCGTGCCGGCGTCGAGATCGGTGAGCCCGTCCAGAGCCGCGACCTCGCCGCCCGGGGCGACGGGGACGACGGTGGCGGCGAGCTTCTCGGAGCCCCGCGACGCGAAGGGCGCCAGCGTGGTGACCTTGAGCCGGTTCTTCCGGACCGCCTTGCGGAGGCGGAGGAACACGATGGGCGACTCGTCCTCGGGTTCGAAGCTGACGAGCACCACGTGGGACGCGCTCTCCAGATCGGAGTAGGTGACCGACTGTGTGAGGTGCTGCCCGGCCACGCGGGCGGCGAGGAACTCGGCCTCCTCCGAGGACGCGGGACGCGAGCGGAAGTCCACGCTGTTGGTGCCCAGGACGGCGCGCGCGAACTTGGCATACCCGTAGGCGTTCTCGACGGTGAGCCGGCCGCCGGTCTGGACGCCGACGGAGGCGCCTGCGGCCGTCAGCCCGTCAACGGCTGCGTCGATGGCCTCTGGCCACGAGGCGGGCCGCAGCACGCCGTCGCGGCGCACGAGGGGGTGCGTGATCCGGTCATCGCCGCGGCCATACATGAAGCCGAAGCGGCCCTTGTCGCAGCTCCACTCCTCGTTGATCTCCGGGTTTTCCGAGGCGAGGCGACGCTTGACCTGGTGGTGGCGCTGATCCGCACGCAACTCACAGCCGGAGGCGCAGTGTTCGCAGGTCACCGTCGTCGACACCAGGTCGAAGGGGCGGGCTTGGAAGCGGTAGGCCGCGGAGGTGAGGGCCCCGACGGGGCAGATCTGCACCACGTTGCCCGAGAAGTAGGAGTCGTAGGGATCCTGCTCGTAGGTGCCGATCTGCTGGAGGGCGCCGCGCTCCACCAAGGCGATGAACGGATCACCGGAGATCTGCTCCGAGAAGCGGGTGCAGCGTGCGCACAGCACGCAGCGCTCGCGGTCCAGCAGGATCTGCGCGGAGATGCTCACCGGCTTGGGGAAGGTGCGCTTCAGCTCGCGGAAGCGGCTCTCCCCCGGGCCGTGCGAGAGCGCCTGGTTCTGCAGCGGGCACTCCCCGCCCTTGTCACAGATGGGGCAGTCCAGCGGGTGGTTGATGAGCAGGAGCTCCAGCATGCCCACCTGCGCCTTCTTGGCGACCGGCGAGGTGACCTGGGTGTTGACCTTCATGCCCTCGGCCACCGGCATGGTGCAGGAGGCCTGCGGCTTGGGGAACCCCCGGCCGTTGCCGGCGTCGGGGATGTCCACCATGCACTGGCGGCAGGCGCCCACCGGGTCCAGCAGTGGGTGGTCGCAGAACCGCGGGATGGCGGTGCCGATCATCTCGGCGGCCCGGATGATGAGGGTGCCCTTGGGGACGCTCACCTGCGTGCCGTCGATGGTCAGCGTGACCTGCTCCGGCTTCGGCGCGAGCTCCTCGCCGGTCGTCGTCTTCGTGTCGACGCTCATGAGAGGTCTCCTTCCACGGCGAACAGCGCGCTCTTCTCGTAGGGGAACAGCTCCTGGGCCGGGGTGTGATAGCCCAGCTCGAACTCAGACCTGAAGTGCTTCACGGCGCTGGTGACGCAGGCCACTGCGCCGTCGGCGAGGGCGCAGAACGAGCGCCCGCCGATGTTGTCACAGATGTCGAGCATCTTGTCCACATCGCCCTCCTGGGCGGTGCCGGCCTCGAACCTCATCAGCATCTGCACCAGCCACCAGGAGCCCTCGCGGCAGGGGGTGCACTTGCCGCAGGACTCGTGCTTGTAGAACTCGACGAAGCGCAGCGTGGTGCGCACGATGGAGGTGGTGTCGTCGAAGACCTGCAGGGCCTTGGTGCCCAGCATCGTGCCGGCCCCGGCCATCCCCTCGTAGTCCAGGGGGACGTCGAGGTGTTCGGCGGTCAGGATCGGCGTCGAGGAACCGCCCGGAGTGAAGAACTTCAGCTCGTGTCCGGCACGGATGCCGCCCGACAACTCCAGGAGCTGGCGCATCGTGATCCCCATCGGGGCCTCGAACTGGCCGGGCCGGGCCACGTGTCCGGACAGCGAGTAGAGGGTGAAGCCGCTGGACTTCTCGGATCCCATGGCCTTGAACCAGTCCGCGCCGTTGGCGAGGATCGCGGGCACCGAGGCGATGGACTCGACGTTGTTGATCACCGTCGGCGAGGCGTAGAGGCCGGCGACGGCGGGGAACGGGGGGCGCAGCCGGGGCTGGCCGCGACGACCCTCGAGGGAATCCAGCAGCGCCGTCTCCTCGCCGCAGATGTAGGCGCCGGCGCCGGCGTGGACGATGATGTCCAGGTCGTATCCGGTGCCCAGGATGTTCTTGCCCAGGTAGCCGGCCGTATAGGCCTCCCGGACCGCCTGCTGGAGCCTCCGGATCACGTGCAGCACCTCCCCGCGACAGTAGATGAACGCGGTGTGCCCGTTGATGGCGTAGGAGGAGATGATCACGCCCTCGACGAGGGTGTGGGGGGTGGCGAGCATGAGCGGCATGTCCTTGCAGGTGCCGGGCTCGGACTCGTCGGCGTTGACCACGAGGTACTTCGGATTGGGGTTGTCCTGCGGCACGAAGGACCACTTCATGCCGGTGGGGAAGCCTGCGCCGCCGCGGCCCCGCAGGTTGGACTCCTTGACGAGGCTCACCACGTCCGCGGGCTGCATGGCCAGTGCCTTGCGAAGCGCGCGGTAGCCGCCGGTGGCCTCGTAGCGCGAGAGCTTCCAGGAGTTGTCCTCGCCCCAGTGGTTGGACAGGACCGGGGTCAGCAGATCGGTCACTTGGCGGCCTCCGGCTTCTGAGCGGCCGGCCTGGTGGGGGCCGACGGCGCGGTCCAGTTGTTCTCGCGGGCGATCTCGCGGCCCAGCAGCGATGCGGGGCCTGCGGAGGGCCCTTCGTCGGCGCGGCCGTCGGGGAAGCCGGCCAGCACGCGCTCGGCCTCGCGCCACGAGGTGAGCGTGGCGCCGCGCGGCGAGACGACCTCCTCGCCGGACATCAGGGCGTCGAGCAGTTCGTCGAGCTTCGCGGGGTCCATGTTGTCGAAGAACTCCCAGTTGACCATCGCCACCGGCGCGAAGTCGCAGGCCGCGTTGCACTCGAGCCGCTCGAGCGAGACCTGACCGTCCGGGGTGGTCTGGTTCTCGTCGATGCCGAGGCGCTTCTTGGCGCGGTCGAGGAGGGCGTCGCCGCCCATGACGGCGCACAGCGCGGTGGTGCAGACCCCCACGTGGTGCCTGCCTGCGGGGCGCCGCTTGTACATGGTGTAGAAGGTGGCGACGCCGGAGACCTGGGCGGTGGTGATGCCGAGGACGTCCGCGCAGACCTCGATGCCGCGGGGGCTGACCCGGCCGTCGACCGACTGGACCAGGTGCAGCATCGGCAACAGCGCTGAACGCGGCTGCGGGTAGCGGCCGGCGAGCTCGCGGAGCTCGTCGATCGTGGTGTCGTCGATGTTGGTCGACTGATCCGAGTAGTCCACCGAGCCGGACTCGGGGAAGTTGCTGGCAAAGTGGCCGCTCATCGGTCCACACCTCCAAGGACGGGGTCGAGGCTGGCGATCGCGACGACGACATCGGACATCATGCCGCCCTCACACATGGCGGGAATGGACTGCAGGTGGTTGAAGCCGGGGTCCCGGAAGTGGACCCGGTAGGGGCGGGTGCCGCCGTCGGAGACGATGTGACAGGCCAGCTCGCCCTTCGGGGACTCGATGGCCTCGTACACCTGGCCGACCGGCACCTTGAAACCCTCGGTGACGATCTTGAAGTGGTGGATCAGCGCCTCCATGGACTCGCCCATGATGTGCTTGATGTGCTCGTTGGAGTTGCCCTGTCCGTCCGCGCCCACGGAGAGCTGCGCCGGCCAGGCGATCTTCGTGTCGGCCACCATCACGGGCTGACCCTGGGTGCGCTCGAGGCGCTCGAAGCACTGCTCAACGATCTTCAGCGACTCCCAGCACTCCTGAAGGCGGATCCGGAAGCGTCCGTAGGCGTCGTTGGAGTCCCACGTGACGGTGTCGAAGTCGTAGGTCTCGTAGCCGCAGTAGGGCTGGGTCTTGCGCAGGTCGAAGTCGTACCCGGTGGAGCGCAGCGGCGGCCCGGACATCCCCATCATGGTGGCGGCGGTGAGGTCCATCACGCCGACGCCGGAGAGGCGCCCGATGAAGATGGGGTTCTCGTTGCAGAAGATGGCGTACTCGGGCAGGTGCTTCTTCAGCCAGTCGATGACGGTGCGGAGGTGGCTGAGGCCGTCCTCCGGGAGGTCGTTGGCGACGCCGCCGGGGCGGATGTAGGCGTGGTTCATCCGCAGGCCGGAGAGCCCCTCGAGGAAGTCGAGGATCATCTCGCGCTCGCGGAAGGCCACCGTCATGACGGTCAGGGCGCCGATCTCCATGCCGCCGGTGCCCATGGCCACCAGATGGGAGGCGATCCGGTTGAGCTCCATGACCAGGACCCGGATGATGGTGGCCCGCTCAGGCACGTCGTCGGTGATGCCGAGCAGCCGCTCGACCGCCAGGCAGTAGACGGCCTCGTTGAACAGGGGCGCGACGTAGTCCATGCGCGTGACGTAGGTCACGCCCTGGGTCCACGTCTTGTACTCCATGTTCTTCTCGATGCCGGTGTGCAGGAAGCCGATCCCTGGCCGGATGGAGGTGACCGTCTCGCCGTCCATCTCGAGGAGGAGGCGGAGCACACCGTGTGTCGACGGGTGCTGCGGGCCCATGTTGACGACGATGGTCTCGTCGCCGCGCTCGGCCTGCTCGGAGGCGATATCTGCCCAGTCGCCGCCCTGCGCCAGGTAGACGCGGTCCGTCTTCTCCTCCGTCGACCCGGCGAAGACGTCTTCGGTGGCTGCGTGCGTGCTCATCAGGAGTACTTCCTCCGGTTATCGGGAGAGGGAACCTTGGCGCCCTTGTACTCGACGTCGACGCCGCCGAGGGGGTAGTCCTTGCGCTGCGGGTGGCCCTGCCAGTCGTCGGGCATCAGGATGCGGGTCAGCGACGGGTGCCCGTCGAAGACGATCCCGAACATGTCCCAGGTCTCGCGTTCGTGGTAGTCCGTCATCGGGTACGTGGCCACCACCGAGGGGATGTGCGGATCCTCCTCCGGGCAGGTCACCTCGAGACGCACGCGACGGTTGTGCGTGTAGCTCAACAGGTGGTAGACGGCGTGGAGTTCGGCGCCCTTCTGCTGCGGGTAGTGCACGCCGGAGACCGACACGCACACCTCGAAGCGCAGGTGGGCGTCGTCGCGGAACTGGCGCACGACGTCGAGGAGCTGCTCGCGGGGCACGTAGATGGTCAGCTCGCCGCGATCGAACAGGAAGCGGGCGTCCGCCAGCCCCGGCAGAACTGCGAGGGCGCGGCTCTGGATGGTGTCGAAGGGCTCCCCGAAGGGGCCCTCAGAGATCCCGGGCATGGCGAGGTCGCGGACCATGCCACCGTAGCCGGAGGTGTCACCGGACCCGCGGGACCACATGCCCTCCTGCCTGGCGAACACGGGCTGGGACGTGGGGGCGGCGGCCTCGGCCGGCAGGTTCTGCTCGGGCTGGGTCTCGCTCATCGCATGAGTCCCTTCATCTCGACCTTGGCGGGGGCCACCAGCGCTGCCTGCTCCGCCTCTTCGATGGCGGTCACCTCGTTGGGGCCGATGGGCCGGTTCTGGACCTTCTCGCGCAGCTTGAACATGGCCTCGATGAGCATGTCCGGGCGGGGCGGGCAGCCGGGGATGTACATGTCCACGGGGAGGAAGTGGTCGCAGCCCTGGACGACGGCGTAGTTGTTGAACATGCCGCCCGAGGAGGCGCAGGCGCCCATCGAGATGACCCACTTCGGGTTGGGCATCTGGTCGTAGACCTGGCGCACCACGGGAGCCATCTTCTGGGACACGCGGCCGGAGACGATCATCAGGTCCGCCTGCCTCGGGGAGGCGCGGAACACCTCCTGGCCCCACCTGCCCGCGTCGTAGCGCGGGGTGCCGTAGGCCATCATCTCGATGGCGCAGCAGGCCAGGCCCATCGTCGCCGGCCAGAAGGAGGCCTTGCGGAGCCAGCCGAACACGCCCTCGACGGTGGTCAGCAGGATGCCGCTGGGGAGCTTATCTTCGATACCCATGGTGAGATTTCCCCTCAGTCCCAGTCAAGGCCGTTGCGGCGCAGGACATAGAAGTACGCGATGAAGACGGTGACGATGAAGACGATCATCTCGACGACGGCGAAGGTCCCCAACTGCCGGTAGGCCACGGCCCACGGGAAGAGGAACACCACCTCGATGTCGAAGATGATGAACAGCATCGCGGTGATGTAGTACTTGACCGGGAATCGGCCGCCGCCCACGGGCTGCGGGGTGGGCTGGATGCCGCACTCGTAGCTGTCGTACTTGGCCCGGTTGTAGCGCCGGGGGCCGACGACGAGGCTGAGCGACATCGAGATCACGACGAAGGCGGTGGCCAGGACCACCATGCCCACGATCGGGATGTAGTAATTCATATCCGTGCTACTTCCTTCCGGTCAGGCCGAGGGCGCGGCCTTGCACAGCCCGTTGATGATGCGGTCCATGGCATCACCGCCATGCGAGTCGGTGAGGTTGGCGAGCAGCTTCATCACGAAGCGCATCAGGGTCTTGCGGGGCAACCCGTACTTGGTGCACAGGTGCATGATCCGCGGGTCACCGATGAGCTTCACGAAGATGGTGCCGAGGCGATAGTAGCCACCCAGGCTCGCCTTCAATTCCGCGGGGTAGGCCTGCATGGCCTTCTCCGCCGACCTTGTGCCGGCCCCGCGCGAAAACGCCTCAGCAAGGGCTGAGGCGGCCATCTCGGCGGACTCCATCGCGTAGGCGATGCCCTCGCCGTTGAAGGGGTTGACCATGCCGCCGGCATCACCGACCAGCACGAGACCCCGGCCGTAGTGGGGCTGGCGGTTGAACGCCATGGGCAGGGCGGCGCCCTGCACCTTCCCCACCATGTTCTGGTCCCTGAATCCCCACTCCTCCGGCGTGTTGTCCAGCCACGTCTTGAGGAGCGCGCGGTAGTCCGTGTGCCCGAAGCTCTTGGACGTGTTGAGCACTCCGAGGCCCACGTTGCACGTCCCGTCGCCCATGCCGAACACCCAGCCGTAACCGGGCATCAGGGTGGAGGCGTGCGGCTTGCCGTCCCACAGCTCCAGCCAGGACTCCAGGTAGTCGTCGTGGGTGCGCGGCGACGTGTAGTAGGTGCGCACGGCCACGCCCATGGGGCGGTCGTCGCGCTTCGTGACGCCCATCGAAACCGCGAGGCGGGAGGAGTTTCCGTCGGCCGCGACCACGTAGGGGGCGCTGAAGGAGCGCCCGTCCTTGGTGGTGACGCCCGTGATGCGGCCGGTGCGGTCGTCGAGCACGGCGCCGTCGACGTTGGCGCCCTCGATGAGGGTGGCCCCCTGCGCGACGGCGTGGCGCGCGAGCATGTCGTCGAAGTCAGAGCGGGGACGGACCAGCCCGTAGGGCGGGAAGTCAGTGAGGTCCGGCCAGGCCAGCTCGAAGGGCTCGGTGCGGCCGCCGTAGACGCGCAGGCCCTTGTTGTGCAGCCAGCCGTTCGCCTCGGAGGTGTCGATCCCGATCCGGGTCAGGGCCCGGGTGGCGCGCGGGGTGAGGCCGTCACCACAGACCTTCTCGCGCGGGAAGTGCGACTTCTCGAGGAGCGTCACGGTCAGTCCGTGCCGTGCCAGGTACGCGGCCGTCGACGATCCTCCCGGCCCGGCGCCAACGACGATGACGTCTGACTCGGTGGGGGTATCGGCGGGCGCCGCGCCATCAGGCTTGGCGAACGACATGCGTGACTCCTGTCATCGGCGGCGGATCTCGTGGTCAGTCTAGGGGGTGCCCCGAGATTTCGGCCAACCGACCGGGAACAGGCCAACCGCGCATGACAAGGCGCTCTGCTTCCATTTACACCACTACTACGTTGCGTAATCCATCGCCCCTAGCCGGGCGTTTATCGGCCGCGCCATCGCGTCGAACCGCGTTGCCGGGTGGCCTCGTGCCCAGTGCGCGGCTATGCTCGCGAAGGTGATTCTGGACTTCGGCAGCGCGAGGATGCGCGCGACAACTGTCGCCATCGCAGACCCTGGCCCGCTCGAGCGGTTCCTGCCGGAGTCGGCGCCTGGCTTCGCCTTCGTGCGCCGCGGCGAAGGGTTCGTCGCCCTCGGCGAGGTGGCCCGCTTCGAGACGGACACGCTCGAGGCCGCCGACGTCTGGTGGGACGAGATCTCCAGCCAGATCGATCACGATTCCGAGATGCCCGGTGAGTTCGGCACGGGTCCCCTGGCGGTGGGCAGCTTCACGTTCGACCCGGACCGGTCCGAGGACCGATCGGCGCTGATCGTGCCCGAGGTGATCGTCGGGCGCCGCGGAGGCACGGCCTGGATGACCCGCCTCGGCGAGTCTCACCGGACCACCTCTCTCCCCCCCGTCGGAGAACCCACCTCGCGTCCCACGGGCGTCGACCTGGTGGGCGGGTCGATGAGCGAGCGCGTCTGGACCGACATCGTCGGCGAGGTGGTGGAACTGATCCGCCGCAACGAGGTGCACAAGGTGGTGCTGGCCCGGGACCTGCGTGTCCGGGCGGATGCGCCGCTGGATCTCCGCCACATCCTCGGCGAGTTGATGGCCCGGTACCCGATGACCTGGGCGTACCTCGTCGACGGCATGGTCGGGGCCACCCCTGAGCTGCTGCTCCGCCGCCATGGCGGGCTGGTCACCTCGCGGGTCCTGGCCGGAACCGTCTGGCGGGACGCCGAGGGCACCGATCCCCTGGCGAAGGCGGCCGAGCTGGCCCGTTCGCAGAAGGACATCTCGGAGCACGAGTTCGCCGTCGAGTCCGTGGCCTCGGCTCTGGCGCCCTACTGCCAGGCGATGAACGTGCCCGAGTCGCCGTCGGTCCTCAAGCTGCCCAACGTGCTCCACCTCTCCACCGACATCACCGGCGTGGTGAGCATGCCGGCCAGCGCGCTGACGCTGGCGGCCGCGCTGCACCCCAGCGCGGCCGTCTGCGGCACGCCCACGCACCTCGCCCTGGACATCATCTCCGAGCTGGAGTCACTGGACCGCGGTCGCTACGCCGGGCCGGTGGGCTGGGTGGACACCCAGGGCGACGGCGAGTGGGCCATCGCGCTGCGCGGCGGCCAGGTCCGCGCCGAGAGCCCGGAGGAGATCCAGCTGTTCGCCGGCGCCGGGATCGTCGCGGACTCCTCGCCAGAGGCCGAGCTGGAAGAGACCGGGGCGAAGTTCATTCCGATGCTGCAGGCCCTCGGCCTGGCCTGAGGCCGCCCGATCAGCGCTTCCGCTGGACCTGGATCTTCTGCTTTCCGGGTGCCGTGCCACCGCTGCGTCGGGCCTTCTCCTCGTCGAGGAGCCTCTTCTGCTCGGCCTGCTGCTCCATCATCGCGTCCCGGTCGAGGCCGGAACGGAGCAGGAAGAAGGCGATCAGGGCGATGATCAGCGAGATCCACACGGGCCAGTTGAAGACGATGGGCAGCGTCACCAGCACGACGATGTCCACCCCCCGGACCAATGAGAACAGCAGCCCCGGGGGCATCGCCCCGATGCCGGTGGCCACGATGGGGCCCGAGTAGTCGGCCGGCTTGGCCGAGACCCACCGCACCGCGGCCAGCAGTCCGGCGATGCCGGTGACCAGGGCCGACGACGCGGCCGTCACCGGGTCCGACTCCACTCCCCCGGCCACCCCGAGGAACGCCGGGAAGACGCCGATGGTCCACAGCAGCGCCAGCACCGCCGGGACGATCATGGAGGCCTGCTTGATCTGGCCGGGATCGAACGGGAAGCAGCGCTGCAGGCCCTTGGTGCGGGTGAGCACCCGCAGCCCGTTCATGAACGGCACGAGCGCTGCCAGCAGCACCAGCGCCGAGACTGGCGGGTTGAGCATGGCGAGGCCGAGCGCCTGGACCGCGTAGGGGATCACCATGGTCGCGATCAGCGTGATCAGCGGCATCGGTTGGCGCCACAGCCGCTGGACGTCGCGCATCACCAACGCGGTGAGGCCGGAGCCGACTCCGCGGGTGGGGCGCACGTGGCCCCGCTTCTTGGACTTCGCCTCGACGAGGATGTCGCGGATGAGCGCGAACTCCAGCGCGAACGCCGCGCCCTGGAGGCCGCTGAGCAGCGACCCGCCTGAGGTGAGGCGCTGCCGCCGGATGTTGCGCAGCCGCTTGGCGGCGAGCGCCCCCGCCACCACGATGAGGAGCAGACCGACGCCCGCGATGATGTAGGCCAGCTCGACTGCCAGCTCGGTGAGGCCGCCGAGGCTGACCCAGCCCGCCGCGCCGCTGACGAGCAGCACCATGGTGCCGATGGCCGCGGCGCCGATGATCCACTGCACACCGGTGACGATCCAATGCCTGTCCAGCCCCTGCTCGGCGGCGGCGAACGCGATCAGCCCGGCCGCGCCGAGCCCACCGGCCAGCGCCCAGATCCCGATCTCGGCGATGCCCGATCCGGTCAGGGACGCGATGAGCGCCCCCGCGACAGCACCCGCGACAGCCGCGGCGGCGATGGCCCCGACCAGGCGACCCAGCAGGAGCCGGCGGCGGTCCGTGGGTCCGTCCATCAGCCAGAATCCCTCGGCCGCCGAGGCCACCACGGGCCCGAACAGCCTGGCCACCACCAGCGTGAACGCCAGCACCCCCGCCACCGAGGCCCACGGGAGCAGGCCGCGCGCGGCGAGGCACCCGTCGGTCACACACACCGAGGCGGTCTGTTGGGCCTGAAGGATGGAGGAGACGAGCATGGCGCCGATCAGCACGATCGAGAACACCGTGACGTAGCCGTCGGAGAGCGCCTGCCACAGATTGCGGTCCGCGCGCCCCCTGCGCCAGTCCCGCATCAGCAGCTTGAGCTGCTTCTCGTCGACGACGCCGACCTCCGTCAGCCTCTGGTCCATCATCGGGCGCCCTCCAGGCGGAGTTCGCGCGCCCCGATGGCCTCAAGCAGAGACGGCTCGTGGCTGGCCAGCACGATCGCCAGGCCGCCGGCCAGCTCGGCCTTCAGGCGCTCGCCGAGCCACTTCACACCCTCGACGTCGAGGCGCTGCTCCGGCTCGTCGAGCACGAGCAGCTGGCGCGGCCTCACGAACGCGGTGGCCAAGGCGAGGCGGCGGCGCTGACCAGACGACAGCGTGCTGGGCAGCTGCCCGGCCTGCGGCACCAGCTGCACCTCTTCGAGCACCTCGTCGACGAGGGCGTCAGGGTCGTGCAGCCCGTGCGCGCGGGCGAGCAGGTCCAGGTGCTCGACGACGCTGAGGTCCGGGAAGAAGTCCAGGTCGTCGATGACGGTGGCGAGGGCGCGCCGGATCACCGGGTTGGTCTCGGTCACCTTCGTGCCGTTGACGGTGACGGTGCCCTCGTCCGGCCTGTCCGCGCCGACGAGGCAGCGCAGCACGGTCGACTTGCCCGCGCCGTTGCGGCCGGTCAGCGCGACCGCCTCGCCCGCGTGCACCTTCATGCTGAAGTGCTCGATGATGGTCACGGGCCCATAGGCCTTCTTGAGGTTGTCTACCTGGAGTACGACGTCTTTCTTAGCCACGCTGGCCATTGTGACCCATCAACGAAGGAGGGGGCACATCGGCACCCCCCGCTCGCTGGGGCGGGTGTCACAGACGGGCGACGAAAGACCTGATCAGGTCCGCGACCACCGGGGCGTGGGTGAGCGGCGAAAAGTGTGTGGCGCCCGGAACGATCGCCAGCTCGCCCCGATGCACGACGCTCAGGTAGCGCCGCTCGTCGATGCGCATCTGGTCGTAGCGCCCGTTGATGAACAGGACCGGGCAGGAGAGCCCCCGCAGGATCCGAGGGGGACAGTCGTCGGCCACGGCCCGCCAGATCGCGGGCAGGTCCGCGTACGACGCGTCACCAGGGAGCAGACCCTCCCGCACCCCGAGGCGGCGCGCCACGGCCACGCGCATCCGGCTGAGGTGGCGGTGGCTCACGCGCCGGGTCAGCCAGGCGAAGCCCCGGTACGGCCCGGCCACTCTCCCCCTCGGGTTGCCGGTGGCCCCGATGAGGACCAGGCCGACGACGCGTTCCCCCATCCCGGCGGCGGCCAGGCCAGCGAGGTAGCCGCCGAGGCTGTGGCCCACCAGCACCACTGGCCGATCCCCCGCCGCGAGCGAGATGGCGGCCAGCGCGGCGGGCGTCGAGAAGGGTTCGGCCCTCCGCGACCCGTGGCCCGGCAGGTCCACCGCCACCACGTCGAACTCGGGCAGCAGCGCCGGATAGTCGGCCCACTGCGCCGAGGAGGACATCGACCCGTGGACCAGGACGAGGCGGGTCCCCCGCGGGCTCGGGTCGGTCACAGCTCAAGCATGCCGTGGGACCGGGCGGGCTGTCGGGGATGACCACGAGTGTCCTGCACCAGGAGTTCGCTGCGATTGACGGCACCCCAGAGGCGCCTCGCCGCGTTCTCCTCACTCGACGAACGACCAAGTGCTACTTCGCTCGTCGGCCTTGCGATCCATCCCCTGGAACACCGTCACCCATCAACGAACTCCTGGCGCAGGACACTAGGCTGCAGCAATGCAGAATCAGCGGGCGACGATGGAGAAGCGGCGCGGCGAGGTGGCCGCCATGTTCGACGGCGTAGCCAAGCGCTACGACCTGTTCAACTCCGTCCTGAGTCTCGGCCAGGTGCACGCCTGGCGCCGCGCCACGGTCGCGGCCATCGCCCCCCGGCCCGGGCAGCGGATCCTGGACCTGGCCGCCGGCACCGGCACGTCGTCGGCAGTGCTCGCGGAGGCCGGGGCCTACGTGGTGGCCTCGGACATCTCGCTGGGCATGCTCACCCAGGGCCGGCTGCAGCAGCCCCACCTGGATTTCGTGGCGGGGGACGCGTTGGCGCTGCCCTTCGCGGACCACACCTTCGACGCCGTGACCATCTCCTACGGACTGCGCAACGTGGAGCGCACCCTGGATGCCCTCGTCGAGATGCGACGGGTGACCAGGCCCGGAGGCCGGCTGGTGATAGCGGAGTTCTCCACGCCACGGAACCCGGTGTTCCGGCACGTCTACACCAACTATCTGGTGGCGGCTCTGCCCACCATCGCCAAGCTGTCGAGCAACCCCGTGGCCTACGGCTATCTGGCCGAATCCATCCTCGCCTGGCCGGACCAGCCGGGCCTCGCCGCCCTGATGTCCGAGGCGGGATGGCAGGACGTGGAGTGGCAGGACCACGCGGGGGGCATCGTCGCGCTGCATCGCGGCTGGAACGCCTGACGTGAGTGGCTTCGTCCTTGACGCCTACGCGGCGCGCAGCTGCCCGGTGAAGACCTTCCACACCTTCGATCCCACGGCGGAGCAGCCTGAGAAGCCCAACGACGAGTCACTGCGGGAGTCCTTCCAAGGTGGCTCGGACTTCCGCGACGAGGTACTGAACCGCCTCGTCGAGGACAGCGAGGGGGCCGTGGACCTCCGGTCCCTCCACGCACAGGGCGCCACGTGGACGGAGCGTGAGGCCGCCTGCCTGCACGCCATGGGCGCTGGAGCACCGGTCATCGTCGGGGGCGTACTGCCGCTGGATCTGGACGGGCACCGCAGCGGGCGCCCGGACGCCCTCATCCGGGGCGCGGACACGCCTTCGGGCGCGCCCGGCTACTGGCCGCTGAAGGTGAAGCCGTACCGGGTCCGCGAGAAGCAGGTGGGCGCCACGGCACTCCGGTGGTCGCCGCTCGGAGACATCCACGGCCTCGAGGTGCTGCCGGACCAGCGCTACCGCGTCTACCGGGAGGGCGCGCTGCTCGAGCTGGCGCACCACTGGCGGCTCCTCGAATCCTGCGGCTTCGCCTCGTCCGAGGCGCTCGCGGCTGTCGTCGGCGACGACAGGGCCGCCGGGGCGGAGCCCACCGCCACCTGGGTGGATCTCACAGCCAAGTTCATCCGCACCTACTCACGCTCGGCCGGGCACAAGCTCCGCTCGGCGCTGGAACGCTACGACCACGAGCACCAGTTCCGCGTCTACGTGGCGGAGCAGGCCTCCGAACGGACAGGGGTGGACGACCCGCCGCCGGTGGTGCGGCCCATCCGGGTCAAGGAGTGCGAGTGGTGCTCGTGGTGGTCGGTCTGCCGCACCCGGATCGACGACGACGACCTCTCGCTGCGCATCTCGAAGGCCCCCCTGGACGTCCGCGAGCTGCAGACGCTGATGAGCCTCGGCATCACCACGGTGGCTCAGCTGGCCGAGGCGGACGTCGAGGAGCTCCTGCCCCGCTACCTGCCCCTCACCCAGCACCGCGACCGCCCGGAGCAGCGGCTCCGCCAGGCGGCGCGGCGGGCGCGGATGCTGGCCAACGGTGTGGAGCTGGAGCGGGTGAGCGTCGAGCCCATCGGGGTCCCCCGGGCCGCCGTCGAGGTGGACCTGGACATCGAGACCGCAGATGACGGCAGCGTCTACCTGTGGGGGGCACTGGTCACCGGCGTGGACGGGGCCGGCGAGTCGCGCTACGTGCAGTTCAGCCGGTTCGAGGCGCTGGCCGGGCGTGCGGAGTTCGAGCTCGCCGAGGAGCTCGCCGAGTGGCTGCTGGCGATGGTGGCGAGGCACCCTCGGCTTCGCGTGTTCCACTACAGCGACTACGAGACCGTTCACCTGCACCGCCTGGCGGAGCGTAGCGGCAGCCCGGCGCTGAAGGAGGCGTGCCGGCTGATCCGCACGCATTTCGTGGACCTGTTCAGCTATGTGCGGGACAACTTCGTCGGCGTGGACGGCCTGGGGCTCAAGGTGGTGGCCACGCGGGGCGCGAAGTTCGCGTGGCGCGACGAGGAGCCGGGCGGCCTGGCCTCACAGAGCTGGTTCCGGGAGGCGGTCAGCGGACCCACCGCCGAGGCGCGGGCCTCCGCCCGCGAGCGGGTGCTGCAGTACAACGAGGACGACGTCCGGGCCACCCTCGCGGTCCGGGAGTGGTTGACGGCGCTCGACGCCGCGCCCGGGGTGGGCTCAGCCCCGGCTTAGCCCGGCCACGATCAGCTCGGCGTCACCGGCGAGCGCCTCGGCGAGCTCCCCCTGGGTCCGCACCATCCGCGAGCGCCAACCCAGCGCGCTGCCCACCGCCGCCAGGTCCACTCCCTGGGGGGTGCCGAAGACCCGCTCGAAGCTGTCCGCGTAGGCCGGCGCGCCCTGCTCGAGCCCGTGGAAGATCGACCCACCGCCGTCGTCGGCCACCACGATCCGCAGCCGCGCCGCCGGCTCCTGGGCGGGGCGGACGAGGGCGCCGAGGTCGTGTTGGAGCGTGAGGTCGCCCAGCAGCACGGTGGTGGGGCGCCGCCCAGCGAGCGCGATGCCCGTGGCGGTGGCCACCGTGCCGTCGATCCCCGCCAGCCCCCGGTTGGCGAACACCCGCGGTGGTGCCGGGGAGATCGGGGACAGGTCCGCCGCCCGGATGATCGAGCTGGAGCCGAGGACCAGGTCGTCACCGGCGCCCAGCGAGGCCAGCACCGCGTCGGCCACGTGGCGCTGCGTGAGGCCCTCCGGCAGCCCAGGCTCGGCGTCAGCGGGCCGCCAGCGCGCAAGCCAGGCGGGATCCTGATCCCCGAGCAGCACCCGGTCCGCGACGACGTCCGCGCGGTGGCCGGGGTCGATCCAGGAGGCCGAAGAGGCCACCACGACCAGCTCCACGTCCGCCCGCGACAGCAGCGCCGTCACCGGCCGCGACAGCGTGGGATGCCCCACGACGATCACCCGCTCGATGTCCGCCCCGACGCCGGCCAGCAGGTCGCGGTAGCCCGCGATGGCGTTGGGGCCGCTCCGGGCGTTCGACGACGGCTCGGCCAGCAGCGGAGCGCCGGAGACCTCGGCGAGGGCCCGCGCCTCCACCCCGACGGCGGGCGTCGCGTCTCCCACCAGCACCACGGTGCGGCGCCCGTCCAGCTCGACGGAGGTGTGGCCGCCCGACCGCGACACCTCCAGCCCCCGGCTGCTCAGCGGCGGCAACTCCCCGAGCAGCGGGGTCGCGAACTCGACGTTGAGCTGCACCGGACCCGGCTGCCGCGACCGTCGCCCCTCGGCCAGCACGACGGCGCGGTGCACGCCCGCCGCCCACGCGTCGGCGTCGCCGGACTCCGACGACAGCCGCACCACGCCCAGCGCGGAGGGCCCGAAGGCGCCCACCTGGTCTGCGGTCTGGTTGGCCCCGGTGCCGACGAGGTGCGCGGGGCGGTCCGCGGTGATCAGCACCAGGGGCACGCCTGAGGCGCGGGCCTCCATCGCGGCCGGGGCCAGGTTGGCCACAGCGGTTCCCGACGTGGTGATCACCGCGACCGCCTGGCCGGACTCCTTCGCCAACCCCAGCGCCGTGAAGCCGGCCACGCGCTCGTCGATGCGCACGTGCAGCCGCAGCGCCCCGGCCCTGTCCGCCCGGTCGGCCGCGAGGGCGAGGGCGGCGCTGCGGGACCCTGGTGCCAGCACCACGTCCGTGACGCCCATGCCGAGGAGCGCGTCGATGACCACCGCGCCGAGCTCGATGCTGCTCATCGCCCCTCCTCCACCACGCGGCGGACCCGCTGCCACCGATCCAACCAGACGCGGGTGAGCTCGGGGCCGGCGGCGTGCCGCTCCAGTAGCTCGGGCTCAGGCTCGACGTCGCGCACCCGGATCGTTCCCGCTTTCGGGAGCAGGGGCCTGCCCACCACGTCGCCGTCGAGCAGCCGACCCGTCTCCAGGCCACAGGCGTAGGGCAGCTCGGGCAGGGCGGCGGCCAACGCCACCCCGGCCCGCAGGCCGACGGAGGTCTCCACCGCGCTGGAGACCACCACCGGGAGCCCGATCTCCTCGGCGAGGCGCAGGCAGGCGCGCACCCCGCCGAGCGGCTGCACCTTGAGCACGGCGATGTCGGCCGCCCCCGCGTCGCGCACCCGCAGCGGGTCCGACGCGCGCCGGATCGACTCGTCTGCGGCGATGGGCACGCCCAGGTTCATGGCGCGCAGCCTGGCCAGCTCCTCGACCGTGGTGCACGGCTGCTCGGCGTATTCGAGGCAGTGGACGGCCAGTTCGCGCAGCGCGTCACGGGCCTGGATGAGGCTCCAGCCGCCGTTGGCGTCCACCCGGATCCTGGCCTCAGGGAGGGCCGAGCGCACGGCCGCGACCCGCGCCACGTCGTCGTCGAGCCCCTGGCCCCGCTCGGCGACCTTGATCTTGATGCTGCGGCACCCGGAGGCCACCGCGCGGGCCGCTGCTTCCCCCGGGGCCAGGGCGGGCACGATCCCGTTGACCTCGATGCTGTCTCGCACCGCGCCCGGGTGACCGAGCTCGGCCGCCTCCAGCGCCGCCCTCAGCCAGGCGGCGGCCTCCTCATCGCCATACTCGGGGAAGGGACTCCATTCGGCCCACCCGGCCGGGCCCCGGAACAGGATCCCGCTGCGCCGGCTCAACCCGCGGAACGGCACCCGCAGCGCGACGTCGTAGACGTGGAGCCTCATACCAGGGAGGTTCCCACCAGCAGGCCTGCCGCGATGCCGATCTCGGCCATGCCCGTGGAGGCGATGACGGGGATGAGGTCACGCCCGACGGCGCCGCCGAGGACGAGGCGAAGGGGGGCGATGAGGAGCAGGACGCCCATCAACCCGAGGAGGGCCCACCACGTGGTGAGGGCGGCGAACCCGAGTGTCGCGGCCACCGCCACCGCGGCCAGCACCGTGAAGAAGATCCGGCTGCCCCGGTCCCCCAGCCGCACCGGAAGCGTCATCTTGCCTGACAGCGTGTCGGTGGCGATGTCGCGGAGGTTGTTGGCCACCAGGATGGCGCTGGCCAGCGATCCGACGGCGGTGGCCGCCAGCCAGGCGTGCAGCGGTGCGGAGCCACCTATGACGTAGCAGGTGCCGAGGGTGGCCACCAGCCCGAAGAACACGAACACCATCACCTCGCCCAGGCCCAGGTAGCCGTAGGGGGTGTCCCCGCCGGTGTAGTACCAGGCGGCCAGGATGGACAGTGCCCCGACGGCCAGCAGCCACCAGTGGCCGGTGAGCGCCACGACGGTGAGGCCGGTGATCCCGGCCACCGCGAAGGCCGCGAACGCGGCCAGCTTCACCGCCCGGGCCGACGCGAGGCCCGAGGCCACCAGCCGTATCGGCCCGACGCGGTCGTCGTCCGTGCCGCGCACCCCGTCGGAGTAGTCGTTGGCGTAGTTGACGCCCACCTGCAGCGCCAGAGCGACCAGGAGGCAGAGGGCGGCGAGGCCCCAGTCCTGGTGGCCGAGCGCCAGCGCGCTGGCGGCCCCGGCGAGGATGGGGGCGAGGGCGGCGGGCAGGGTGCGCGGGCGGGCGCCGGCCACCCAGACGGAGAGAGTCTCGTTCATGACCGGAGCAACTCTAGGAGCTTTTCGCGGTCCGGCTTGCCACCGGCGGTCCGCGGCAGGGCGTCGACGAGCACGAGCTGCCGCGGGAGGGCGGCGGCCGGGAGTGCAGGGCGGAGCCGTTCGCGCCACTGGTCCAGGCCTCCGTGACGGGCGAAGAGCACCAGCCGCACCCCCCATTCGTGGTCGGGGACGGCCAGCACCTCGGTGTCCGCGTCCAGGCCGCGGGCCGCGGCACGGACCTGGGCGAGGTCCACGTTGACGCCGCCGCTGATGACCACGTCGTCGATCCTGCCGTCGATGTGGAGGCGACCATCCACCCAGCGGCCACGGTCGCGGGTGAGGACCGCGCCGTCGCGCAACGCCTCTGAGGTGAGCCCGGGTTCGCCGAGGTAGCCGCTGAACACGGTTGGCCCCGCCACCGACACGCGACCCTCGGGTCCGAGCCGCACGCCGACGCCGGGCAGCGGCACCCCGTCCCACACCACGCCTCCGCAGGTCTCGCTCATTCCGTAGGTCTCGATCACCCGGATCCCCACCGCCTCGGCCCGGGCGCGCAGCTGGGGGCTCAGCGCGGAGCCCCCCACCAGCACAGCATCGAACCGCGCCAGCGTCGCCGCGAGGGCGGGCGCCTCAAGTGCGCGGTAGAGCTGCGTGGCCACGATCGACACCGCGTTGCGGCCCGCCACGGGCGCCAGGCCCGCGAGCGTCGGGTCCGCGGCCCGGACCCCGTCTCCCCTCAGGCCGCGCACCAGCACCATGAGGCCCGCCACGTATCGGGGCGACAGCGTGAGGTGCCAGGTGGCGCGGAATCCCAGCCGCCCGTGGGCCGCATCGGCCGCCGCCGCGAGCGCCTCGCGGGACAGCAGCACGTGTTTGGCCTGCCCGGTGGAGCCGGAGGTGCCGACCACCGCGTGACCGGCCGGCGCCGTGCCTGCCCCGTCCGCGAGCCACAGGCCCTCGCCGTCGTCGAGGAGGTGTCGCACGGCGTCGATCCACTGCTCCATTGCGCCACCCTAGCCACCCCGCGACGCCAGGTAGGATGGCGTGGTGACCCGGGTCCTCTTGATCATTGCGATCGTGATGCTGACCGTGTACTGCGTCGTCGAAGTGGCGCAGGCGCGGGGCTACCGCGTGCGCGCCATGCCGCGCTGGCTGTGGGCGTTCGCCGTCGTCGGGCTCCCTGTCGTCGGCCCCGTGGCCTGGCTGCTGCTCGGACGTCCCGTCACGAAGAAGCGGCCCCTGGACCGTGGCCCCAGCGCCCCGGATGACGACGAGGACTTCCTCCGCGGCCTCCGTTGAGCCTGCCGCTGGCCCCGGCGTATTAGCCTTGAGAGTGACCCGGCGATTGTCGGATGAAGGAGTGAGTCATGCCTGGAGCGGTGGGCGCGGTGTCCGAGTGGCTCCGCGATTGCGCCCGCGAGTTCGTGGCGCGCAGCGACGAGCTCGATGAGCTGGACCGGATCCTCGGGGACGGGGACCACGGAACGAACATGAGGCGCGGCACCGAGTCCGCGCTGACGATCAACTTCGACGAGGCGCCCACCGCCGCGGAGGCGCTCCGGCTGGTGGGCATGACCCTGGTCAGCACCGTCGGCGGCGCCTCGGGGCCCCTGTTCGGCACGTTCTTCCTCCGGGCGGGCGCCGCGTGGCCCCAGCAGGTCACCACCGTGGGCGTTGCCCGCGCGATGCGCGCCGGCCTCGACGGGGTCGTGGTGCGTGGCCGCGCCAAGGTGGGCGACAAGACGATGGTGGACGCGCTGGCCCCCGCCGCGGATGCGTTCGATGACGTGGCCGCCCTGGGTGGAGACCTGCGCGAGGCCCTGACCCTGGCCGCGAGGGCCGCCGAGGCAGGCCGGGACGCCACGAAGGAGATGGTGGCGAAGAAGGGCCGTGCGGCACTGGTTGCCGAGCGCTCCGTCGGCGTCATCGACCCCGGCGCGGTCTCCATGGCCCTGATTCTCACCACGGCGGCCAAGCACGTCCGCTGACCGGTACGGCACTGTGGCACGATCGCTGATGTGACCGATGACGAGGGCTTCACCCCGAGCAGCCTCCAGATCCGCGACCTCACCGTCGTGGTCCTGGACTCCCGTCCGGACGCGCAGCCGCTTGAGAAGGCGTTCGTGCTGGTGCACGGGCTGGGGGTGTCGTCGCTGTACTTCCGCGAGCTGGCCCGCCACCTTCGGCCGCATGCCCGCGTCGTCACGGTGGATCTGCCGGGCTTCGGGCGCGCCGCGACCCCGGAGCGAACCCTTCGAATCGCCAGCTTCGCGCTGGTGCTGAACGAGACCATCGAGCGCCTGGGCCTGGCGGACGCCGTCCTGGTGGGGCACTCGATGGGGGTGCAGGTGGTGGTGGAGGCGCTGCGCCGCAGACCCTCGATCGCCACGGCCGCGGTCCTGATCGGCCCGGTGGTCAACGGCGCCGAGCGCCGGGCCCCGACTGTGGTGCGGCGGTTCCTGCAGGCCGCGGCCAAGGAGACCCCTGCGTCGGCCTGGCCCTCCGTGCGGGCCTGGCTCAGCTGCGGCCCGCGCTGGTTCATCGACACCTTTCCCGCGATGCTGGCCTACCCGTTGGAGGAGCGGATCGCCGAGGTCCGCAACGACCTGGCGATCATCGCGGGCGAGCATGACCGGCTGGCGCCGGGGCCCTGGTTGGGGATCCTCCGCGACCTCGCGGGCGGGGTGCGCGTCACCGTCGACATTGTGCCTGGCGCCTCCCACCAGGTGATGGTGACGCATCCGCAGCGGGTGGTGTCGGCCTGCCTCGACATCGCAGGGCTGACGTGATCCGGGTCCGGGCGGCCGCACGTCGGGCACGGGGGGCCGCCATCGACTGGGGCATCGCCGGCGGGGACATGGCCGCCGCGCTGTGGCGACGCGTCAGCCGCTGGAGCCACCAGTCCGGCGGTGCGCCCCACTCCCCCTGCCGCGACATTCCTGTCGTGCTGCTGCCCGGCATCCTGGAGCCGTGGAGCTACCTGGCGCCCCTGGCCCGGTGGCTCGGCCGGCACGGCCACCCCGTCGAGTTCGTGGAGACCCTCGGCTGGAACCTGCACAACCTCGACGCCTCGGCCGAGCGGTGCCTGGCGGTGCTGCGCCAGCGGGGGATCCGCCGCTGCGTGCTGGTTGCCCATTCGAAGGGCGGCCTCATCGGGAAGGCGGTCCTGCTGCGTCAGGGCGACGACGGGGTGGCCCTGGGTCTGGTGGCCGTTGCCACGCCGTTCGGCGGCTCCTCGATCGGGAGGCGGCTGCACGGGCTGGTGGCCCGCTCCCCGCTGGGGCTGTTCTCTCCCGGGAATCCGGTCCTGCGGGGGCTGGCCGACGAGGCGTCGGTCAACGCGCACATCGTGTCTCTGGCGCCTGCCTGGGACCAGGTGATCCCCGAGGGCTCGCGCCTCGTGGGCGCCGTCAACGTCGATCTCGACGTGCCCGGCCACTTCCGCCCGATGCGCGACGAGACGGTGTGGAGGATCATCCACGAGCACGTCCACCGCCTCGCCGACGCCCCCTGACGGACCCGACGGGGGGCTCAGTCGATGTGGATGTCTTCGTAGCTGCGCGGATCCTCGATCGGTTCCAGGTGGCCGATCACCCGTAGCTCGGTGAACTCCGCCTGGATCAGGTCCACGAGGTCTTCCATCGCGTCATGCCCCTGCTGCACGGACCACGCACCGGGCACCAGCATGTGGAACTCCATGAACGCACGCGCCCCTGAGATGCGGGTGCGGAAGGCGTGAAACTTCACCGTCTCCTCCTCGTGGGCGGCGAGGATCTCCCGGAGGCGTGCGTTGGTCTCCTTCGGCAAGGCCTCATCCATCAACCCGGAGGCCGATTCGGAGACCAGGCGCCATCCGGTCCACAGGATGTTGACGCCCACCAGGAGTGCGACGAGCGGGTCCAGCCAGTTCCAGCCCGTGAGCCACACGAGGCCGATGCCGACGACGACGCCGGCGGAGGTGATCACATCGGTCATGAGGTGGTGACCGTCGGCGCGCAGCGTGATCGAGTTGTGCCGGGCGCCCGCGCTGAGCAGGACGACGGCGACGGCGCCGTTGATCAGTGAGGCGCCCACGGTGATGATCAGGCCCAGCCCGATCTCCTCCAGCGGTCGCGGGACGATCAGGCGTTCGATGGCGAACCCGACGATGACCACCGCCGCCACGAAGATCATCACGCCCTCGATGGCCGAGGAGAAGTACTCGGCCTTGGAGTGCCCGAAGTGGTGGTTCTTGTCCGCGGGCCTCGCCGCGACCCTCAACGCGAACAGCGCGACCACCGCCGCCACGAGGTTGACGACGGACTCCGCGGCGTCGGAGAGCAGGCCCACCGATCCGGTGATCAGCCACGCGGCGGTCTTGAGCGCGATGGTGACGAGCGCCGCGGCGATCGACAACCAGGCGAACTTCGTGAGATCGACGCGGGCTTCAGGCATGGGCCAATCCTGACGCCTTCAGGGGCGCTGGATCAAAGCGGACCAGCGGGTCATGGGTCTCATCGGTTCAGCACGTTGCGCAGTTCGCCGTCGCCCCACAGCGCGGCCACGTTGAGTTCGATCAGCCGGTGCGCCTCCTGTGGGCGGCCGCTGGCCACGTGCGGCGTGATGAGCACGTCTGCTTCGTCCCACAGCGGCGACTCGGCGGGCAGCGGCTCGATCGCTGTCACGTCCAGCGCGGCCGCGGCCACCTTCCCGGACCGGACCGCGTCGAGCAGAGCAGCCTCGTCGACGGTGGCCCCGCGGCCTACGTTGACCACCAGCGCCGAGGGCTTCAACTGGGCCAGGCGCCGGGCGTTGAGTGCCGCGTGCGTCGTCTCATGCCGGGGCAGGATCATGATGAGGACGTCGGTGTCGGCCAGCACCTCCGGGAGCGCGTCCTCGTCGAACACGTCGAATCCGTGCCTGGGTCCGGTCGAGCGCGCGATTCCCGTCACCCACGCGCCGAGCGCCCGCAGCAGCGGCGCGAGCCTGGCGGCGATGGACCCGAAGCCCCAGATGGTCACCTTGGCGCCGTCGAGGGAGATGATCCGCCCGTCGTGCGCCCGCTCGAGCATGGCACCGCCCAACTCGCCGTCCCACAGGTGGTCGTGCTGGTTGCGCATCGCCATCGGCAGCATCCGCACCAGCGCCAGGGTCAGTGCCAGCGCATGCTCGGCGACGGGGCCGTCGTGCAGCCCCACCCCGCTGGACAGGATCACCCCGGGCGGGAAGCCCGCCGCCCGCACGTTGTCGGGCCCCGCGGCGAGCCCCTGCACCAGCAGGAGGGAGGTCATCCGCCGCGCGGCGTCGGGCAGGACGTCGTCGCTCTGACCCCACACCACAAGGACCTCGGCATCGACATGCTCCTCGGGGACCGGCCGGTCCCCCGGCACGACGACCACCTCGGCGCCGTCGATGCGCGGGAGGGGACCGGTGTAGGTATCTGGGATCAGGATCTTCATGTGACGTGCACCTCCGTGGGACCGGCCCCAGCATCCCATAGTCGGGTGGGCGGTCAGCCGAAGAACTCGGTAACCTGCAGGGGTGCTGACCATGCAAGACGCCCTGCGCCGCCTGTCCGACTACTGGACCTCGAAGGGCTGCCTCACGTGGCAGCCGTTCAACTCCGAGGTGGGGGCGGGGACGATGAACCCGGCCACCGTGCTGCGTGTCCTCGGCCCCGAGCCGTGGGATGTGGCCTACGTGGAGCCGTCGGTGCGCCCGGACGACTCCCGCTACGGGCAGAACCCCAACCGGCTGCAGATGCACACCCAGTTCCAGGTGATCCTCAAGCCCGAGCCCGGCAATCCCCAGGAGCTGTACCTGGGCTCGCTGGAGGCGCTCGGTATCGACCTGTCCAAGCACGACGTGCGCTTCGTCGAGGACAACTGGCAGCAGCCGGCCATCGGCGCCTGGGGCCTCGGCTGGGAGGTGTGGCTGGACGGCATGGAGATCACTCAGTTCACCTACTTCCAGCAGGTGGGCGGGCAGAACCTGGACCCGATCCCCGTGGAGCTCACCTACGGCGTGGAGCGGATCCTGATGGCGCAGCAGGGGGTCACGCACTTCAAGGACATCGTCTACTCCATCGCCTCCGACGGCCGCCCCGTCACCTACGGCGAGGCCTTCGGCCAGCAGGAATACGAGATGAGCCGCTACTACCTCGACGACGCGGACGTCGAGGCCAACCGTCGCCTGTACGAGACCTACGTGGGCGAGGCCACCCGGATGGTCGAGGCCCGGCTCCCCGTGCCCGCCCACGGCTACATCCTCAAGTCCAGCCACGCCTTCAACGTGCTGGACGCGCGCGGCGCCATCTCCACGACCGAGCGCGCCAAGGCCTTCGCGACGATGCGCCGCCTCATGCGCGACACCGCGGCCCTGTGGATCGAGCGCCGCGAGGAGCTGGGCTTCCCGCTGATGCGCGAGGCCGCTGTCGACGAGTCGGCGCCGGCGCCCGAGGTGGACCGTGCGGCACTCGGCACGGAGCCTCAGACGTTGGCGTTCGAGATCGGCGTGGAGGAACTGCCCCCGCACGTCGTCCCGCAGACCGTGGACGCGGTGCGTGAGGCGCTCACCGCGAAGCTGGCGGCCACCCGGCTCGCGCACGGCGCGATCACCGTCGAGGGCACGCCGCGCCGCATCGTCGCGGTGGTGGAGGCCGTGGGGGCGCAGGAGCCGGACGCCGAGCAGCTGCGCAAGGGGCCGAAATGGGCCGCTGCGTTCGACGCCGACGGGAACCCGACCAAGGCGCTGCAGGGCTTCATGCGGGGCCAGGGCGTCGAGGCTTCGCAGGTGGTGCGCGCCGAGATCGGCGGCCAGGAACACGCCGCGGTGTCTGTGACTGTCGCGGGGAGGCACGTGCTGGATGTCGCGGGCGAGGCGCTGACAGACATCGTCTCCGGCCTGCGCGCCGAGAAGAACATGCGCTGGAGCGATGCCTCGCTGTCGTTCTCCCGGGCCATCCGCTGGATGGTGGCGCTGTGGGGCGATGCGGTCGTGCCCGCCACGGTCTCCGGGCTGACCGCCGGGAGGACCACCTACCTGCAGCGCGCTGTCTCCGGCGAGGAGACAGGCACCCGCTCTGACGGCGCACGCGTCGGCTGGGTGGAGGTGGCCTCCGCCTCGGAGCTGCTGCCGACCATCGCCTCAGGCGCAATCACCCTGTCCACCGCCGAGAGGCGGGCCTCCGTCGTTGAGCAGGCCGTCGCCCTGGCGGCCGGTGTCGGCGGCACCGTGGACGTGGAGGCCGAGGCTTCTGTGATCGACGAGATCACCAACCTGGTCGAGGACCCCCGCGGCGTGCTGGGCCACTTCGACGAGCGCTACCTGGAGCTGCCGGAGCGGATCCTCACTGCCGTGATGCGCAAGCACCAGCGCTACCTTCCGGTCTTCCGCGACGGCGCGCTCGCCCCGCACTTCGTCACCATGGCCAACGGGCTGTGCGACGACGACGTGGTCCGGGCCGGCAACGAGTCGGTCATCCGGGCGCGCTACGAGGACGCGCTGTTCTTCTGGAACGCGGACCTGGAAGCAGCGGATGTGGACGGCTTCGTGCCGGGCCTGGACAAGCTGACCTTCGAGGAGCGGCTCGGCTCCGTGGGCACCCGTGCCCGTCGGATCGCGGACGTGGCCGAGAAGCTCGCGGACCGCGTCGGCCTGGCCGGCGAGGCCCGCACGACGCTCACCCGCGCCGGGAAGCTGGCCAAGTTCGACCTGGCCACTCAGATGGTGGTGGAGATGAGCTCGCTGGCAGGCTTCATCGCCCGCGAGTACGCCGTCCGCAAGGGCGAGACCCAGGCCGTGGCGGATGCGCTCTACGAGATGGAGCAGCCGCACACCTCCGCGGACCCGGTGCCCGCCTCTACCCCGGGCGCGCTGCTGGCGCTGGCGGACCGCTTCGACCTGCTGGCCGCGATGTTCGCGCTCGGGGCCAAGCCGACGGGCTCGTCGGACCCGTTCGGGCTGCGCCGGGCCGCACTGGGCGTGGTGCGGATCCTGCGCGAGTCGGTTGGCACGCCGCTGGAGACGCTGACGGTGCGGGCCGGGCTGGAGGCCGCCGTCGAGCGGTTGGCTGAGCAGGGCATCGAGGTGGCCGAGGATGCCGTCGACGCGGCGCTGGAGTTCACCGTCGGGCGCTTCGCGCAGCTGCTGCGCGACGAGGGCACCTCGGCCGATCTGGTCGCGGCCATCCTGCCCGCGGCCGACGCGCCCGGGCGTGCCGCACGGCTCCTCCGCGAGCTGGACGCCGCCCAGGCGGACCCCCGCCTCCGGGCCCTGGTGGCCACGCTGGTGCGGGTGTCGCGGATCCTGCCTGCGGAGACAGCCGCGTCCTACGACGCCGCGCTTCTGACCGAACCGGCCGAGGTGGAGTTGAGGACGGCTGTGGAAGCGGTCGTGGCCGGCACAGCGGACGCGTCAATCCCCGCGCTGCTGGACCGCATGGGCGACGTAGTGACCGCGGCTGACCGGTTCTTCACCGACATCCTGGTCAACGCGGAGGACCAGGCCGTGCGAGTGTCGCGGCAGGGGCTGCTTGCCTCCATTCTGGCGCTCGCACCGGCTGGGATCGACTGGAAAGCTTTGGACATCGCACTCGGGTGAGATTGCCCGAAGCCCTGGGTGGTTTCGACGCGGGCGCGCGTCGCTCGCGTTCCTTGCGGCCCGGCTCAACCTGCGGGGGTTCCGCTGGGTGAGCCACGCCAAGCCGCCCCCCGCTGGGTGAGCCACGCCAAGCCGCGAAGCGGCGCAGCGTGCGTCGAAGCCTCTGGCACCCGGTTCGAGGACCTGCCCGCGAGTCGCTGGTGAACTCACGTTGGTTTCGACACGGGCGCGCGTCGCTTCGCTCCTCGCGGCCCGGCTCAACCAGCGGTACAGCAGGGTGAGCCACGCCAGGCCGTTCCCGCTGGGTGTCGCCATTTCGCTGGGTGAGCCACGCCAAGCCGCGAAACGGCGCAGCGTGTGTCGAAGCCACGTGAGCTCCCCGCGGGCCCGGGGCGGTCCCACCCCCGCTGGGTGAGCCAGGCCAAGCCGCGCAGCGGCGCAGCGTGTGTCGAAGCTACGCGAGCTCCCCAGGGACCAGGGGCGGCTGGCCGACTCACGCGCCACCGGTGGGTCCCCGGCCCGGTGGACGACTGGTGCGCCAAGATGGAAGCCCGCGCGTCCGTGCGCGGACCGAAGCCGCAACGCCGTAGGAGTATCCCTCGTGGTGAATCACGTCTCGTTCATCTGGAACATCGCCGAGTCACTGCGAGGTCCGTTCAAGCCATCCGAGTACGGCTCGGTGGTCCTCCCGTTCACGGTGCTCCGCCGCCTCGACGCCGTCTTGGCCGAGACCAAGCAAGCCGTGCTCGATGCTGCCCCCGACGCGGAGGGGCTCCCGGAGATGCTCCGCCACGTGAAACTCACCACCGCCTCGGGCCGCCAGTTCTACAACACCAGCCCGTTCGACTTCGCCAAGCTCGTCGCCGACCCTCAGGACCTGCGCCCCAACATCGCGGCCTACATCGCAGGCTTCTCCCCCAACGTGCGCGACATCTTCGACCGCTTCGACTTCGACAAGACCCTGGACAAGCTGGCCGACAAGAACAAGCTGTTCGCCGTCACGGAGAAGTTCGCCCAGGCCGACTTCCATCCCAACACGGTCTCCAACATCCAGATGGGGCTGGTGTTCGAGGAGCTGATCCGGTGGGCGAACGAGCGCTCCAACGAGACCGCCGGCGATCACTACACCCCGCGCGAGGTCATCTCGCTGATGGTGCAGCTGCTGTTCGCCACCGACGACGCCGCCCTGTCCAAGACAGGCATTGTGCGCTCGATCTACGACCCCACCGCCGGCACCGGCGGCATGCTGTCGGTGGCCGACGAACACCTCCGCGGCATGAACCCCGACATCCAGCTGGCCCTGTACGGGCAGGACTACAACGACTCCTCCTACGCCATCTGCAAGGCCGACATGGTCATCAAGGGTCAAGACGTCGACAACATCCGCCTCGGCGACACCCTCACCGAGGACCACTTCCCCGACAAGAAGTTCGACTACGCACTCTCCAACCCGCCCTTCGGCGTCGACTGGAAGGATCAGCGCGATATGGTCGACAACGAGCACAAGACGCTGGGCTTCGTCGGCCGCTTCGGCCCAGGCACCCCCGCCGTGTCCGACGGGGCGATGCTGTTCCTGCTCCACCTCGTCTCGAAGATGCGCAAGCCCGCCTACGGCGGCTCCCGCATGGCCATCGTCCTCAACGGCTCGCCCCTGTTCTCCGGCGGCGCGGGCGGCGGCGAGTCGAACATCCGCAAGTGGCTCCTCGACAACGACCTCGTCGAGGCGATCATCGGCCTGCCGAAGGACATGTTCTACAACACCGGCATCTCCACCTACATCTGGATCCTCACCAACCGCAAGGACCCCGAGCGCGAGGGCACGGTCCAGCTCATCGATGCCCGCGAGTTCTACGGCAAGCTTCGCAAGGGCCTGGGCTCCAAGCGCAACGAACTCACCCCGGCCGACATCACCCGAATCGTCACCCTCTACTCCGGCTTCACCGATGGCGAGCACTCGAAGATCTTCCGCAACGAGGACTTCCTCTACCGCACCGTCACCGTCGAACGCCCTCTGAGGCTCCGCTGGCAGGCCACCCCAGACGCCATCGACCTGGTCTTCGAGGCCAAGCCCGTGCAGAAGCTCATCGACGACGACGCCGCAAGCCTGCGCGCCGCCCTCGAATCGCTCGACGGGGACGCGGTTTGGACGAACCGCGACCAGTTCCACAAGGCCCTCAAGACAGCCACCGCGGCCCAGGGGCTGAAGCTCGCCGCGCCGATCCTCAAGGCGGTCACCGTTGCGCTCGGCGAGCAGGACGACGCGGCGGGCGTCTGCACCGACGCCGCCGGCGACCCCGAACCCGACACCTCTCTCCGTGACACCGAGAACGTGCCCTGGGACCAGGACGTCAACGAGTATTTGTACCGCGAGGTGCTCCCCTACGCCCCGGACGCCTGGATCGACCACGCCAAGACCAAAGAAGGCGCCGAGATCCCCTTCACGCGCCACTTCTACACCTACGTCCCGCCGCGACCCCTGGAAGAGATCGACCGCGAACTCGAAGCCGTGATGAACGACCTCCGGGCCATGCTCACCGAGGTCGAGCGGTAACTGTGTCTATCCCGCGACGCGTACAGCTGAAACGCTTGGCCAGCTGCGCACTGGGCAAGATGGTTCAGTCATCCGGTGCTGAGGGACATGTCCTGGCTCCCTACCTGAGAGCTGCGCACGTCCAACCAGGTGGACGCGTGATCGAGCTCCCGGATCAACGCATGTGGTTCTCGTCCGCCGAACTCAAAACCCTAACACTTCGGCGTGGCGACGTGGTCGTCGTCGAGGGCGGCGCTGGGTACGGGCGCTCCGCCGTGCTGGACCAGGATCTTGACGGATGGGGCTTCCAGAACTCGATCGTGCGGGTCCGCCCAAAGTCAGGTCTGGCTGACGCGAGGTTCATCGACTACGCAGTACAGGCTGCCCTACTCTCGGGAGAGATTGAGTCCTTCGTTAGCACGGCCACCATCCCACACTTCACCGCAGAGAAGGTCGCACGCCTACCAATCTCCGACATCCATGCTGCCAATCAGCGAACGATTGCGGACTTCCTGGATCGGGAGACGGCCCAGATCGACGCGTTCATCGCGAAGAACGAAGAACTCATCGCCCTCCTCACAGAACGACGCGCCACAGTAATTCGCAACGCCACCACCACTGGAATCCGTTCCGATGAAGATCTTGTTGACTCCGGTGACGAACAGGTAGGGCCCATACCCATGCGCTGGCGAATGCTCCGCCTATCGTTCTTATTCGGCAGTACAGCAAGCGGGACGACGCCCGCCCCTGAGCAGATTCTCGACGCCGATCATTCGGACGTCCCCTGGGTCACGACGGGTGAACTGCGGGAGGCAGAGATCACGGCAACTCTCCGTGGCGTAAGTGCGGAGATTCTTGCGACGACGCCGGCTCTCCGACTCCATCCAGAGGGCGCGCTACTCATCGCCATGTACGGCGCCACTATTGGACGTACCGCCATCTTGAGAGTGCCCGCGGCGAGCAATCAGGCGGTGTGTGCTCTATCTCGTCCCACCGGCTGCGACGTGGAGTACGTTGAGCTCGCATTGCAGGCCAGCCGCGAGAGACTAATGCTCAAGGCTGTCGGCGGCGGTCAGCCGAACATCAACCAGGAGACTGTGCGCGCGTTCCGCATCCCGGTGCCTCCGCTGGAGGAACAGCGTGCGATCGTCGCTTATGTGAAAGAGCAAACTGCGCACATCAACGCAGCCATGACGAACGCAATGCGCTGCGCCGATCTCGCGCGTGAGCGGCGCGCGGCGCTGATTTCCGCCGCGGTAACGGGCAAGATCGACGTAGGGGTGAGCGCATGAGCGGATTGGCTGGGGCGCATCTGGAATCGGTGCTGGAGACGGAGATCGCCGAGCACCTCGCGGCGAACGGCTGGCTGTACTCGCCGACCGACGCGGGGTATGACCGGGCGCTCGCGCTGTTCCCGGAGGACGTCCTGGGTTGGTTCGAGGATACGCAGCCGGCCGAGTACGCGAAGGTCGTCCGCCCCTCTGACAGTCAGTTGCGGCAGGAGGCGGCGAAGGCGCTGCTCCTGAAGCGCCTGGCGAAGGCGCTGGACAACGACCCGTTCAAGAACGGCGGCACCCTCCAGGTGCTGCGCGGCGGGTTCAGCGTCGTGCCGCCGACGGGTGGCACGGTGAAGGTGCGGATGGCGCAGTTCCAGCCCGCCACGTCGATCAACCCGGACACGCTCCAGGACTACTCGAAGATGCGGCTGCGGGTGATGCGGCAGGTCCGCTACTCGGCCAAGCATCCGCACAAGGCGCTCGACCTGGTGCTGTTCGTCAATGGGCTGCCGGTGGCGACGGTGGAGCTGAAGACGGACTTCACACAGGCCCTGTCGAACGCCACGAAGCAGTACCAGTTCGACCGGAGCCCGGCCGGGGAGCCGCTGTTCGCGTATGGCCGCCGCGCCCTGGTGCACTTCGCGGTGTCGAATTCCGAGGTGGCGATGACCACCCGGCTGGCTGGGCCGAAGACGCGGTTCCTGCCGTTCAACCAGGGCAGCGATGAGGGCAAGGGCAACCCGCTGAACCCCGACGGGTCGGCGTCGTCGTACTTCTGGGAGCAGATTCTGCAGCGCGACACGTGGCTGCGGATCATCGGCTCGTTCATGCACACCCAGGTCGAGACCGAGGTCGATCACGACACTGGCAAGAAGACCCGGGTGGAGAAGATCCTGTTCCCCCGCTACCACCAGTGGCGGGCCGTGACCCGCCTCGTCGAGGATGCCCGCGCCGAGGGCTCCGGCCAGAGGTACCTGATTCAGCATTCGGCCGGTTCGGGCAAGACCAACTCGATCGCGTGGCTCGCGCACCAGCTCTCCCAACTCCACGACGAGGGCAACGCGAAGGTCTTCGACACGGTCGTCGTGGTGACCGACCGCACGGTGCTGGACAAGCAGCTCCAGGACGCGATTGGCCAGTTCGAGCGCCACGCGGGGGTGGTGAAGTCCATCACCCGCGCCGACGGCGAGTCGAAGTCGAAGGAGCTCGCCGCGGCGCTGACCGGTGGGAAGCAGATCGTGATCGTCACCATCCAGACGTTCGAGGCGCTGATCAAGCTGATCAGCACCGAGAAGCAACTGCAGGGGCGCCGGTTCGCGGTGATCGCCGACGAGGCCCACTCGTCGCAGACCGGCTCCACCGCCGGCGCGCTGACCAAGGTCCTCTCGCCCGACGAGCTCGCCGCCGTCGCCGAGGGAGCCCCGGTGGACGCCGAGGCCTACCTCCAGTGGGCGATGGAGGTCGCCGCGCACGCCGCGAACATCTCGTACTTCGCGTTCACCGCCACACCGAAGGCCAAGACTCTCGAGCTGTTCGGGCGGATTCCCGAGGGTGGGGAGTTGCCGGAGCCGTTCGACCTGTACTCGATGCAGCAGGCCATTGAGGAGGAGTTCATCCTCGACGTGCTGACCAACTACACCCCCTACAAGGTGGCGTGGCAGCTCCAGCATCCGGGCCAGGACTACGACGCGCCCGGTGGGGTTGACGAGTCCACCGCGGTGAAGGCGCTGGTGCGGTTCGTGCGGCTGCATCCGACGAACATCTCGCAGAAGGTCAAGATCGTCGTCGACCACTTCCGCACCTTCGTCCAACCCCTCCTGGACGGCAAGGCCAAGGCGATGGTGGTCACCGGCTCCCGCAAGGAGGCGGTGCGGTGGAAGAAGTACCTCGACGCCTACCTCGCCGACGGCCACATCCAGGACGTCAGAGCGCTGGTGGCGTTCTCCGGCACCGTCGACGACCCTGACGACGTCGGCGAGGGCCTGACGGAGAAGACGCAGAACCCAGGCGTGTGGACCTCCGATCTGGCCGAGGCGTTCAAGCCGGCGGTCTACAACGTGATGATCGTGGCCGAGAAGTTCCAGACCGGATTCGACCAGCCACGCCTGGTGGCGATGTACGTCGACAAGAAGCTCGGCGGCGTGCAGGCCGTGCAGACCCTGTCGCGCCTCAACCGCACCTACCCGGGCAAGGACAGGACGTTCGTCCTTGACTTCGTCAATGAACCCGAGGCGATCCTCGAAGCGTTCCTGCCGTACTACCGCAAGGCAACCCTCACAGCGACCACGGACCCGAACCTCGTCTACGACCTCAAGACCAAGCTCGACTCCGCCGGCATCTACCACTGGTCCGAGGTCGAGCAGGCATTCGACGCCGCCCTAGAGGGCGGGGTCGAGTCCAACAGCGCACTCCACGCCGCGACAGAGCCCGCCGTCAAGCGGTTCACGAAGCGATGGCAGGAAGCGTTCATCCACGACGACCGATCGGTCATGGACGAGTTGAAGCTGTTCAAGTCCGACGCGGCCGGTTTCGTGAAGTTCTACGACTTCATCTCCCAGGCCCGCAACCTCGAGGACACCGACCTGCCACGGCTGCACTTCTTCCTCCGTCGGACCCTGCCCAGGCTCTCGACCGCCACCATCGAGGACCCAGTCGACATCTCGCAGGTCAAGCTGACCGGCTACACCATCGCCCAGGGCGACTCCGTGAAGCTCACCCTCGCAGAGGGGCCGGGCCTGGACCCGATCACCGCGATCGGATCCGGCACCATCCACGAGAAGCACCGCAGCGCCCTCGACGAGATCATCACCAAACTCAACGAACGCTTCGGCGACAAGTACGGCCCCGGCGTCGTGGCTGGCACCATGTCCAGCATCGTCGTCAACCTCGCCCACGACGAAACCCTCGCCAGCCAGGCCAGGGCCAACACCGCGCAGCAGTTCAGCGAATCGCCGGCGTTGCCCAAGGCCTTCATTGACGCGGTGATGGGCGTCCGCGACCGCACCCCGCTGCTCGTCTACGACATCTTCAGCGACCAGGACCTGTACAGCGAACTCTCCAAGGCCCTCCCCGCCATGCTCTACGAACACCTCCACGCTGGGCGGTAGAGAAGACCCGTCACCGGATCGGTCACTGCCGGTGGTCGGTTGGCCCGCCGTGGGCAACGCCTGGGCGGCCGTTGCGCCGCTCATCAACCCGGTTCTTGGTGGCAGAGTCGTGCGCTGCGCTCTCGCTGACGCTTAGTAGCTGCTATTGGCTCCGCCCTTGCGGGATGAGCCCAGGACACCCCCGGGCAGTTGGTAGCGTCAGAGCGTGACGGCCAATCCCTACGCCTCGTTCCTGCCACCCGGACGTCGCTCGGCCGCAGGGCTGGAACCGCAGGAGACCTGGTGGAACTGGCGCGGCCACAAAGTCCACATCGCCCGAGCCCGCCGTCCTGAACTGTCGGTCAGGGTGCTGGTGATCCACGGCGCAGGAGGCCACAGCGGAGCCCTCTGGCCCCTGGCCGCGCTCCTTGCCGAGCGAGGGCTGGACGTCGCCGCCGTCGACCTCCCCCTCTACGGTCGGACGACCTCCCCCAGACCCGGTGCTGTGCGCTACGACGACTGGGTAGAGCTCCTCATCGATTTCGTCGATGCCGAGGACGACGAGCGGCCGCTGATCCTGTTCGGCGCGAGCATCGGCGGCATGCTGGCTTACGAGGTCGCCGCCCGATCCGGGCGTGCCATGACGGTGGCGGCCACCTGCCTTCTCGATCCCCGCGACTGGCGCGTCCGCGCGCATCTGACGCGCTTTGGGCCGCTGGGGATCCTCGCAGGCCCGCTTGCGACCCTGGCCCGTGGGCGGATCGAGACGGCGATGGTTCCGATGCGCTGGGTGGCGCCCCTATCGATGATGAGCCGCAACCCTGGGCTGTCGCAGCTGTGCGCGAATGACTCCCTCGGGGGCGGCGTCGCCGTCCCCGTCGGGTTCCTGGCCTCCTACATGCACTACCGGCACGTCCCGCCGGAGTCGATGCGAACACCGGTGCTGCTGCTACATCCCAGCCTGGACGCCTGGACGCCCGTCGAACTGAGCATGCGCGTGTTACGGCGGCTGGCCTCGCCGGGAAGAGTCGTCATGCTCCGGGAGTGCGGACACTTCCCGATCGAAGAGCCCGGAATCACCGACCTGGTGACTGCGGTGCTCGCACTCGCCCAGAGCTCAAGCAACCCCGACTCATAGCCGCTCAGCAAACTGGCTGGGAGTCAGGTCGGCCGCGTCGGTGCTCCATCGGGAAGGGCTTCATCTGGGGCCGGAGCCTTCGGTCCATGACGGTGGCGGTGCGTCCGACTCAACGGGCGGCGTCGCGCTTCGGGCGGAAGACCAGCCAGTAGAACAGCCCGATCATCAGGCCGCCACCGATGATGTTCCCCAGGGTCACCGGGATCAGGTTGGCGGTAAGGAAGTGGCCCCAGGTCAGGGGCTCGAACCCGACGGGGGCCAGCTCCGGCTGGATGAGGATGGCCAGCGGCACCAGGAACATGTTGGCCACAGAGTGCTCGAACCCGGTGGCGACGAACAGCGCCACCGGCCCGATGAGCGCGAGGATCTTGTCGGTGGTGGTCCGCCCGGAGAACGCCGCCCACACCGCCAGGCACACGAGCAGGTTGCACGCGATCCCCAACGCGAGCGCCTGAACGAACGAATGGTCGAGCTTGTGGCTCGCGGAGGCGAGCACCACCTGACCCCAGGCGTCGTCGGCGCTGTGCTGCACCCCGCCGAGAATCATCAGCGCGACGATGGTCAGGGCGCCCGCGGCGTTGCCGAGATAGACCAGGCCCCAGTGCCGCAGCAGCCTCCACCAGGACAGGTGCCCCGAGGCCTTGAGCATCAGCGTCATCGTGGTGGACGTGAACAGGTCCGCGCCGGTCAGGACGACGAGGATCAGGCCGACGCTGAACACCACACCCCCGAGCAGCTTGGCCACGCCCCACGGCATCGCCTCCGCCCCCACCTGCGTGGTCACGTAGAACACGAAGCCGAGCGCGATGTAGCCGCCGCCGGTCAACGAGAGAAGCAAGGTCCTCGGGACGGTCGCCTGTGCCTTGTAAAGCATGGCGTCCTGCACCAGCCTGGCCATCTCGGCGGGCGTCGCCATCCCGATCGATCGTTCGTCGCTCACGCAGTGGAGACTAACTGCGGCACTCCGCGGCACTACCGGGGAGGGCATGGTGGGCCCGAGCCATCCGATGGTAGGGCGTCGCGTGACCCGTTACCCGAGCGGAACTCCGGCACTGCCACCCCTCGGACCGTCGAGCCTTGACGGGGGTGTTTCCGGTCTGAGAGACCCGCCAGAAGCGTTATGAAACTGTGACCAAAGTAGGTGCCGAAGGGGCTCTTCTGGATCCGTTTCTGTCAGTGGGGGACGATGTAATAGTGCGTATGAACGACGCGGGGGTGTGGGAGCTTGAGCAGCAGTTCATGGCTGCCGCCTGGGATTCCGCCCGTGCCGCCACCGCCGCCGGCCCGGAGAGCGTGAGCGGCTTCCTGGAGGCCCTTGCGGAGGCCGAGGCACATCTGGCCGGGCTCCGGCTGGCCGTGCTGGACCAGGCCCGCTTCATGCCCGAGGCCGCCAAGGTCCTCGACGCCGTCACCTCATCGACCCGTCACACCCCGACGCAGGCCAAGGCGTCGATCCGGCTGGCCGTAGACCTCTCCGAACGGTTCCGCCTGATCCTGGACGCCCTGCAGGCCGGGCTGATCTCGGCTGCGCAGGCCGAAGCGATCACCGATGGGCTGCGGAAACTGCCGGCCCGGTTGAGCGTGCCGGAGCTGGAGCTGTGCCAGAGGGAGATCCTGACCTGGGTCGACGAGCTGGGCCCCTCCGAGCTGCGGACCCTCGCCTCACGCCTGACCGAGGTCATCGACCCAGACCGCGCCGACGCCGACGAGGCCAAGCGCCTCGCGCGGGAGGAGCGCGCCGCGCACCGGAACAGGTTCCTGCGCCTCGCCCCGGACCACCACGGCTCGATGCGGATCACGGGCCAGCTCCCGCTCGCCGACGCCGCCCTGTTGACGGCCCAGCTCGATGCGTTGATGCCTCCGGCCTCGAAGTACACGGCCACCAGCGAAACGCCCACCAGAGACGCCCGCCGCGCCGACGCTTTGGTGCTGCTGACCCAGCACGCCGCCAGAGGCGGGACACTGCCCTCACACGGGGTGGACCGCCCCCACGTCCACATCACAATGGACTACGACACCCTCATCACCGGCCTCGGCAACGTGACACTGCTCGGCGCGGGCGGCGACCGGCTCTCGGCCAGCGACGCACGTCGCCTGGCCTGCAACGCCGACCTGATCCCCATGGTGCTAGGCACCACCTCCCGCCCCCTGGACGTCGGCCGCACCCACCGCCTGTTCACCCCCGCCCTCCGCGCCGCCATCGTGCAGAGGGACCAGGGATGCGTATTCCCCGGCTGCACCACCCCACCGGCACCGTGCCAGGCGCACCACATCATCCCCTGGTGGTCCGGCGGGGACACCTGCCTAGCCAACGGAGTTCTGCTCTGCCCACACCACCACCGCCTCGTCGAACCCGACCCCCTCCAATCAGAGGAATCCCAGTGGCGGGTCCACCTCGACCCCGCCACCGGCCTGCCATGGTTCACCCCACCCCGACACATCGACCCCGCCCGCCGACCCCGCCAGCACCAACGCCACCGACTCCAACAACTCAACCTCCAAGCAGGGGCACCACCCTGCCCACACGACCCCCATGGCTGGGAACCGGAACCGCCAGACCCGGACACCCACAGCGCCCGCCACAAGCACGCCGAACACAGCCTCGACAACCTCATCGAACGCAGTGCCGCCATCTGGGGCTCCCCCAGCCCATGAACCGGGCACGGAAAGGTCTCGACGCTGACGCGCGTCGATCCCGCTCCACGCCGCCCGGCTCAACCAACGGTCCCCGCTGAGTGAGAAGGCCAGGCGCGGAGTGCAACCGCTCCGAAGCCTCGAAAACGTGAGCCTGGCCCTCTCAGCCACGCCCCCTCACCTGCTGGCCGAGGCGCCGAGAAGCGGCCTCGACGCTCAAAGAACGCGGCACAGCGACTGACGACTACGCACAGGAGCATCACTCTTCGCTCAACCGTCCGCCCGGGGAAAGTTCCGGGTTGAGATTCTCCGCACTGAGTTCGTCGGGACCACGACCAGGGGTCGTGTCGGCGCAAAGGAGGTAGGGTGACGGCTGCCAGTCGTACTCCGCATCCCGGAGTCAGGGAACCCGGTGCGATTCCGGGACTGACGCGCAGCGGTGAGGGTGACGGTCGGAGCACGCCAGAGATGGCAGCCACTGGGTGATACCCGGGAAGGCGCCCCGACCCGAATGATCCCGAGTCCGAAGACCTGCTGGCCCTTGCGGCGACCGCCGCCAGGTCTCAGAGCGGCCCCGCGCAAGGGCCTCGGACCGAAGGGCCTCCTTGCCATGACACTTCTCCGCGACCGACGAGACCAGTGCCCAGGCGCGCTGCGTCCGTGGTCTGCCGACGACGGCCTCCTGGTGCGCCTGCGCATCATCGGTGGCCGCGTGGCCACCCGGTCCCTGATCGCCCTCGCTGAGGTGGCCGAGCGGTTCGGCGATGGTCGCGTGCGCGTCACCGGGCGCGCCAACCTGCAGGTGCGTGCCTTCCCCGGCACCGACGACTGCCTCGACGCGGAAGCACTGGCCGCCCTCGAGAGCACCGGTCTTCTGCCCAGCCGCTCGCATGAACTCGTCCGCAACGTGATGGTCTCACCGCAGAGCGGACTGGCCGGGGGCCGGGCGGACCTGCGCCCGGTCTCGGCAGCCTTCGACTCCCTGCTGCAGGGCACGCCGCGCCTGGCCGACCTGCCGGGCCGGTTCCTCGTCGTACTCGACGACGGGCGGGGAGACCTCATGGAGCGTCGCTCGGACCTCGCTTTCATCGCGTTGGACGCGGACACGGGGCAACTGCGCGCCGGCGGTGACTGGGGCGAGGTAGTCCCCATTGCCGCGGCGCCGGAGAGCCTCGCGGCCCTGGCCCTACGGTTCCTCGCCACTCGTGGTTCCGGACCCACGGCGCCCTGGCACGTGAGCGAACTGGCCGCCCCCCTCGTCGCCCCGGCCCCGCCGGATCCGCGGCTACCGACCCCGGCTGCGCCGCTCCCCTACGGAGAGGTACCAGGGGGCAGGCACGTTCCCGTGCCGGACAACGGGCTCGACCGCACCGAGATCGCCGCACTGGCCGACGGCGCGCCCGAAGTCATCGTCACACCCTGGCGGGGTGTGCTCGTCCCCCGAGGAGAATCAGCATGACGCACCCGACCCGGCCCACCAGGCACTACGACTACATCGGCGAGGGCCAGGACATCTACGTCAACTCCTTCGCCGCCATCCGCCTCGCGGCCGACCTCGCCTCCGTTCCCCCGGACGCCGAGAAGGTGGCCGTGCGGATGATCCACGGCAGCGGTCAGGTTGACCTCGTGGGCGACCTGGTGATCCATCCGCAGCTCGTCTCGGCCGCCCGAGGGGCCCTCGAGGCGGGGGCGCCCATCCTCTGCGACGCCACCATGGTGGCCGCCGGCGTCACCCGCCGTCGGCTACCCCGCGACAACGAGGTGCTGTGCTTCCTCAACGACGGCCGCGTCGCAGATCTCGCCAAGGCCTGGGGAACCACCCGCACCGCGGCGGCGGTCTCGCTGTGGGAGCCGCTCCTCGAGGGTGCCGTCGTCGCGATCGGCAACGCCCCCACCGCGCTGTTCCACCTCCTGGAAATGATCATCGACGGCGCCCCCCGGCCCGCCGCGATCGTCGGCTGCCCCGTGGGTTTCATCGGCGCAGCGGAGTCCAAGCAGGAGTTGATCGATCTTCACGACAGACACGGCATCGACATCCCGTATCTCACGGTCCTGGGCCGACGGGGCGGATCGGCCATGACCTCCTCGGCGCTCAACGCCTTGGCACTGGAGCAGGAATGAGCGGGCGGTTCTACGGTGTCGGAGTCGGCCCCGGCGACCCTGAGCTCATCACACTCAAGGCCGCGCGGCTCATCCAGGGCGCCGACGTGGTGGCCTACCACGCCGCCGCGGGCCGCCAGTCGAACGCCCGCCGCACCGCAGGCGGACTCTTCCGGCCGGGTGTGGTGGAGGAGCAGCTGACCTACCCGCTGACGACAGGGAAGACGGACCACCCCGGCGGTTACGAGGGCGCCATGGCCGCCTTCTACGCGGACTCCGCGGCGCGGATCTCCGGGCATCTCCGGGCAGGGCGCGATGTCGTGCTGCTCGCTGAGGGTGACCCGCTGCTCTACGGGTCCTGCATGTACATGTCTGACCGGCTGGCCGTGGACTTCGACACCGAAATTGTTCCCGGCGTGCCGGCGTTCGCCGCCGCCACCGCCGCGATCCGCAGCCCCCTGGTGCGCCAGACCGACGTGCTGACCGTGCTCCCGGGAACCCTCCCCGAGCAGGAACTCGCCCGGCGCCTCGCCGACACGGACGGAGCGATCATCATGAAGCTGGGTCGCACCTTCCCGGCGGTCCGCCGCGCGCTGGAGGTCTCGGGCCGGCTCAACGACGCCGTCTACGTGGAGCGCGCCTCGCTGAGTCAGGAGCGCTGGATGCCCGTGAGCGCGGTGCAGGCCGACGAGGTGCCCTACTTCTCGCTCATCGTCGTCACCGGCGACTCACTCAACGGCACCCGGTCCCGCGACGGCGAGGGCGAGGGCGTCGAGCCGACGACGCCGGGGCTGAGCACCTCGCAGACCGGTGAGGTCCTCGTCGTCGGGCTCGGACCTGGGCCGGAGGACTGGATGACGGGCGAGGCGGTCACGGCGTTGAGTGACGTGGACCACGTCGTCGGGTACGGACCCTACGTGGACCGGGTCCCGCACCGGGTGGGTCTGACGCGGCATGCGTCGGGCAACACCGTCGAGGTCGAACGGGCCCGGCTCGCCCTCGACCTCGCTCGCGCGGGCGAGCGGGTCGCGGTGGTGTCGGGGGGCGATGCCGGCATCTTCGGCATGGCCGCCGCCGTGTTCGAGGCGGCCGAGGATCCGGTCTACGCCGACGTGCGGATCCGCGTTCTCCCCGGCGTCAGCGCGGTGCAGGCGGTGGCCGCCCGCGCCGGGGCCCCGATCGGCGCCGACTTCGCAGTGGTCAGCCTGTCCGACCGGCTCAAGCCCTGGGCAGTGGTGGAGCGTCGGCTGCGCGCGATCGCTGAAGCCGATCTGGTCCTGGCCATCTACAACCCTGCCTCGCGGACCCGAAGCACCCAGATCGCCGAGGCACGTCGCATACTTCTGGAACACCGGGCCCGCGACACCGTCGTGGTGGTGGGCCGCGACATCGGGCGACGAGAGGAATCCCTCACGGTCACCACGCTCGGCGAGCTGGATCCGGCGTCGATTGACATGAAGTGCCTCCTCATTGTGGGCGCCTCGGCAACCCGCGTAGGGCCCGCCGGCGTATGGACCCCGAGGTTCGTGCGGTGAGCGTCCACTTCGTCGGGGCCGGTCCCGGGGCCGCTGATCTGCTGACCGTACGGGCCACGCGCCTGCTCGCCGGCGCGGATGTCGTGCTCTATCCGGGCACCTATCTGGACCCCGACGTGCTGTCACACGCAGGCCCGTCAGCGGATCTCGTGGACACGCAGCACCTCGACCTGGATGAGATCACCGGCCACCTCGTGGCCGCGCACCGCGCAGGCCGGGTCGCGGTCAGGCTCACCTCCGGTGACCCGTCGCTGTATTCCGCGCTCGCGGAGCAGACCCGACGCCTCGACGCGGTCGGGGTCCCGTGGGACGTCACCCCCGGTGTTCCCGCCTACGCTGCCGCGGCCGCCGCGATCGGGCGGGAGCTGACGGTACCGCTGCTGGCGCAGTCTGTGGTCCTCACCCGCACCCAGGCCCGCTCGACGCTGATGCCCGCCACCGAGTCGCTCGCCGCGTTCGCCGCCACCCGCGCCACCCTCGTGCTCCACCTGGCCATGACGACGGTGCGGAGCCTCATGGCGGAGATCGAGCCCGAGTACGGCGCGGGCTGCCCCGCCGTCGTCGTCTACCGGGCCAGCCAGCAGGAGCAGCAGATTCTCACCGCGACGGTCGCGACCATAGCGGACGCCGTCGAGAGCGCGGGGCTCCGGCAGGCGGCGGTGATCCTGGTTGGGCCGGCTCTGGACCCGACCTCGGGCGGCGAGTCCTACCTGTACGACAGGGATCGGGCGCGCAGCAGGCAGCCTGTGGTCAGGCGATCGTCAGCGCCCACCGCGTGACCGCATAGCCGGGCACCCACCCCGAGGGCGTCCGCACCTCACAACCGATCCGGGTGAGCTGTCCCCCGAATCGGTGCTGCAGTTCCAGCAGCCGCGCAGCCTCCCCCTCCCCGACGGCGTGTGCGACGAGCCGTCCGCCGGGCCGAAGCGCGCCAAGACAGACGGCAGCGAGCCGGGCTGCAGCCGCGCCGGGGCCGAGATGCACAGCGTCCGGCCGGGCCAGGCCAGCCAGGACCGACGGCGCCGTCCCGACCGCGACCGGCAGCCGTGGTACGCCGAGCCGGGCGGCGAGGCCGCCGATCGGCCCGGCTGCCGCCGCATCGGGCACCACGGCCGTGGCGAGGCAGGTGGGATGGGCGCGGAGCCACTCGACCGCCACGGGACCCGCGCCCCGGCCGATGTCCCACAGCCGTCCGCCGGGGACCGGCCCCAACAGCGCCAGAGCCGATGCCCGGACGTCGCGAGGGAGGGGGGTCTCCACCCCCGTCAACAGGCTGTCGGGCACACCCGCCGTCCACCCGGCGATCAGCTCCCCGACGCACTGGATCGCAACGATGTTGAGCCGCGGGAACTCCGCGACCACGCCCGCGGCCGCGGCGAAGGCGTCCAGGTCGAGCCGGCTCTCGTCGCCGCCGAGATTCCCCAGTACCGTGAGAAGCGACGAGCCGTATCCGGCCTCGACGAGGAGCGCACCGAGGAGCCGCGGCGTGAGCTCGTCCGAGGACAGCACCAGGAGGCGTCGGCCGGGCGCCAGGTCCCGCAGCACGACCGACACGTCACGCCCCACCACGCTGACCAGGCCGTGGGACTCCGCCGGCCAGCGCATCGCCGCCCGGGCCAACGCCACCGATGAGACGGCAGGTCGGATCTCGACGCTGTCGGGGCCGAGGATGTCGATGAGGACGGAGCCGATGCCCGAGACCAACGGGTCGCCGGATGCCAGCACCACCACCGTGGTGTCGCGGTGAGCGGTGACGATCTCAGCCAGCCCGGCCCTCAGCGGAGAGGGTAGGGGGAGCCGCGCCTGCCCGCGGACCGGGGGCAGTAGACCCAGGTGCCGCGCCGCACCGACGACCAGGGTCCCGGATCCGGCGAGTTCCTCGCTGACCGCGTGCACACCGTCGGCCGCAACGCCGACGACGATCACCCGGCCGGTGGTGCGGCCAACCGCCGCGCGGGTTCCGTCGGACACGACAAAGGACGTTATCATGTGGGCATAGGCACGAGGTGCCCCGGAAAGCCGAACCATCGGAGACGGTGGCTTTGGGTGACGGGGAGAATCTGGGAAGTCGGTGAGAGTCCGGCACAGGCCCGCTGCGGTGAACCCGGCCTTCGCGTGAGCGAAGGACCAGGCAAGTCCGAAGACCGGCCTCGCGCCCGATCATGACCATGGCCACACGAGCGGGAGCCTCACATGCCGGTGCACTTTCCTTTCCCTGCCGTTCTCGGCTGCGACACCGACGCGATGGATGACATGGGCCTGGCGCTGGTCCTGGCCTCCATCTCCCCCGAAATCGGCGGGGTCCTCATCCGCGGCGAGAAGGGGACCGCCAAATCAACCACGGTGCGTGCGCTGACAGCTGTCCTCCCTCACGTGAGGGTCTACGCCGCGGACCGGTTCTCGGTTGACCCGGCCGACCCGGCATCGACCTCCCCGGACGGTCCCTTCGGGCCCGGGGCGGAGACGGTGGGCCGGCCCGTGCGGCTCGTCGAACTCCCCGTCGGGGCGACTGAGGACCGCGTGCTCGGCTCGCTGCACCTGGAGCGGGCGCTGTCCCACGGGCGCGTCGAATACGAGCCCGGCCTGCTCGCCCGCGCCCACCGGGGCCTGCTGTACGTCGACGAGGTGAACCTCCTGCACGATCACCTTGTCGACCTGCTGCTGGACGCGGCCGCGATGGGGCGGGTGAGCGTGGAGCGTGACAGTGTCTCCGTGGAGCACCTGTCGCGCTTCGTGCTGATCGGGACCATGAACCCCGAGGAGGGCGAGTTGCGCCCGCAACTCCTGGACCGCTTCGGCCTCACCGTGGAGGTCGCGGCCCCCCGGGAACCCGGGTTGCGGGCCGAGGTCGTCCGGCGGCGGATGGCCTTCGACGGGGACCCGGTCAGCTTCGCAGAGAGGTACCGGCCCGCGGAGGAGGCACTCACCCGCCGGATCGAGGCGTCGCGCACCAGGGTCGTTTCGGTTGTGCTGTCCGACGCCGCCCTGCTGAAGATCGCCGAGATCTGCTCGGCGTTCGAGGTCGACGGGTTACGCGCCGACCTCGTCACGGCCCGAACCGCCGTGGCCCATGCCGCCTGGGAGGGGCGCACGGAAGTGACGCGCGCCGATATCCGCCGGGCGGCTCTCCTGGCCCTGCCGCACCGGCGGCGGCGCAACCCGTTTGACGCGCCCGGGCTCGACGAGCAACTCCTCGACGACATTCTCGGGCGCGACTCTCCTCCGCCGGACGACCCGCCCCGCGACGACGACCCGCCCCGCGACGACGACTCCACGCCGTCGGATCCCAGCGACGAGAGCCCTCATCCGCAGGACCCCACCGGCACCGATCCGGCGCCGCAGCCCCCCATGGAGGCCAGCCCGCCGATCGATGGCGAGGGCAAGGACACGGCGGAGGCAGCACCGGCACCGGAAGCATCCCCCGAGAGCCGGGTCTCCAGCGGGGAGCCCTACAGGCCGAAGGCATTCGTCGTGCAGGGAACTGGCCACGGGGCGCCCGGGCGCCGCAGCCGGGCCATCAGCGAGACCGGCCGTCGGATCGGGGCCAGCCGGGCGGTGGGCGCCGGCGGGGGTCTGCACCTCGTCGAAACCCTGCTGGCCGCCGCCGGGCGCGCTCCGGACCGCGACCCCCAAGGACGGGTCATGCTGCGGCCGGAGGATGCCCGCACTGCGGTCCGGGAGGGCCGCGAAGCCAACCTCATCCTCTTCTGCGTCGACGCCTCGGGGTCCATGGCAGCCCGCAAGCGGATGGGCCAGGTCAAGACGGCGATCCTCTCGCTGTTGCTCGACGCCTACAGGCGGCGGGACAAGGTGGGGCTCATCAGTTTCCGGGGTCGGCGGGCGGATCTGGTCCTGCCGCCGACGCACTCCGTCGACGTGGCGGCGGCCCGCCTCGACGATCTGTCCGCGGGGGGCCGGACGCCGCTGGCGGAGGGGCTCCTTGAGGCGGCAGCCGTACTGACGCGTGAGCGCCGCCGCGACCCACGCCTGCGTCCTCTCCTCATCGTCGTCACCGACGGGCGCGCCACCGGCGGAGCCGACGCGCTGGCCCGCTCCGAGTTGGCAGCCGCGCACCTGGCGGGGCTGGGCGTGATGAGCGTCGTCATCGACGGCGAGAGCGGCCCGCTGCGGCTCGGCCTCGCGGCGCGCCTGGCTGATCGGCTCGGCGCCCGACACGTCCCGGTGGCGGAGGTCACCGCGGACGCCCTCACCTCCACGGTCCACACCCACATGAGAAGAGCCGCCTGATGCCCCAAGGCCAACCGCTGTCCGTCCCCGACGACGGACTCACCACACGCCAGCGACGCACCCAGCCGCTTCTCGTCGTCCACACCGGCGAGGGCAAGGGCAAGTCCACGGCGGCCTTCGGCCTCGCGCTGCGTGGGTGGAACCAGGGCTGGCGCATCGGTGTGTTCCAGTTCGTCAAGTCGGCCAAGTGGCGCATCGGCGAGCAGACCGTCCTGGAACGCCTCGGGCGGCTCCACGACGAGACCGGCGAGGGGGGCCCCGTGGAATGGCACAAGATGGGCGCCGGCTGGTCGTGGACCCGCAAACAGGGTGAGGTGGAGGACCATCGGGCCGCCGCCCGCGAGGGGTGGCTGGAGGTCCAGCGAAGGCTCGCAGACCAGAGGCACGACCTGGTCATCCTCGATGAGTTCACCTACCCCATGACGTGGGGATGGGTCGACGTGGAGGACGTGGTCACCACCCTGGCCAGCCGCCCGGGACGACAGCACGTCATCATCACCGGGCGCGGCGCCGATGCACGTCTGATCGAGATGGCGGACCTGGTCACCGAGATGACCAAGGTGAAACACCCGATGGACGCGGGGCAGAAAGGTCAGCGCGGTATCGAGTGGTGAGGCCGCCGGTTGCGGGGCTCACACCCTCCGCAGCAACCAGGCCAGCGCCGCGTCGACGTCCACCACAGTGGGCACGCCCTGAGGGCCCGGTGGCCGACGCACCATCACCACCGTCACGCCGAGTTCCGCGGCCGCTTCCAGCTTCGCGCTGGTGTAGGTCCCACCCGAGTCCTTCGTGACCAGAACATCGGTGCGGTGGCGGCGCATGAGCGCCCGCTCGTCATCGAGCGGGTACGGGCCACGACTCCGCACCACCTCCCAGGCCGGCGGCACCGTGAAGTCGGGCGCATCCACCACGCGGGCCAGCACTGCACGCTCTGACAGCGCCGGCACGTAGCGCGCGAGCTCCTGTCGTCCGACGGTGATCAACGGCCGGGCACCTGCCTGGGCGGCGGTATCGGCCGCCGTCTCGTGATCGTCCACGTAGCACCAGGCCGGATCGGGCGACCAGCCCGGCCGCTCCAGCCTGAGCAGCGGCACACCGTCGGCGCGGCACGCCTCGACCGCGTTCGCGGTCATCCCCAGCGCGAAGGGGTGGGTGGCGTCCACGACGGCGTCGTAGTCCACCAGTTGGGAACGGAGGCCCTCCACGCCACCGAAACCTCCCGTGCGCACGCGCCCCGGCGGCAGTCGCGGGGCAGCGACGCGGCCGGCCAGGGAGGTGGTGACATCGACGCCCGCAGCTTCGACGAGCCGCGCGGCCAGGCGGCGCGCCTCGCTGGTGCCACCAAGAATGAGCACTCTCATCCGGCACCGCCCTCCAGCGGTGGGGCGGACCCATCGGGGGCACGCAGGAGTGCGATGTCCATGACCCAGCCTGCGCTGGCCCGGGCGCGCTCCCGCGCGGCAGTCAGGTCGCGGCTGACCTCCGCGACCCGGCCGGCCACCAGTTCCTCGGAGTCCGCGCCGAGGTTGGCGCCCCACCAGATCGACCAGTCATCGAGACCCTCCAGGGCGGGCGCTCCACCCAGCATGACCACGAGGTTCCTCTGGCCCGCCGCGATGTCCTGGCGCAGCCTCCGCGCCGTCGTGACGTGCACCGGGTCCGCCACGGGGTGGAGGACCATCCGGTGCCGGGCCGCCAGCACCTGCGGGGCGCTGATCCCCGGCAGCACGTCGTAGCTGAGCGGGAGCCTCGCCGCGATCCCCTCGACGATGCGGATGGTCGAGTCGTAGAGGCCCGGGTCACCCCAGACCAGGAAGGCGGCGGCGCCACGCCGGGCACGCAGGATCTCCTCGTAGGCGCTGACCCGGGCAGCGTGCCAGGCTCTGACCGCGGCCGGATAGTCCGCGGGAGCGTCCCGGTCGCGCTCGGGGTCGGGTACCTCCACCACCTCGACGCCGTGGGCGGCGGCGATGGCCCGGCGGGCCGCCAGCAGCCCGTCGTCGTCGCGCTTCCTGGCTGCGAGCACGTAGTCGGTCTCAGAGAGAGCCCGCGACACCTCCGGCGTCACATGGTGCGCACCCATACCGATACCGAGTATCCGCACCCTCACCGATCCTCTCATGTGTCGTCCTCCAGCTCACCCTCGACCTCGAGGTAGACCTCACGCATGGCCGCGAGGGTGTCGGCGTCTGGCTCCGCCCACAGGCCGCGCTCCGCGGCCTCGTGCAAACGCTCGATGATCCCTCGCAGGGCCCAGGGGTTCGACCTGCGCAGGAACTCCTGAGTGGGGCCGTCGAGGACGTAGGCGTGGGCCAACCGGTCGTACATCCAGTCATGGACCACGCCGGCCGTCGCGTCGAAGCCGAACAGATAGTCGACGGTCGCGGCGAGTTCGAAGGCCCCCTTGTAGCCATGGCGCTGCATCGCCGCGATCCATCGAGGATTCACCACGCGGGCCCTGAATACGCGCGCCGTCTCCTCGGCGAGGGTGCGGGTACGGACAGAGTCCGGTGAGGTCGAGTCCCCGACGTACGCCTTCGGCGCCGTCCCGGCCAGCGCCCGCACGGTGGCCACCATCCCGCCGTGGTACTGGAAATAGTCGTCGGAGTCCGCGATGTCGTGCTCGGCGGAGTCGATGTTCTTCGCCGCCACCGCGATCCGCCTGTAGTTGGTCCGCATGTCCTCGGCCGCCGGGGACCCGTCCAGACCGCGGCCGTAGGCGAAGCCACCCCAGGCCGTGTACACCTCGGCGAGGTCCGCGTCATCGCGCCAGTTGCCGGACTCGATCACCTGCAGGATCCCGGCGCCGTAGGAGCCGGGCTTCGAGCCGAAGATACGCGTGGTCGCCCGGCGGTGGTCGCCGTGCACCGCGAGATCTGCGCGGGCGTGAGCACGCACGAAATTCATCTCGTCGGGTTCGTCAAGGCCGGCGACCATGCCGACGGCGTCGTCGAGCATCGCGACCACGTGCGGGAACGCGTCACGAAAGAACCCTGAGATGCGAAGCGTCACGTCGATCCGGGGGCGGCCCAACTCCTCCAGCGGCACCACCGTCAGCCGCGACACCCGCCGCGAGGCCTCGTCCCACTCCGGCCGCACGCCGAGCAGGGCGAGGACTTCGGCGATGTCGTCGCCGGAGGTGCGCATGGCGCTGGTGCCCCAGACCGAGAGCCCTACCGACGGCGGGTAGCTGCCGGCCTCGTCCAGGTGGCGCTGGAGCAGGGAGTCGGCCATCGCCTGCCCCGTCTGCCACGCCAGACGGCTCGGCACCGCCCGAGGATCCACGGTGTAGAAATTGCGCCCGGTGGGCAGCACGTTCACGAGCCCGCGCAGCGGCGACCCTGATGGGCCGGCGGGGACGAAGCCACCGGCGAGCGCATGGACGACGGCCGTGAGCTCGTCCGTGGTGGAGGCCAGGCGGGGGACCACCTGCTCCGCGGCGAAGCGGAGGACGCGCCCGACTCTGGCGTCCGTGTGGAGCGTCGAGACCGCGGATGGGTCCCAGCCCGCCGCCTCCGCACGGTGGATGAGATCACGCGCCTGGGACTCGGCCAGATCGACGGCCGCCAGGTCTGCCCCATCGGTGAGGCCCAACGCAGCCCGCAGACCAGGGACGGCGTCCCCCACACCTCCCCAGACCTGCGTCGCCCGCAGGATGGCCAGCACGAGGTTGACGCGGGCCTCACCGGTGGGGGCGGCACCCAGGATGTGGAGACCGTCACGGATCTGGGCGTCCTTGATCTCGCAGAGCCAGCCGTCGACGTGGAGCAGGAAGTCATCGAATTCCTCGGCGTGGGGCTGCTCCTCGAGGCCCAGGTCCCGGTGCATCTCAGCCGAGCGCATCAGCTGCCAGATCTCGCCGCGGATCGCGGGGAGTTTCGCCGGGTCCATGGCCGCGATGTTGGCGTGCTCGTCGAGGAGTTGCTCGAGCCGGGCGATGTCGCCATAAGTCTCCGCCCGGGCCATCGGCGGGATGAGGTGGTCGACGATCGTTGCGTGGGCCCGGCGCTTGGCCTGGGCTCCCTCACCCGGGTCGTTGACCAGGAACGGGTAGATCAGGGGCAGGTCGCCGAGCGCGGCATCCGGGCCGCAGGAGGCGGAGAGGGCGGCGTTCTTCCCGGGGAGCCACTCCATCGAGCCGTGTTTGCCCAGATGAACCACCGCGTCGGCCCTGAAGCCGCGCTCAAGCCACCGGTAGGCGGCGAGGTAGTGGTGGCTGGGCGGCAGGTCCGGGTCGTGATAGATCGCCACAGGGTTCTCGCCGAAGCCCCGCGGCGGTTGGATGAGGACGATGACGTTGCCTGCCTGCAGCGTCGCCAGCACCAGTTCCCCGGCCTCGTTGACGAACAAAGTGCCGGGCGACTCCCCCCAGGCGGCCACCATGGAGGCGCGCAGGTCGGGGGGCAGGCGCGCGGTCCACGCGTCGTAATCGGCGGCCGGGATGCGGACGTGCGCCCCCGTCAACTGAGCTGAGGTGAGCCACTCCTCGTCCTGACCGCCGGCGGCGATGAGGGCGTGGATGAGCGCGTCCCCGGCCGCGGTGTCGTCGCCCAGGTCCAGCAGGTGGTGGATCGGGAAGTCGGCGGTGTCGTCGTCCGGCCCCAGGTCGTAGCCTTCGGCGCGGAGAAGGCGCAACAGACGGATCGCGGAGACCGGGGTGTCGAGCCCCACCGCGTTGCCGATGCGGGAGTGTTTGGTGGGATAGGCCGACAGCACCAGGGCCACGCGCTTTCGCGCGTTGGGGATGCTGCGGAGCCGGGCGTGGTTGACCGCGACGCGTGCCACGCGGGCGGTGCGCTCCGGGTCCGCTACGTAGGCGGGGAGGCCCTGCTCGTCGATCTCCTTGAACGAGAACGGTGCGGTGATGATGCGCCCGTCGAATTCGGGAATCGCGATCTGGTTGGCCGAGTCGAGCGGCGTCGCACCCTCGGACGAGGCCTCCCACTCGGCGCGCGACGCGGTCAGACACAGACCCTGGAGCACAGGGATGTCCAGTGCGGCCATCCGGGCGACGTCCCAGGACTCGTCCTCCCCGCCGGCCCCTGCGGTGGCGGGGACGGATCCACCGGCGGCCAGCACGGTGACGACGAGCGCGTCCAAGGTGCCGAGCGCCTCATAGAGGGCGTCAGGAGCGGATCGAAGCGACCCCGCGTAGATCGGGACGCCGACAGCTTCACGGGTCTCATCGACGGCGTCGGCCAGCGCGTGCGCGAAGGCATTGTTGCCGCTGGCCTCGTGGGCCCGGTAGTAGAGGATGCCGATGCGCGGAAGCGCCGGATCAACGGCGGGTCGAGGCGCGTAGCCCCACGCGGCGATCACGCTGGGAGGGTCGAAGCCGAGACCGGTGAGCAGGACGGTGTCGGAGAGGAAGGAGTGTAGTTCGGCCAGGTTCGCCGGGCCGCCCTCCGCCAGGTAGCGGTGCGCCTCCGCCGCGACCCTCATCGGCACCGTCGACAGCTCCATCAGTTCAGGGCTCGGCTGGTGCTCACCGCCGAGGATCACCAGCGGGGTTCCGATGGTCCGCGCGTGGGCGATTCCCGGCCAGAGGTCCTGTGGGGAGCCGAGGAGCCTCACCACCACCAGGTCGGCGTCCTCGACGAGGCGGGTCAGCACGCCGTCGGTCGTGCGTCCGGGATTGGCCCACGTGTATCTCGACCCGCTGGCGCGGGCCGACAACAGGTCCGTGTCGGACGTGGACAGAAGCGCGATGCGCGTGGGCGAATCGGTCATTCGCGGGTTTCCTCCTCGGGGTTCTCGCCCCGTAGACCGGTCGGATGCACCTGTGGAGAGTGTCTGGCTGGTCGATCAACGACGTCACAGTGGCGGAACCGCCCCGGAGTCACACCGGGTTCCTCGCCCACAAGCTGCCTGGAGCCTAGCGACATTCTCAGCGGCAGGACAGGCGAGCCCGCCCCGCGCTGGCCGACGCCCGACCCACGTGCTGAGTACGCTTGGTGGAATGGCTGTCAAGGGTTGGTTCGGACTTCCGTTCTTCGGGCAGAGCCCGCGACCCGAAACGGTCTCCTGCACACTCTCGGGCGGCGGCTCGCGGGCGAGCTTCCACCTCGGCGCGCTGGACTACCTCTACTCCCACGACGACACCTTCACGCCGAGCATCTTCGTCGGCGCCTCGGCCGGGGCCATCCTCGCGTCGGCCCTGGCCCAGGACGCCACGAGGGAGGGACAGCAGCGGTACCTGGCCCGCATGAACGACATCTGGATGGCCATGACCACCTCAGCCGACATGTTCACGCCCCGCCCCTGGTACGAACGCTTCCAGTCCGAGGCACCCGTCTGGCTCGAAGTGATGGCGGCGCGGCCTGTCGCGCCGACCCAGCGGCAGCGTCCACCCCTCCTTCCCTTCCGCCGCACGAGCCAGACGAGCTCTCAGCCCAGCTCTCCCGAGACGCCACCCGGGCCGCTCGAGATGGCGCTCACGCCCGATGAGGACACCAGATCCGAGTGGTCACTGGCCGCGCTGTCAGGCATCGCCGCCCACCTGGGCCGGCTGCCCCGCATCGGCAGCGGCCTCGGCTCCATCTGGCAGGGCCTGGACCGCTCCCGCTCGATGTTCCGGCCGGGCCCGATGCTGGCCGAGCTGCTGGATCCGCACACGTTTGACCCGGCGCGCGTGGCCGCATCAGGGGTGACGCTGCGGGTGGCGATGGTGGCCCTGGAGTCCGGCGAGCTGCGGTTCATGACCGAGAGCGGCTCCCTCGTCGACCGCACCAACACCTCCGTCGACGACACGGACCATGACCTGGCCGTCGGCGTGCTGGCCTCCTGCGCCATCCCCGCCGTCTTCCGCCCCGTGCCCATCGGGAGCGAAACCTATGTCGACGGCGGCGCCCGCGAGAACATCCCCGCCGAGCTGGCCATCGGTCAGATGGGGGCCGCCCGCAACTACGTCATCTCGTCACAGGCCATGGGCGTGCCCCGCCGCCCGAGCATGGCCGCCGCGGACGTGTTCAGCGTCGTGATGCGCTCCACTGAGATCCTCATCGACGAGGCCGGCAGAGACGAGATGGCCTACGCCCACTCCGCCGGTGCCGTCGTCGTATTCCCCGAGTTCAGTGTCCACGACTCCATGACCGTGCACCCGGGCCTGATGAGCATCAATCGCGACTACGGCTGGCTACGGGCAGCCGAGCAGCATCTGGGGTTGGACGAGTCGGCCGAGGCACTCCACAGTCGCATCATCGCGCTGCGCACCCGCATCGTCCGCCTGGAGGAGCAGCTGCTGGAGGCGCCGGAGCCCAGCCGTCGGCAGTTCCTCGCCCTGAACAGCGCGAAGATCGAGCTCCGCGACGCCGTCCGCTCCACCCATGGCACGCCCCTGCCGGAAGGCGCCGAACTGTGGTGGACCACCTGGGAGCGGCACCCGGCCACGCCCGCGATGGAACCCCCCTGGATGCCACTCACGGCCCAGCCCTGAGCGTTAGTGTGGGACGGTGAAGACGACATTCGACCTCAGGTGGGAGCGCTACGGCGCCGAGCTGATCGCGGCTCTGGAGAACGTGTACGGCGAACGCTCATGGGAGTTGACGGATCGGGTCCGTGACCTGGTCCGTGCAAAGTTCGACGCCCGCACCGATGATCTGCGCGAGCTGGACGAGGCGCGGCTACTGCGCCCGGACTGGCTCCAGCTCCCCACGCAGGTGGGCTACGTCGCCTACACCGACCGCTTCGCCGGCACCCTCAACGGCATCGCAGAGCACCTGGACTACCTGCAGGACCTCGGCGTCACCTATCTGCACCTGATGCCGCTGCTCCAGCCCCGCGAGGGCGCCAACGACGGCGGCTACGCCGTGGCGGACTACCGCACGGTACGCGCGGACCTCGGCACCATGGATGACCTTGAGGCCCTCACCGCGCGGCTGCGCGGCGATGGGATCTCGCTCGTGGTGGACCTGGTGCTCAACCATGTGGCGCGGGAACACGAATGGGCGGTGCGCGCCCGCGCCGGCGAGCAGAAGTACCGGGAGTACTTCATGGTGTTCCCGGACCGCACGATGCCGGACCGCTATGAGGCCACCCTCCCGGAGATCTTCCCGGACTTCGCACCCGGCAACTTCACGTGGGACGAGGACCTGGCGGGGTGGGTGTGGACCACCTTCAACGACTACCAGTGGGACATGAACTGGGCCAACCCGGACGTCTTCGTCGAATACCTGGACATCATCCTGGACCTCGCGAACCGCGGCGTCGAGGTGATGCGGCTGGACGCCATCGCCTTCATCTGGAAGCAGATGGGCACCAACTGCCAGAACCAGCCGCCGGTGCACGCACTCACGCAGGCTCTGCGCGCGGCGGTGCGGATTGCCGCCCCCGCCGCCGCGTTCAAGGCCGAGGCCATCGTGGGGCCGAAGGACCTCATCGGCTACTTCGGCGAGGGCGAGCACTACGGCAAGGTTTCGGACATCGCGTACCACAACTCGTTGATGGCGCAGCTGTGGTCGACTCTGGCCACGCACGATACGACTCTGCTGCGTCGGGCGCTCGGCGGATTCCCGGCAAAGCCGGCCACGGCCACCTGGGGCACCTACATCCGCTGCCACGACGACATCGGCTGGGCCATCGACGACGTGGACGCCGCCACCGCGGGCCTCAACGGGTTCGCCCACCGGAGCTACCTCAGCGACTTCTACTCCGGCGAGCACCCGGACTCGTTCGCGCGCGGACTGGTGTTCCAGGCGAACCCGGCCACGGGTGACCGCCGCATCTCAGGCTCGCTGGCCTCCCTCGCCGGCCTGGAGGCCGCGCTGGAGTCGGGCAACCCGTATCACGAGGAGCTCGCGATCGCGCGGATCAACCTCCTGCACGCCGTCATCTGTGGCTGGGGCGGGGTGCCGCTGCTGTACATGGGCGACGAGGTGGCCATGCTCAACGACCACGATTTCGCCCGCGACCCGGCACACGCCGACGACAACCGCTGGGTGCATCGTCCCGTGATGGACTGGGATGCGGTGGCCGCACTCGGCGACAACCCCACCTCCGCCCCGGCCCGGGTCAACGCCTGGCTGCGCCACGTGCTGTCGGTGCGGCGGCAGCTTCCGCACCTGCACGCCTCGCGGGAGGCCGAGTTCCTCGAAACGGGGGATCCGAGGGTGCTGGCGGTCAAGCGAAACCACCCCATCGGCCCCATGGTGCAGGTGTACAACTTCGCTCCCGTGGAGATCACGGTCCCCATGGCGTGCGTCAGCGAAACGCTGGGCGAGACGGCGCGGGAGCTGCTCGACGACACCCAGTGGGACCTGACGCCCTGGACGATGACGCTGCCGCCCTACGCGGTGCGCTGGTTCACCGCCTGATGCCCCGAGTGCCCCCAGCGGGGCTCGAACCCGCGACCCATGGATTAAAAGTCCACTGCTCTACCGACTGAGCTATAGGGGCGTCAGCAGTGTACCGGTCCCAGGCCGTGGCAGGCTGGGGACATGCCCGCGTGGTCCTGGTTCATCGTCGCCGTCATCCTCGGCGGCGCGCTGCTCGCGCTCGCCGCGCTGGCTGACCGCCGCTCGCGTCGCCGCGCCACCGGCGCCGACGAGCCCGCCCCGCGACGCGGCCTCGACGACGTGGACCGCCACGTTCCGCACTACCTCACGCAGGACGAGATCGACGCCATGCCCGCCCCTGCGTCCGGACGTGGACCGGCCCCGCTCTCGCCCGCGGGCGAAGGGTTCGGATTCGGGCACGCCCATGCAGACTTCGCGAACCACCGCGACGGCGCCGCGCACAGCGAGCCGCTGATCCTCGTCGTCGACGGCGACGTGACAGCCATGCGCGAACTCCTCGCCCCCCTGGGCAGAGCCAGTGATGAGCACCCGTTGGCCATCGTCGCCGCCGGGTTCCACCCTGAGGTGCTCACGACGCTGACTGCCAATCGCAGGGCGCTCGCCCTGCCTGTGGTGGCCGCAGTGGCGGGTTCCCGCGACAGGACGCGGCTGGCCGAACTCCTGGGCGTCGCCCCGGTCCCGTCCGAGGATCTGAGATCGGGCTACCTCCCCGAGCAGGCATACGGGCGGGCCGCCACATGGTTCAGCACCCTCAAGCGGACCTGGGTGGACCCCCGGGATCTTCCCTGAACCTCAACCCATGACAGTGAACCTCAACCGAGAGTTGAGCTCACCTTGATTCTGAGGCATCCAAGAGTTTCTCACTGCACACTCAGCCTCAACTTTCGGCCAGGCGCTCCACCATAATGCCTAGTCAAGTCCATTGAGAACGTCACCATCCCCCAAAATCCCACGGCTGTAATTCTTACCCCGCAGACGACGTGTCGGCTTGCATCCTCTCACCCAATTCTCAGCGCTCGTTGTCCGATCATGAGGATCGCTCTTAGTCTCCGGGGCAGTGGCCGGACGTGTCGGGGGCTACGGAGCCCCGAGGAAGCGGCACGTCCGACCTCCCGAAGTAAGTGCGAGGAGAGACGTGAGAACAGCATTCAAAGGCCTGCGCGGCATCGGTGCCGCGGCAGGCATCGCCGTCCTGGTCCAAGGGCTGGGCACGCTGGCCATCGGGCCGGCGGCGGACGCGGAGATCGCCAACGTGACCGCCACCACCAACGTCAACATCCGCACAGCCCCCACCGTCTCCAGCACGCGCCTGGCCGTCCTGCAGAAGGGCCAGAGCCTTCCCAGCCAGGGCTCCTCCAACGGGTGGACGACGGTGACCTACCAGGGGCGGACGGCCTACGTCGCCAGCGCCTACCTCAACGGAGGCACCGCCGCCTCGACGCCGTCGTCGACCACCTCCAACGGCAGCACCACTTCATCGACCGGCACCGTGTACACCACGGCCAACCTCAACCTGCGCGTCGGGCCCTCGCTGTCCGACGCGGTCTCGGTCGTCGTCCAGCGCGGCACAGCACTCCAGCTCGCCGGAAAGGTCAGCGGCGCCTACGTCCAGGTGTCCCACAACGGCAAGCTTCTGTGGGCCGCCTCGCAGTACATCAGCGCGACCGCGGCGGCCGCCTACGGCCAACTCCCTGCAGTCACCGGCAAGGGGCGGGCCACTGCCGCCCTCATGATCCGCACCACGCCCTACACCGGCTTCGTCAACCTCGGCGACGTGCCGGCTGGCACCATCCTCGACACCACCGGAGTGGTGACCAACGGCATGGCCCAGGTGGTCTACAAGGGCGCCGTCAGGTGGGTCAACGCGAAGTATCTGGTGGCCGTGAGCGCCAGCACGCCGGCCCCCACAGCGCCCGCCCTGCCCGCCACCACCGTCCGCTACGCCACGACGGTGCTCAACATCTGGACCGCAAGCAGCGGAACCTCCTACGTGGGCGAGATCCCCAGGGGCGGCGAGGTGCGGGTCACCGGCCTGGTCACCAACGGGCGGGCCCAGGCCGTCGTCAACGGCGCCGTCCGCTGGGTGACGGCCCGCTACCTGTCAACGACGAAACCCTCCGAGAGCACGGCCTCCAGCGGCAGCAGCACCACCCTCAACCGCGGCTACTCGAGCGGCCTCGACCAGACCAACACCAACGTCCAGGCCATCGTCCGCGACATCTGGAACCGCTACCCCGCGATCAAGACGATGTACGGCTGGCGGCAGGATGTCACGCCGGACCACCCCGCGGGCCGCGCCGTCGACGTGATGATCCCGAGCTACTCGAGCAACCAGGCCCTCGGCTGGGAGATCGCGAACTACTACAAGGCCAACGCCTCGAAGTACAACATCAACTACATCATCTTCGCGCAGAAGATCTGGTCGGTTCAGCGCTCCAGCGAGGGGTGGCGGCTGATGGCAGACCGTGGCAGCGACAACGCGAACCACTACAACCACGTCCACATCAACACCTACGGGTAAGCTGGGTCGGTGCGAACGGCGTCGCCCTTCCCCCCAGGGTGGCGCCGTTCCGCACGTCCCACAGGCCCTCAACTCGCTCCAGTTTCCGCCCCCCGTTTGCGCGGTCCCGCCGCGAGTCTCTAGACTCTGCCTAGCTGGTCCCCATCGTCTAGCGGCCTAGGACTCCGCCCTTTCACGGCGGCAGCACGGGTTCGAATCCCGTTGGGGATGCTCCTGTCCACTCCCCCGCGGAGTGGGCTGAAACGGTAACGACAAGGCGTTTCGGTCGATTTCCCTTGAGGGAATCACTCACGCTATAGTTACCGGGCTGGCACGGCCAGCAGGTCAAGAAATTGGCCCCGTAGCGCAGTTGGTTAGCGCGCCGCCCTGTCACGGCGGAGGTCGCGGGTTCGAGTCCCGTCGGGGTCGCTAGGTCGGCTTAAACGCCCGGCCATCTGGCCAGGTAGCTCAGCTGGTAGCAGCGTTCGCCTGAAAAGTGAAAGGTCGCCGGTTCGATCCCGGCCCTGGCCACCGATACCCCGCCCCGGCGGGGTTCTTTCGGTTCTAGCCCACACTGAGCAGCGCGAGGGCCTCATCGATCTCGTCCGGGGATAGCGCACCCTTGCGGATGTCCGCCACCGTCCCGTCGGCGTTGATGAAGTAGTGCGTCGGCACTGACGAGGCGAGGTAACGCAGCGAGATCTCGCCGATCGGGTCCGGCACGCTCCTGATGCTCAGCCCCATCCGCGCCGCGTAGTCGGTCACCAGCTCGCGGTCCTCGCGCAGGTAGATGGCCACCACGTCGATGCGATCCGACGCCTCCTCCACATCAGGAAGCTCCGCGCGGCAGATCGAGCACCAGGTGGCCTGGAACAGCAGCCATACGGGTCGGCCGGCATAGTCCTCGAGCGAGACCGGGGCCCCGTCGATGTCCAATGCCCTGAATCCGGGGGCGAGGGCCCCGACGGACGGCCCCTGGAGCGGCACCGCCTGCCCCGTGGAGGCCGCCTCACTGGCCGCCCCACCCTTGATGAGGTAGATACCGCCGACGACCAGCGCGACGAGCACAGCGAGCCCCAGAGTGCCAAGGAGGCGCCCCCGGGCCCGGTTGCTAGGCATAAGAGTGCAGCCCTCCGAAGAAGTGGTTGCCGAAGTAGGCGAACAGGATGGTGAGGAACCCGATCACGAGCAGCCAGGAGGCCTTGGTGCCTCGCCAGTCCCGCACGACCCGGGCGTGCAGGAACGCGCCGTAGACCAGCCAGGTGACCAGCGCTGCGGTCTCCTTCGGGTCCCAACCCCAGTAGCGACCCCACGCGGTGCTCGCCCACACCGAGCCCAGCACGATCATGATGGTGAGCAGAGGAAAGGTGATGACGGCCGCCCGGTAACCCACATCGTCAAGGACCTCCTGCCGCGGCAGGTGGACGCGGGTGATGTGAGGGTGGAGAAGGTAGAGCACGGCCGCGCCGAAGGACACGCAGGCGGCGCCGTAGGCGATGATGGCGAACCCGACGTGCAGGGTCAGCAGCAGGTTGTTCTGAAGGGCAGGGATCAAGGGCCGGACCCCGGTGTCCAGGCTCAGCGCGTAGACCAGCATGGCCGCCGCCACGGGCAGCACGACCAGCGACAGCATCCTGATCCGGTAGCGCAACCCGAAGAACAGGTTGACCAACAGAATCCCCCACGTGAAGGCGACGGCGAATTCGTGCTGGTTCGCGAACGGCCCGTGCCCGGTGAGGCTCATCCGGATCACCATGTAGGCCGTCAGCAGTAACAAGGCGATCACCTGGAACGCCGTGGCGTACCATCCCAGGCTGGTCCCTTTTCCGGCCTGTACGGGCGCCTCGGACTGCGCGGGAGCCAACGCGGCACCACCCACACTGACCTTCGCGCGCACGCTGACCGTCGCCACGGCATTCCTGCGGCGCGAGGTGACCAGCGCGATGCCGCTGACCAGGCCCAGCAGGACGAAGACCGCGGCGGCGGTGACCAGATATTCAGCGAACTCGAGCATCAACAGGCTCCTTCTCAGCAGCGTCCGGGGCGGTCGCGTCGATCTGCTCCACGAGGGCACGGAAGTGCCGCTCGAAGGTGGTGTCCAACTTCTCGGCGGAGGCGATGCGCAGCATCGTGTGATCCCCCTCCGGCACGGCGCGCACCCAGAGGCGGCGGTGGCGCAGCGTGAAGGTCATCGTCATGCCGATCACCAGCAGGGCCGAGCCCACCCACATCCACATCGCCCCCGGGTCCTGGCGGGCAATGATGCCGGTGTAGCGCTGCTCCCGCTCGAAGGTGAGCTGCAGCCCGTCCCCGGAAGCGGTCTCCCCCTGCTCCACGGGCAACACGTCGATCTTCTCGCCGCTGGCCACGTCGTAGAGCTCGAAGACGGCGCTCCCCGCGGTGATGGCCGCGTCGACCGCACCGGAGGCGGGCGTGACGACCAGTACCTCGGTGCCGGCGGCCTCCGGGGTGACCTTGCCGATGGCGTAGCGCCCGTCGTTGCTCTGCCACTTCAACGGGACCGATCCCTCGAACAGGGTGGCGCCGGCATCGTCGGCGATGCGGATGCGGGCCGCGATCCCGAAGGAGGCCTGGTGAAGCGCGGTGCCCTCCACCACCAGCGGCGAGTTGACCCGGACGTCGCGGGCATCAAGCACGGCACCGTCGCGGGTGACGACGAGGTGGCTCACGTAGTCCGTGGGGCGGCCGGCGTCGTCGTAGGAGTCCTTGAAGGACTGGGCGGTGACCGTGAGACCGGTGCCGTGGCCCACCTCGACGCTCTCGCCGACGGAGATGTCGAGGTTCTGCTCGAAGCCGGTGAACGCGGACACCCCGAAGGCCGCCAGGATGACCACCATGGCGGCATGGGCGATGGCCGTGCCGAAGGGGCCCCACCTGAACCGGTCGGCGTAGAGGCCGACGGCGGGGGCGGCGAGCCGTTCATCCGCAAGGAAGCGGTAGCGCTGGCCACCCAGCACGGAGCGCACGTGGCCGACCGCCTCCTGCGGACTCAGCGGCAGCGTCATCTCCGCCCGGTACTGGGCATGCTCGAAGAACTTGTCGGTGACATGCGTCCGGGGACGGGTGGCCCGCTCCCACAGCTGCGGAAGCCGGTGCACGGTGCAGGCGATGATCGACATCGCCAGCAGGGCCGTCACTGCGAGGAACAGCGGGGAGGTCCAGAGCCCGAACAGGCCGAGGAACTCGAGGACGGGCGTCCATCCGCCGTAGCGGGGCCGCACGGACTCTAGCCAGTCTGCTCTGGCGAGGGTGTCCAGCCCCGAGGGGGCCTGGACGATCAGGGTGCCCAGCAACGACAGCACGGCCATCGCCAGGATGACCAGAACCCCCAGCAGCTTCGAACGCAGAACCCGGTAGATCCAGCTGAACAGCTCGCGCACGGCCCCTCACTCCTCGCTGGACGGGGACGGGGAGGCCGCTGAGGCGGCCAACGCATCCAGGTGGGAGCGCACGGTGGCCGCCAGGTCCGAATCCGGCGCCACGTCGAGCACCCTCTGCCAATCGGCCTGAGCCGCCTCGGCATTGGGCGGATCCTCCGACAGGTGGACGAACCCCAGGTTGAACCAGGCCTGCGGATTGCTGGGGTCCACCTCTGTCACCGTCGTCCAGAGCTGCTCCGCCCGCTTCACATCACCGTCGTTGAAGGTGAGCACGCCGAGTTCGAGGTTGGCTGCGACATCCTCCGGGCTGTCCGCCAGCGTGGCCTCCAGCTCGGCCCTGCGGGCCACGCTGTCGGTGGCCGACGCCTGGGTTGCCTCCGTGGTCGCGGGAGCCGCGGTGTCCGCGGGGAGACCCAGCCGGAACACCCCGTAGACCACCGCCGCAACCAGCAGCACGCCCAGCAATGGCACGAGAAACCCGGACTTTCTGGGCACCGACGTGACCAGGGCCACCGGCTTGTCCGCCGGCGTGTGGACGACGGGGCGACGGCGGGGCTCGTCGTCGTGCTCCCCCAGCTCGGCCAAGGCGAGGTCTGCCGCGTCGTGGACCCCGGTGGGCGTGATCGACGGGGGTTCCGGCTGCGCTGACGAGGCGAGCGCTCGCGCCTCGTCCGCGCGGGCGTCGGCCCAGTCCCGCAGCGGCCCAGGGGCCGTGGCGAGGAAGTCCAGCAGGAGTTGGGTGTGCGCGTCCGCGGGGCCCTCGACCGTGTCGGGGGCCCCGGGCCGCGCGCTGGTGTCAGGCTCCACGTTCCTCGGACTTCTTCTCGTTCTCCGCGCTGATGTCGGAGGGCTCCAGAGTGGTGATGTCGACTCCGCTGAGGACCAGCTGACCCTTGCGCGACGCGTCGAGCGAATCCGCGAGGATCCGCTGGATGTAGGCCGGCGCGTGGAACCCGTAGGAGTTCTCGGAGTACACGTAATCCAGGTAGAAGCTCGCCTTGTTCTGGAACTCGCGTGCCTGCTCGATCGCCTCCGCCGGGGTGCCGTCCGTCTGCGCCGTCTCCAGTGCCCGGATCAGCGCCACGAGCGAGTCGAAGGCCACGTCGCGGGTGCCGATGAACTGGTCCTGGATGCCCACAACGCGCTCGGTCATCTCCTCCTCGCTGGTGTGGTGGCAGGTCATGCAGGAGGAGTTCACGGCCAGTAGCGGCGACTGGATGTGATGGTCGGTGACCTTCCGCGCGCCTTCAGCCTCGTAGGGCATGTGGCAGTCGGCGCAGCTGACGCCGTTGGCCGCATGCACCGAATTGGACCAGAAGATGTCGAACTCGGGGTGCTGCGCCTTGACCACCTGGGCTCCCGTGGTGGCGTGCTCAAAGTCCTTGTGACCGTCCTCCAGGTAGTACTCCCAGATCTGGTCGATGTCCAGGCCCTTGGTCCAGGGGAACGTCAGCTCCTTGGTGTCCTTCTCGAAGTAGTACTCCACGTGGCATTGGCCGCACACGAAGCTACGCATCTCCTGACGCGTGGCGTCACGGTTGACGTCGTAGTCCTCCACACCCTCGCTGGCCTTGAGCGCCGCGATCCCCTTCTCGAACGCCGGGCGGGTGATCCGCAGCTCCATGGTCTCGGGGTCGTGGCAGTCGATGCAGGCCACCGGGTGCTCGACGAGCTGCGTGACATCCGCGTAGGACATCTGGTTCATCGCCGTGAAACCGGCCTCGCGATCGCCGTCGCCGAGCTCGTCCATGAGCGCGACAGTGGAGGCGTGGCAGTTGAGGCAGGTGCCGGGCTGGTCGAACTCGGTGACCCGCAGAGTGTAGCGCTGGTCCTCGAGCATGTACTCGTGCCCGCGGGCGTGGCGGTAGTCCACGGAGAACGGGTAGCCGGCCCACATGTCCGTGAGCCGCGGATCCTCCTCCAGCCTGCTGGTGGACACGATGGTCCGCGGATCGGTCGCGGTGGGCGTGCGCTCCTCCTCGACCGAACCCGCGTGGGTGGTTCCCCCCATCTGCTGCGTCTCCAGGTAGGACTGGTACTGGGCGGGGAAGTTCTGGCCCCAGACAGCCGGGTCGACGACGGTGTCGTCGAGCTCGACCACCTTCGTGAACGAGTCGCTGGCCTCACCCATGCGCTCGATGACGTTCGCCAGCAGCGCGGTGATGCCCGCCGTGACGACGGCGGTGATCGCTATCGCCACGATGAGGATGCCGATCCAGCGGTTGCGCTTCCTCTTCTCCGGCGTTGCCTGGGGTTCTTCGGTGGTAGTCATGTGTGCCTCACCTGCTCCTGTGCCCGACGTCGACGTGGCAACGGGTGCAGTTGACCTGCTCGCTGCCGGCTGTCATTCGCATATCGCTCGTGAAATCCGAGTGGCAGTAGAGGCACGCCTCGTTCGTCACCGCCCGGTTGGAATCACGGATCTCGATGTTCTCGGGGTACCAGCCGGTGGTGAACTTCAACCCGTGCCAGAACCCGTTGTCGGCCTTGACGTAGTACTTGTTGACGAGGTTGTCGTGGGGAGCGTGGCAGTCGTTGCACGTCGCCACGTTGGTGTGGCTACCCGCCAGCCAGGCGTCGTACTGGCGCTCCATCACGTGGCAGTTGACGCAGGATGCCGGGTCGTTGCCGAGGTAGGAGATGCCGCGGGCGTAAACGAAGGTGAACAGGCCGACGCCGATGAGCGAACCCACGACGAACACCGCTGCTGCGATGAGCAGCCGCGGCTTCGTCATCCAGGCGCGGACGCCGGTCTTCGCGGTCAAGGCAATCACTCCTACGACGCATGGTAGTGCTACACGCAGTAGTAGATGCCGAGTTTGGGAGATTCTACGGCGAGGTCAGCGCGCGTAGCAGCGCAGGAAGCGCGAGTACTCCGCGAACACCTTGGCCCGAACGTCGGCCCCTGACAGAACCAGGTCATGGACCGCATCCGGGATCCGGGCAATGACGACGAAGTTGCCCAGCTGGGGGGCACGGGCCGCAATCCGGTCCACGTCCAGCACGACGTCCGCCAGGCGGAACTCCTCGGCCCACACTCGTCGGAAGTCGCTTCGCCCGGAGACGGCCACCAGGACGGGGCAGTCGATAGAGAGGCCGGCGGCGACGCTCGCGTGCCCCTCGAGGATGGCCGCCATCCACCCCACCCGGATCAGGAACGCCGGGTCACCTTTGAGGTTGGCGTTGTACGCCCACTCGCCCTCCTCAGCCTTTGAGATGGTTCGGCGGTAGAAGCCGGTGTCCATCTGCGGCAGGGCTGTGGTGGCCACGACGGCGCGGGCAGCGCTGAACATCGGCTGGGTGGCTGGGCGCAGCAGGGAGTTGGCCTGCAGCTCGAGCCAGGGCGCGTTGAGGATCAGCGCCGAGAACACGCCCGGGCGCTGGTCCGCCCAGAGGGAGGCGATGAGGCCGCCCGTCGAGTGACCCATCAGCACGATGTCGTCGTGCCCCTCGTCGACGAGGATGGCGAGAGCCCGGTCAAGCTCGTGGAAGTAGTCCGTCAGGTGAACGATGTAGCCGGCCAACTGCTTGCCGCGCAGCGATCGGCCGTAGCGGCGAAGATCCACGGCGTAGAAGTCGTAGCCCTGGCCGGCCATCTCGTCGGCCAGGTGGGCCTGGAAGAAGTAGTCATTCCAGCCGTGGAGATACAGGACGGCGCGACGACCCGTGGGTGCGTTGCGCCGCACGAGCGTGGCAACGAGACTGCCCTCAGGCTCGAGGGCGTACGTCGGCTCCTCCGGCAGAGGAATGACCAGCTGCTCGTAACCAGGCAGCTCGGTGTCCGGCACCCACGGGTGCGGAGCCTCAGGAGGTGTGGCGCTCGAACTGATCGTCGTCGTAGTCGTCGTCCTCGCCCGTCGTCTCTGCGTAGGCCTCGGGGATGTCGTTGTTGGTCTCGTCGACGACAGCATCGCCCCTGAGCTCGCGCTCCAGGGACGTGAAATCGGTGGACACCGAGCGATACTTCAGATCGCGGGCCACCCTTGTCTGCTTCGCCTTTGCACGGCCGCGCCCCATATCGGGTCGACCCCCTTGCTTTGTCCATCGCGGGTTGGCCGCGGAATCTGTCAGATACTCGTGGGTACAGGCTACCCAATCCGGCGGGTTCCTCCAAAGAGCGCCCTATCGCTGGGCGGCGGCGTTCGCCGCCGTCGAACGCATCCGGGCAGCGATAGGCTGAGGCATCCAACCCTCGAGGAGTTCATCGCAACATGGGCAAGATCATCTACACCCTCACCGACGAGGCCCCGCTGCTCGCCACGTACTCGTTCCTCCCCATCATCAACGCCTACGCCGGCCAGGCCGGGGTGGACGTGGAGACCCGCGACATCTCACTGGCGGGACGGATCCTCGCCCAGTTCACCGACACCCTCCCCGAGGATCAGCGGATCGACGACGCCCTGGCCGAACTCGGCGAGCTGGCCAAGTCGCCGAACGCCAACATCATCAAACTGCCCAACGTGTCGGCCTCCGTGCCACAGCTCAAGACCGCGGTGGCCGAGCTGCAGTCCCAGGGATTCCAGCTGCCTGACTACCCCGAAGATCCCCAGAGCGACGCGGATCGTGAGGTCCGCGCACGCTACGACCGCGTGATGGGCTCGGCCGTCAACCCGGTGCTGCGCGAAGGAAACTCGGACCGCCGCGCGCCGGAGTCGGTGAAGAACTACGCCAGGAAGAACCCGCACCGGATGGGCGCATGGACCTCAGACTCCAGGACCGCCGTTGTCACCATGGAGGCGGACGACTTCCGCCACAACGAGCAGTCCGTGGTCCTTCCGTCGGCGGACACCCTCACCATCCGGCACCGCGCCACCGACGGCACGGAGACCGTGCTGAAGAGCGGCCTGTCGGTGCTGTCCGGCGAGGTCATCGACGCCACCGTCATGCGGGCCGAGGCGCTGGATGAGTTCCTGCGCGCCCAGGTGGCCGCCGCCAAGGACTCGGGAGTCCTGTTCTCCATCCACCTCAAGGCCACGATGATGAAGGTCTCGGACCCCATCATCTTCGGTCACGTCATCCGGGCGTTCTTCCCCGACGTGTTCGAACACTACGGCGCGGACCTCGCCGCGGCGGGCCTGTCCCCCAACGACGGGCTGGGCGCCATCCTCGCCGGGCTGGACCCGTTGCCGAACGGGGCCGAGATCAGGGCCGCGTTCGAGAAGGGCCTTGCCGACGGACCCCAGCTGGCCATGGTGAACTCGGACAAGGGCATCACCAACCTGCATGTTCCCTCCGATGTCATCGTCGACGCATCGATGCCCGCCATGATCCGGCAGTCGGGCCACATGTGGGGCCCCGACGGCGGGGAGGCCGACACCCTCGCCGTCCTTCCGGACTCGTCCTACGCCGGTGTGTACCAGGCCGTGATCGAGGACTGCCAGGCCCACGGCGCCTTTGATCCGCGCACCATGGGCACCGTGCCCAACGTCGGTCTGATGGCGCAGAAGGCCGAGGAGTACGGCTCGCACGACAAGACCTTCGAGATCGCGTCGGACGGCGTGGTCGAGGTCGTGGACCAGTCCGGCACCGTACTGATGAGCCACACGGTCGCGGCCGGTGACATCTGGCGGGCCTGCCAGACCAAGGACGCCCCCATCCAGGACTGGGTGAAGCTGGCTGTGACCCGCGCCCGACTCACCGGATGGCCGGCGGTCTTCTGGCTGGACACGGAGCGGGCGCACGACCGTCAGCTCATCGAGAAGGTGCGCGCCTACCTCGCAGATCACGACACCGACGGGCTCCAGATCGAGATCATGAGCCCCGTGGAGGCCACGAAATTCACGGTCGAACGCCTCCGCGAGGGTGAGAACACCATCTCCGTGACCGGCAACGTGCTCCGCGACTACCTCACGGACCTGTTCCCCATCCTCGAGCTGGGCACCTCCGCCAAGATGCTGTCGGTGGTGCCGCTCATGGCCGGCGGGGGCCTGTTCGAGACAGGCGCCGGTGGGTCCGCCCCGAAGCACGTGCAACAGCTCGTCACCGAGGACTACCTCCGATGGGACTCGCTCGGCGAATTCCTGGCACTGGCCGCCTCTTTCGAGCACCTCGCCCAGACGGAAGGCAACGCACGCGCCGGCATCCTCGCCTCCACGCTGGACCGCGCCACGGGCACCTTCCTTGACCGGGACAAGTCACCCACCAGGAAGCTCGGCGGCATCGACAACCGCGGATCGCACTTCTACCTTGCGATGTACTGGGCCCAGGAGTTGGCCGCCCAGACCGACGACGCCGAGTTGGCGGCGGTGTTCGCACCGATCGCGGAGTCGCTGAGCACCAACGAGGCAGCCATTGTCGGGGAACTGTTGGCCGTGCAGGGCAAGCCTGCCGACATCGGCGGCTACTACCGCCCCGACGAGGCGAAGACGGTCGCGGTGATGCGCCCCTCGCAGACCCTGAACGAGATCATCGACGCCCTCTGCTGAGGCTCTCGACACACGACGCGACAGGCGCCGCCCGATGCGGGCGGCGCCTGTCGCGTGATGAGAGTGAGGGGGTTGGACCGCTCAGGCGAAGAGCCTCTTCAGCCAACCCGCGAACCCACCCTGAGCCGCGGGGGCCGCCTGCTCGGTGGCCGGGGCGGCCGTGACGGGCTCCACCGCGACAGTCTCGTCGGCGACCGCCTCGACGGACACCGTGGGGTCCTTGATGGCGGAGACCTCGAAGACCAGATTCACATTCTCCGAGACGAGGACTCCACCGGTCTCCAGCGCCGCGTTCCACACCAGGCCGAAGTCCTTGCGGTTGACCATCACCGAGCCTGACAGCCCGACGCGCTCGTTGCCGAACGGGTCCGTGGCCGCGCCGTCGTAGTCGAAGTCGATGACCACCGGGCGCGTGACGTCCTTGATAGTGAGGTCGCCCTCGACGCGCAGCGTGTCGTCAGCGGGGGCGGTGATGCTGGAGGAGGCGAAGCGGATGGTGGGGTACTGCTCGACGTCGAAGAAGTCGGGAGAGACAAGGTGTCCGTCGCGGTCCGCGCTTCCCGTCGCGACCGACGCGGCGTTGATGGTCATGTCGAGGGCCGGGGAGCTCAGACCGGCGCCCGTTGACGCACTGCCGGAGAAGTCGGTGAAGGCGCCACGGACCTTGGTCACCATGGCGTGACGGGCGGTGAAGCCGATCTCGGTGTGGCTGGGGTCGATGGTGTAGCTCCCGGCGAGCTGATTCAGGGCGGTGGTCATGGGCGTCTCCTCGTGGCGGCGTGCGGTAGGTCGTTGAATGTAGAACCAGCCTAGCCCCTCTTAGTTGAACTGTCAATTAACTGGCTCAGCGGCCCACCGCCTGAGGCTCGCGCTGCGCGGTCCACACCCTCAGCCGGAGCGGCCATCCCCGCTCGATCGCGAGCCGGACGCCGTCGTGCGTCACCAGGTAGGCCAGCACCGCCAGGGCTGCCATCCCGGTGGCCACCGCGCCGGTGAGCACCATGGCCCGTGGCCCCCAGAGCTCGCCGAGCCATCCGATCAGCGGCGCGCCGAGCGGTGTTCCGCCCGTGAAAATGGCCACGTAGACAGCCATCACGCGGCCCCGGTACTCGGGCGCCGTGCCGAGTTGCACGGCGGCGTTCGCCGTCGTCATCACGGTGAGCGCGAAGAATCCGCAGGGCACCAGGAGAACGGCGTAGAGGGTGAAGGTGGGCGCGGTCGACAGCAGGGCCGTGCTGACGGCGAAAGCGGCCAGCGCGAGCAGCACCGTGCGGAGGCCCGGCTGAGTGCGCCGGGTTGCGACGAGCGCAGCCCCGAGCGTGCCGATCGCCATGACGGTGCCGAGCAGCCCGTACTCCTGGGCCCCCTTGCCGAACACCTCGGTGGCCATGGTGGCGTTGTAGATCTGGAAGTTCATGCCGAAAGTGCCGAGTGCGAACACGATCACCATGAGGACCACGAGGTCCGGGCGGTCACGGAGATAGCGGAGCCCATCCACCGTGGCACCCCTCGCCTTGACCCTCCTCGACGGCCGGAGCTCACTCGGGCGCAGGGCCACCACCGCCACCAGCATGGCCGCGAAGCTGAGCGCGTTGATCAGCAGCGTGGGTCCCACCCCGAAGGCGGCGATGAGGAGGCCGGCTGCCCCGGGCCCGATGAGGCGGGCCCCGTTGAACGACGTCGAGTTCAGCCCCACCGCATTGGGGAGGAGCTCGGGGGCGACCAGCTCGGAGACGAACGACTGTCGCGCCGGGTTGTCGAAGGCGGTGATGACGCCCTGGAGGAACGCGAACACGAACACGTGCCACAGCTGCACCACGCCCAGCGCCACGACGGCCCACAAGGCCAGCGCTGTGAGACCGAGGAGGCCCTGGGTCACCAGGAGCAGTCGCCGCTTGGGGAGGCGGTCCGCCAACGCGCCTGCGTAGGGGGCGAGAACCGGGATGGCCAGAAACTGCAGCGCGGTGACCAGGCCCAGCGCGGCGCTCGAGCCGTCGGTCAGCTCGGTGAGGACCAGCCAGTCCTGACCCACCCGCTGGACCCAGGTTCCGATGTTGCTGATCAGGGCCCCGGCGAAGAACACCCGGTAGTTGCGCACGGCGAACGAGGCGAACATGCGCCCGCGCTCACTCCGCATGGGACACCTCACTGAGAAGCGACGTCGCCCGCCTCAGCAGCTCCAGCTGCCCGCCGTCGAGGGTTGCGATGTGAGCGAGCATCCAGGTGTCGCGGCTGGCGATGGTCTCCTCCACCACGCGGCTACCCTCGGGCGTGATCCGCACCAGGATCTGGCGCCCATCGTCGGGATGGGGCGAGCGCTCCACCAACCCCCGGTCCGCCAGGCAGTTCACCGTGCGCGTCATCGACGGCGTGCTGACGGCGTCGCGGGCCGCGAGTTGCGTGGGTGTCTGCGGGCCGATCTGGTGAACGGCCACCAACACCGAGAACTGATGCGGCGCGACATCGCTGGTGCTCTCGAACCGCACTCGGCGGGAGATGCGTTGGCACGCGACGCGCAGGTCGTTGGCCAGGGAGAGAAGTTCAGGGTCGTAGTCCGGCATGCAGTCCTTTCGCGGGGACTACTTAGCCTAGTTCATTATCTTGGCTAATCAAATGGCGGGGTCGCGGGCAGCGAGGCGGCGAGTGGTCAGCAACGGCAGCACGATCTCGCGAGCCGATTCGCGGGCGGCGGACAGCGCTCCCAGCGAGACCACGTCACCACCCGATCGCGAGGCGAGGACGGCCGGTGGCGGCAGCTCCAGCTCACCGGCCATGTGGCCGACGGCGATCTCGATCACCTCGTCCAGGGCGGTGGCGATCGCCCCGCAGACGACGATGACCTCGGGATCGTAGAACCGCGACACCACGGTGCAGATCCGCCCCAGCGTCCCACCCAGCTCCTCCACGAGCGGCCGCGCCACCGGGTCCGACAGCCGCGCGTGGGCGAGGACCGCCTCGCCGGTGATGGCGCCGTCACTCAGGCCGAACCAGGGGTGGCCGGAAGGAATGACACCCATCCCGAGCTGCGCCCTCAGCCACTGCTCCGCCAGGTAGCCCAGGCCCCAGGTGCCGCCGACACCGGAGACATAGGCCAACGCCTCGAGCTCCCCGACGCCGCCGTGCGCGCCGCGCACCAACCGGCCCTCCAGGACCACGCCTGAGCCCAGGCGAAGCCCGGACAGCATCGCGACGTAGTGCTCTCGCCCCCGCGCCTCCCCCAGGAACCCCTCGGCCAAGGCCGCGAGTGCGGCGTCGTTCTCGACGCGCACGACGGGGAACTCCGCGCTCAACGCCTCCTGCAGGCCTGCGTTCATGTAGCTCCAGAAGCCGGACGGGTGCGCGGGCGAGGCCCCGAATCCGTCCACCGGGGCAGGCACACCCACCCCGACCGCGATCACCTCATCTCGGCCGCGTCCGGCAGCGGCCAGCACCGCGTCGATGGCCTGGAGGGCCGCCGTACGCCGGATGGCCGGGTCCGGATCGACGAGCTCGAAAAAGCTGGTGAGGTCGAGGTGTTCCCGGGCGAGGATCCGGCCGGTGAGATCTGCGGCGATCGCGGTGAAGCGTCGACCGCCGGCATCGAGGCCCACGATCAGCCCGGCTTCCCCGCGCAGCTCGAAACGTCGCGCCGGCCTTCCCAGCCGCTGGCCGGGCCCTGCGGAGCTCGTCAGCTCGTCGATCAGGCCGACGTCGATCAGCTCGTCGAGGGCCGAGAGAGCCGTGGAGCGGGTCATTCCGAGGGCGGCGATGACGTGATCCGCGCCGAAGGTGCCGGAATCCCACCCATACTCGAGGACCGCTGCTGTGCTCGCGCGGCGGCGTGCCGGGGCCTCACCCACACTCATGCGCAACACCCCCTTGACGATCCCTCAATCGTGATGCATTCTAGACCCAGATGACTTTCTTCGATAGTTAAATCTATTAGTCGAAAAACAAAACAGTCACCGACGACGAAGGGACAACGACGTGCCTCACCCCTCACCGACGCCTCCCCTGGGGCGGACCCCCGCCTCCTGGGCCCCACCCCGGCGCACCTTCCTCAAGTCGCTCGCCGCGGTGGGAGGGGCCAGCACCCTCCCGTGGATGACCGGCTGCTCCTCAGGCGGGCAGCAGACCATCCTCTTCCACCAGTCCAAGCCGGAGGCGGTGCCCTACTTCCGCCAGCTGGCCGCAGACTTCACCGCCTCTCAGGACCAGTACCGGATCCTGCACGACATCTCAACGAACCTGTCCGCGAGCTTCGTGCGCAGCAACCCGCCGGACCTCGGCCTGCTCAACTACAACCTGGAAATGGCCAGGTTCATGGAGCGCGGCGCCCTCTCGGACCTGTCCGACCTTCCGGAGGCTGCCACCATCCGCGAGGACATCATCGAGCTGTCGAAGTCCTACCCCCAGTACGAGGATCGCATCAGCGTCCTGCCCTATTCCGCCATGGCCGCCTCCGTGATCTACAACAAGCGCATCTTCGCCGACAACGGCGTCGAGGTCCCCACCACCTGGGACGCGTTGATCGACGTCTGCGAGCGCCTCACGGGCGCCGGGGTCACGCCGTTCTACGCCACGTTCATGGACCCGTGGACCATCATGCAGGGCTGGTTCGACTACACCGCCGGCGGCATGCTCGACATCGCCGAGTTCTACCGGAAGATGAACGAGATCGGCGCAGACGTCGGCCCCGACTCGGAGGTCTCCTTCCAGCGCACCATGCTCGAGCCGGTCCAGAAGATGGTCCAGCTGACGGCCTACATCAACGACGACGCGGGAAGCCGCGGGTACGGCGACGGCAACACCGCCTTCGCCAACGGCGCCGCGGCCATGATCCTCCAGGGCCCCTGGGCCTTCGGGGAGTTCGAGAAGGTGGGCAACGACCTCGACCTCGGCACCTTCCCCCTCCCCGCGACCGACAACCCCGAGGACCTCAGGGTGCGCGTGAACATCGACCTCTCGCTGTGGGTGCCAGAGGTGGCCGACGGGCGGGAGGGCGCTCGCGCCTTCCTGCAGCACCTCATGAAGCCGGAGATCCAGAACCCCTACAACGCCGAGTTCCTGGGCTTCGGCACCACGAAGAACGCTCCCCCGGTCACTGACGAGCGGATCATCGGTATGCAGGAGTACTACGACAGCGGCCGGTTCTACATGGGCCCGTCGCAGTTCATCCCCAACAACATCCCCGCCCCCAACTACTTCCAGTCGATCGCCCTCGGGGCTGAGCCGGAACCGCTGCTCGCGCAGCTGGACCGCGACTGGGCCCGGCTCGCCTTCCGCGCCTGAGACAAAGGAGTCACACGCATGTCAACCCCGTCCAGGGCCAGCGCGCCCGCAGCGAAGACAGGGCCGAGACGCCCCGTCGAACCCGTCTACTGGTTCTTCCTGGTGCCCGCCGTCGCGGTGTTCACCCTGATGATCGCCTACCCAGCCGTCGAGGGCATCACGATGAGCTTCACCAACTCGATGGGCTTCGGCGACTTCGAGTGGATCGGCTTCCGCAACTACGTGGCCCTCTTCCGCGACGAGAACATCCTCTCGTCCTACGGCTTCACCCTCCTGTTCGCCGCCGTCACCGTCATCCTGGTCAACGTCATCGCCTTCTTCCTGGCCCTCGGGCTCACCTCGAAGATCAAGTTCACCAACCCGCTGCGCACCGTCTTCGTCATCCCCATGGTGATCTCGGCCATCATCTACTCGTTCGTCTTCCGCTTCCTGTTCAACAACTCGCTGCCGCAGATCGGTGCGGCACTGGGGATCGACGGCCTCTCGACGAGCCTGCTGGCCAACCCGGACTGGGCGTGGTTCGCCATCGTCCTGGTCACCACCTGGGGCTCGGTGCCCAGCGCCATGCTGATCTACATCGCGGGCCTCATGACGGTCCCCGGTGAGGTGTACGAGGCCAGCTCGATCGACGGTGCCACCCCGGCGAAGAACCTGTGGCACATCACGCTGCCGCTGGTGGCCGGCTACGTGGGCATCAACATGATCCTCGGCTTCAAGGGCTACCTGGCTGTCTACGACCAGATCGTCGGCCTGACCCAGGGCGGCCCCGGCACCGCCACCCGCAGCGTCGCGTTCACCATCTTCGCCGGCTTCAGCGGCGGAGACTACGCCTACCAGATGGCCAACGCCGCCGTCTTCTTCGTCATCACCATCGTCATCGCGCTGCTGCAGCTGCGCCTCACCCAGGGAAGGTCCGGGTCATGAGCACCCCACTCGCCACCGTCGCCGTCGGCGTCCCGGCCCCCACTGCGGCGTCGCGCCGCGGGCGGGTCGGCCAGGAGAAGGTCAACTGGACCGCCACCATCCTGCTGATCCTCGCCGCAGTCACCGTCCTCGTGCCGCTCTACGTGACCATCTCGATGGCTTTCAAGACCACCCAGCAGTCCACCGACCTGAACGCGTTCAGCCTCCCCAACCCATGGAGTTTCAGCGGGTTCGTCGAGGCGTGGAGCCTGACCAACTTCCCCCGGGCCTTCCTCGTCTCCCTGATCGTGACCCTGGTGGCCGTGGCCGGTGCCATCCTCGTGTCGTCGATGGCCGCCTACGCCATCGTGCGCAACTGGGACCGGAAGCCCTTCAAGTACTCCTTCTACTACCTGCTCGCCGCCATGTTCATCCCGTTCCCGGTGGTCGCGCTGCCGCAGGTGCGGCTCACCGGCCTGCTGGGGTTGGACAACTACTTCGGGGTCGCGATTCTCCACATCGTGTTCGGGCTGGCGTTCAACACCCTGCTGTTCAGCACCTTCCTCCGCTCCATCCCGCTGGAGCTCGAGGAGTCCATGCGCATGGACGGCGCGAGCACCTGGCAGGTGTTCTGGAAGCTGATCTTCCCCCTGCTGTCGCCCATGGCGGCCACGGTGGGCATCTTCGCCTTCCTCAGCTCCTGGAACGACTTCATGATGCCCTCGCTGATCATCTCCCAACCGGAATGGCAGACGATCCCCGTGGTCAACAACATCTTCCAGACGCAGTTCAGCAACAGCTACAACGTGAGCTTCGCGTCGTACCTGATGGCCATGGCCCCGGCTATCGTCGTCTACCTGTTCGCGCAGCGCTGGGTGATGTCCGGCCTGACGCAGGGCGCCATCAAGTAGTCATCCGACCCACCACCAACCGCACCAAGGAGAACCATGACCGCAGAACGCCATCAGACCGCCCCAGCTTCCCGCCCGGACGGCTGGTGGCGCTCCGCGGTGGTCTACCAGGTCTACCCCCGCTCGTTCCAGGACTCCAACGGCGACGGCATCGGCGACATCCCAGGCATCACCAGCCGCCTCGACCACCTGGCCGAGCTCGGGGTCGACGTCATCTGGCTGTCGCCCGTCTACCGCTCGCCGCAGGTGGACAACGGCTACGACATCAGCGACTACCGCGACATCGATCCCCTGTTCGGAACCCTCGCGGACCTCGACGAGCTCCTCGCCCAGGCTCACTGGCGCGGGATCAAGCTGGTCATGGACCTGGTGGTCAACCACACCTCGGACCAGCACCCGTGGTTCGTCGAGTCCCGCGACCCGGCCTCCCCCAAGCGGAGCTGGTACTACTGGCGCCCCGCCCGTCCCGGACACGAGCCCGGCACGCCTGGCGCCGAGCCCGACGACAGCGCCGCGGCCTTCGCGCCGTCGGCCTGGACGTTCGACCCGGCCAGCGGCCAGTACTACCTGAGCATGTTCAGCCCCGGGCAGCCGGACCTCAACTGGGAGAACCCCGAGGTTCGCGAAGCCGTCTACGACATGATGCGGTGGTGGGTGGACCGCGGAGTCGACGGCTTCCGGATGGACGTGATCAACCTCATCTCCAAGCCACACGACCTCGCCTCCGGCGGCCCGATCGAGCCCGGCTCGGCGGACTTCCGCCAGATCGCCAACGGTCCCCGTCTCGACGAGTTCCTCGCCGAAATGAACCGCGAGGTGGGCCTCGACGACCAGAATCTGCTCACCGTCGGCGAGATGCCCGGCGCGACCGTTGAGTTGGCCCGGCGGGTCACGGACCCTGCCCGGCGGGAGCTGAACATGGTCTTCACGTTCGAGCATGTCAGCCTCGACCAGGCCTCCGGTAGCAAGTGGGACCTGATGGCACTGCCCCTGCCCGCGCTGAAGGGCAACCTTGCCCAGTGGCAGTACGGTCTGGCGGAATCGGGCTGGAATTCGCTGTACCTCGACAACCACGACCAGCCGCGGGCAGTGTCCCGCTTCGGCGACGACTCCCCCGAGCACCGCGTCAACTCCGCCAAGACGCTGGCCACCGTCCTGCACCTGCACAAGGGCACCCCGTACGTGTACCAGGGTGAAGAACTCGGCATGACGAACTCCCCCTTCACGGAGATCGGGCACTACGTCGACGTCGAATCGCTGAACCACCACACCCTGGCCACGGCCATGGGCACCGCCGAGGCCGAGATCCTCCGCTCGCTGGCCGCGAAGAGCCGCGACCATGCACGCACCCCCGTCCAGTGGAACGACGGCCCGCACGCGGGCTTCACCACCGGCGTGCCCTGGCTGCCGGCCAACCCCAACTACCGCGACATCAACGCCGAGGCGGCCCGCCTCGACCCCGCGTCGGTGTTCGCCCACTTCCAGAGTCTGATCGCGCTTCGACACACCGACGAGGTGGTCCGCGAGGGCCGCTTCGAGCTGCTTCTGCCCGAGCACGAGCAGCTCTGGGTGTTCACCCGCACCCTGGGCGACACCACACTGCTCGTCCTCGCCAACTGTTCGTCGACCTCGGCGGAACTCCCGTTCGACGCCCTCCCCAGCCTCGACGGCGCCGAATTGATCCTGGCCACCCACGATGCCGCCGACCCCTCGTCGCTCGCGCCGTGGGAGTCCCGAATCCTCCGCCTGGCCACCCGCTGACCCTCACCACTGAAGGACCTTCCCCCATGCAGGACATCACGGACCAGGCGACCCTGGTCTCCGACCAGAGCGCCCAATGGTGGCGCCAAGCCCTCGTCTACCAGATCTACCCCCGCAGCTTCGCCGACAGCAACGCCGATGGCATCGGCGACCTGCGCGGCATAGCCTCGCGGCTCGACTACCTCTCCGGCCTCGGCATCGACGCGGTGTGGCTGAGCCCCTTCTATCCCTCCGCCCTCGCCGACGGCGGCTACGACGTCATCGACTACCGCGGAATCGACCCGCGCATCGGCACCCTCGATGACTTTGACGAGCTCGCCGCCGGGCTGCACGCGCGTGGCATCCGGATCCTCATCGACATCGTGCCGAACCACACCTCGAACCTGCACGACTGGTTCCAGCAGGCGATCGCGGCGGGCCCCGGATCGGCCGAGCGGGAGCGCTACATCTTCCGCGACGGCACCGGCCCGGACGGCTCCGAGCCGCCCACGGACTGGGTCTCGATCTTCGGTGGCAGCGCCTGGGAGCAGGTGGCCGACGGACAGTGGTATCTCCACACCTTCGCCGTCGAGCAGCCGGATCTGAACTGGGCCAGCGATGAGGTCCGGGAGGAGTTCCTCAGCATCCTGCGCTTCTGGGCCGATCGCGGCGTCGACGGCTTCCGCGTGGACGCCGCCCACATGCTCGCCAAGGACCTGACGGAGCCCCTGCCCACGCAGGCCGAGCTCGAGGCCCACCCGAGGGACGGCAGCCATCCCACGTGGGACCGCGACGAGCTCCAGGAGATCTACGCCGAGTGGCGCGGGGTGTTCAACTCCTACGACCCGCCGCGCACCGCCGTCGCGGAGGCCGCGGTGCACTCGTCACGCGTGCCGCTCTACGCGAGCCCGTCCACGCTGGGGCAGTCGTTCTTCTTCGACCTCCAGCTCGCCAACTACGACGCGGCAACCTTCCACCGGATCATCGACGAGTGCCTGGGTGTCGCGGCCGTGTCCGGCTCGTCGGTCACCTGGGTGCTCAACAACCACGACACGATCCGGTCGGCCAGCCGCTACGGCACCCCGTTCCCTGGGACCAACCCCGACGGGACGCCGCTGCGCAAGCACGGCGGCGACTGGCTGATGGCCGGCGGCGACCCTGTCCTGATCGACGCGGCCACTGGCCTTCGCCGGGCGCGTGCGGCGACGCTGCTTCTGATGGCGCTACCCGGCTCGGCCTACCTGTACCAGGGCGAGGAGCTCGGCCTCCAGGAGGTGGCGGAGATTCCCGATTCCATGCGGGCCGACCCGTCGTTCTTCCGCAACCGTGAGCTGGAGGTGGGCCGCGACGGCTGCCGGGTGCCGCTGCCGTGGACGCGGTCCGGGTCGTCGTTCGGCTTCGGCGACGACGGCTCGCACCTGCCGCAGCCGCTGTGGTTCGGGCACTACTCCGTCGAGGCGGAGTCCGAGGATCCGGGCTCGACGCTGTCGATGTACCGACGGGCGGCGCAGCTGCGGCGGGAGCTGCAGACAGACGAGTCCATGGTGTGGATCCCGACCGACTACGACGAGGTGCTGCGGTTCCGGCGGTCGGGCGGCTGGGAGGTGGTGTCGAACTTCGGCAAGGATCCGGTTCCGCTGCCCGAGGGAGAGATTCTGGTCGCCTCGGGCCCGTGGGGAGACGAGCTTCCGGGCGAGACCACCGTCTGGCTCCGCACCTGACCGCCCGCCGCGCCATCTTCGCTCCCTGAGGAGCTCCGCGTCGCGTAGCGACCGTGGAGCGTCTCGAAGGGTCGTATCGTGACCTTCCCTCGGACTTAACCCACTCGCCCGGGTCCGCCTCGCCCTGGTCCGCCTCGCCTTGGTCCACCGTCTGGGTGCGGGGATCCGGGTTCCGCTGAACGGGCGGCCCGAGGTGGCCGGGTCCCCTGGTCGCCAGACACGACCAGGTGGTCGGGGCCTGCGGCGCCTCTGAGGGCCGCCCGTGCAGCGGATCCCGGTTCCCCGCCGCCTTCTGCTGTGGCGTGGCCAGGTTGGGGTGTGGCCCGTCAGGGCGGCCCTGGCAACAGCCTGCTGAGGCGGGAGCCAGCCGGGTGATCGTCGGGTTGAGCACCGCTACGCAGTGCCGCCCTGACGTCCCGCACCCTCGCTGCACCTCACGGTTTGTCACTGGGGTTACGACTTTGCGACCAAAGACCCCGGCGTCTGAAGCCGCCCCCCGCGGGTTGAGCCGGGCATAGCCGCGGAGCGGCGCAGCCCGCGTCGAAACCACCCTGAGCCCATGAACCCAACCGCCCGACGGCCTCGCTCCGGTCGGTGAGAAAAGGGCCCCCGCGTCTGGGCCCGCTACCAAATCGGTAGATCTGGGTTCGTAGTCGCCACCAGATCCACCCAACACACAGCCGATGACGGGCCCTTTCGCGAGGGTGGGGGACGACAGGGCGGCACTGCGCAGCGGTGCAAAACCCGACGAGCACCTGACTGCCCTCCGCCTCGAGGAACTCAAGCCAGGGCCGCCCTGACGGGCCACACCCGAACCCGGCCACGCCGCAGGCCAAGCCAGTGCAGGGAGACGGGAGCCGAGGCACGGGCGGCCTCACCACCCAACCACCCTCCGAGTCCGGAGGACGTGCAGACCGTGGACAACGGCCGCTCGGGCCTCGGGTCACGGCTCCCTGCACCGGACAGCAGGGTTGATCGGGCAACGCGCGTCACGACCCGCGGGGCAGGCCTCAGCCGACGGTGGCGAACACGTAGGCGACGAACGTCACCACGCTGACGACCGTATACAGACTCAACACGTTGTTGGAGTAGGCCACCTCGTCGCGCCTGTGGGCGGGCAGGAAGATCGGGACGATGAACGGCGGCGGAAGGATGAACAGCATGAAGACCGCCGCTTGGGCGAACTGGTCTAGGCCTAGCCAGCGACCCACGACGAGTTCGGAGAGGACCAGCGCCAGGATCAGGCAGACCACGAAGCGGACGGCCACCAGCGGGGCCGCCTCCCGGACTCCGGCGCGGCTCAGCCTGGTCCCGTAGCCCACGATGAGCAGGATGACGGGCACGATCACGGCGGCGAGGTAGCCGAGCGCGCCCAGCACCCCGGCCGAGAAGGGGTTCGCGGCGAGCGTCTCGGCCACGCCGAGCCTGTTGAGCGCCAGCCCGGCGAAGATCGCGAGGATGACCGGCGACTTCACGAACGAGGCGAGAGTCTCGCTCAGCGACACCGCCCCGTCGCTCTGACGCTTCAGGAGCGTCACGAAGATGAACCAGATGAAGAACTCATGCCCCAGACCGACGATCGCCGCCGTCGGCACGTTACTGAGTCCGTAGGCTGCCGCGTACAACGCCAGCCCCACCATGCCGAACTCGAACCCGGTGAACAGGAAGGTGGCCACGGGCGGCGCCCCCAGAGCGCGCCGCGCCACGGCACCCATGCCGAGCAGCAGGACGCAGGCGACGGGGATGATCACGATGAGCGCCAGGTATTCGGCCCGGAACTCCATCGACAGGAATGCGGTGAACAGCACCGCCGGCAGCACCACGCTGACAACGAGGCGCTTCAGGCCCTCGACCACGGCGTCGTCCAGCACCCGAAGGCGGCGCAGGAGGATGCCGAGCGCGATCAGCAGGACGATGGGGATGACGCTGGCAAGCGTCTCAGCGATGGTGCCCATGGCTGGCACCCTAGCGACCCCCCGTCGCGCCGACGACGGTGGGGCTGCGCAGTGCAGCTACAGGAGGAACGCCTCGCCAGGCCCCTCGGAGGCCTGGATCTCGCCCAGCACCCACCCGCGGACACCGCGTGCGGCGAGCGCCGCCAGGGCCGCGTCGACCTCATGCTGAGGCAGGATCGCCACCATGCCCACGCCCATGTTGAGGGTGGCGTCGACGTCGGCCTGCTTGAGCCCGCCCACCGTCTGCACGATCTGGAAGATCGCGGGCGGGGTCCAGCTGGAGCGGCGCAGCACCGCGGCCATGTCGTTGGGGATGACGCGGGCCAGGTTGTTGGCCAGCCCGCCGCCGGTGATGTGGCTCATGGCATGCACCTCGACGGTGCTGATGAGGTCCAGCACGTCGAGCGCGTAGATCTTCGTGGGCTCGAGGAGCTCCTCGCCGAGGGTTCGGCCGAGCTCGTCGACGTGGCGCCCGAGGTCCCAGCCCGCCTGGTTCAGCAGGACGTGGCGGACCAGTGAGTAGCCGTTGGAGTGCAGACCGGACGAGGCCATGGCGATGACCGCGTCGCCCGTGCGCACCCGCTCGGGCCCGAGGATCTTAGAGCGCTCCACCACGCCCGTCGTCGCGCCGGCGATGTCGTACTCGTGCGGCTCGAGGAGGCCGGGGTGCTCGGCCGTCTCCCCTCCGATGAGGGAGCAGCCCGCCGCGACACACGCGTCCGCGATCCCGCTGACGATCGCGGCGATCCGCTCCGGGACCACCTTGCCGCAGGCGATGTAGTCGGTCACGAACAGCGGTTCGGCGCCGCAGACCACGAGGTCGTCGACGAGCATGCCGAGGAGGTCGAAGCCGATGGTGTCGTGCTTGTCCAGGGCCTGGGCGATGGCCACCTTGGTGCCCACGCCGTCGGTGGAGGTGGCCAGCACCGGATGCTGGTACCCCTTCAGCGCCGAGGCGTCGAAGAACCCTGCGAAGCCGCCGAGACCGCCCAACACCTCAGGCCGACGGGTGCGGCCCACGTGGGCCTTCATCAGTTCGACGGCGCGGTCGCCCGCCTCGATGTCGACGCCGGCGGCGGCGTAGGCACTCTTCTCCACTATCTCTCCTCGAGTCTCAGCAGCTCGGCCTGGGCCGGCGGGATCGCGACGGGATAGTTCCCGTCGAAGCAGGCACGGCACAGGTTGTCGGCGGGCACGTGGGTGGCCTCCGTCAGGCCTTCAAGCGAGATGTAGCCAAGGGAATCTGCGCCGAGGGAGCGGCGGATCTCCTCCACCGTCAGGCCCGGTGCGATCAGCTCGGCCCGGGAGGCGAAGTCGATGCCGTAGAAGCATGGCCACTTCACCGGCGGCGACGAGATGCGCACGTGGACCTCGCGGGCGCCGGCCTCGCGCAGCATCCGCACAAGGGCGCGCTGGGTGTTGCCCCGCACGATCGAGTCGTCGACGACGACGAGGCGCTTGCCCTCGATCACCTCGCGCAGCGGGTTGAGCTTCAGCCGGATGCCGAGCTGGCGGATGGTCTGGCTGGGTTGGATGAAGGTGCGGCCCACGTAGGCGTTCTTCACCAGGCCCTGCCCGTAGGGGATGCCCGAGGCAGCCGCGTAGCCGATGGCCGAGGGCGTCCCCGACTCCGGCACCGGGATCACCAGGTCGGCGTCGACGGGGTACTCCTCCGCGAGCTTCCGGCCGATCCGGACCCGGACCGTGTGCACGCCGTGTCCGGCGATGGTGGTGTCCGGGCGGGCCAGGTAGACGTACTCGAAGATGCAGCCCTTCGGCTTGGCCTCGGCGAAACGCACGGACCGCAGTCCGCGCTCGTCGATGGCGAGGAACTCGCCGGGCTCCACCTCACGCACGAAGCTGGCGCCCACGATGTCCAGCGCCGCAGTCTCGGAGGCGACGACCCAACCGTTGGACAGACGCCCGAGGACCAGGGGCCTGATGCCCTGCGGGTCTCGGGCCGCGAAGATCGTGCGTTCGGTCATGAAGGTGAGGCAGAAGGCGCCCTTCAGGCGGGGCAGGACCTTCATCGCCACCTGCTCGATGGGCTCCTCGCCGAAGCTGGCCATGAGAGCCGTCACCAGCGACGTGTCGTTGGTGGAGTCCATGGTCTTCTTCTCCGGCACCCGCTCGGTGGGGTCCAGCTCCGCCAACCACGCTTCGAGCTCGTGGGTGTTGGTGAGGTTGCCGTTGTGGGCCAGGGCCAGTCCACCGGCGTGCGTGGCGCGGAAGGTGGGCTGCGCGTTGTGCCAGACGCTGGCCCCCGTCGTCGAGTAGCGGGTGTGACCGATGGCCAGCCGGCCGGGAAGCGACTTCAGCGTGGCCTCATTGAACACCTGGCTGACCAGGCCCATGTCCTTGTAAACCATGATGCGCTGGAGGTTGCTCACCGCGATGCCGGCGGACTCCTGGCCTCGGTGCTGCAGCGCGAACAGGCCGAAGAACGTCAGCTGGGCCACGTCCTCTTCGGGCGCCCAGACACCGAACACGCCGCATTCTTCCTTGGGACCGTCGTAGCCGAGCACGCGGCAGACTCTACCCGCTGGCGCCGTTCCGGGCGCCGTCCCCTCCTCCGGTGGGCCGATGCTCAGGCGGACGACGGGTACAGCGACACCAGGGTGGCCTTGATCACCGCCACCACCCGATCACCGGGCGCCAAGCCCAGGTCGCGGACCGCGGAGGGGGTCAGGTCGGCAGCGACCCGCTGCCCCACCACGTCCAGCGTCACCCGCTGCACGGGCCACCTGTCCTCGATTCCCACCACCAGGGCGGGCAGTTCGTTGCGCGGACTCCCGTGCGGGGCCTCCCGGAACACGCTGACCGCGGTGGGCGCGAACACGGCGCGGGCCGGCCCCGGCGGCAGAGGGCCCGCGGAGATGCCCGCCACCATGATCCCCTCGTCCAGCCGGACCCCGCCGTCGCCCGTGGCCTCGCCATGCAGCAGGTTGACCCCGACGAAGCCGGCCAGGAAGGCGCTCGTGGGGCGCTGACACACTTCGTCGACGTCCCCCTCCGCGACGACGCGGCCTTCGCTCAGCTCCACCACCCGGTCCGCGAGGGTCACCACGTCGAGGAAGTCGTGGGTGACCAGCACGGTGGTGATCCCGCGCAGGCGCTGCCTGAGGAGCACCCGGACCTCCGGCGCCACGGTGGCGTCGAGCGCGGCCAGCGGCTCGTCCAGCAGCATCACCTCCGGATCGATGGCCAGGGAGCGGGCCAGGGAAACCCGCTGCGCCTGCCCGCCGGAGAGGGACCTCGGGCGACGCCGCCGCAGGTCGGCGCACCCGACGGCGGCCAGCTCGTCGGCCGCCCGGGCCCGCGCGGCCGCCCGCGACACGCCGCGGGCGCGAAGCCCGAAGGCGACGTTGTCGAGGACGTCGAGGTGGGGAAACAGCAGGGAACGCTGCTCGACGTAGCCGAACCGCCGCTGGTAGGGGGCCACGTGTCCCTCCGGCCCGGACAGCTCCAGTCCGTGGACGCTCACGCGGCCGCTGGTGGGGCGCAGGTCGCCGGAGAGCAGCTGGACCAGGCTGGACTTGCCCGCGCCGTTGGGGCCCACCACCGCGACAGTCGCGCCCTCGGGGATGCCCACCTCGACGGCCAGGCCACGGTCCGCGACCGCCGCGTCGACCCGGATGGCCTCAGGCATCGGTGCGCCCCGTCCGCATCGACACGTTCACGACGACAGCCGCGACCCCCAACAGCACCAGCGCCAACGCCAAGGCCAGCTCGGCGTCGGACTCCCGCAGCAGGTAGATCTCCAGCGGCAGCGTGCGGGTCACGCCCTGCAGGGACCCGGCGAACGTCAGGGTGGCGCCGAACTCGCCGAGCGCCCGGGCGAATGCGAGCGCGGTGCCAGACAGGATCGCGGGGGTGGCCAACGGCACCGTGACCCGCCCGAACACGTGCGTGGGGCGTGCGCCGAGCCGTGCGGCGGCCCGCTCGTAGTCGGTGCCCGCGGAGCGCAAGGCGCCCTCGAGCGAGACCACCAGGTAGGGCAGGGCCACAAAGGTCTGCGCCACGATCACGGCGGCGGTCGTGAAGCCGATCTCGATCCCGAGCACCCCCAGCGGCGCGCCGATGAGGCCGCGCCGCCCGAGGGTGGCGAGCAGCGCAAGCCCCGCGACGACGGGCGGCAGCACCATCGGCACCGCCACGACGGTCCGCGCCACGCCGACCCACCGGCCCCGCGACCGCGCCAGCACGAGCGCCGTCGGGACGCCGAGGAGGAGCACCACGACGGTGCTGGCCAGGCAGGTGCCGAGGCTGAGCGCCAGCGCGTCACGGGCCCGCTCGGAGCCCAGCAGCTCACCCAACCTCCCCCAGGGAACCCGCACCAACAGGCCGACCAGCGGCACGACGAGGACCGCCATCGCAGCGGCGAAAGGCGCCCACGCCCAGCGCGGGAGGGCCGCTGCGGTCACTGCGGCGGCCCGAAACCGGCCGCGCGCAGGTCTTCCTGCCAGGGCCCGGTCAGCCCGTCGACGAAGTCCTCAGCCGCGGCGGGGTGGGGCGCGTCGGCCACCACCGCCACCCAGTAGGTGTTCGGATCGCCGCCGGCACCGGCGATCTCGATGCTCTCCACGGCGGTCGAGGCCACGGCGTCGGTAGCGTAGACGAGGCCGGCGTCGGCCTCCCCGGAGGCGACCTTGCCGAGGACATCGGCCACTCTGCTCTCCTCGGAGACGGGACGGAGCTCCAGCCCGGCCGCGTCGGCCAGCCTGTGTGCGGCGGCCCCGCACGGCACCTCCACCGCGCACGCCACGAGCTTCCCGCGATTCAGCGACTCGTCGAATCCCGTCACCCCGGCCGGATTGCCTCGCGGCACGGCGATCACCAGCCGGTTGGTGGCGAACATCACCGGATCGTCTGCGAGGAGACCCGCGTCGACGGCGCGCTGCATCACCGCGCGGTCGGCCGAGGCGAACACGTCGGCCGGGGCTCCACCCGCCAGCTGGTCGAGCAGCCCGGATGAGCCGTCGAAGCTGAAGGTGGCCTCGGCGCCCACGTCCTGCAGCACCTCACTCAGGGATGACGCTGCGAACACGACCGGGCTCGTCGACGAAGGCTGCCCGCAGCCCGTGAGTGCCAACGCGGCGACGAGCAGTGCCGCGGACCTGTTCACGACCTGAGCCCCTCGATCGACACGTTCGTCGCCTTGATGACAGCGGTGGCCACCGAGCCGACCTCGAGCCCGAGTTCCCGCACCGCCTCGGTGGAGATCAGGCTGACGATGCGGTAGCGGCCGCACTGCAGCTCCACCTGGCTCATCACCAGATCCGAGGTCACCTTCGTCACGATCCCGGTGAGGTGGTTGCGCGCTGATCGCGTCCCCGCTCCCCCGTCCAGGTCGTCCAGCCCTCCATCGGCGAGCTCCTGGGCGAGCGCGGCCAGCGCGGCGCCGTCGACGACCCGTCTCCCCTGCTCGTCGGCGCTGGCCGGCAGACGGCCGGCCTCAACCCAGCGACGGACCGTGTCGTCGCTCACCCCCAGAAGGCTTGCCGCCGCCGAGATCCGCATCTGCGTCATGCTTGACCCTAACACTCCGCTCCTGCGGATCGGTGGGTCTGGTCCTGTCGGCCTTCGCGCCGGAATAGGCTGGGGCCATGAGTCACAGAGCCGCCGTCATCACCTGCTCGGATCGCGCCTCGGGCAACGTCTACGAGGATCGTTCGGGCCCGATCATCCGTCGCGCGCTGAAGGAGTTGGGATTCGAGGTGACGGAGCCGGTCATCGTGCCGGACGAGGCCGAGGTGATCGCCACAGAGATCCGGCTCGCGGTGGCCGACGGCGCCCGCGTGGTCATCACCACGGGCGGGACGGGAGTGGGCCCGCGGGATGTCACCGTCGAGGCGACCCGGTCCCTGCTCACCTACGAGGTGCCGGGGGTGGCGGAGGCCGTCCGCAGCCTGGGCGCGGCGAACACTCCGCTGTCGTGGCTCTCCCGGGGCCTGGCCGGGGTGATCGACCACAACGAGAACCGCGCGTTCGTCTACAACGCCCCCGGCTCCCGGGGTGGGGCCCGCGACGCACTCTCAGTGCTGGCCCCGCTGCTCGTCCACATCGTCGACCAGCTCGACGGCGCTGATCACGACCTCAATCGGCCCTCCAGCCAGTAATCAGGAATCCGCGGGCCGGCTCCAGTCGCCTGAGCGCCCCCCGCTCTTGGCGGTGATCCGCGCCGACACGATCTCGGCCGAACGGTCCACGCCCTTGACCATGTCCACCACCGCCAACGCCGCGACAGTCACCGCCGTCAGCGCCTCCATCTCGACGCCGGTCCGGTCCGCGGTCCGCACCGTCGCTTCGATGGCGACCCCCTCGTCGACGATCGACAGGTCGACGACGGCGCCGTGCACGCCGATCACGTGTGCCAGCGGCAGCAGATCCGGGACCCTCTTCGTCGCCGCGATCCCCGCGACCCGGGCGACGGCCAGCACGTCGCCCTTCGGCACTGTTCCCGTGCGCAACGCCTCAACCACCTCCGCCGAGCAACGGACGGAGGCGACGGCGGTGGCCGAGCGGACCGTGGGTTGCTTGGCGGTGACGTCGACCATGCGGGCCTCGCCGCGGGCATCAAGGTGCGTGAACTCCATGGCGCAAGCGTGTCAGGTTCCATGACCGGGGCCAACCCGGGGCTTTACAGGTGACCTATCGGTCACATATTGTCGCGGTATGGACGACGACCTCGTGTTCAAGGCGCTGGCGGATCCCATCCGCCGGCTGCTGATGGACGCGCTCTTCGAGCGGGACGGCCGCTCGCTCGCGGAGCTGACGGACCTCGTCCAGACCCGGGCGGAGATGACCCGGTTCGGCGTCGCCAAGCACCTCCGCATCCTGGAGGACGCCGGCGTCGTCACCACGCGAAGGCAAGGCCGGGAGAAGCTCCACCACCTCAACCCGGTCCCGATCCAACAGATCCACGAACGGTGGATCGGCAAGTACACCGAACGAGCGGGCATCGCCTCCGTGCTGCTGCAGCTCAAACACGTCGTCGAGGACGACCCTTCGAAAGGCTGAACCATGAACAACACCGTCATCTACAGCATCTACATCAACGCCCCGGCGCAGAAGATCTGGGACGCCATCACCACATCGGAGTACACGTCTCGCTGGGGCTACGGCGGAGACGTCGAGATCGACCCCCGACCCGGGGGCGTGTACCGCAACCTCACCACCGACGAAATGAAGCAGATGGGGATGGGCGAGGTTGCGGTCAACGGCTCAGTGGTGGAGATCGACGAGCCGCGACGGCTCGTCCTGGACTGGGCGCCCGCCTGGTACCCGGAGGCAGAGGCAACCCGCGTCACCTGGGAGCTCACCGAATACCCGGGCGGCCTGACACAGGTCGTCCTCACCCACGACGTGACGAACAACCCGCAGCTGCTCGCCGAGGTCACGGGCGGCGCGGATCCGGGCACCGGTGGCGGTGGATGGCCGTGGGCACTGTCGGGGCTCAAGACCCTGCTCGAGACGGGCCGATCCATGGACCAACCCGCCGCCTGACCGCCGAGCGCGGCAGGCAGTGACGTCGGGTGTCGCAGCCGGCACCCGGCGTCACTCCTCAGGTCAGGTGAGGCCGTGGACCGCCACGACATCGCCCGGGCTGACCGCTTCCACGAGCTCCGGAACGACGGCGAGGCCGTCGGCCAGGTGGAGCGAGGCCACCAGGTGGGAGCCTGAGCCGAGCCGGTGCGAGGGCTGCACCGCGCCGTCGACGATGCGCACCGGCGTGTACTGCCGACGCCCCGGCGGGCTGTGCCACCCCTCGGCGACGGGGAGCTGGGTGGACGGCCACAGTGTGGGAAGGCCCTGAAACGCGGCCAGCAGCGGGCGCAGGTACGCCCAGGCCGAGACGAACACGCTGACGGGGTTGCCGGGCAGACCCAGGAAGGCCACGGGGCGCCCGTCACGGTCACGCAGTGCGCCGCAGGCCTGCGGCTTGCCCGGCTGCATCGCCACCTTGACGAACTCGATCTCGCCCTCGACCACCTGCCGTACCACCTCGAACGCCCCCACGGACACCCCGCCGGAGGTGACCACCACGTCCGCGGCGGCGGAGGCCTCGTCGAGCACCCGCGCGAACTGGGCGCCGTCGTCGGGCACCGATCGCCGCAGGACGACCCGGCCGCCGAACCTCTCCACGAGGCCGGCGAGCAGGATCGAGTTGGAGTCCGGGATCTGGCCGAAGCCGAGTGGCTCACCGGCGGGCGCAAGCTCGGAGCCGGTCGACAGCACCGCGACACGCGGCCTCCGACGCAGCGGCACTGACCCGAAGCCGATCGACGCCGCCGCGGACGCGGCCTCTGCCCCCCACACGGTCCCGGAGGGCAGGACGGTGTCTCCCGCGCGCACGTCCTCACCCGCCCGCCTCACGTGCCGGCCCGGCACCGCTGCCTCGCTGACGACAACGCGATCGGGCAGCGGTGCGGCGCCCATCGGCTGGTCGGTGGCCTCCACCGGGACGACGGCGTCCGCCCCCGGTGGCATCGGCGCGCCCGTCATGATCCGGGCCGCCTCCCCGGGCCCCACCGTCGGCGTGGAAGTGGCGCCGGCAGGGATGTCGCCGACCACGCTGAGGACGGCCCCGGGCGTCGCGTCGGCGGCGCGCACCGCGAACCCGTCCATGGCCGAATTGTCGAAGGGGGGGACCGCCACCCGCGCCGTCAGGTCCTCCGTCAGCACCCGTCCGCGACCCTCACCGACGGGCGTCGCCTCGGCTGGCAGGAGCGAGGCCAACGCCAGCACCCGCCCCAGGTACTCCTCGACGCTCAGCACGTCGGGCCACTCCTCACGGGCACTGCGACCACTCGTGGGTGCCGTCGGCGAGGAACTGCTTCTTCCAGATCGGCAGCCGCTCCTTGACCCGCTCCACCAGGTCCGACGCGCAACCGAACGCCTGCGCCCGGTGGGACGCCGCGACAGCCACGAACAGCGCCACCCCCCCGATGCCCAGCGTGCCCACGCGATGCTGCGCCGCGATCGCGTGCACGCCCTCTCGGCCCTCGAACTCGGCGACGATCTCCCGCATCACGGCCTCCGCCGTCGGATGCCCGACGTACTCGATGCCCGTGACCGCCACCCCGTGGTCGTGGTTGCGCACGATGCCGCCGAACGTGACGACGGCTCCCGCGCGGTCATCGGAGACGAACGCCGTCAGCGCGTCGACGTCGACGTCGTCGGCCGTCACCCCTGCGAGTTGCTTCACACGCACACCCTAACGCGGGGGGTCAGCTGGGCTTCGGCGCGCCTGGGCGGGCGTACCGGAACCAGGTGATCGCGATGCACATCACGGCCCAGACAGCGCCGATCGCGTAGAAGATCGTGGGGCTCATGATGGTCAGGCCGACACCGAACAGGAACGGTCCGAAGGCCGCGATGGCCGCGGTCCAGCCGATCACGCCGCCCGCCTGCCGCTTCTCGAAGATCATCGGCATCTGCTTGAACGTGGACGCGTTGCCGATCCCGGAGAACAGGAAGATCAGCAGCATGCCCCACAGGAACTGGTTGAACCCGCCCTGCAGCGCGGCAGCGCTGGAGGTGTCCGGTGTGAGCGCCGGGATCGTGAAGAGGATCGAGCCCAGGATGCCGATGCCGGAGATGAGCGTCCAGATGGCGCCACCCATCCGGTCAGTCAGCGGCGAGAACACGATACGGGCCCCGGCACCGACGAGCGGCCCGAGGAAGACGAACTTCACCGGATCCGGCAGCGTGTAGCCGTCGACGAGCATCGTGGCCGTGGCCCCAGCGCCCTCGACGATGGCGGCGTTGCCCGCCCCGTAGAGGTTGAGCATCAGCAGGCCGAACTGGGCCGCGAGCCCGGAGAAGGTGCCGAAGGTCATGATGTAGAGGATGGTCATCCACCAGGTGTCCTGGTTGGAGAAGATGTCGAACTGCTGCTTGATGTTGGCCTTGATCGGCACGGACCGCAGCGCGATGTAGGCCCAGATGGCGCCGACGATGATGAACGGGATGTAGACCAGCGCCGAGTTCTGGTACCAGACCGTGACGGGGTCCCTGCCCGCGAACGACATCTGCTGCGAGCCGAGGAACCCGAACATGCCGAAGGTGATCAGCCAGGGCGTCATGAGCTGCACGAGCGACACGCCGAAGTTGCCGATGCCCGCCTGCAGGCCCAGCGCGGTGCCCTGGAGGCGCTTGGGGAAGAAGTACGAGGTCGAGGGCATGAATCCGGAGAACGCACCGCCGCCGATGCCGGAGAGGAACGCCAGACCCAAGAGCCGCCAGTAGGGCACGTCAGGGTTGGTGACCTCAAAGCCCCACCCGAGGACCGGCAGGATGAGCAGGAGGGTGGTCAGGGTCACCATCTTGCGGGTGCCGATCTTGGGCGGCAGCACCATCCACACGAGCCTCAGGATTCCGCCGGACAGGCCGGGCATGGCGGCCATCCAGTAGAGCTGCTCCTTGGTGAAGTCGAAGCCGAGCGCGTTGAGCTTGGGCACGATGGCGCTGGGGAGGAACCAGGCCACGAAGGCCAGGGTCAGCGTGAAGGTCGTGATGGTGAGGGTGTTCCAGGCGAGTCTGCTGTCCCACTTCTCCGGATCCTCCGGGTCCCAGGCCTGGAGCCAGTCGCCCTTGGTCTCGAACTTCTTGGTACTCATACTGCGGACTCCTCAAGGGGAAGTTCGATGGTGCCGGCGAGTTCGGGTGACTTGTCGTGCAGCATCTTGACGATGGTGAGGTGCATCCACACCGCGCAGATGACGGTGAGGAGGAACAGGACGAAGAAGGTGGACGTGGGGAACCCCGACCACAGCTTGGTGTAGGCGAACAGCGGCGGAAGGACGAACCCGCCGAGGCCACCGAGGGTGCCGACGAGGCCGCCGACCGAGCCGACGTTCTCCGGGAAGTACTCGGGGATGTGCTTGAACACCGCGGCCTTGCCCAGGCCCATGGCGCAGCCCAGGAGGAACACCAGCACCGCGAACATCCAGAGGCTGAGGCTGTAGGCGAGGTGCTCGGTCTGGGAGCCGTCGGCGTGCTCGATGACGATGTGGCCGTTGGGCATCATGAGGATTCCGCTGGTGAGCAGCATCAGAGCGAACGTCCAGTACATGACCCTACGGGCGCCGAAATGATCCGACAGCCAGCCGCCCACGGGACGCAGGAGCGAGGCCGGGAAGATGAAGGTGGCCGTGAGCAGACCCGCGGTGGTGAGGTCAACGTCGAAGTTGTCGACGTAGTACTTGGGTAGCCACGCCGACAGCGCCACGTAGGCGCCGAAGACCGCCACGTAGTAGAGGCTGAACCGCCACACCCGCATGTGCTTGAGCGGCAGCAGCATGGTGCGGACGCTCCGGCTGGTGCCGGGCGCGCGATCCACGCGCGGCACGATCACCCACACGGCCACCCCTACGATGACCAGCAGCACGGCGTAGATCACCGGAACCAGGCGCCAGCCGCCCTCGATGCCGAACGCGAAGGTGGCCCCCGCCGTCCCTGCGATCAGCGGGGGGCCGATGAACTTGGTCACCGACGCGCCCACGTTGCCCGCACCGAAGACGCCCAGGGCGAGGCCCTGGCGCTTGCGGGAGTACCAGGCCGCGTTCCAGGCGGTGCCGACGGAGAACAGGTTGCCCGCGAAGCCGACGAGGAAGGCCAGCACGAGCAGGAGCCCGTAGCTGTCGGCCTTCGAGACCAGGAAGGCGGGCAGCGCGGTGGCGAACAGCAGGAACAGCGTGACCTTCCGGCCGCCGATCCGGTCCGCCAGAATGCCGGCCGGGAGCCGCCACATCGAGCCGTTCAGGACGGCCAGGGCCGAGATCCAGGACAGCTCCACGTCGGTGAGGCCGAGTTCCTTCTGGATGGGGACGCCGAGGATGCCGAACATCAGCCACACCGCGAACATCAGCGTGAACGCGAGGGTGGACATGATCATGACGCGGCCGGCGCCCTTGCCCGTCTCGTGGACGGGCTCAACCTCGATGAGGTGCTTACTCACGTGTGGGGTGTCTCTCTAGGGGGAAGGCGGCAGGGAGCTCAGCGCTGGGCGCGCTTGTTGTCGGGGGTACCCACGGGGTCCCAGCCGCGACCCTTGACCGTCTCGGAGCGACGCGACGAGTCGTCGCGCGAGCGGTAGACGATGTAGGGGCGGAACAGGTAGTGGAACGGTGCGGAGAAGGCGTGCACCAGGCGGGTGAAGGGGATCATCGCGAACAGCAGCATCCCGATGACGACGTGGGTCTGGAACTGCCAGGTGGCGGCCCCCATCGCCTCCACGTCGGGCTGGAACACGAACAGGGAGCGGTACCACACCGATACCGTCTCGCGATAGTTGTGCTCCTCCCCCGTGGGGGTGGTGTCTCCGGTGAGCGTGGCCACCATGCCGAGCCCGATCACGGTGGCGAGCACCAGGTACATGATCTTGTCGTTCCACGTGGTGGCCTTGAACACCGCCGTGGTGGACCTCCGCCGCCAGATCAGCATGGCCAGGCCGACGATCAGGGCGACGCCCGCCAGCCCGCCGCCGTAGAGGGCGCCGGCGTGGTAGGTGTGCTGATCGATGCCGATCCAGTCCGTGAACGCCTTGGGGATCAGCAGGCCGACGATGTGGCCCATGAGCACCGCGATGAGCGCGAAGTGGAAGATGGGCGAGCCGATCTTCAACAGCCTGGACTCGTAGAGCTGAGACGAGCGCGTGGTCCAGCCGAACTGATCGAACCGGTAGCGCCAGATCAGCCCACCCACGAGGATCAGCAGCACCACGTAGGGCAGGACTCCCCAGAGCAGAATGTTCATCGCGTGCTCCCTTGCAGTTGCGGGTAGGGCAGGAAGGTGGGATCGAGGCCGACGGTCTCGGTGGGCGGGCCGCCCAGCAGGTCCCGGACCTCGGAGCGGGTGCGCGGCGAGGGCCCGCCGAGCGCGGCACAGACGGCCGCGACCACGCCGGACTGCGGGAGCTTGTCCTCCGCCAGGCCGATGCGGAGCAGCTCGAGGCTGGCCCGGTAGGCGTTGAGGAGCCCCAACCCCAGCTGGGGGTGCCCCACGGCGGCGAACTCGAGCACCATCGGGAGGTAGTCCGGCAGCTCACCGGCCAGGTCCACCACGAGGCCGGAGTCCCGGTAGGTCTGCTTGATGGCGGCCAGCACCTCGCCTCGGCGGCGGGTGTCGCCGTCGGTCCAGTAGGTCAGGTGCAGCGCGTGCCGGCGTGACAGGTCGAACTCCTGCACGTACCAGCTCTGCAGCTCCATGATCGGCATGCTGCGCAGGTGCGCGAGGGTGGGCGCGAAGTACTCTCCCGCACCAGCCTCGGCGACGGCGGCCTCGATCACCGGGAGCCGATCCAGCAGCTCCTCGTCCGGGTAGCCGAGCAGCAGCCCGGCCGCCTGGAACACCACCGCTGACATCATGCTCCGCTCGCGTCGAGCTGGCGGGCCTTCGCGTCGGCGAAGCTCTCGATCGCCACCGGGACCACGCGCCCTGAAGAGGTGCCGAACGGCCCCTCTCCCCCGGCGCCCGGCCCGCCCTCGAAGTCCAGCGAGCAGCCCATCTCCTCCAGGTTGTGCGCCTGCTCGGCGTGGGCCTTGGGGATGACGTAGCGCTCGTCGTACTTGGCGATGGCGAGCAGCCGGTACATCTGCTCCAGGGCCGCGGGCTCCATGCCGACGGCGTGCGCCAGCTCGGGCTGCCGCTCTCGGCCGAGCGTCACGTCGCGCATGTAGGAGCGCATCGCGGCCAGCTTCTGCAGCACGCCCGTCACCACGTCGGCGTCTCCCGCGGTGAACAGCTCAGCGAGGTATTCGACGGGGATGCGGAGGGTGTCGATGGCACCGAACAGGTTGCCGCCGGCCTCGGAGTCGTGGCCCTGTGCCTTGAGCAGGTCCACCACCGGGGAGAGCGGGGGCACGTACCAGACCATCGGCATGGTGCGGTACTCAGGGTGCAGCGGAAGCGCCACCTTGAAGTGCTTGATGAGGGCGTACACGGGTGACTTCTGGGCGGCGGCCAGCCAGTCGCCAGGGATCCCGTTGGCCTTCGCATCGGCGATCACCTGCGGGTCGTTCGGGTCCAGCATCAGGTCCATCTGGGCCTGGTACAGGTCCTTGTCGTCGACGAGGGCGGCCTTGGTGACCTGATCGGGGTCGTAGAGGATGATGCCGATGTAGCGCAGCCGGCCCACGCAGGTCTCGGAGCACACCGTCGGCAGTCCCACCTCGAGGCGGGGGTAGCACATGGTGCACTTCTCGGCCTTGCCGGAGCGGTGGTTGAAGTAGATCTTCTTGTAGGGGCAGCCGGTGATGCACTGACGCCAGCCGCGGCACTTGTCCTGGTCCACCAGGACGATGCCGTCCTCCGAGCGCTTGTAGATGGCGCCGGAGGGGCAGGAGGCCATGCAGGAGGGGTTGAGGCAGTGTTCGCAGATCCGGGGCACGAAGAACATGAAGGTCTTCTCGTACTCGAACTTGATCTGCAGGTTGGCGTCCTCGCGAAGCTTCTTCACGATCGGGTCGTCATGGCCGGTCTCGTGGATGCCGCCCAGGGCGTCGTCCCAGTTGGCGGAGGCCTTGATGGCCATGTCGTCGCCCGTGATGAGGGACTTGGGCCGCGCGACGGGGAAGTCGTCGCCGAGCGGTGCCTGGATGAGGTTCTCGTAGTCGTAGGTCCACGGCTCGTAGTAGTCGCTCATCTCGGGCTGCACCGGGGAGGCGAAGATGCTGAGCAGCTTCTTGAACCGGCCGCCGGAGCGCAGCTTGAGGCGCCCCGACTTGGTCCGGACCCAGCCGCCCTGCCACTTCTCCTGGTCCTCGTAGGTGCGCGGGTAGCCCTGCCCGGGGCGGGTCTCCACGTTGTTGAACCACACGTACTCGGTGCCGGCCCTGTTGGTCCAGGCCTGCTTGCAGGTGACCGAGCAGGTGTGGCAGCCGATGCACTTGTCGAGGTTCATCACCATGGCCACCTGGGCCATCACGCGTCGCTGCTTGGCCATCAGTACTGGACCTCCTGGGAGCGGCGGCGCACCGTCGACACGATGTCTCGTTGAACGCCGGTGGGGCCGATGTAGTTAAAGGCGTACGCCTGGTGTGCGTAGCCGCCGATGAGGTGGGTGGGTTTGAGAAGGATCCGGGTCACCGAGTTGTGGATGCCGCCGCGCTTGCCGGTGGCCTCGGACTTCGGCACGTCGATGGTGCGTTCCTGGGCGTGCTGCACGTAACAGATGCCGTCCGGCAGCTTCGGCGTGACGACGGCGCGGGCCACGAACACTCCGTTGGCGTTGGTCAGCTCGATCCAGTCGTTGTCCCTGACCCCGATGCTCGCGGCGTCGGCGACGCTGAGCCAGGCCTGCGGCCCGCCGCGACCGAGGCTGAGCATGAACAGGTTGTCCTGGTACTCGGAGTGGATGGACCACTTGTTGTGCACCGTGATGTAGCGCAGCGTGATGGCCTTCTCACCGTTGGGTCCGAGCTCGGGCTCGCCGTAGTCGCGGCCCATGTCCAGCGGCGGCCGGAAGATCGGCAGCTGCTCGCCTGCGTCGGCCATCCAGTCGTGGTCCAGGAAGAAGTGCATCCGCCCGGTCAGCGTGTGCCATGGCTTGAGCCGCTCGGTGTTGATGGTGAACGCGGCGTAGCGGCGGCCGCCGGTCTCCGACCCCGACCACTCCGGGGAGGTGATGACGGGCTGCGGCGACTGCTGGGTCTGGATGAAGGTGATCTGCTTCTCCTCGGACCCCTCAGACAGGTCCGCCAGTCTGCGGCCGGTCTTGCGCTCCAGGTCGCGGAAGCCCTGCGTGGCCAACTCTCCGTTGGTGGTGCCGGAGAACATCAGGATGGCCTCGGCGAGCCGCTGGTCGGTGTTGATGGCGGGGCGGCCTGCGGCCGGGCCGGAGGGGTACACCCCGTGCAGCTTGCCGAGCTTGGTCACCTGGTGGCCCACGTCGTAGGTGATGTTCTTGACGGTGAAGCCCAGCTTCTCCGCCAGCGGGCCGACGGTGAGCAGCTTGTCCGCGATCGCCGTGTAGTCGCGCTCAACGACGGCGAGCACCGGCATGTTCTTCCCGGGCACACCCTCCAGGTCGGTGCCTCGCCAGTCGGGCACATGGCCGCCCGGCTGGGCGATCTGGCCGGGGGTGTCGTGCTGGAGCGCAACCGCCACCAGGTCCTTGCGGGTGTCCAGGCGTCCCTTGGCCAGCTCGGAGAGCTTGATCGCGAGTTCGGCGAACACGTCGAAGTCGCTCTTGGTCTCCCACGGCGGGTCGATCGCGGGCGTGAACGCGTGCACGAAGGGGTGCATGTCCGTGGAGCTGAGGTCGTACTTCTCGTACCAGGTGGCGGCAGGGAGCACGATGTCGCTGAGCAGCGTGGAGCTGGTCATGCGGAAGTCCGCGGTGATCAGCAGGTCCAGCTTCCCTTCAGGGGCCTCGTCGTGCCACTTCACCACATCCGGGCGGAGGTCAGCCCCGTGACCGTTCTCCATCACGTTGTTGTGGGTGCCGAGGAGGTGCTTGAGGAAGTACTCGTTGCCCTTGGCCGAGGAGCCGAACAGGTTCGAGCGCCACAGGATCATGGTGCGCGGCCAGTTCTCGGGCGCGTCGATATCCTCGACGGCGCTCTTCAACTCGCCGGAGTTGAGCCTGGCGGCCACGTAGGCCTGCGGGGTCTCGTACTCGCCGCGTCCGACGGCAGCGATCGCCTCGTCCGCCAGGTCCAGCGGGTTCGCGTCGAACTGCGGGTAGAACGGCATCCAGCCCAGGCGGTGTGACAGCGCGATGGCGTCCGCCGAGTGGGTGCCGTCGAGGCTGCCGGTGGACAGCGGGGACTTGATCCGGTCAGCCGAGAAGCCGTCGGTGCGCCACTGATCGGTGTGCATGTACCAGTAGGCGGTGCCGATCATGGTGCGCGGGGGCCGCGACCAGTCCGTGGCGTTGGCCATGTTGAACCAGCCCGTCATGGGGCGGCACTTCTCCTGGCCCACGTAGTGCGCCCAGCCGCCGCCGTTCTTGCCGATGCAGCCGGTCATCATGAGCAGCGCGATGATGGCGCGGTAGGTCACGTCCGCGTGGAACCAGTGGCAGATGCCGGCGCCGATGATGATCATCGTGCGGCCCTTCGACTCCTCCGAGTTGGCCGCGAACTCACGGGCGATGCGGAGGCACGCCTCGGCGGGCACGGAGGTGATCTCCGCCTGCCAGGCGGGGGTGTAGGGAACTGTGGCGTCGTCGTACCCGGCAGGCCACTGGCCAGGGAGGCCGTCGCGGCCCACGCCGTACTGGGCGAGCATGAGGTCGAAGACTGTGGTGACGAGCTTGCCCTCGACCACGCGGGCAGGGACACCGCGGTGGATGATGCTGCCCTCCCCCTTCGGGTCCTCGAAGCACGGCAGGGAGATCTCCACCTTCTGCGCGTCGGCCTGTTCGATGAGGCTGAGCGCGGGTCGGATCTCGCCGAGGTCCAGGTTCCAGAGACCGGCCCCGTCCTCGGAGTAGCGGTAGCCCATGGAACCGTTGGGCACCGCAGGGCTGGAGGTGGCGTCGTCCCACACCACGGTCTTGAAGGCGGCGTCGGAGACCTCTGCGGTGGCCGGCAGGTCCGCGGCGGTGAGGAACTTGCCGGGCACCAGCCCATGGCCTTCGGGGTGATCCACCAGGGTGATCAGCATGCCGAGGTCCGTGTACTGCTTGACGTAGTCGTCGAAGTACTCGACCTTCTTGTCGACGAAGTTCTCCTTGAGGATGACATGCCCCATGGCCATGGCCAGCGCGGCATCGGTGCCGGCCTGGGCGGGCAGCCACTCGTCGGCGAACTTCACGTTGTCCGCGTAGTCCGGCGCCACGGTGACCACCTTGGTGCCGCGGTAGCGGACCTCGGCCATCCAGTGCGCGTCCGGGGTGCGCGTGACGGGCACGTTGGAGCCCCACATCATCAGGTAGGTGGAATCCCACCAGTCGCCGGACTCCGGCACGTCGGTCTGGTCTCCGAACACCTGCGGGGAGGCGACGGGGAGGTCCGCGTACCAATCGTAGAAACTGGTCATCGCGCCGCCGATGAGGTGCGTGAAGCGGGTGCCGATGGCGTGGGAGACCATGCTCATCGCCGGGATGGGCGAGAAGGAGACGCAGCGGTCCGGGCCGTAGAACTTGATGGTGTTGACGTAACTGGCGGCGGAGATCTCCAGGGCCTCTTCCCAGGAGATGCGCACCAATCCGCCCTTGCCTCGGGCCTGCTGGTAGCGGCGGCGCTTGACCGGATCGGTGGAGATCTCACGGAAGGCGGCCACCGGATCGCCCAGGCGCTTCTTCGCCTCCCGGTACATCTCGATGAGCACGCCGCGGCCGTACGGGTAGCGGACCCGGGTGGGCGAGTAGGTGTACCACGAAAAGGCGGCCCCACGGGGGCATCCGCGGGGCTCATACTCCGGCCGGTCAGGCCCGGTGGTGGGATAGTCCGTCTGCTGGGACTCCCAGGTGATGATCCCGTCCTTGACGTAGACCTTCCAGGAACAGGAGCCGGTGCAGTTGACGCCGTGCGTGGAGCGGACCACCTTGTCGTGGCTCCAGCGGTCGCGGTAGAAGACGTCTCCCGCGCGGCCACCCTGGCGGAAGACGGCGCGGCCGTCGTCGGTCTGGTCCCACTTGGTGAAGAAGCGGCCAAGCTTCAGCAGGGCATCGGAGGCGGGGCCGTCAACGCGCGCGGAATCGGTGCTCATGGGCGTCAGCTTTCCATGCCGGAGAGCGGTACGTCCAAACTTCTCGGAAAAAAGTCTTACGCGCCGTCGTAGTTGCGAAATTCAGCGCCGGCGAGTCGCGCCTGGCTAGGGGTGTCGACGTCTCGGACGAGGGCTGGCGGGGCTGCCACCCGGGCCAGATCCAAAGTCCCGAGGAGGCGACGGACGGACACGTCGCGCAGGGCTGGAGCACCGCCAACGGCGAGCCTCAGAGCGGCCGCGCGGTAACGCCCCGCCAGCAGCTGGGGCCAGCCCTCTTCGTCCTCCAGCACCACACCGTCGACCCCCATCGGCGCCGCGCGCAGCGCTCCCACGACGGCGTGAGGATCTGCCAGGTCACCCGCCAGCAGGAGCACCTCCTCCGCCTCGCCGGGAAGGGCGGCCACCGCCGCCGCGATGCCTGCCACGGGGCCACCGAAGGGAGGATCCTCCAGCACGAAGACGATGCGCTGGTCCGGGAACCCGGCGCGGACGGGTGAGGCGACGATCACCTGGTCGGCCCAGCCGAGGGAGGCATCGCAGGCGCGCTGCAGCAGCGAACGGTTCCCGACGGTGAGCTCCAGCTTGTCCGTGCCCATCCGCGACGAGCGCCCCCCGCCCAGCACGATCGCGCAGCGGCCCCTGGGCGATTCGGGAGTCATCCTCCGATGGCGCTCATCGTGCGGGCGGGCTGGACGAACCCGATGTCATCGATGCCGTGGGCCCGCGACTTTGTTGCGTGGGCGCCCGCCCAGGCCGCGACGATGTCGTCGTCCGAGCCGCCCCCGCGCAGGATTGCGCGCAGGTCCGTCTCCGTCCTGGAGAAGAGGCAGTTGCGGACCTGACCGTCCGAGGTGAGCCGCGTCCGGTCGCAGGCGGCGCAGAAGGGGTTGGTCACCGAGGCGATCACGCCGACGGTGCCGCCCGGCTGCTCGGCGTCCGGGTCCACCCGCCAGAGCTCCGCGGGGGCCGCGCCTCGGGGCTCGTCCAGCGGGGTGAGGCGGAAGCGGGTCTCCAGCGCATCGAGGATTTCCCGGGAGGTGACCATCTGTGATCTGTCCCACTCATGCTTGGGACCGAGCGGCATCTGCTCGATGAAGCGCAGCTGGTAGCCCCTCGCCAGGCAGAACGCTGCGAGCGGCACGATGTCCGGCTCGTTCTCGCCGCGCATGATCACGGAGTTCACCTTCAGCGGGCGCAGGCCGGCGGCGTCGACGGCCTCGATACTGGTCAGCACGTCGTGCAGCCTGTCGCGGCGGGAGAGCCGGGCGTAGCGGACGGGGTCCAGCGAGTCCAGCGAGATGTTGATCCGGTCCAGGCCGGCGGCCTTGAGCCCCGCGATGCGCTTGTCCAGGCCAAGCCCGTTGGTGGTGAGTGCCAACTCAGGGCGCCCGCCGGGACCCTCCATTGCCGACGCGGCAGCGACGATGCGCTCCAGCCCGGGCCGCAGCAGTGGCTCTCCCCCGGTGAACCGGACCCGCTCCACCCCCAGGCGCACGACGGCCACGCGGATCAGGCGCACCACCTCGTCGTCGGTGAGGGTCTCCTCGACGGGCAGCCAGGCGAGGCCCTCTGCGGGCATGCAGTAGGTGCAGCGCAGGTTGCAGCGGTCGGTCAAGGACACGCGGACGTCGCGTGCGACCCTCCCGTGGCTGTCCAGCAATCGGTACTCCTGCATGGGCGCATGCTACCCCGACCCGGGAGGGGTGCCCTGAGCATGCGAAACTGGATCAGTGACCAGCGAACCCCACGGGCTCGGCCCCACCCGCACGCGCGTGCTGGCGTTGCTGCAATCCGCCGCAGGCCCGGTGGCGGTCGCCGAGGTCGCGGACCAGCTGGGGCTGCACCGCAACTCCGCCAGATTCCACCTGGAAGGGCTGCGCGATGCGGGCTACGCCGTCAGCGCCGCGGCTCCGCTCGGGCAGGCAGGGCGCCCGCCGCTGCTGTTCGCCGCCACCAGCGACTCCCCCAACGTCAGCAACTCACACCTGATGGAGCTCACCGAGGTGCTGATCCAGAACTTCGTGGCCACTCTGCCGGACGGGTCGCGGCTGGCCGAGCAGGCGGGGCGCTCCTGGGGCGGTTCGATGGTCGATGACGAGCCCGAGGACACCGAACCCGTCGAGGGGCTGGTGGCTCATCTCGCCGAGCGGGGGTTCGGGACCGTCGCCGTCGGAAACCAGCTCACCTTCACGCGCTGCCCGTTCCGGGCCGAGGTGGGCCTCAGGGAGCTCCCGATCGTGTGCGCCATCCATCAGGGCTTCGTCGACGGCTACCTCGAGGCGAGCGCGAGCGGGATGGCGGCGGGTCGGATCGACGTCGGCCCCCGGCTGTGCCACCTGGCACTCCAGCCGGATACGGGCGCCGAGCCTCGAGACGCGACCACGCCGGTGGGCTGAGCGACCCATCGGGTCGCCCGCACACCGGCGTGGATCGGTAGAGCCTTCGATCAGCCCTTGACGCCACCAGCCGTGAGGCCGGAGACGATGTACTTCTGCAGGTACATGAACAAGGCGATGATCGGGATGGCCGCCAGCACGCCACCGGCCGCGAACAGCGACCACGGGGCGTTGCGCTCGTCGGAGCCCCAGACGTACAGGCCCACGGCGAGCGTGTAGTTCTCGGGCCTGGCCAGCACGATGCGGGCCAGGATGAACTCGCCGTAAGAGCCCACGAAGCTGAGCAGACCCACCACCGCGAGGATCGGCGTGACCAGGCGCATGATCATGCCCCAGAAGATCTGGGCATGCGTGGCGCCGTCGATCTTGGCGGCCTCGTCGAGTTCGATCGGGATGGTGTTGAAGAACCCGTACATCAGGAACGTGTTCGCTCCCAGCGCGCCGCCGAGGTAGATGGCGATCAACTGGAGGTGCGAACCGAGGCCGAGGAACGGGAAGATCTCCCCCAGCGTGAGCGCCAGCAGGAAGATGGCCACGAAGGCCAGCATCTGCGGGAACATCTGGATGATCAGCAGCGCGGTCAGGCTGGCGCGGCGCCCCTTGAACCGGAATCGGCTGAACGCATAGGCCGCAGCCGCGCCCATGAGGACCGTACCGATGGCCGTCAGTCCGCTGACATAGAGCGAGTGCAGCGCCCACTTCGGATAGTCAGTGGTCATCAGCTCGGCGTAGTGCTCGGTGGTGAAGCTCGTGAAGAGCCGCAGGGAGCCCGTGATGGATCCGTTCGTGTTGAGCGAGGCCGACAGCACGTAGAGCAGCGGGAACACGCAGTAGATGATGACGATGATCCCGAAGACGTGCCTCCAGCCGACCTCCTTCCACCACCGGCCGCCACGAAGACGGGTGTCGTTGTCGCCGTTGGCTAGCTTCTTGGCCATCACATGATCTCCTCAAGCTTGCGGGTCTGCCTGAATCCCAGCCAGGAGATGAAGCCGACCACCAGGAAGATGACTATCGACATGGCGCTGGCCAGGCCGTACTGCCGGTTGCCACCCTCGAAGGCGATGGCGTAGACCATCGAAATCAGGATGTCCGTCTCGCCGACAGGCACCGGGGCACCCGGATAGTTCGGTCCGCCGCCGGTGAGCATGTAGATGAGCGAGAAGTTGTTGAAGTTGAACGCGAAGCTCGCGATGAGCAGCGGCGCTACCGACACCAGCAGCAGGGGAAGCGTGATGCTCCAGAACCGCCTGAGCGGGCTGGCGCCGTCCATGATGCCCGCCTCCGTGAGCTCCTGGGGGATGGACTGCAGGGCGCCGGTGGTGACGAGGAACATGTAGGGGAAGCCCAGCCACAGGTTGACCCCGAGGATGGCCAGCTTGGCGAGGTTTCCGTCAGTGAACCACGGGACGCTCGCACCGCCCAGCAGGACCTGGTTGATGAAGCCGAACTCCTGGTTGAGCAGACCGCGCCACACCAGCGCGGCCAGGAAGCCAGGGAAGGCGTACGGGAGGATGAACAGGGCCCGGTAGAGGGTGCGCCCCTTGATGCGCGGGTCGTTGAACACCACCGCCAGCAGTAGCCCGAAGGCGAACGTGGTGAGCACAGACAGGATGGCGAAGGCGAACGTCCACACCAGTGAGGACAGGAACGGGCCCGCGAGCCGGGCGTCGGTGAACATGGCGGCGAAGTTGTCGAAGCCCACGACCACGCGCCAGCCCGGTGAGAGGCTGCTTCCGTCGTCGGCGACGAACAGGCCACGGCTTGGGTCTGCCGTGTAGACCTTGCCGTCGGCGTCGGTGAACGTATCTGCGGCCTCGTCGTAGGCCAACAGCGACTTGGCGATGTAGGCCCTGGCCCCGTTGTCCGTCCTGAGCCAGCCGTCGTCCGGGTTGTCGGACACGCTGACGCGCAGGTCCAGCACCTCGTTCTGGCGCTGTTGGATGTCGGCCAGCGCGAGCACCGTGGCGTCGGGCACCTCGGTGACCCGATCACCGTCGACGACGGCATCCGGAGCGTCTGCCAGCGGGGTCTCGGCGTCGCCGATCCGGGCCTGGTCTCCCTCCACGATCGCGAAGCCGAGCTGGCCGTTGCGGTCGAAGACGGTGACCTGATACTCCGGGGTGCCCTCCACCCGGCGATCCGAGGTCTTCAGGATCTGGGTGATGGCCGGTTCCTTGGCGTCGTTGTGTCCGTCGCCGTAGTTGGTGAAGGCCACGTAGGCGGTGTTGATCATCACGTAGATCTGGAACACAGCGAGGAAGATGAGGCCGGGGACGAGGTACTTGCCGGGGATCGCGCGCTTCGAGAAGTACACGTAGTCGACGATGATCAGGGTGATGACGAGGAAGACGAGGACGCCCCACTCCTGCTGGCCGTAGCTGGCCAGGATGCCGTAGACGCCGAAAGCGTTGACAAGCATCATGAGGACGAGCTTCGCGATGAAGCCCGGGCGCGAGAGGTCCCGCGCGTGGGAGAGCCTCGGCGACTGCGATGTCGGGGAGTTGCTCAAGGGAGTTCAACCTTCGCTTCGTTGCGGGTATGGGCCGGGGGTTGGGCCGCCTTGGCTTCCCAACCCCCGGATGCGACCGTGTGGTCGAGAGGCGTCAGAACTTGGCTTCGATGTTCTTGATCATAGCGTCCCACGCGGCGGCGGGCTCGGCGGTGCCGGTGATGATGCTCACCTGCGCGCCGCCCCAGAACTCCCAGACAGCGCCCATCTCGGGGATGGACGGCATCGGCTGGCCATCCTTGCCGGCCTCGCCGAACCCGGCCAGGACCTCGTCGGTGACGGCGTCAGCAGACTCGGTGAGCGCGGGCATGCGGCCGCCCAGCTCGAGCATCTGATCCTGGGCCTCCTTGCTCGCCATCCAGTCGAGGAATTGCGAAGCCAGCAGGGTGTTCTCGGACTTCGAGGACAGGAAGACGCCCTGCACGCCGACGAACGGCGCGGACGGCTGGCCACCGGCGGACGGGACGGGCAGCACCGTGATGTCCATGTCGGCCGCCACGAAGTCGGCGACGTACCAGGGGCCGGTGATGATGTACGGCGTCTTGCCGTCGAGGAAGGCCTGCTTGGCGGTCTCACCCTCGAGCGAGGAGGAGACGACCTTCTCTGCGGCGAGCGTCTTCAGGTACTCGGCGAAGGCGAGACCCTCCGGGCCACCCATGCCGAGCTCGGCGGTGTAGTCGCCGTTGGCGTCGGTCTTGAACACCGGTGCACCGAACGAGGTCTGGATCGGGTACAGGTGGTACGCGTCGCCGTTGGGGCCCTGCTGGATCACTGCGGGGAACTCGGCGCCGGCGGCGGCCTTGCCCTGGGCGATCAGCTCGTCGAACGTGGCCGGGGTGTCCTGAACCATGGCATTGTTGCGGACCAGGCCGATGTTCTCGATGGCGTACGGGACGCCGTAGAGCTGGCCGGCCTGGGTGAAGCCGCGGGTGGCCACCGGGTTGAAGCCCGAGACCTTGTCGCCCAGCTCGACGGGGGCGATGACGCCGTTCTTGACCAGGTCGCCGGTCCAGTCGTGTGCGCCGACGATGAGGTCCGGGCCCTGGCCGGTGGGGGCCTGGGCGATGAAGTCCGTCTTGACGTCGCCGGACGGCTTCTGCACGACGTCCAGGGTGACGCCGGTGGCGGCCAGGAAGGACTCGCCGATCGTCTTGAACGCGTCGATGCGGGTCTCGTCCACCCACACGGTGAGGGTGCCGGCGGCCGCGGGGGCCGAGCTCTCGGCGGGGGCGCTGCTCGAGGCCCCGTCGGTGGCGGAGGGGGAGGTGGTTGACGTGCCGCCACCACAGGCGACCAGCGTCAGAGAAAGCCCGGCCGCTGCGGCGGCGAGAAGGCTCTTGCGCATGTGTGTAACTCCTTCGTTGTCTCGGGACGCTCCGGTGCCGACCCGACTGATGAGTAGCGTAACCGTCTTTGCAACGTTTGCAAAGTCGTTGCAATAACGGTTCGATAACAATCTGCGTCGGGAAACGTCTCCAGAGCTTCGCGACGCACGTGATGCCCTGGACTAGGTCTGCCAGTACCCCCGCCCTGCAACGATTTGCAAGATCATTGCTAAGTCCTCCGAATACCTGCACACTAGCCTGCGAGCACTGTTGATGTGCACGGACTCGAAGGAGAGGAGGCCCATGATTCCCCCACGGGCCAAGCTGGCGGACCTAGCCGTCGCGGCAGGCGTGTCGACCGCCACAGTCTCCAGGGTCCTCAACGGCAAGCCAGGCGTGGCCGACGCCACCAGAACCTCCGTCCTGGCCACCCTTGAGCGGCTCGGCTTCGCGGCGGAGCCGGACCAGCCCTCCGGCGAGGGCCTCATCGCCGTGATGGTGCCGGAGCTCGCCAACCCGTCCTTCGCCCTGTTCGCCAACGAGCTGGCCCTGGTGCTCACGGCGGCGGGCCGCCACATGATCATCTGCACGGCAGGGCCCGGTGGGACCAGCGAGGAGCAGTACCTCGACGCGCTGCTTGGCGTCGAGATCGCGGGCATCATCTCCGTCTCTGGCACCCCGGCGGACGCCGAAGCCTCCCCCGAGCACTACCAGCGCCTCATCGACGCCGGCGTGCCAGCGGTCTTCATCAACGGCTACAGCTCCGCCGTCGATGGCGCGTTCTTCTCGTGCTCCGACGCCGAGGCGGTGTCCATCTCGGTGGCGCACCTGCGCTCCTACGGGCACGAGCGCATCGGCCTGGCGGTGGGGCAGCTGCGCTACATGCCGAGCCGTCGCAAGCGGGAGGCGTTCATCGGGTTGGGCCTGCCGAGCAGCTCGACTGTGTCGACGATCTTCAGCGTCGAGGGGGGCCAGGCGGCCGCCTCGCGGCTGTTCGACGCGGGGCACACGGCCATCGTGTGCGGATCCGATGTGATGGCGTTGGGCGCCATCCGCGAAGCGCGCGCCCGGGGCCTGGACGTCCCCGGCGACGTCTCCGTGGTCGGCTACGACGACACCCCGCTGATGGCCTTCACCAGCCCCGCGCTCACCACAGTCCGCCAGCCGGTGCCGGCCATGACGAGGGCCGCCGTCGGGTCCCTGCTGACCGCGATCCGGGGGCTTCCCACCGACCGCACCGAGATGCTGTTCCACCCGGATCTCATCATCAGACAATCGACAGGACCGCTCCATGACCGCTGAATGGTGGCGAGACGCCGTCATTTACCAGATCTACCCCCGCTCGTTCGCCGACTCCACCGGCGACGGCTACGGCGACCTCCCCGGGATCATCGAGAAGATCCCATACCTGGCCCGCCTCGGGGTGGACGCCATCTGGATGTCCCCGTTCTATAGGTCCCCCATGGCCGACGCCGGCTACGACGTGGCCGACTACGAGGAGATCGACCCGCTCTTCGGTGACCTGTCGGACGCCGACCGCCTGATCGAGACCGCCCACGCGGCGGGGTTGCGCGTCGTCGTCGATCTGGTGCCCAATCACACCTCCGATGAGCACCGGTGGTTCAAGGCGGCGGTCGCGGCCGGGCCGGGCTCGCCCGAGCGCGACATGTACCACTTCCACGACGGGCTCGGCGAGCACGGCGAACTGCCGCCCAACAACTGGAAGTCCGTCTTCGGCGGGGCCGGCTGGACGCGCCTCACCCGGCCGGACGGCACGCCGGAGCAGTGGTATCTCCACCTCTTCGACGTGAAACAGCCGGACCTGGACTGGTCCACCGAGCGGGTGCGCGAGGCGTTCGACGGCGTGCTGCGCTTCTGGCTGGACCGGGGCGTCGACGGCTTCCGGGTGGACGTGGCCCACGGCCTGATCAAGGCCGACGGGCTGCCGGACTTCGACGCCGAGCAGTCGATGCTGGACCTCGACGGACCCGCCGGCCCGATGTGGGACCAGGACGGCGTCCACGACGTGTACCGCCGCTGGCGCACGGTCCTGGACTCCTACCAGGGCGACCGCTCGCTGGTGGCCGAGGCCTGGGTGGCCGACCCGAAGCGCCTGGCGCTGTACCTGCGCCCGGATGAGATGCACACCGCCTTCAACTTCCAGTTCCTGGACAGCCCATGGGATGCCGCGTCATACCGCGAGGTGATCACCTCGACGATGGCCGAAGACGAAGCCGTGGGCGCGCCCACGACCTGGGTGCTGAGCAATCACGACGTACTGCGGCACGTCAGCCGTCTCGGGCTCAAGGAGCCGGGCTCCAGCCACGAGGGCCTGGGGGCCGACGATGAGCAGCCCGACAACATCCTTGGCCTGCGCAGGGCACGCGCCGCGACCCTCATGATGCTGGCGCTTCCCGGCTCTGCCTACCTCTACCAGGGCGAGGAACTCGGACTCCCGGACCACACCACGCTGCCGGACGACCTGCGTCAGGATCCCGCGTGGTTCCGCTCCGACTTCACGAAACCGGGCCGCGACGGATGCCGGGTTCCGATGCCCTGGGCGGCCGAGGAACCGGGTCTGGGGTTCTCGCCCACGGGGAAGACGTGGCTGCCGCAGCCCGAGTCCTATCGGGCGCTCGCCGTGGACCGGCAGGAGGACGCGCCCGGCAGCACCCTGACGATGTACCGGGCCGCCCTCGCACTCAGACGGGACAGGAGGCTGGGTGGCGGAGAGCTCGAGTGGGTTCCTGCCGGGGACTCGGTGGTGGCCTTCGACAACGGCCCGGTCCGGGTGATGACGAACGTGCTCGGCGCCCCGGTGGAGCTGCCAGAGGGTTACGAGGTGCTGCTCTCCAGCGTGAGCCTGCGCGGCCACGTGCTGCCCACGGACACGACGGTGTGGCTCACCCGACTCTGAGCCCGCCTCGGTGGCGGCATGCCCGGGAGGATCTCGTGCCTTGTCGCGGGCACCTTCCCCACCAGGACCCGCGTCGGAGACGGGCTCCCCTGGTGGCTATGATTACTCGCGTGTCCGACCGCAACGGTGCGGCGGCAGATAAGGAGCCTCTGATGGCCAGCAAGTCCGTGACCGTCGGGTCCGTCGTGGGGCTTCACGCCCGCCCAGCCGCGTTGATCGCCGCTGCAGCGAGCGAATACGACGACGACATCACCATCTCCCTCAACGGGTCGACGGTCGATGCCGGCTCGTCCCTGCTGATCATGACGCTGGGTGCTGAGCGGGGGGCCGTCGTCACCGTCGAGTCGGACAACGCCGAGGCCGTGGAGCGGATCGCGGGCATGGTGGAGCAGGACCTCGACGCCTGAGGTCACCGTCGGTTGAAACTGACTAATCACGAGGAGCCTGGTGATGTCCGATCACGTCCCCGACGATGTGGATCCGGCGGGCCGCGACCTGCGGCACTACACGGACCAGCTGCGCACCGGTCACGCGATCGTCCGCAACGTCCGCGGCGAGTGGGTGCTCCTTCGGCACGCGGAGGTGGTCCGGGCAGCCAACGATCCAGTGACGTTCTCCAGTGCGGTCTCGGCTCACGTGCACGTCCCCAACGGGCTCGACGGCGACGCCCACCGCGCGGCCCGCAAGACGCTGGACCGATACTTCGAGCCCGAAGCCCTGGCTGGCTACGAGCCGGCGTTCCGCGAGGTGGCACGCGGCCTGTTCGCCGCACTGCCCCGAGGTGTGACGGTGGACGCGGTGCGTGACATCGGCTTCCCGTTCGCCGTTCGCGCCCAGAGCGCGTGGCTGGGGTGGCCGGCCTCGTTGGAGGCCCAGCTGCTGGACTGGATGGCCGCCAACCACGCCGCCACCCGCTCAGGGGACCGGGCCAGGACGGCGGAGGTGGCGGCGCAGTTCGACGCGATCATCCGCTCGGTCCTCTCCCCCCGCCGGGCCCTCGGCGACGACGCCCCCGACGACATCACCACCGCCCTCCTCCGCGACGAGGTGGCCGGCCGGCCGTTCACCGACGAGGAGCTGGTCTCCGTGCTGCGGAACTGGACCGGGGGCGACCTCGGCTCGATCGCGCTGTGCGTGGGGGTTGTCTTCGCCTTCCTGGCAGACCAGCCGGAGCTGCAGCGTCATCTACGCTCGGGCGTCAGCGACGCTGAGATCGACGCGATCGTCGACGAGATCCTCCGCATCGACGACCCGTTCATCTCGAACCGGCGCAGGACCACCTGCCCCGTCGAGATCGCCGGCTCCTCCATCCCTGAGGGCGCCGTCGTGAAATTGCACTGGACCTCCGCCAACCGGGATCAGGCCGTCTTCGGTGACCCCGACCGCTTCGACCCCGAGGGCAATGCGGCCCATAACCTGGTCTACGGGACCGGCCCACATGTGTGCCCGGGAAGACCGTTGGCCACTCTGGAGCTGCGGATCGGGGTTCAGGAGGCGTTGGCGGCCACCACATGGGTCGATTGGGGGCCGGGCCGGTGTGCCGAGCGTGAGGTGGCACCGGTGGGCGGCTGGGCCCACGTACCGGTTCTGCTCGGCTGATGTCCGGCCGGCAGCATCGCCGATAGGTTGAGCCCTGACCCTCGAACCCAGCCGCCGATGGGAGGCCCGATGACGTTGCCGGCGCAGTTGGCCGACCGGCTGCGGATTCCCGTCGTCGCGGCGCCCATGTTCCTGGTCTCCGGACCCGAGCTCGTCGTCGAGTGCTGCCGGGCAGGTGTGCTGGGCACGTTCCCGGCGCTGAACCGCCGGACCACGGGGGCCTTCAGCTCCTGGCTCGAAGAGATCCGGGAGTCGCTCAGGCCAGCGGACGCTCCGTTCGGGGTGAACCTCATCGTGCATCCCACCAACACCCGCCTCGAGGCGGACCTCGCCGTCGTCGTCGAGCACCGCGTGCCGGTGGTGATCACGTCCCTGGGCGCGGTCCCGGAGGTGGTCGAGGCCGTGCACGGCTACGGGGGGCTCGTGTTCCACGACGTCACCACGCTCAGGCATGCGCGCAAGGCGGCCGGGGCCGGGGTCGATGGGCTGGTGCTGGTGGCGGCCGGGGCCGGCGGGCACGCCGGGGCGCTCAACCCGTTCGCTTTCGTCGCCTCCGTGCGGCCGTGGTTCGACGGGGCCCTGCTGCTCGCAGGGGGCCTCACCAGCGGCGACGATGTGGCGGCAGCCATAGCGATGGGGGCAGACCTCGCCTATCTCGGCACCCGCTTCCTCGCCACGCAGGAGTCGCTGGCGGGCGACGCCTACCGGGCGATGGTGATGGCCGCGGGCGCCGCGGACGTGGTGTACACGCCCGCCGTCAGCGGGATTCCTGCCAACTTCCTGGCGGGCAGCCTGTCCGCCGCCGGGATAGATCCTGCCGGGCCACCCGCCGAACACGAGGACGTCAAGGCGTGGCGCGACGTGTGGTCCGCCGGGCACGGCGTGGCCGGGATCACGGACGTCCCCACCGTCGCAGAGCTCGTTGACCGTCTCGAGACCGACTACCGCGCCGCCTGCCGGCGCCTGCAAGGAGACCATCCATGAGCACCGTCCTGCTGACCCGCGAAGACGGCGTCGCCACGCTCACCCTCAACCGGCCCGACAAGCTCAACGCCTTCACCCTCGAGATGGGCCGCGAGTTCGTGGCCGCGCTCGGGGAGGCCGACCGCGACGACACCGTCCGCGCCATCATCGTCACCGGCTCAGGTCGCGCCTTCTGTGCAGGCATGGAGCTCAGCGACGGCGACAACGTGTTCGGCTTCGACCCACGGATGGACCTCAGTCCAGCCGAGCTGCGCGACCACTGGACCGAGCCGGAGGTCGCCGACGGCGCCCGCGAGCCCGGCGGGAAGCTCACGCTGGCCATCCTCGAGTGCCGCAAGCCCGTGATCGCCGCCATCAACGGTGCAGGCGTGGGCATCGGCTCGACGATGACGTTGCCGATGGATGCGCGCCTGGCCTCGACGGACGCGCGGATGGGGTTCGTGTTTGCCCGCCTCGGCATCACACCGGAGGCCTGCTCGACGTGGTTCCTGCCGCGCATCGTGGGGCAGTCCAAGGCCCTCGACCTGCTCTACAGCGGCGACATCATCCAGGCCTCCCGAGCGCTCGAGATCGGGCTGGTGGACGCCGTCCACGAGCCCGGGGATCTGCTGGAGGCGGCCCACGCCGTCGCGGATCGGATGACGAGGGGGCGCTCCGCGCACGCTGTCGCGCTGACCAGGCAGCTGGTGTTCCGCCACCTCGCCGGGGCGAGCGTGCTGGACGCGCACCTGGCGGAGTCCCTGGCCCTCAGGCACTCGGCCCACGGCGATGGCCGCGAGGGTGGGCTGGCGTTCCTCGGCAAGCGGGAGCCGCGCTTCGCTCAGCCAGCCCCCGAGGGCTTCGGCCACGTCTTCCCGCCCGCTGGCTGAGGCGCCTCACGCCTCGTCATGGCGGTCCGCCTCGTCGAGCTCACGCTCGATGCGCGAGATCAGCTCGGCGGTCATCGGGGGCAGCGGACCGGTGTCCTGCAGCCCGGACAGCGCCGCGGGGGCCAGCAGCTCGTCGAGCACCTCCGCGCTGATCAGGCCCTCCCGCAGCACCAGGTCGCGGACTGAGCTGCCGCTGCCGAGGGCCTCCTTCGCCAGCCGCGTGGCGCGCGCGTAGCCCAACACCGGCATCAGCGCCGTGACCACACCCACCGACTGGCCCACCTGCGCCCTGGTGCGCTCGGCGTTGGCGGTGATGCCGTCGATGCAGTTGATCCGCAGCGTCCGCGCGGCGCGCCGCAGCCACGTCGAGTTCTGCAGCAGTACGTGCGCCATCACCGGCTCGAACGCGTTGAGCTGCAACTGGCCCGCCTCGGAGGCCATGGCGATCGTGACGTCGGAGCCGGCGATGACGAACGCCACCTGGTTGACGGCCTCCGGGATGACAGGGTTGACCTTGCCGGGCATGATCGAGCTGCCGGCCTGCACCGGGGGCAGCACGATCTCGCCGAGCCCTGCCTGGGGGCCGGAGCTGAGCAGCCGGAGGTCGTTGCAGATCTTCGAGAGTTTCATCGCCGTGCGCTTCATCACCGATGAGGTGGACATGAACACGCCGGTGTCGCTGGTGGCCTCGATGAGGTCGTCTGCCAGGACGAGCTCCGGGAAACCGCTGATCTCGCGCAGATGCCGGATCACCGCCGGCCCGTAGCCGGGCGGGGCGGTGATGCCCGTGCCGATGGCCGTGGCGCCGAGGTTGAGCTCCATCAGCAGCGGCCGGACGTCCTCCATGCGGTCGATGTCCTCACCCAGCGTGGTGGAGAAGCCGCGGAACTCCTGGCCCAGCGTCATGGGCACGGCGTCCTGAAGCTGGGTGCGGCCCACCTTGAGCACCTCCCGGAACTCGCGGCCCTTCGTCGCAAAGGAATGTCTGAGGAGGCGCAGCTCGTCGGCGAGCTTGGTGAGCGCCATGATGAGGCTGAGTTTGACTGCGGTGGGGTAGGTGTCGTTGGTGGACTGGGACCTGTTGACGTGGTCGTTGGGCGAGAGGAACCCGTAGTCGCCGAAGGGGCGGCCGGCGAGTTCGAGCGCCCTGTTGGCGATCACCTCGTTGACGTTCATGTTGGTGGAGGTCCCTGCCCCGCCCTGGATCACGCCGACGACGAACTGTTCGTGCAGCCGGCCGTCGATGAGGTCCTGGGCCGCACGGTCGATGAGCTCCGCGCGCTCGTCCTCGAGCACGCCGATCTCGCGGTTGGCGCGGGCCGCGGCCTGCTTCACCTGGGCGTAGGCGACAATAAGATCCGGGTAGACGCTGATCTCGCGGCGGCTGATCCTGAAGTTGTGCACTGCCCGGGCCGTGTTGATCCCCCAGTAGGCGTCGTCGGGGATCTCCATCTCTCCCAGTGAATCCCGCTCGATCCGCACCTCGATGTCCGTTCTGTCGGCTGAGGTTCACGCTACCGGCGCGGTTAGATAGGGGCATGGGTTTCGAGTTGATCGCCTGGGTTGCACTCCGCGATCCCGCCGGCCGCGTGCTCCTGGCACGGCGCGACGGGACGGACCGCGGCGACGGGCTGTGGAACCTTCCGGGCGGCCACGTGAACGACGGCGAGCCGATCGCCGTCGCGGCGGCACGCGAGGCCTCCGAGGAGGTGGGGGCGCTGATTGATCGGCTGGCGCTGCGTCACGTCGGCGTGCAGCGGTTCGACCTCCCGTACCCCAGCGGGCGGGCGCGGGGGTTCAACTTCTTCTTCGAGTCACACGTCTGGCTGGGCGAGCTGGCTCCGGGTGAACTGACCTCCGAGCTGGGCTGGTTCCCCCTCGATGACCTGCCGTCCGACATCCTGCCGTGGCTGCCCGCGGCGCTCGCTGCGCACCTGGTGGAGGGTCGGTTCTGGGTGGAGTCGGTGGGCTAGACGCGGCCCACGGAGGCCGCGGCCTCGAGCGCCATCCACGCCTGGAGCTGGGTGGCCAGCTCGACGGTGTGGGCGACCGGGCCCGTGCCATCAGGCGCGGTGTCGGCGGGGAAGAGCGTCACCGCTGTCCCCCGCCATCCACGAGTGTCGCGGCCCTGCCACAGCGCGTCTGCGAAGCCGTTGACAAGGCCGGATGCCTTCCTCCTGCTCTCCGCGGGGAGGCGGGTGTCGCCTGCCGCGAGCGCCAGGTAGCGCGTGAGGATGCCGGTGAACAGGCCACCGTCGCCGTCGCCGTGGGTTCTCAGGATCCGCGACCCGGGGTGGGTCAGATGTGTGGCCACGGCCTCGATGTGACTGGCCGCCTCGTCGAGCCTGCCCAGTTCGAGCATCGTGCCGAGCACGGGGCCCTGGTTGTAGGTGAACACGTGGGGCACCATCGCCGGACCGTCGGGCGTCAGGCGCAGGCCGTCCTGGAAGAGCCCGGTCCGGGGATCGGCGAGGTTGGCCCGGAGCCAGTCGTGGAGACGGGAGGCCTCGAGGATGTTGCCGGTGCGTGCCAGGTGCAGGGCGATGGGGCCGGTGGCGGCCGTGTTCTTGAAGTCGCGGTCCAGGCTCCAGAACGCGCCGCCACCGAGGTCGTCGGTAAGCGCCTCGCGCAGCGCGCGATCCAACGACGGGGTGCGTCGGCCGGCCCGGTGAGCCGCGAGCGCGAGCCACGCCATGTCGTCGTAGAACCGGTTGGGGAGGCGTCCCCAGTTCCGCAGCCGGATCCCGCGGAGGTGGCGCCCGATCAGGCGACCGGGCACCGTGGCGGAGCCGCGGGCGTGCGCATCAACCATGCAGTCGAGGAGGTGTGCCTGCCACCAGTAGTGCCAGGGTCGCGGCGGGGGGCCGGGGCGCGCGGTGACCGCCAGGTGGGTGCCTGGCAGGCCGAACAGACGCCGGCCGAAGAGAGCCAGGACCGAGCGCGCCGCCTCGTCGGCCCGTTCGCCCGTCACGCCAGGCGCTGGAGGAACAGGGTCTCGGCGAGCGCGGCCCTGGCGAGGTCGCCGAGGTCCAGCGACTCGTCGATGCCGTGCATCCGCGACGTCGGGTCCGTGACCGCCGTGACGAGGACGAGCGCGCCGGGGTTGCGGCCCGCGAACTCCGCCACGATGGGAATCGAGCCCCCGACCCCGATCTCCACCGGGGCAACCCTGAACGCCTCGGTGAACGCGTCGACGGCGGCGCGGGCGCGGTCGTCGACGAGGGAGATGACGCTGCCCGTCCCGTTCTGGCCTGCGGCGACCGTCACCTGGGCGCCCCACGGGGCATTGGTCAGGAGGTGGTGGCGGAGGGCGGCCTCGGCGGCGTCGGCGGCCTGGCCGGGGGCGAGGCGGACGCTGACCTTGGCGCGGGCGGTGGGGATGAGCGTGTTGGAGGCGTCCTTGACGGGCGTGGCATCGATGGCCAGCACGGAGGCGGCGGGCCTGGTCCACATCCTGGCGGAAGCGGGGCCGTCGCCGATCCACCGCACGCCCTCGAGGATCCCGGTCTCGTCACGGAGGCGGTCCTCGTCGTAGTCGACGGCGGGATCCGGGTTGCTGGTCAGGCCGGCGATGGCCACGTTGCCGCGATCGTCGTGCAGGGTGGCCAGCAGGCGGCAGAGCGCGGTGAGGGCGTCGGGCACCACGCCGCCGAACTGGCCCGAGTGCAGGCCGGTGGTCAGTGTGGAGACCGTGACCTCGGCGTCCACCATTCCACGCAGGGTGGTGGTGAAGGAGGGCTCGCCGACCTTCCAGTTGACCGAGTCCGCGATGACGAAGATGTCCGCGGCGAGGTCATCGCCGTAGGTGTCGAGGATCTCGCCCATCGAGGGCGACCCGATCTCCTCCTCGCCCTCAATGAAGACCTTCACCCCCACCGGCGGCTTACCCTCGAACGCCCGGAGCGCGGCAAGGTGGACCGCGATGCCGCCCTTGTCGTCGGCGGATCCGCGGGCGTAGAGCCGGCCGTCGCGTTCGACGGGCGCGAAGGGCGCCGAGGTCCAGGCCGTCTCGTCGCCGGCGGGCTGCACGTCGTAGTGGGCGTAGAGCAGCACCGTCGGGGCGCCGGCGGGGGCCGGGTAGTGGCCGAAGACGGCGGGCTTGCCGGCCGGGACATGGAGCATCCGGACGTCTGGGCAGCCGGCCTCGCGCAGGAGGTCGGCCACGGCGTCGGCCGCGGACAGGACGTTGTCGTCATGCTCAGGCATCGACGAGATCGAGGGAATCATGATGAGTCGCTTGAGGTCGGTGAGGACGGAGGGCAGGACGTCTGTGACACGATCGTTGAGGCTCATGGCTCCACCCTACCGAGGGGGTTGCGCGGCTGATGTTCCTCCAGAACCGCCCTCGGGGCCCTGAGGGTCCCGAGTTCCGGTCTGGAGGAACATCAGCCGCAGGCCAGCATCGAGAGAGCCTCACGGACCTGGCCTGCCATCTCGTCGATGCTCTCAGCCGTGAAGTGGAGGACCGTCCACCCCGCCAGGGTGAGGAGGACGTCTCGCCGGCGGTCACTGACGAAGGACTCGTGCCCCTTGTGGAACTGCCAGCCGTCCAATTCCACGGCTAGCCGGAGGCGGGGGAAGGCCACGTCGATGTAGAACTTCTCCCTCTTGATCACCACCTCGACATTGGTCCGCCACCCCGTGATCCGCGCTGACCGCAGTCGCACGTGGGCATCTCGTTCAAGTTCGGACCAGGGTTCGTCACGCGATTCACGCACCAGATGGGCCCGGCCGATGTTTCCTGCCCGGGCAGGCATCGCGTCAAGCGCGTTGGAGAGGGACTCTGCTGTCACCACGCCACGCCGCAACGCCTCATCGATGACGGCGCCGCCCAAGGAATCCGTGAGTTCCAGGACGCTGTGCTCGGGGATGCTGATGAACGCGCCATCAATCCACTTGCGCAGATCGCTGGGGACCTTGCGCGCCTCGAAACTGAAGCCCTTGACGGGTCGGCGCTTCGTCGTGGCGACCTGAACGGAATCCACCTCAAGCTCCGGCCACCAGGTGAGCCGCGCCGCGGTGTGGCGGACGAAGGTGAGGTTCGGCTCCACCGCGGCGATGGCGGCTGTTCTCACCTTGAAGGTCGCGGCGTGTTCCGCTGACGCGAAGACTCCCGGGATGACGCGCGCCAGCTCTCCGTTTCTGTGGGCACGATCGATGGCGTCTTCAAGGGCGCTATGGCGGGAACGTACGATGATGGCCTCGTGCTTGAGGATCTCCTGGAGTGCGTCTCTCATGCACTCTTGATCGGAACCCTCAGCAGGAGTTTCCCGGACGACATTGAGGGTGTGCACAACTGGGTGCGCGGTCTGTGTTCCTCCAGTCCGCATCTCGACCCCCCGCAGAGGCCGGAGTGCGATCTGGAGGAACACAGACCGCACCGGTCCTCTGATCGGGACTAGTGTTGACGCATGGTGCGCCGCGACCTCGCAGACCTGATCAGGGAAGGCCGCATCGAGTCCGTCCCGCCGGAGCCGGCCCAGGTGGCCATCCTGCGGGAGCAGGCCGTCCGGCACCTGGCCAGTTCCCGGACGATCAGCGAGACGGATCCGGCGGGCGCGTTCTCGCTCGCCTACGACGCCATCCGCAAGGAACTCACCGCCCTGCTGCTGGACCACGGCTTCCGGGCCAGAAGCGCGGGAAGCCACACGGCCACAGGCCAGGCTGCGGCCATCCTGCTGCCCAAGTTCGACGCCGACGGCTTCGAGTGGTTGCGGACGGTGCGGATCGCCACCGAGTACGGCACCGACAACCGCGGTACGGCGACACCCGCAGACCTTGAGCGGGCCTGGAGGTTCGCCGACGGGCTGGCTCAGCTCCTTGCGGCTACGCCATCGCGGCTGGGATCGGCGCCATCCACACGGATTCCGCCTCGCCCAGATCCACGGTGAATTGCCCCACGAATTCCATCTCCGGCTCACCGGTGACCTCACCCAACCGCGACACCACCACCCCGCGCTCCGCACACAGCGCCTCGAACTCCGCGACACTCGAGCCCGGCAGCGACACCACCGCCCGGGCGGCAGATTCGGAGAACAGCGCGACGGTGGGGTCACCCTCGGGCAGCGTCACCGCGAAGCCGAGCCCGTTGCGGAAGGCCGATTCGGCCAGCGCGACGCCGAGGCCGCCCTCGCTTACGTCGTGCGCGGAGGACAACAACCCGCGCCTGGCCGACTCCCCCATCACCTCCGCCAACGCCTTCTCGGCCGCGAGCACCACGGCCGGCGGCAGCCCGCCCAGGTGTCCGTCATGGAGGGCCGACGCCCAGATGGAGCCCGACAGCTCCTCCCGCGTCTCGCCCAGCAGCAGGATCGAATCCCCCGGATGGGTGAAGCCGGATCGGATCCTCGTGGCCACGTCGTCGATCACGCCAAGCACGCCGACGGTGGGCGTCGGCAGGATCGGCGCGGTGGCGGTCTGGTTGTACAACGACACGTTGCCGCCGGTCACGGGCACCCCGAGCTCACGGCAGCCGTCGACCAGGCCCAACACGGCCTCGGCGAACTGCCACATCACCTCCGGGTCCTCGGGTGAGCCGAAGTTGAGGCAGTCGGTGATGGCCACCGGCTCGGCGCCGGTGACGGCCACGTTGCGGTAGGACTCGGCCAGCGACAGCTGCGCGCCCAGGTACGGGTTGAGGTAGGAGAAGCGCGAGTTGGCGTCCAGCGCGAGCGCGATGCCGAGCCCGGTCTCCTCGTCGATCCGCAGCATGCCGGAGTCCTCCGGCTGCGCGAGGACGGAGTTGCCGCGGACGTAGCGGTCGTACTGCTCGGTGACCCAGGTCTTGTCCGCGATGTTGCCGTGACCCAGGACCGTGATCAGCGCGGCCTTCAGCGCCTCGGGCGAGTTGTCTCGGGGCAGGTCCTCGGCGCGGTTGGCGTTGACCTCATCGAGCCACTCGGGGCGGTGGTAGGGCCGGTTGTAGACGGGGCCCTCGTGCGCGACCGTCTTGGGGTCCACGTCGACGATGGTCTCGCCGTGCCACTGGATGATCAGGCGGTCGCCCTCGATGACCTCGCCGACGATGGTGGCCTGGACGTCCCACTTGGCGCAGATCTCCATGAAACGCTCGACGTTGGCGGGCTCGACCACCGCCATCATGCGCTCCTGGGACTCGCTCATGAGGATCTCCTCCGGCGCGAGGTTCGGGTCGCGGAGGGGGACGAGGTCCAGGTTGACGAACATGCCGCCGTCGCCGGCCGAGGCGAGCTCGGAGGTGGCGCAGGAGATGCCGGCCGCGCCGAAGTCCTGGATGCCGTTGATGATGTCGGCCTGGAAGAGCTCCAGGGTGCACTCGATGAGGAGCTTCTCCATGAACGGGTCGCCCACCTGGACGCTGGGCCGCTTGGCGGGACCGTCCTCGTCGAATGTCTCCGAGGCGAGGATGGAGGCGCCGCCGATGCCGTCGCCGCCGGTGGCCGCGCCGAACAGAATCACCTGGTTGCCGACGCCGGTGGCCTTGGCGAAGTGCAGGTCCTCGTGACGGAGCACGCCGACGCACAGCGCGTTGACGAGCGGGTTGCCGAGGTAGCTCTCGTGGAACTGCACCTCGCCGCCGATGTTGGGCAGCCCGAGGCAGTTGCCGTATCCGCCGACGCCGGCGACCACACCGGGAAGGACCCGGCGGGTGTCGGCCTCGTCGAGCGGACCGAACCGCAGCGAGTCCATCACGGCGATGGGGCGGGCGCCCATGGCGAGGATGTCGCGGACGATGCCGCCCACCCCGGTGGCCGCGCCCTGGTAGGGCTCGACGAACGACGGGTGGTTGTGAGACTCGGCCTTGAACGTGACCGCGTAGCCCTGACCGATGTCCACGACGCCGGCGTTGTCACCGATGCCCGCGAGCAGCGGGCCGCGGGGGGTCTCCTGGCTGAGCTCGCCGAACCTGCGCAGGTGCACCTTGGAGGACTTGTAGGAGCAGTGCTCGGACCACATCACCGAGTACATGGCCAGCTCGGCGGACGTGGGCCGACGGCCCAGGATCTCGCGGATCTGCGCGTATTCGTCGTCCTTCACGCCGAGCGCGGCGTAGGGCTGCTCGACGTCGGGGGTCTGGGCTGCGTGCTCAACGGTGTCTGCCACGGGGTCAATCTACCGCCGCGACGCGCGGCGCGGGGACCGCTCGGGCGTTGGCGGACCGCACATGGGCCGCGACCTCAGCCTCGTAGACCTCCTCCCGGACCAGCCGCCGCAGCGCATCCGGGGCGTCCGGGTGCTCGCGCAGCCAGCGATGGCCCGCCTCGACGCCGTCGACGGGGAATCCGCCCTGCACCAGCCGCATCGCGATCTCGATCGGGTGGTCGCGCCACACCTCGGTCAGGTGCTCGAAGTATCGCCCCGCGAACCTCGCGCGCAGCGCGTCCTGCCCGGGTGCGCCGAAACCGTCCATGAGGGCGTCGACTGCGTCGTTGGTCTCCCCGTCGACGGTGTGGGCGCGCCGCCAGGCCGCCTCTTTCACGGCCGGGTCCGGCCGCGACATCGTCGCCTTCAGATGGGCCATCTGCCCGGTGGCCGTGTCGTCGGCGGCCAGCGCTGCCGCCAGCTCCGCGTCCGAGGCGCTCCCCTGCGCGGCCAGTGACTGCCATCCCAGCCACGCCACGTCGACGGACACCTCAAGGCCGGGCATCCCGCCGTCGAGCACCCAGCGGACGTCCTGGGGTGCCAGCGCGGCGGCCCTCAGGTAGGCCTTCGTCCACAACAGCTGCTCGGCGGAACCCGGGACCGCCGCCAGCGCCGCCCCGCGACACCCGTCGCGCCACAACCCTGCCGCGACGCCGTCGGCCGCGTACCGGTCCACCGCTGTGAGGGCCCTCCCCTGCAGCGAGGCCAGCACCCCGGACTGCGGCTCCTTGGCGCGCAGCACCGAGTCGACGAAGTCCGCGGGAGCCAGCAGGCCCGCCCGCACATCACCCCACAGCGCCGTCCACACCACCGCGCGCGCCAGCGGCTCCAGGTCCGCCACGTGCGCCAGCAGCACGTCACGACTCCGGGCGTCCAGCTCGACGCGGGCGAACGTCTGGTCCGTGTGGTTGATCAGCACGGCGTCGGGCACGGGCAGCCCGTCGGCCTCGGGGATGCGCACCTCCGCGGCCTCGATCCGCACGTCGAAGGCGTGTTCCAGCCGCAGGCGATCCCCGTGCAGCCGGTAGAGGCCGACGGTGGTGGCGTGGCGGCGCTCGGCCTTCGGGTCGCCGGCCCCGTAGAAGTCGCGCCGCACCCGCAGCCCGGTCAGGTAGCCGCCGTGAACGTCCCAGTGCGCGCTCAACCGGTCGTGGCCGGCCGACTCTAGCCAGGCCTCAACCCAGCCGCGCAGGTCGCGGTCGGTCTCAGCGTCGAGGGCGGCGATGAAGTCCGGCAGCGTCGCGGAGTCGAAGGCGTGGGCGCGGAAGTATCGACGGCACCCCGCCAGGAACGCCTCGATCCCCACGTAGTGCACGAGCTGGGTCAGAGCGGAGGCGCCCTTGGAGTAGGTGATCCGGTCGAAGTTCGTCTTGGCCGCTTCGAGGTCGGGGATGTCGGCGACGACCGGGTGCGTGGTCGGCATCGAATCGGCCAGGTAGCCGCCCACCTTCCGCGACGTGGCGAAGTTCACCCAGCCGTCGGCGAAACCGCACGCCTCGACGGAGATGTGGGTGCCCATGAACTCGGCGAAGCTCTCCTTCAACCACAGGTCGCCCCACCAGCGGGGGGTGACCAGATCGCCGAACCACATGTGGCTCATCTCGTGCACCAGGGTGTTGGCGCGGCCCTGCAGCTGCGCGGGTGTCGCGGACGAGCGGAAGAGGTACTGCTCGGTGAAGGTGACCAGGCCGGGGTTCTCCATGGCCCCGAGGTTGTATTCGGGCACGAAGATCTGGTCGTACTTCCTGCCCCAGGGATAGTCGCCGAAGTTGGCGGTCAGCCAGTCCAGGCCCGCCCTGGTCAGCCGGAACAGCTCCTCCGAATCCAGGTACCGGGCCAGGCTCTGCCGGCACATGAGCCCCAGCTCTATGCCCTGCCACGTGTCGACGACGCGGTGGTAGGGCCCGGCGGCCAGGCATGTGATGTAGGTCGACAGGGTGTGGGTAGGCGCGAACTCGACCCGCACCACGCCGTCGGTCACAGTCTCCCGGCGGGCCTCCGGCTGGTTGGAGCCCAGCCACCAGCCCTCCTGACCCGTCAGAGAGAACGAGAAGGGCGCCCGGATGTCGGGCTGGTCGAGGTTGGGGAACACTCGCCGCGCATCGGCCGGCTCGTACTGGGTGTAGAGGTAGGTCTGGCCGTCGGCCGGGTCGACGAAGCGGTGCAGCCCCTCACCCGTGCGCGAGTACCGGCCGCGCGCGTGCACGGTGACCGTGCAGCGGCGACGGGGTAGGCCGGCGAGCCGGATCCGGGCACCGTCGTACTCCACGGGCCGCTCCACCCCGTCGATCAGGAGTGTGTCGACCTCGCCGATGAAGTCCAGCCAGGTCTCGCGGGATCGGCTCGTGAGCGTGATCGACGACGTGACCGGGAAGGTGTGCACGGAGGGGTCCGCGGCGTCGCGGACGTCGACGTCGACGCGGTAGTCATGGACGCGCACATGGCGCGCGCGGTTGGCGGTCTCGGCCTGGGTGAGGTTCGCGGACGGCATGGGCCCCATCCAAGCACGAGACCCGCCCCCGCGAGGAAGGCGGACGTAGTCAGACGCGGGCGGAGAGGAACTGCAGGACGGACTCGAAGAACTTGACCCCGTCGAGGGTGGGGCTGGTCAGCTCCTCGACGTTGTGCTCCGGGTGCGGCATCAGGCCGACGACGTTGCCCCGCTCGTTGGTGATGCCCGCGATGTCGTTGGCCGACCCGTTGGGGTTGTCCAGGTAGCGGAAGACCACCTGGTCGTTGTCCTCGAGCTTGCGCAGCGTCTCCGGCGAGGCCTGGTAGTTGCCCTCGCCGTTCTTCAGGGCGATGGTGATCTCCTCGCCCTTGGTGAACGCGCAGGTCCACGTGGTGTCGATGGTCTCCACCCGCAGCCGGACATCGCGGCAGATGAAGTGCTGGCCCTCGTTGCGGATCATCGCCCCTTCAAGCAGGTGCGCCTCGCACAGGAGCTGGAAGCCGTTGCAGATGCCGAGCACCGGCATGCCGGCGTTGGCGGCGTCGATGACCGTGCCCATGACAGGGCTGAACCTGGCGATGGCGCCGCAGCGCAGGTAGTCGCCGTAGGAGAAGCCGCCGGGAAGGATGATGGCGTCCACGCCGTCGATGGAGTCCGACCCGTGCCACAGCGGCACGGCCTCGCTCCCCGTCAGCCGGACGGCGCGCAGCGCATCATGGTCGTCCAGCGACCCCGGGAACGTGACGACGCCGATGCGCGGCATCAGTCGGCCACCACATCGAAGGACTCGATGACGGTGTTGGCCAGCAGCTTCTCCGCCGCCTCGCCGATCTGGGCCAGCACCTCGGGCGTGACCTCGCCGTCGACCTGGATCTCGAACCGCTTGCCCTGGCGGACGGTGAGCCCGTCGAAGCCCAGCCGCTTGAGGGCGCCCGTGACGGCCTTCCCCTGCGGATCCAGGATCTCGGGCTTCGGCATGACGTTGACGACGACGCGTGGCATGGCACGGATCCTAGCGGACCTGCCCCAGCCGGCCGTGACTCCGGCCACCCTCGGACTGATCAGGATCCGGCGAGGGCGGCCTCCACGCAGGCCCGGATGTCGCCCGCGGCCGCCCCCAATCGCTGCGCATCTGTCACGAACCGGGCCGCGAGCGAGGCCAGCGCCTCGCCCGAGGGCTGTGGCGCGCCGACCACGACGGTGCCCTGGCCTCGGCGGCTGGCTATCAGGCCCTCGCCCTCCAGCTCCCGGTACGTGCGCATCACCGTGCCGGGGGCCAGGCCCAGGTCCTTGGCCAGCTGCCGCACGGTGGGCAGCCTCGTGCCCACGCTCACGGCCCCAGCGCGGATGAGCACCGCCAGCTGCCGGCGCAGCTGTTCGTAGGGCGGGGTGGGATCCGCCGAGTCGACGCGCAACGCGACCGTCATCGCCCGCCCCCGTCGCGGGGAACCAGGAGCACGACGGCTGACCCGAGGAGTCCGACCAGGGCACCCACGGCCACAATGAGGCTGACCGCACCGGACGCGGTCGCGAGCGGCACCGGACCCAGCTCCAGCAGATCCATCCCCGAGACCAGCGTGACGGCAAGGGCCGATCCGCTCACGCCGACCCCGACGGCGGCCACGATCCCCTCCACGGTGATCCGACGCAGGGCGTCGTCCACCCGGACCAGTTCTGGGTCCGCACCGTTGCGCGGCCGGCGCACCGTCAGGACGAGCCCGAGGACCGCCAGCGCGAGGAGGAGCGCGAGGGCGAGACCGACCCATGAGGTGTAGAAGCTCCCGGGGAACGGGGTGCGGGCTGCTCCGTAGGTCCCTGACTGCGCGCCCTCCCCCTCGATCCACCACACCGACACGGCGCGCCCGGCGCGACCCATGTCGTCGGGAGACGCGGCGAGGGTCGAGAACAGGACGGCCGTGAGGAGCAGGGCCAGCAGGCACACCGTCCACCTGGTCAGGGCCGGCGGCAGGTAGCTGCGCAGTTGCCGGCGCTCGAGACCGGCGCTGCCGGTGACCCGCGCCGCCCGGTAGGCGCTCTGCTGACCGACGACGATGGCCGCGACCACGACGACCGCGGCCAGCAGGGGTGCGGCGAAGGTGAGCGGCCGGAGGTGCCCCCAAGCCAGGGCGGCCACCCCGGCCACCCCGCCGACGGCCAGCCCGATGCCCCGGTAGCGGATCGTGGCACGCCGGAGCGATCGCAGGCCTGGGTAGATCGTCTCGTCGAAGGCGAGGGAGCGCGCCCGACGCCCACCGGCCAGGAGCGCTGCGGCGCCGACGATGATGATGGCCAGCGGCAGGAACACCAGCGAGACCAATCCCGAGATGACCATTGCTTCTCCTTGTGTCAGATAAGTGATACAAACGTAACGACCCGGTTCTCTTGTGTCAAGCCACTGACACAAGAGACTCCTGGGCCGGCCGGTACCCTGACGCCCATGCCGTCGTCACGCTCCGCCGTCCCGCCGTTCGAGGTGATGACCGTCCTCGACAGGGTGGCCACGTTGCGGGCCGCCGGGCGCGACGTCATCTCGCTGTGCGCGGGCGAGCCGGCAGGGGGCGCGCCGACGGCCGTCAGCGCCGAGGCTGCCCGGCTCCACGCCGTCGGAAGCCCGTTCGGATACACCCCGGCGCTCGGCATCCGGCCGCTCCGGGAGGCGTTGGCCGGACACTATCGACGGTGGTACGGGGTGGAGCTGAGCGCTGAGCGCATCGCGCTCACCACCGGATCCTCCGGCGGATTCCTGCTCGCGTTCCTGGCCGCGTTCGAGGCGGGCGACAGGGTGGCGCTGGCCCGGCCCGGCTACCCCGCCTACCGCAACATCCTCAGCTCGCTCGGCTGCGAGGTGGTCGACATCGACTGCGGACCTGAGGTGCGGTTCCAGCCCACCGTCGAGCTGCTGGCGGCGGCCCACTCGGAGGCGCCCCTGGCCGGGCTGATCCTCGCCTCCCCGGCCAACCCCACGGGCACCATGGTGAGCCGGTCCGAGCTGGCCGCACTGGTGGCGTGGTGCGAGGACAACGGGGTGCGGCTCGTCAGCGATGAGATCTACCACGGTGTCACCTACCCCGTCGGAGCTGATCGCGGGACCTCCGTCCTCGAGCTCAGCGGCGACGCCGTCGTGGTGTCGTCGTTCAGCAAGTACTGGGGCATGACGGGGTGGCGGCTCGGGTGGCTGGTCCTCCCGGAGGCGCTGGTGGGCGCCGTCGACGCGTTGGCTGGAAACCTGGCGCTCTGCCCGCCCGCGCCGGCGCAGTACGCAGCGCTTCGGGCGTTCGACGACGCGTCCTACGCCGAGTGCGACGAGGCTGTGGCCGACTTCGCCGCCGCGCGCTCGGTGTTGCTGTCATCCGCGGGGCGCCTGGGGTGGGGTGTCGCGGCGCCGGCGGACGGGGCCTTCTACTACTACGCCGACCTCGGGGACCAGCTGGACCGGTGGGGCACGTCGGCTGCCTACGCCTCGGCGCTGTTGGAGGCCACCGGGGTCGCGGTGACTCCGGGGCGCGACTTCGACTCCCGGCTGGGCGACCGCACCGTGCGGATCAGCTTCGCCGCCGGCAGCGCCGCGATCGCGGAGGCCGTGGAGCGGATCGTCGCCTTCCAGGCGTGAGCGTCAGCGGGAGACGGTGGGGTCGCCGTCGATCCAGAACCGGAGCGGGAAGTCCGCGGCCTTGCCCACGCCGATGCGCGGACCGACGGCGACCCGCGGCTCCTCCCCCACCCGCGGGGTGAGCGTGAGGCCGGTGCTGCCGTCGAGCGGAGCGCCGGCGTCTGGGAGGGTGATGCCCATGGCGACGGTGAGCCGGGCGGGCCCGGCTGCGAGGTCGGTGTCGCGGCGGGTGACGCCCCTGGCCGAACGCCGCGCCCGGGCGGTCTCGAGGCCCTCGATCACCTCGCCGGCCCGGATCAGGACCCCGGTGGGGGTGCCGTCCACGGCCACCACCACGTTGAAGCAGGTGTGCAGGCCCATGTGCCGGTACACGTAGGCGTGCTGCCCGGGCCCGAACATGGCGGCGTTGCGTGCGGAGGGGCCGCGGAAGGCGTGCGACGCGGGGTCGAATCCTCCGCCGTAGGCCTCCACCTCGGTGATCCGCAGCGTGACGCGCGCGCCGTCGCGGTCGACGGTGAGGGTGCCGTTCAGGAGCGCCCTGGCCTTGGCCGCCACCTCGTAGAGCAACGCGACGGCCTCGGCGGGCAGCTCCGCGTAGGAGATCGACGGTGGAACCAGCATCACTCGCCGCGGGGGGTCAGCACCTCTGCCAGCCGGGCGCCGAGGGGAGAGTGCGGCATGGGCTCACCGTCGACGTGCGTGACCGGCGCGACAATGCGGCCGCTGGACAGCAGCCAGGCACCGCGGCAGCGCTCCAGGTCCGAGCGGGTGAGGGCGGCGACCTCGACGGTCAGTCCCGCACCCTCCGCCTTGTCGAGGAGCTCGGCGATGGTGATGGAGCGCAGGATGCCGTGGAGCGGGGGCGTGACGAGGATCCCGTCGATGTCCAGCACCACGCTCGACGTGGGGCCCTCCAGGAGTGAGCCCGACGGGGTGACGAAGATGACGTCGTCGGCGCCGTTGGCCTTCGCGTAGCGCTTCGCGGCCATGTTGATGCCGTAGGACAGCGACTTCGCACCCGGCAGGAGCCAGGGCAGCGGGGCCACGTCGGCGCCCTCGAAACCGCGGTCCAGGATCAGCACCCGGACGCCGTCGGTGCGTTCGCGTTTCGTGGTGGCGTCGAGCGGCGCGGCCATCACCCAGCCGTTGGGCTCGTCGAGGCCCTCAGGGCCGCGGGTCATGATCGTCCGCAGGACCGCCTCGGGCTCCTCGTCCCAGTCCCACGCCGCGAGGATCGCGGCGACGGCGCGGCGGTAGCCGGCCTCGTCGGGGGCGGGCAACTGGAGGATGCGGGCGGAGGTGGCCAGCCTGTCGAGGTGCTCGTCGAGGTGGTGCGCGCGGCCGAAGCTGGCCAGCATCGCGTCGAACACGCCGTCGCCTCGGACCACGCCCTGATCGTCTGCGCGGACGATGGGTGTCGCGGGGTCCACGAGGGTGCCGTCGAGCAGGGCGAGCATGCGGATGGTCATGCGGCCGAGATTACGCCTCAGGGGGCCCGACGGGGGCGAAGCCGTGGCCGGTCAGGCGACGGTAGGCCTCGAGGTAGCGCTCGCGCGTGGCCGCGACCACCTCGTCAGGCAACGGCGGGGGCGGGGTGTCCGTCGCCCTGTCCCAGCCGGAGTCCTTCGCCAGCCAGTCGCGCACGTACTGCTTGTCGAAGCTCGGCAGCGACTCCCCCGGCTTCCACGTCTCGGCGTCCCAGAACCGCGAGGAGTCCGGCGTCAGCACCTCGTCGGCCAACACCAGGGTGCCGTCGGCGCGGCGGCCGAACTCGAACTTGGTGTCGGCCAGGATGATCCCTCGCGCCGCCGCGATCTCCTGGGCGCGCGCGTAGATCCTCAGCGTCAGGTCCCTAAGCTCACCGGCCAGCTCCTCACCGTGGAGGGAGGCGATCGTGGCGAAGTCCACATTCTCGTCGTGCGCACCCAGAGGCGCCTTGATGGCCGGGGTGAAGATCGGCTCCGGCAGCTTGTCGCCGTCGCGCAGCCCCTCGGGCAGCGGCACGCCGCACACCGTCCGCGACACCTGGTATTCGGCCCACCCGGATCCGGTGAGGTAGCCGCGGGCGACGCACTCGACCTCCACCATGTCCAGCGCCTCGACGAGCGTGGCCCGCCCCGCGACAGCAGCCGGCACGTCGGTGCTCACCACGTGGTTGTCGACGAGGTCCGCCAGCTGCGCGAACCACCAGAGGCTGAGCTGGGTGAGGATGGCCCCCTTGTCCGGGATGGGGGTGGCCAGCACGTGATCGAAGGCCGAGATGTTGTCTGTGGCCACCATCAGGATGCGCTCGGTGCCGCCGTCGTCGACGGTGTACAACTCGCGCACCTTGCCGGCGTGCCGCAGCGGAAGGTTGAGGACGTCCCCGAACTGACTCACGCGGCTGAGCCTAGTGGCTGCCTCGACGCCGGCGAAAGATCACGATACGGACACAATCCCGGACCCCCCTTGACGCGGGTGACGGTCGCGGTTTAGCTTTATCTCATCGATGTAAACCGGACGTGGCCGAAGTTGGTCAAACAGGCTCATCGGAGCGGGTCGGCACGGACGCCGAGCTCGTTTTCAACGCTATAACAGGTGGCACGCCCATGTCGGCGTGCAAGAGGCGGAGGCTCGCTGTGATCCAGCGCACATACAGGTCAGGACGGGGGTCAGCTCAGTGAAGAGATGGCTCTACTCGCCCAAGGTGGCCCCTTACATCTTCGTGTTGCCGTTCGTCCTGACGCTGGCGATCTTCTGGGTGAGCCCGCTGATCAAGTCGTTCATCATGAGCACGCAGGACATCATCCCGGGCTCGGTGACCAACGTCGGCCTGGCCAACTTCGAGCGGCTGATCGGCGATCGCCTCTTCTACGTGGCCCTCGGCAACTCCATGAAGTACATGATCTTCACGCTGTTCCTGCTCATCCCCATCCCGCTGCTGCTGGCCGTGCTCATCAATTCCAAGCTCGGCACGGACAAGATGAAGGCCATCTTCAAGTCGGTGATGTTCATCCCGGCGCTCACCTCCGTCGTGATCGCGGGCATCGTCTTCCGCCTGATCTTCTCCGAGTCCCCCACCGCGCTGATGAACCAGGTGGTCGGAGCCTTCGGCGTCGATCCGGTGAAGTGGCTCAAGGGCAGCGAAACCGGCTTCCTGGCACTCCTCACCGTGGCGAGCTGGCGCTGGACTGGCGTCAACATCCTGTACTTCCTCGCCGGCCTGCAGGCCATCCCCACCGACTACTACGAGGCCGCCTCACTGGACGGCGCGTCGGCATGGCAGAAGTTCTGGCACGTCACCGTTCCCCAGATGAAGCCCACCATCGTCTTCGTGATCACCATCAGCGTCTACGGCGGCCTGGCCATGTTCCTGGAGAGCTTCATGCTCTGGGGTGGCAACAACTCCCCGCAGAACATCGGCCTCACCATCGTCGGCTACCTGTACCGGCAGGGCATCGAGAAGAACGACCTCGGTTACGCCTCGGCCGTGGGCGTGGTGCTGCTCATCATCGTGCTCGCCATCAACATCCCGCAGCTGATCGCCACCGGGACCTTCAAGAAGGAGGAGCGATGAGCACCTCGTCGTCACAGGTGAAGCCGATCGACGCCAGGCTCACCAAAGAGAAGGCTTCGCGCATCGGCAAGAACGACCGCCAGATGAGCGACGAAGGCAAGGCGTTCCGCCGCCGTTCCCGCGGCGCCACGGCGCTGATGGTCCTGTTCTTCGTGGGCCTGGGGCTGCTGGTGCTCCTCCCGTTCTGGGCGATCTTCGTCGCCACCTTCCAGGACGGCAACATGATCGTCCGCTACGGACTCAACCTCGGGATCGACTTCTCCACGGCCAGCTTCGACAACTGGGTGGCCCTGTTCACGGACTCCGGAAGCTACTTCCGGTGGTTCTTCAACAGCACACTGGTCACGCTTCTCCAGGTGGGCCTGACGCTGGCCATCAGCTCGTTCGTGGCCTACGGGTTCGCCATGTACGAGTTCCGGTTCAAGAGCGCTCTGTTCATCTCCGTGATCCTGCTCATGTCGGTGCCGTTCGAGATGCTCATGCTCCCGCTCTACATCCAGATCAACGACATGCAGCTCCAGGACACCTACACCGCCGTGATCCTGCCGTTCCTGGCGCATGCCGTGACCATCATGTTCTTCCGGCAGTACCTGCGGGGCATCCCCAAGGAGATCGTCGAGGCGGGCCGGATCGACGGCGTCACCGAGATGGGCATCTTCTTCCGGCTCGTGCTGCCGCTGACCAAGCCGGCCTTCGCCGCCATGGCCATCTTGAACGGCATGGGTAGCTGGAACAACTTCCTCTGGCCGCTGCTCGCTCTGCGCAGCCCGGACAAGTACACGTTGCCCATCGGCCTCAACACCTTGTTGACGCCGTACGGCAACAACTACGAACTCCTCATCGTCGGATCGTTCTTCTCCATGATCCCGATCTTCATCCTGTTCATCCTGTTCCAGCGGTTCTTCATTGAAGGCATGACCGCCGGCGCCATCAAGGGCTGACGCCCACTCCCCCCGTCCACCACAACTCAACATCCGACTCCCCAGCGCAGGTGCTGGAGGACAAGAAAGGTATCTGTCGATGAAACTCAAGAAGTTCGCCACAGCGGCTCTTGCAGCGGGCATGGCCACCATGGCCCTCACCGCGTGCAACACCGCTACGCCCGACACGTCGGCCGAGTCGACCGCCGAGGGCTCCGTCATCACCCAGGAGGCCGTCGAGGGCGCCACCGAACTGGAGCTGTGGACGTTCGTGGAGCTGCACGCGCAGTTCTACACCGAGATGGCTGAGATCTGGAACGAGCAGAACCCCGACAAGCTCGTCCAGATCGCCGTCAACGTCCTGCCCTACGACGACATGCACAACAAGCTGCAGATCGCGCTCACCTCGGGCCAGGGCGCCCCGGACATCTCCGACATCGAGGCCGGCAAGTTCCCGCAGTTCACGCAGGGCACCCCCGCGCTCATGGACCTCACCGAGGCCGCCGCACCGTACCGCGACAACATCGTCGAGGCCCGCCTCGACCTGTTCTCCAAGGACGACGCCCTCTACGGCCTGGACTTCCACGTGGGCGCCACCGTCGCGTTCTACAACACCGAGCTGCTCGAGGCCGCCGGGATCGACTACACGACGATCGTGACGTGGGACGACTACAAGGAGGCCGGCGTCGAGTACTTCGAGAAGACCGGCAAGTACCTGGGCACCGTCGACACCTCCGCGGCCTGGCAGGAGGGCCTCCTGCTGGCCCAGCTCGGCGGCGAGTACTTCACCGACGACGGCAAGGTCAACGTCAACAGCCCCGAGATGATCGAAGCGATCACCATCCTCAAGGGTCTTCAGGACGCCAACGCCGCCGCCGTCCCCCCGGGCGGCCAGCCGGACACCGAAGAAGCCTTCGGCGCCTACAACAACGGCGACTTCGCCGCTGCCGTGATGCCCTTCTGGTTCACCTCGCGCTACCTGGCCTACATGCCCGACTTCGCCGAGAAGATCGCCATCGCTCCCCCGCCCACCGTCGAGAACCCCGTCAACATCTCCGTCGGCGGCGGCGGCACCGGCACCGCGGTGATCAAGGACGGCGAGAACGCCGAACTGGCCGCCGAGTTCATCTCCTGGGCCAAGCTGGGCACCGAGGGCAACATCTCCACCTGGGAGCTGCTGGGCTTCGACCCGCTCAACACCGAGGTGTGGGCGGATCAGGAGATCACCCACAACCCGGAGAACAAGTTCGTCAAGTACTTCCAGAACAACCCGTTCGAGCCGCTCCTGGAGATCCAGGACAGCATCGGCCACCTGGAGTCCTTCACCAACGGCTCCATGCCTTCTGTGAACAACCTGCTCAACACCCAGACCCTCAACGACATCTTCGAAAACGATGTGCCGATCGAGGACGCGCTGAACCAGGCGCAGTCTGACCTGCAGAACGAGCTCGGCGAGTAATCGTCGCTCTCCCATCCCTCTGAAACGGGGCGATCGGGCTTAGCCCGCGGGCTACCGGATCGCCCCGTTTCGCTGTGCCCCGCCGCGTGCAGGGCACCCCGAACCACACTCGTCTGAGGAAGACACTTTCATGACATCTCATCGCATCAGCGTGGACCCGGACTTCGTCGTCGGCCCGGTCCGCCCCAGGACCTTCGGCTCCTTCGTGGAGCACCTCGGGCGCTGCGTCTACACCGGCATCTACGAACCCGGCCACCCCACCGCCGACGAGCAGGGCTTCCGCCAGGACGTCCTCGAGCTGGTCCGCGAGCTCGGCGTCTCCACCGTGCGCTACCCCGGCGGCAACTTCGTCTCCGGCTACCGCTGGGAGGACGGCGTCGGCCCCGTCGACCAGCGCCCCGCCCGTCTGGACCTGGCCTGGCACTCCACCGAGCCCAACACCTTCGGCACCGACGAGTTCATGTCGTGGTGCGTCAAGGCCGACGTCGAGCCGATGATGGCCGTCAACCTCGGCACCCGCGGCATCCAGGAGTCGCTGGACATTCTCGAATACTGCAACGTTCCCGGCGGTTCGCACTTCGCTGATCAGCGCCGCGGCAACGGCGCCGAGGACCCCTACCGCGTCAAGATGTGGTGCCTCGGCAACGAAATGGACGGCCCGTGGCAGATCGGCCACAAGACCCCCCAGGAATACGGTCGCCTCGCCGCCGAGACCGCGCGCGCCATGCGGATGATCGATCCTGGCCTGGAGCTGGTGGCCTGCGGCTCCTCCAACACCGAGATGCCCACCTTCGGCGAGTGGGAGCGGGTGGTCCTGACGGAGACCTATGACGTGGTGGATATGGTCTCTGCCCACGTCTACTACTACGAGGACGAGGGCGACCTCGGTTCGTTCCTGGCCTCCGCCGTCAACATGGACAGCTTCATCGACGGCGTGGTCGCGACGGCGGACGCGGTGCGAACAGCGACCAAGCGCACCAAGCGGATCAACATCTCGTTCGACGAGTGGAACGTCTGGTACCAGCAGCGGGTCGAGTCCAAGGTGTCCGAGGGCGACGACTGGCCGGTGGCACCCCGGCTCCTCGAGGACCTCTACAACGTGGCCGACGCAGTCGTGGTGGGCAACCTGCTCATCTCGCTGCTGCGCCACACGGACCGGGTGCACTCCGCGTCGCTGGCGCAGCTGGTCAACGTGATCGCCCCGATCATGACCGAGCCCGGCGGCCCTGCATGGAAGCAGACCACCTTCCACCCGTTCGCGCTCACCTCGAGGTACGCAAAGGGATCTGTGCTCAACGTTCCCGTCCGGAGCGAGACCTACGAGACGGCCAAGTATGGCGAGGTCGCCCAGATCGACGCGGTGGCCACGCACGACGCCGAGGCTGGAGAGGTCGCGGTGTTCGTGGTCAACCGAGGGATGGCGGGGACGGCACCCATCGAGGTCAACCTCAAGGCGTTCGGCGAGGCGCGCCTGGTCGAGGCGGTCCAGCTGTCCAACCCGGATCACACCTGGGCGGCGTCGATGCAGGACTCGACGTCGGTCGAGCCCCAGTCGATCGACGGCGCCGCGATCGTCGACGGCATCCTGAAGGCGGAGCTCCCTGCGGTCAGCTGGGCGATGTTCCGCATCGCGACCGCGTGAGCTGATATCGCCTCCCGCTCCCGGTGCCGGGAGACATGACACGAGGCCCGTGCGGCCCTTGACCACACTCTGCTTCTCGACCGCAAGCCGGTCAGGGGCAGGGTAGTCGAGGCCGCACGGGCCTCGTCTCATGTCTCCCTGCACTGGTCCGGAGGTGGCGTGGCCGGCCCCGGGCTGGTGCCGACAGGGCGGCCTGGTGAAGGTCTGTCCAGGCGGGACGCCAGTTCGGTGACCCTCAAGCTGGGCACCCCGACGCAGAACGCCCTGCCGTCCCCCACCCTCGCGCACAACCCGCGTCGCGCGCCGGCCCGCTCGGCTGGCTGAGGCGCGAGGAGCGCAGCGACGACCCCACCGCTGGCTGAGGCGCGAGGAGCGCAGCGACGACCCCACCGCTGGCTGAGGCGCGAGGAGCGCAGCGACGACGACCCCACCGCTGGCTGAGGCGCGAGGAGCGCAGCGACGAGCCTCGAAGCCTAAGAAACGTGCGCTGACAAGGTCACCTTCCATAGGCTTCGAGGCCGCTGCGCGGCACCTCAGCCAACGAGACATGAGCCACGAAGCCACCGACGGGGACAGCAGGGCGGTGGGTGGTGGGGGCCGGGGCAGGTTGGGTGGGCGTTGATGACGGCGTCGCAGCGCGAAGCGCCGCCGCCGGCATCATGGGCGGCCCGGCCCCCACCACACGCCGCCAACCCCGACCATAACGGGCGGCGGACCGGCAGATGTCGGCGCCCGCGCAGCGGCCCGGCCCCCACCACACCCAACCACAACGGGCGGCGAAACGTCAGATGTCGGCGCCCGCGTAGCGGTCCGGGGCGTCCGCCATACCGGCGGCCAGGGTGGCGCCGTCGGCGTCGTCGATCAACAGGAACGCGCCGCTCCTGCGCAACTCGTGGTAATCGTCGATGGGGAGGTCGTCGGCGAGCCGGACCCGCACGCGGCCGATGTCGTTGAGCCGCAACTCCTGCGGGGCGCGACGGTACTCGACCGAATCGATGTCGAGCTGGTCGATGATCTCCTCCACCATGGCCCGCACCGTGCGCGTGCCGGCGCGCAGCAGCACGCGGTCCCGCGGGCGGATCGGGCGCTCCGACAGCACGCACACCGTGCCACCGACCGAGCGCGTCACATACCCGCGACGCTCGGGCTCCGCGATGAGATCGCCCCGCGAGATGTCGATGTCGTCGGCCAACCGCAGGGTCACGGACTGCGGCGCGTACGCCACCTCCAACTCCCGCACCGAGCCGTCGGCCTGCCCCAGGTCGATGCCGACGACGGTGGTGGTCCGTCCGCCGGGCAGCACGGCCACCTCGTCGCCCACCTTGACCACGCCGGCGGTGATCCGCCCCGCGTAGCCGCGGTAGTCGCGGTGCTCCCCCGATTGGGGGCGGATGACCACCTGGACGGGGAACCGAAGCGGCTGTTCCGAGGGATCGGTGCCGACGGGGACCGACTCCAGGTGTTCCAGGAGCGTGGGCCCGTCGTACCAGGCGGTGTGGGCCGAGCGGTCCACGACGTTGTCACCCAGCAGCGCCGAGAGGGGCACCGCCACCACGTCCTCGATGTCGAAGCGGGCGGCCAGTGCCCGCGCGTCGGCCACGATCTCGTCGTAGCGCTCCCGGCTCCACTCCACCAGGTCCATCTTGTTCACCGCCAGAGCCACGTGCCGCACGCCCAGAAGCCCGGTGACGGCGAGGTGTCGCCGGGTCTGCTCGACGACGCCGTAGCGGGCGTCGACGAGGATCAGCGCCAGCTCGGCGGTGGAGGCGCCGGTGACCATGTTGCGCGTGTACTGCACGTGGCCGGGGGTGTCCGCCAGCACGTAGGAGCGGTTGGCGGTGGAGAAGTAGCGGTAGGCCACGTCGATGGTGATGCCCTGTTCACGCTCGGCGCGCAGCCCGTCGGTGAGGAGCGCCAGGTCCGCGCCCTCGAGGCCGCGCTCCTTCGACACCCTCTCCACCGCGTCGAGCTGATCGGCCAGCACAGACTTGGTGTCGTAGAGGAGGCGCCCCACCAGGGTGGACTTGCCGTCGTCGACGGAACCCGCCGTCGCGAGCCGGAGGAGGTCGTGCGTCATCAGAAATATCCCTGCTTCTTGCGGTCTTCCATGGCGGCCTCGGAGAGCCGGTCGTCGGCGCGGGTTGCGCCGCGCTCGGTAATACGCGAGGCAGCGACCTCGAGGATCACGCCCGCCACGTCGGCCGCGTCGGACTCGACGGCGCCCGTGCAGCTCATGTCGCCGACGGTGCGGTAGCGCACGATGCGGGTCTGGGTGGGCTCGCCCGGCTTCGGGCCGCCCCACTCCCCCGCGGTCAGCCACATGCCGTCGCGATTGAACACCTCACGCTCGTGCGCGTAGTACAGGCCGGGCAGCTCGATGCGCTCACGCTCGATGTAGCGCCACACGTCGAGTTCGGTCCAGTTGGACAGCGGGAAGACGCGCACGTGCTCGCCGGGCGAGTGCTTGCCGTTGTACAGCTCCCACAGCTCGGGGCGCTGCCTGCGGGGATCCCAGGCGCCGAAAGAGTCGCGCAGCGAGAACACCCGCTCCTTGGCGCGGGCCTTCTCCTCGTCGCGCCGCCCGCCGCCGAACACGGCGTCGAATCGGCCGGCCTCGATGGCGTCGAGCAGCGGGACGGTCTGAAGCGGGTTGCGGGTGCCGTCGGGGCGCTCGCGGAGGCGTCCGTCGTCGATGTAGTCCTGCACGGAGGCCACGTGGAGCCGGGCGCCGATCCGCGCGACGGTGTCGTCGCGGTAGGTCAGCACCTCGGGGAAGTTGTGGCCGGTGTCCACGTGGAGGAGCGCGAACGGCAGCGGCGCCGGGGCGAACGCCTTGAGCGCCAGGTGCAGCATGACGACGGAGTCCTTGCCGCCGCTGAACAGGATGACGGGGCGCTCGAACTCGCCCTCCACCTCCCGGAAGATGTGGATGGCCTCGGACTCCAGGTGGTCCAGGTGGTCCAGGGTGTATTCGGGGGGAAGTGTCATGTGTGCAATCCGCATTCGGTCTTGTTCTTCCCGGCCCAGCGGCCGGCTCGGGGGTCTTCTCCGGGGGCGACGGGGCGCGTGCAGGGCGCGCAGCCGATCGACGCGTAGCCGCGCTCCCGCAGCGGGTTGAGGTGGACGTCCTCCTCGAAGGCGAACCGGTCCACGTCGTCGTCGTCCCAGGCCGCGATCGGGTTGAGCTTGACGATCCGCCGCTTCTCGTCGAAGCCCACCAGCGTGATGTCGGTGCGGGTGGGCGCGTCAACCCGCCGCATCCCCGTGACCCAGGCCTTGTGACCGGCGATGGCGCGGTTGAGGGGCTCCACCTTGCGCATGGCGCAGCAGAGGTCTGGGTCGCGGTCGTGGAGCCGGGCTCCGTATTCGGCGTCCTGCTGGTTGACGCTCAGCACGGGCAGGATGGTGCGGATCTTGACGCGTTCGGCGTAGTGGTCGCGGGTTTCGAGGGTCTCGGCGAAGTGGTAGCCGGTGTCGAGGAAGAACACGTCAAGGCTGGGCGCCGACTGGGCGATCAGCTCCACCAGCACCTCGTCGCCCATCGACGACGCGACAGTGATGTCCGCGCCGAAGGTTTCCTCGGCCCACTGCAGGACCTCGCGGCTGAGCTTCACCTTGCCGAGGTGGCCCGCGTAGGCGGGGTCCGACTCGAGGGCGGTGAACCGCTCGTTGGCCTCGTCGGCGATGGCGTGCAGGTCATCCATGGTGCTTGGCCTCCTCTTCGGCGATCCGGGCTGGGATGTGCTCGGCTGCCACCCGGTGCTGGGTGACGGAGAACACTCGGGCGCAGGCCAGGCAGTGCCAGGCCCCGATGGGCTCCTCGACGGGGCGCAGGTCCTCCTCCGCGCAGAACGGGCAGTGGAAGATCACCGCGCTCATCGCAGGAGGTCCTCGTCGGCCCGGTGGGCCCACTGCGCGAAGGGCTCGTCGGCGTCGCGGTGGGCGAGGAACGTGCGTGCCAGGCGCTCGATGTAGTCCGGCAGGTCCGCGGCCGCCACCTTCAGTGCCCTGGTCTTGCGGGCCAACTGCGGGGTGGCGCCGAGTCCGCCGCCGAGGTGCACCTGGAAGAGCTCGACGAGGTTGCCGTCCGCGTCGGACTGCACCATGCCCTTGAGGCCCACGTCCGCCACCTGGGTGCGGGCGCAGGCGTTGGGGCAGCCGTTGACGTGGATGCTGAACGGCACGTCGAATTCCGGGAGCCGGGCCTCGAGCTCCTCGACGATGAGGCGGGCGCGCGCCTTCGTCTCCACGAGCGCCAGCTTGCAGTACTCGATGCCGGTGCAGGCCATCACGCCGCGGCGGAACTCCGACGGCCGCGCGGGCAGGTCCTCGGCGTCGAGCGCCTCGACGAGAGCCTCGACGGCGTCGCCGGGCACGTCGAGGACGAGCAGCTTCTGGTGGGGGGTGAGCCGAACGCGGCCGGAGCCGTGCTGGGCGGCGAGGTCCGCGATGCGGGTGAGCCGGGTGCCCGAGACGCGGCCGGCGATGGGCGCGACGCCCACCCAGAACGTGCCGTCGGCCTGGGCGTTGACGCCCACATGGTCGCGGCGGAGGTGGGTGGCGTCCTGGGGTGGGCCGTCGAGAAGCTTGCGCCCCAGGTACTCGGTCTCGAGGACGTGGCGGAACTTCTCCGGCCCCCAGTCCGCCATGAGGAACTTGAGGCGGGCGCGGTTGCGGAGGCGGCGGTAGCCGTAGTCGCGGAAGATCGAGACCACGCCCTTCCACACCTCTGGGACCTCCTCCAGCGGCACCCACGCGCCGAGCCGCTGCGCGAACATCGGGTTGGTGGAGAGCCCGCCGGCCGCCCATACGTCGAAGCCGGGGCCGTGCTCGGGGTGGATGACGCCGACGAAGGAGACGTCGTTGGCCTCGTGCGCCACGTCGAGGTTGGGGCTGCCGGAGATGGCGGTCTTGAACTTGCGGGGCAGGTTGGAGAACTCGGGGGTGCCGATGTAGTTGTCCAGGATGGCGCGCACGGCGGGGGTGCCATCGACGATCTCGTTGGCGGCGATGCCCGCCACGGGCGAGCCGAGGATGACGCGGGGGGTGTCGCCGCAGGCCTCAGCGGTGGTCAGGCCCACCGCCTCGAGGCGGCGCCAGATTTCCGGCACGTCCTCCACGCGGATCCAGTGCAGCTGGATGTTCTCGCGGTCCGAGATGTCCGCGGTGTCGCGGGCGAACTCGGTGGAGATGGTGGCGACGACCCGCAGCTGCTCGTTGGTCAGGGACCCGCCGTCGGAACGCACGCGCATCATGAAGAACTCGTCGTCGAGGGCCTCGGGGGGAAGCGTGGCGGTCTTCCCGCCGTCGATTCCGGGCTTGCGCTGCGTGTAGAGACCCCACCAGCGCATCCTGCCGCGCAGATCCTCTGGCGCGATGCTGGAGAAGCCCTCCTTGGAGTAGACCTCCTCGATGCGGGCGCGGACGTTGAGCCCGTCGTCGGCCTGCTTGAACACCTCGTTGGGGTTCAGCGGCGTCTTGTCGCCGTCGGCCCAGGCGCCGGTGGCCTGGTTGCGCTTGGGGCGGGTTACCGCTTCGGTCATCGTCGGTCCTTCGTCGGGGGCCTTGCTGAATCCCCCAACCCGACGATGGGGCCGGTCATTCCCGACGGCCAGCCGTGATCGCCATGGGCGAACAGGATTTTTCAGGCCTCGGCGCCGTCGAGCGTTGTCACGGCCTGAGCGCTGCCCTCCACCTCGATGGGGATGGTGTTGATGGCGATGATGCCGAGAAACAAAGTCTCGTACGAGCCGCGCACCGTCACATGGGCGCGGTTGCCGCCCTCGACCCTGGCCTCGGCGGACAGCCCCGCCACGCGGGCGAAGCTGACCGCCTCCCTCTTGGCCGCGGCCACGTCGAGGGTGGCGCCGTCCGGGGTGATGCGGAGCTCGTGTGTCGCGGCTCTGGCCGCCTGGGACGCCACCGCCCTCGCCTCCTGCTCGGCGGCGGCATGCCCGGCGAAGTCCACCCCGAGGCCCACCATGAGGATGAAGGCGGGCAGCGACACCGAGGTCCACACCGACAGCGCGAGCCCTCGTTGGTCGCGGGTGGTCATCGCACCGACACCGACTGCAACTCACCGACGATGACGTCCGCGGAGCGACTCAGCTGCAGTGGGAGGGTGCCGGTGAAGCCGGCCGCGGACCAGTCCACCGACCAGGTGGAGGTCGCGGTGACGGTGTAGCGGCCGTCCTCGAGGTACACGTACCCGCAGTCGGGCGAGGCGACGTTCTTCCCGCCCTGGGTACGCGCGGAGGACCACGCGGTGCCGCGGCCGCAGGAGACCGTTTCACCGTCGCCCATGTCCCACTGGACGCGGCTGGCGCCTGCGGTCAGGGTCACCGCGATGCCGGAGTCGGTCGCGGAGGCGGTGACCGGGCCCCACTGCTTGTCCGACGGGGTGTCGGCCCACAGCCAGGTCTCCCATCCGACGAAGCCGATCCGTTCGGTGGTGTCGCCGCGGGGCTGCATGCCGAGGTCGATGGCCTCGAGGCCGATGGATGCCAGGACCCGTCGGGCGGCGGCCTCGGCATCGGCTTGAGTCACTGGGTCTGGGGGCGCGGGCAGCCAGCGCGTGAAGACCATCCCGGGGTCGCGCACCAGGGAGCCGTTCGGACGAATACAGGTATAGATGGCGCCCTCGCTGTTGGCCTCCCATGACGCGTCAGTCAGCGGTGGCTGCGGCTCCTTGATTCGGCACCAACCTTGGGCCGCGCCGCTCCACGTCCCGTAGGCCGTCCGGCAGGCGATCTCCTCGCCAGCGAAGGAGCAGGTCCGTTCACCGCCGCTACTGGTGCCACCGCCTCCCGATCCATCCCCCTTCGACGATCCTTCGGGAGAGGTTGGTAGCTCGATCCATGCATAGCAAATGCCAGTGTCGGACGAGACACGGACACACTGCTGCTCTGCCGCAGCGGTGAGTGTCTGAAGGGTGACAAGACAGATGATCGCTAGCAAGAGCCGGAGAGCCCTCAACATGCGGCAGGCTCGTTTCTGATCATCGCGACTCGCCACTTGCCGTCCAGACCGACCCGGAGAGTTGCAGTCTCGAGGAAGGTAGGTGGTACGTCAACTGTCACGGCTGTCCCGGTCTCAGCGTCGACAAGGCTCACGCCGCTGCGGTCCAGGCAGTAACTGATCTCGGCAGTGCCAGCCTCCTGCTGATTTGGAACTTCCGTGATCGCAACGCCCCGGAACACTCGTCCACCGAGGGACTTCCACCCGTTATCCCGCAGCTCGCCAAGAGCCTGAATGATCAGCGCCGCCTCCTCTTCAGTGGTCACATACTGCGTCTCGGTCCAGTCAGTCAGGGACGGGTCGGCCGCGAACTTCTCATAAACCCGCCAGTACTCCATCCAGGCCGCCCGAATCGCAGCCTGCTCAGCCGACTCCGTCGCGGGGGCCGGCGGAAACGACTCCACTGCCGTCGGGGACGGACTCGGCGACACCGAGGGACTCGCGGACGCCGTCGGCGACACGAACACCGACGGCGACGCCGTCGGGGCGACGTCCGGGGTGCAGCCCACGGCGAGCGCCACGACAGCGAGGGGCACGAGAAGGTGACGCATGGGCTCTCCGATCGAACAGGTCGGGGCCTATTCAACCAAGCAACCGGGTCATCTCCGCATCCGGTCCGTCAGCTGTGGATAACTCCGGTCAGAGCACGGCGCCCGGGCGGTACGCGGCCGCCTCCGGATCCGCCGCGACGACCTCAGCCACGCGCGCCGCCACCCGCGACACCTGCGCCTGCGCCGTTCCCGCCAACTCCAGCGGGCTGACCACCAGCGCGCCGAGCTCGTCGCGGGTGAGCCCGAGGCGCTCGTCGCCGGCGAGTCGGTCGAGGAGGTCGTTGACCCGCGCTCCCTTGCGCAGGTCCAGCGCCACCGCGACGGCGTGCTCCTTGATCGCCTCGTGCGCGACCTCCCGGCCCACGCCCTTGCGGACGGCGGCCATCAGCACCTTCGTGGTGGTGAGGAACGGCAGGTAGCGGTCGAGCTCGGCCTCGATGACGGCGGGGAAGGCGCCGAAGTCCGCCAGCACCGTGAGGAACGTCTCGAACAGGCCGTCGAGGGCGAAGAACGCGTCCGGCAGCGCGATCCTGCGCACCACGGAGCAGGAGACGTCGCCCTCGTTCCACTGGTCGCCGGCGAGCTCGCCCACCATGGACACGTAGCCGCGGATGACGACGGCGAGGCCGTTGACGCGCTCGCAGGAGCGGGTGTTCATCTTGTGGGGCATCGCCGACGAGCCCACCTGCCCCTCCTTGAACCCCTCGGTCACCAGCTCGAGGCCCGCCATCAGGCGGATGGTGGTGGCCACGTTCGACGGCGCCGCGGAGATCTGCGCCAGCGCGGTGACCGCGTCGTAGTCAAGCGAGCGCGGGTACACCTGCCCCGTCGAGGTGAGGACGGCCCCGAAGCCGAGTTCGTCGGCGATCCGCTGCTCAAGCTCGGCCAGCTTGCCGGCGTCGCCGCCGAGGAGATCGAGCATGTCCTGGGCGGTGCCGACGGGGCCCTTGATCCCGCGAGCGGGGTAACGGGCGATGAGGTCGTCGAGGCGGGCGAGGCCCGTGAGCAGCTCGTCGGCCGCCGTGGCGAACCGCTTGCCCAGGGTGGTCAGCTGCGCGGCCACGTTGTGGGAGCGGCCCGTCAGCGGCTGATCGGCGTACTCGCTCGCCAGCCGGGCGAGTTGCGCCAGCGCCGCCACCACGCGGATCCGGACTGCCCGCAGCGAGTCGAGCACCTGCAGCTGTTCGATGTTCTCGGTGAGGTCGCGAGACGTCATGCCCTTGTGGATGTGTTCGAACCCGGCAAGGTCGTTGAACTCCTCGATCCGGGCCTTCACGTCGTGGCGGGTGATGCGTTCGAGGGCGTTGATGGAGTCGAGGTCCACCTGGTCGATCACCCGCTCGTAGGCCGCGATCACCTCGTCGGCGTTCGCCCCGCCGAAGTCGACGCCGAGGTCGCGTTGTGCGCGCAGCACGGCGAGCCATAGCTTTCGCTCGGAGACGATCTTGGCCTCGGGGGCCCAGATGTCGCGCATCTGCTGCGAGGCGTAGCGGTTGGCCAGCACGTTGGGGACGCTCATGGCACCACAGCCTAGGACTCCCCCTGTGGATACCGGAAAAGTCGGTGCCCAGCGCCCCACCATGGCGACGTGCCCAGCCAGCCATCACACAACCAGTGCGATTCCGGGGAGATAGAGCCCAGAGAGGGCCATCTCCCCGATTCCTCACTCCCAAGCCTCCCCGGGGTCATGTCCCTGGCCCACCTCAGGACCCTGGGCTACGACTCGGCCCGGATCAGGGGCGAGCTGGATGACGGACGTCTGAGGAAGGTGTCGCGGGGCTGGTACGCGACTCCCCAGGCACATGCGTGGGAGTTGGAGGCGCTCGCCGCTCGCGCCCGGGTTGGCTGCTTGAGCGGGTGCCAACTGCATGGCCTCTGGACGCCCCAGGTAGCGGAGGCGCACTTCATCGTCGGCATGGGATCCGCCTCCCTGAGCTCGACCTGGCATCGATCGCGCGGGGACTTGCCGAGGATCGCGCTCTATCCGCTGAGCGACTGCCTCGCCCAGGTGATCCGCCATCACAATCCCGAGAAGGCCCTGATGGTCCTTGAGTCAGCCGTCAACAAGGAACTGCTGTCCACCGATGTCGCAGACATCCTGATCCGCGAAGCCCCTGTCCACAAGCAGCGCACCTTGCAGTTCTTCGACGGCGACGCGGGGTCCGGCTCGGAAACGCGGGTCCGACTGTTCCTCCAGCAGCACCGTTTCTCCGTCCGTTCCCAGCAGCAGATCTCAGGAGTGGGAGCGGTGGATCTGCTCGTCGGGAGATCCCTGATCATCGAGTGCGACAGCGCCGCCCACCACACCGATCACAGGGAGGACCGACGACGGGACCTGGCGGCGCGCGAACTCGGATACTCGACGTTGCGGCTGAGCTACAGCCAGATCCATAGGACCTGGAGCAAGACCAGCGCCAAGTTGCTGCGCATCCTGCGGACGGGCGGGCACCTCACCCCTCCGTCGCCGGTACCTGAATAGTGAGGATCCGGGGAGATAGCTCTCTATGGGAGCTATCTCCCCTGATCCTCACCGTTTGCGAATCCCGACGAGGCTCACCCAACGGAACTGCCTCGTGTCAGGGGTCGGGGAAGGCACCGTCGACGTACATCCACCGCCCCGCCCGGCGCGCGAACCGGGAGCGTTCCCGCAGCGCACCGTCGCGATGCGCTGCCTCGAACTCCACCACGCCCACCTCGTCGCCCGGCCCACCGTCGACCACGTCCAGGACCGTCAGCCCCGTCCACTCGACGCCGTGCGCACGAACCGATTCCGGGCGCGTGCTCGGGTGCCAGGTGCGCCACAGGTAGTCGCCGTCGCCGACCACGAACGCGCTGTACCGCGACCGCATCAGCTCCTCAGCGGTCGCCGCCTGGCGCTCGCCTGCCAGAAGCGGCCCGCAGCACGTCCCCCAGGAAGCCCCACCGCAGAGGCACGCGCTCACGTCAGCTCACCCACGAGGTGGGGCTTGCCTTCCCGGTTGACGACGGCGAACCTCCAGCCCGCCTCGTCGCGCGCCGCGGCGAACCGCACCTTTCCCGGCAACAGGATGGGCTTGGCGAACTGGACCCGCACCGTGTACGCCTCCGGCAGCCCGCCGCCCAACGCCGCGACAGCGCGGGCGTGGGTCCACATCCCGTGGATGATCGGCCTCGGGAAGCCGAACAGCCGGGCGGTCAACGGGTTGAGGTGGATGGGGTTCGAGTCGCCCGAGACCGCCGCGTAGCGACGGCCCTGGTCAGCGCCGAGCCGCCATTCCTGCGACGGCGCCACCGACGGCGCCTGCAGCCGCACCGGCGACGGCGCCTCCCCCGCCACCTTGGCCCCCGACGCCAGGTACACCGAAACTCCCCGCCACACCAGCTCATCTGCGGCGTGGATCTCGCCCACCATGTCGAAGGTGGCTCCCTTGGCGTGGGGCTGGAGATTCTCCGCCCGCACCAGGATCCTCAGCGGCTCGTCGACGGTGACCCGACGGTGCAGCGTCATCTCGTTGGTCACGTGCACCAGCCCGGCCAGAGGGAAGGGGAAGTCGTCTGCCGCCATCACCTCCATCTGCAGCGGGAACGTCAGCACGTGCAGCCAGGTGGCGGGCATCGCGTCGCGCAAAGCGAAGCCGGTCTCGGCGCAGTAGGCCGCCAGCCGCGACACCTCAACCCGGTGCTCCAACACCAGGTAGCTGCGATCCGGCAGGGACGACACCTCCCCCGGCTTCTTCAGCATCCCCAGCGCGGCCTTCGCCAGCACGCCCGACGGCTCCGGCAGCGCCGGAAGCACCCGCACGTCGCGCGCCATCAGGCGCCCACCAGGTTCTGCCCGCACACCCGGATGACCTGCCCGTCGACCCCGCCGGAGGCCGGCCCGCACAGGTAGGCCAGCGTCTCGGCCACGTCGACGGGGTTGCCACCCTGCGTGAGCGAGTTCGAGCGCCGGAAGATCTCGCGCTGCACGAACGGGATGGCGGCCGTCATCTCGGTCTCGATGAACCCGGGCGCGACGGCGTTGACGGTGATCGGCCGGTCCGCCAGCTCGTCGCGCATCGCCCAGACCAGGCCCATGACGCCGGCCTTGGAGGCGGCGTAGTTGGTCTGTCCCTTGTTGCCCGCCACGCCCGAGGTGGACGCGATGCCGACGATCCGGGCCGCCTCGTCCAGCCCACCGGGCACGTCGTGGGTGAGCAGGTAGTCGTTGATCCGCATCTCCGCGGCGAGGTTCACGTCGAGCACCGAGGACCACCGCTGCTCGTCGAGGTTGGCGAGCAGCTTGTCGCGGGTGATGCCCGCGTTGTGCACGATGGCCCAGATCCGGGCGGACTCCCCGTGCACGTGAGCCACGTGGGCCGCGATCCTGGCCCCGGCATCCGCCAGGGTGATGTCGAGCTGCAGCGCCGAGCCGCCGATCCCGTTGGCGACCTTGGCGAGCGCGTCCCCGGCCGCGGGGATGTCGACGGCGACCACCGTCGCCCCATCACGGGCGAAGGTCCGCGCGATGGCGGCACCGATCCCCCGGGCCGCCCCCGTGACCACCACGATCCGCCCCTCGAACGGGCGCGCCGTCAGCTCATGCGGGTCCTTCGACGGCCCCACCCGCCACGTCTGCCCGCTCACGAAGGCCGAGCGGCCCTCCAGCAGGAAGGACAGCGTGGAGGCGAGGTCCGCGGCGGAGGTGCCGGTGCGGACGAACACCAAGTTCGACGTGGCGCCGCCCCGCAACTCCTTGGCCACCGTGCGGTTGATCCCGTCGATGCCCTGGGCCACGGCCTTGGCCTCCAGGCCGGTCACGTCGCGGGCGTCGGTGGCCAGGATGATCACGCGGCCGGAGCCCTCCAGGGAGCGCATCGCCGGGCGCAGCACCTGCCGCAGCCCCTCCAGCTGAGCGATCTCACGCACGCCGGTGGCGTCCACCACGACGGCCCCGGGGCGCACCGGGTAGCGCGGCGGAACGTCGCGACCCTTCTCGTCCTTCGTCCGCGTCTCCGGGACGTCGAGCATCGCCTCGCCGGGGACGACACCCAGCTGGGCCAGCGTCGACGCGGCCAGGCCCCCACCGTCGAGCGCGCCCAGCACCACCGGCCCCGACGGCATCACGCGCCCGCGGCGGAGCACCGGCGGGTCGGCCAGGCCGGCCTTCCGGGCCACGAACTTCCCAGCGGGGGTTGCATACAACTTCTCCAGCACGTCCATCTCACGCCTCCAGGATCGCGACGACGCCCTGGCCGCCGGCCGCGCAGATCGACACCAGTCCACGGGAGCCCGGGCCCCGCTCGTGCAACATCTTCGCCAACGACGCGACGATTCTGCCGCCGGTGGCCGCGAAGGGGTGACCCGCAGCCAGCGACGACCCCTTCACGTTGAGCTTCGAGCGGTCGACGGTGCCCACGCCGTTGGCCTCCAGCGCCTTGATCGTGGCCAGGACCGTGGAGGCGAACGCCTCGTGGATCTCCAGGAAGTCGAAGTCCGCCAGGGTCAGGCCGTTGCGCTCGAGGAGCTTCGGGATGGCGCGCGTCGGCGCCAGGAGGAGGTCCTCCTTGCCCGTCGTGTAGTCCGCGGCGGCCACCTGCGCGTCCACCACCCTGGCCCAGACGGGCCAGCCGCGGCCGCGCGCGAACTCCTCCTCCGCAACGAGCACCAGGGCGGCGCCGTCGGTGAGGGCCGTGGAGTTGCCGGCGGTCATAGTCGCCTCGTCACCCTTGCCGAAGACGGTGCGCAGCTTCCCGAGCGCCTCTTGAGTGGTGTCGGGTCGAAGGATGCCGTCGCGCGACACCTTCAGGTACGGCGTTACCAGGTCGTCGAAGAACCCCTCGTCCCACGCGGCGGCCAGGTTCCGGTGCGAGGCCAGGGCGAGGTCGTCCTGGTCCTCGCGCGTCACGCCCCACTTCGCGGTGGTCAGCGCCTGGGACTCGCCCATGCTCAGGCCGGTGCGCGGCTCGACGACGGCGGGCGGCACGGGAGCCAGGTCCGCGGGACGGATCCGCGCCAGCGCGGCGAGCTTGTCCGGCAGGGACCTGGCCCGCGACAGCGCCAGCATCGCCTTGCGCATCCCCTCGGAGGTGACCAGCGGAGCGTCGGAGGCCGAGTCCACGCCGCCCGCGATGGCCACGTCCACCTGGCCCAGCCGGATCTTGTTCGAGGCGTAGACCACGGCCTCCAGGCCGGTGCCGCAGGCCTGCTGCAGGTCGCATGCGGGGGTGTGCGGGGAGAGCGCGGAGCCGAGCACCGCCTCCCGGGTGAGGTTGAAGTCGCGCGTGTGCTTGAGCACCGCGCCGGCGACGACCTCACCCACCTCCTGGCCGGCCAGGCCGAACCTGGCGACCAGCCCGTCGAGGGCCGCGGTCAACAGGTCCTGGGCTGAGGCCTCGGCGTACTTGCCGCCGGCCTTGACGAAGGGGGTGCGGTTGCCGCCCACCACCACTGCGGTGCGTGTCATCGACGTTGATCCTCTCGCTGGGGTATTCGATACCCACAGTAGCAGATACGCAGAGTTTCAGGTACTCTGAGTTGCATGAAGATCGCCGACGATCCCCCGACGGTGGCCGCGCCCCCCCAACCGGACGGCCGCGCCTCACGCTGGGACGAGCACAACAGCCTCCGCCGTCGGGCGCTGGTCGAGGACGCCGTGCGCGCCATCCGCGAGCACGGGCCCTTGGTGGGCATGGACGAGATCGCCGCGCTCAGCAGGACGTCCAAGACGGTCCTCTACCGTCACTTCGGCGACAAGGCGGGCCTGTACCGCGCCGTCGTCGAGTCCGTGCACGAGTTCATCCTGCGCAAGCTGCCGCTTGAGGACGCCGCGACCTTCGAACCCCGCGACCTCGTGCGTACCCTCGCCGACGCCTACCTCGCCGTCGTCGAGCGGGACCGCAACCTGTATCTGTTCGTCTCCACCAGGCCCGCCGGGGAGTCGCCGGTCGACGATCCGGTCCTCGGCATCACCACACGCATCGGTAACGAGGTGGCCGCCGCCTTCCGCTCCTGGCTGAGGCGCCAGGGCCTCGACGAGGAGCCCGCCAACACGTGGGGCCACGGCGCGGTGGGCTTCATCTGGGCGGTCGCCGACCGCTGGATCATCACCAATCTCCGACGGCCCCGCGCAGAGGTCGTCGACTACATCGACCAACTGTTCGCCCCGGCGTTCGCCGCTCAAACCAAGGAGCTGACCCCATGACACTGACCGCCACCCGAGACACCCGACCCACCACCTCCGCCGGCCCGGCCGCCCACGGCACCACCATCTCCCCAACCGGCGAGGCCCTGCGCCGCGCCCTCGACGGGCCCTTCCACGCGCTGAAGCAGCGATGGCGCGACGAGGTGAGCCCCGACGACGTGGTCCGCGACACCGCCCTCACCGTCGACGAGGCCCGGGACTGGACGCTGGACCGCGTGGTGAAGCTCGCCCAGCGCAACTTCGTCACCGCGGGCTTCCCCATCGCCCAGGGCGGCACGGGCACCGCGGCCGAGTCCGTGGCCAACTTCGAGATGGTGGCCATGGGCGACCTGTCGCTCACCATCAAGACCGGCGTGCAGCACGGCCTGTTCGGCGGCGCCATCACCAACCTCGGCACGCAGTACCACCACGAGACGTTCCTGCCCGGCGCCATCAGCACCGAGCTGCTCGGCTGCTTCGCCATGACGGAGTTGGGCCACGGGTCAGATGTGCAGTCCATCGAGACCACCATCACGTGGCTGCCCGAGACGGCCGAGTTCGAGGTCCATTCGCCCACGCCATCGGCCACCAAGGCCTACATCGGCAACGCAGCCCGGGACGGACGGATGGCCGCCGTCTTCGGGCAGTTGATGGTCGACGGCGAGCACCAGGGCGTGCATGTGGTGCTGGTGCCCATCCGCGACGAGGCGGGCAACGACCTGCCGGGCGTCACCACCGGGGACCACGGCCACAAGGGCGGCCTCCTGGGCATCGACAACGGCACCATCGCCTTCGATCACGTCCGCGTGCCGCGGCTGATGCTGCTGGACCGCTACGGGGGCGTCGACGACGAGGGCCACTACCAGTCGCCCATCGAGAGCAAGAACGCGCGGTTCTTCACCATGCTCGGCACGCTGGTCCGCGGCCGGATCTGCGTCGGCGGTGGGGCCGCCTCGGCTGCCCGCAAGGCACTGAGCATCGCGGTGCGCTACGGGGACGAGCGCCGGCAGTTCCGCCGCCCGGGTCTCGGGGAGGAGATCCTGCTGCTGGACTACCTCACCCACCAACGCCGGCTCCTGCCCCATGTGGCACGGGCCTACGCCTACGGATTCGCACAGAACGAGCTCGCGCTGCAGCTGCAGCGCGTGATGGATGCCGGAAGTTCGGACCAGCAGGCCTCGCGCGAGCTGGAGACTCGGGCCGCCGGCATGAAGGCGCTGCTCACCAGGTGGGCGTTGGACTCCATGCAGGAGGCCCGCGAGGCCTGCGGGGGCGCCGGCTACATGTCGGACAACGGCATCACGATGGCCCGCCAGGACGCCGACGTGTTCGCCACCTTCGAGGGCGACAACACCGTGCTGCTCCAGCTGGTCGCCAAGGCGCTGCTGCTGGAGTACAAGTCCACGTGGGGCGACATGGACCTGCGCGGCACCGCGCAGAAGACGGCGGCCATGATCGGGCAGACCGTCCTGGAGCGCACGACGGCGCGCTCCCTCATCGACCGACTCGTGGCCATCGCCGACCGCAAGCCGGACTCGGAACGGATGCGCGCCCGCGGGTGGCACGTGCAGATGTTCGAGTTCCGCGAGAAGCACACCGTCGAGGGCCTCGCCCGGCGGATGCGGGCCGCGAGCAAGCTGCCGGACGCGCAGCAGCCGGCCGCGCTGAACGCGTGCCAGACGCACATGCTCGAAGCCGCGAAGGCGCACGTGGACCGCATTGTGCTCGAGGCCTTCATCGAGGGGATCGAGCAGTGCGACGACGACTACGTCACGGCGATGCTGGTGAAGGTCTGCGACCTCTACGCGCTGGCCACCATCGAGTCCAACCGCGCCTGGTACCTGGAGCACGAGGCCTTCGACCCGCGCCGCAGCAAGGCGATCACGGCCACCGTCGACGACCTGTGCGGCGAGCTGAGGCCGAGGGCGCGTGAGTTGGCCGAGGGCCTGGGCGTGCCGGAGTCGTGGCTGAAGCACCCGCGGGAGGCGGTGCCGCCGCTGCTCCCCTGACCGCTCCTCCCGCTACTGGTACGACACGAAGTTGGGTCGCGGCTCCACGTCCTCCATCGTCTCCTGGGGCGTCATCGTCGGGGAGTCCTCGTCGATGAAGTTCTTCCACCCCAGCCAGACGTTGGCCGGCAGGCCCTCCTTGAGGTTGCGCCAGGTCGCCTGCTTGAGCGGCGGGTTGCCGTGCCCGTCGGCGTGGACGAGGTACTGCAGCTCGTCGCGGGTGGTGTCGAGCCGCTCGCGGCCGACGATCATCCGCTGCTGGAACTGGTGCAGGATCACCACCTTCGGGGGCAGGTTGTTGGCCGCCACCAGGTCCGCCAACCAGGCTCCGGTGGCGTTGACCTCGTCCACCTCCACCTGGCCGATGATGGTCATGTGGCGCTGGCCGGGCTTCAGCCGCCACTCGGGATCGATCGCGAGACCGACGGTGGGCCGCTTCAACAGCTCCTCGTAGCGCTTGGCCTGGGTCAGGAAGTCGGTGTGCCCGGGCTGGAGGTCCAGCACGCAGTAGATGCCCGCCGCCTCGGCCGCCTCGATGTAGGGCAGTAGCTGCTCGGCCGGGGTCTCGTAGGAATAGTCACCGTCGGGGCCGGCCGACGCGCTGGCCACGGTCGTGATGATCTCGAACGCGCCGATGACCGGGACGTCACTGAAGGCCTGATACTGGGCGGCAAACTCCTTCACCCGGGCGACGGACTGTTCCGGCCCCTGCTCGCCCAGCACCCCGAGGGTGCCGCCGGACGGGTGCCCATAGAGGGCCACCATCATCCGTCCCGGGAACGGCGCGACTCCACCGCCCGGCAGTTCCGGAAGCGTGCGGGCGGCCTCCACCCGCGCGGCGAAACGGGCGGAGTCGCCGAACGCGCCGACGCCGAGGACGGCTCCGGTGGCCCCCTTGACCAGCGCCACCGACTCGGCCGTGGCGCGCGGATCCGTGAAGGGCACCTCGGTGAGGGCGATGCCGGCTGCCGCCAGGATCGCGGCCGTGGCGGCGGAGACGGACTCGCCCCTGGGTCGCAGCGCGGCGGCGGTCGCGGGGGCGGTCTCGGCGGGGAGTCCCTCCACCTGCAGCTCGGCGGGATCGGCCGGGCCGTCGACGACCTCGCGGTCCCCGAGGTCCAGCCCTGCGGCCGGGTAGGCGATCACGGTGCGGGTCTGGAGGCGGTTGAGCTCGGCAGCGAGCTCGGGCCCGGCGATCAGCAGGGGGAGGCCGAGCGCGGCCGCGGTGGCGGAGGCCGCCGCGACGTCCCCACCGGCAGCGGGCGTCGGAGACGTGGCCGCGCTGGGAGAGGCGCTGTTCGACGGCGAGGCGCCAGCCGACGGCGAGGCCGGAGCGCTCGGCGTTGGCGGGGCCGGCTGAACGACGACCACGGCGGTTGCCTCGGCCAGCACCAGCCGGCTCACGGCCAGGGCGCCCTCGTCGTCTGAGGGCAGCACCCCCGACGCGAGGCCGGTGTTGACCGCAACGCGGTGGCCGATCGTCGACGGCGATGCTTCAGCCGACGGGCCCTGCGTGCCTCCGGAGGAGCTGGAGCCCGATCCGTCGCTTGGCGAACCGCTGCAGCCGGAGGCGGCGGCCACCGCTGTCGCGGCGAGTCCGAGGAGGGCAATTCGGCGAGTGATCATCCCAAAAGCCTGCCATCTCGCGCCGCGACCCCGAAATCCCGGCACTGGTGGCCTCAGTGCGGAACTCCGATGTCTGTGCGGTGGAAGCCGTCGGCGTAGTCCACGCGCGAGAGGAGTGCGTACGCGCGCTCGCGTGCCTCACCCACGTCCGCGCCGCGACCGACGGTGCCCAGCACGCGACCGCCGGCGGAGACGAGCCTCCCGCCGTCCAGGCGGGTCCCGGCATGCAGCACGTAGGCGTCGTCCTCGTCCTCCGGCAACCCAATCGCCCCACCCGTGGCGGGGGTGCCGGGGTAGCCCGCGGCCGCCGACACCACCACGACAGCCGCGCCCTCGTGCCACGCCAGCCCACCGACGGTGTCCAGCTCCCCGCGGGCCGCCGCGCGGAGCACCCCTGCCAGCGGGGTGTCGAGCAGCGCGAGGACGGCCTGGGTCTCCGGGTCTCCGAAGCGGACGTTGAACTCCACCACCCGCAGGCCCCTCGACGTGAGCGCCAGCCCGGCGTAGAGGAGCCCGATGAACGGGGTGCCGCGACGCCTCATCTCCGCCAACGTGGGGGCGATCACCTCGGCCATGATCTGGTCGGTCAGCCCTGCGTCGGCCCAGGCCAGCGGGCTGTAGGCGCCCATGCCGCCGGTGTTGGGGCCGGCGTCGCCGTCGCCGACCCGCTTGTAGTCCTGCGCGGGCAGCAGCGGGAGCGCGCGCTCGCCGTCGCAGATCGCGAACAGGCTCACCTCCGGACCGTCCAGGTAGTCCTCGATCACCACGCGGCCGCAGGTCGCGGCGTGCGCAAGGGCGGCCTCGCGGTCGTCGGTGACCACCACGCCCTTGCCGGCGGCGAGGGCGTCGTTCTTGACCACGTAGGGGGCGCCGAACTCGTCCAGCGCCGCCGCCGCCTGCTCCGGCGTCTCACAGAGGCGTGAATCCGCGGTGGGCACCCCGGCGGCCCGCATCACCTCCTTGGCGAACGCCTTGGACCCCTCGAGCACGGCGGCCTCGCGGCCGGGTCCGAACGCGTCGATGCCGGCCTCGCGGAGGGCGTCGGCCACCCCCGCCACCAGCGGCGCCTCCGGGCCGATGACCACGAGGTCGACCCCGAGCGACCGTGCCGCCTCCACCACGGCGACGGGCGAGGACGGGTCCAAGGAGTGCAGCGTGGCGAGGCGCCCGATCCCCGGGTTCCCCGGGGCAGCGTGCAGCTCGGTGACGGACGGATCTGCGACGAGCGCGCGGGCAAGGGCATGCTCGCGCCCCCCGGAGCCAAGGAGAAGGATCTTCACCCGCGTCAGCCTAGTGGCCCGACGATTGATCCTCGCGCTCGGCGGCCTCCTGTGAACGCTGCACGAGGACCCTGAAGCCGATGACCGCCAGCAGGAACAGCCCGCCGACGGGGACCGCCCACCACCATCCCCAGCCGATGTCCTCCTGGCCCAGGGCCACCACCACGGTGCCGGTCATGAACACCGCGATCATGGCCACCAGCGCCCACGCGAGCCGCCCGGTGGACAGGCCTCGCCGCGACATCAGATCAGGTCGTTGATGGCCACCGACTGCTCGCGCCCGGGGCCCACCCCGATGCCGCTGATCCGGCAGCCGATCAGCTCCTCGAGCCGGTGCACGTACGCCTGGCAGGTGGGCGGCAGCTCGTCGAAGCTCCGGCAGCCGCTGATGTCCTCGGCCCAGCCGTCGAGCTCCTCGTAGATGGGCTTGGCGTGGTGGAAGTCCGACTGCGTCATGGGCATCACGTCGTGGCGGACGCCGTCGACCTCGTAGGCCACGCACACCGGAATCTTCTCCCAGCCGCTGAGGATGTCCAGCTTCGTGAGGAAGATGTCGGTGAAGCCGTTGATCTTGACGGCCTGCTCCACCAGCAGCGCATCGAACCAGCCGCAGCGACGGGGGCGCCCGGTGGTGGCGCCGAACTCGGAGCCGATGCGGCGCAGCTCCTCGCCGTCGTGGTCGAACAGCTCGGTGGGGAACGGTCCCTCGCCGACGCGGGTGGTGTAGGCCTTCGCGATGCCGATGGTGCGGTCGATCCGGGTGGGGCCCACGCCGCCGCCCGTGGTGGCGCCGGCCGCCGTCGGGTTCGACGAGGTGACGTAGGGGTAGGTGCCCTGGTCCACGTCGAGGTGGTGCGCCTGGGCGCCCTCGAAGAGCACCACCTTGCCGGCATCCAGCGCGTCGTTGACGTAGCGGCCGGAGTCCACGATGTGGGGGCGGATGGTGTCGGCGTGCTTGAGGAGGGCCTGCACGACCTCCTCGGCGATGATCTCCCGGCGGTTGTAGACCTTCACCAGCAGCTGGTTCTTCTGATCCAGCGCGGCCTCGACCTTCTGCCGCAGGATGGACTCGTCGAGGATGTCCTGGATCCGGATGCCGAGGCGGTTGACCTTGTCCGAGTAGCACGGCCCCACGCCACGGCCCGTGGTGCCGATCCGCCGCTTGCCGAGGAATCGCTCGGTGACCTTGTCCAGCACCTTGTGGTACTCGGTGATGATGTGGGCGTTGGCGGAGATCAGCGGGTGAGCCACGTTCACGCCCCGCGACGCCAGCACGTCCAACTCCTCGGCGAGGACGTCCAGATCCACGACGACGCCGTTGCCGATCACGGTGGTGGTCCCGGGGTTGAGGATGCCGGAGGGCAGCAGGTGCAGCACGAACTTCTCGCCGCCGACCACCAGCGTATGGCCCGCGTTGTTGCCGCCGGAGTAGCGGACGCAGACGTCGACGCGGTCCCCCAGCTGGTCAGTCGCCTTGCCCTTGCCTTCGTCTCCCCATTGAGCCCCGACCACGACAACGCTTGGCATCTTGCCACCTCCACACACATGGATGAAGCCCCAGCTCTTCGCGGGGGCCCTACCGGGGCAGTCTAACGGAGCCGAGGCCCGGCCACCGGAGGCGGCCTCCTTCCTGAACCCTCAGGCGGAGTGCTGCTCCACCCAGCGCTCGAGCTGCTGCGCGGGCAATGCGCCCACCTGCCGCGCCACTTCCTTCCCGTCGCGCATCAGCACCAGCGTGGGGATGCTCATCGCCTCGAACCGGGCCTGCAGAGCGCGGTTGTGATCCACATTGATCTTGACCACCTTGAGCCGTCCGGCCTTGGCCTTCGCGAGGCGCTCAAGGACGGGCGATACCATGCGGCACGGCCCGCACCAGGGCGCCCACAGGTCCACCACGACGGGGACCCGGGTGGCCACCACTCCATCGAAATCCGCGTCGGTGGCGTCGACGAGCCACGGCAGGTCGGCCTTGCACTTGGCGCATCGCGGCAGGCCGGTGGCGGCGGCGGGGACCCTGTTGCGTGCGCCGCACGAGACGCAGGTGGAGATGCTCATGACTCCATGGTCCCCCCTCCCCCGAAATGTGGGATGACAGGGCATGAGATCGGCGCACATCGGTGGCCCCGGGCTTGGAGGAAACTGCACGAAAGGTCAGGGCCCTTGCCTACGATCGCTGTGGGAATCAGGATCGATGGATACCCGCAACGACGCAGGAGGTAGGACCGTGAAGAAGCTCATCAATTCCGCCGACGACGTGATCGCCGACGCCCTCAAGGGCGTGGAGGCATCAGACGCGAATGTCCGCGTAGATCACGAGAACCGGGTGATCTACCGCGTCACACCGAAGGAGGCCGGGAAGGTCGCCATCATCTCCGGCGGTGGCTCCGGTCACGAGCCGATGCACGGCGGTTTCGTCGGCGTGGGCATGCTCGACGCCGCGTGCGCCGGCCAGGTGTTCACCTCCCCCACCCCGGACCAGATGTTCGAGGCCACCACCGTCGTGGACAACGGCGGGGGCGTGCTGCACATCGTGAAGAACTACACCGGCGACATCATGAACTTCGAGATGGCCGCGGAGATGGCCACCGACGCAGGTATCACGGTGGACACGGTCATCGTGGCCGACGACGTCGCGGTGCAGGATTCGCTGTACACCGCGGGCCGCCGCGGCGTGGGCACCACCGTTCTGCTGGAGAAGATCGTCGGCGCAGCCGCCGAGGAGGGCCAGGACCTGGCCGCCGTCAAGACTCTGGCGCAGCGGGTGGCGGACAACGGCCGCTCGATGGGCATGGCGCTCACCTCGTGCACCGTCCCCTCGGCCGGCAAGCCCACCTTCGACCTGCCCGAGGACGAAGTGGAGATCGGCATCGGCATCCACGGCGAGCCCGGCCGCCACCGCGAGCCCATCGCGGACGCGAAGTCCATCGCCAAGCAGCTGGTGGATCCCATCCTCCACGACCTCGACTTCACCGGCGCCCCCGTCATCGCCATGCTCAACGGCATGGGCGGCACCCCGCTGATCGAGCTGTACCTCATGTATGGCGAGGTGGTGGCGCTGCTGAAGGACGCGGGGGTCACCGTCGAGCGCAACCTGGTGGGCAACTACATCACGAGCCTGGACATGGCCGGCTGCTCGCTCACGCTCGTCAAGGCGGACGACGACATGATTCGCCTGTGGGATGCCCCCGTGAAGTCCACGGGGCTACGGTGGGGCATGTGAGCGCACAACACCTGACCCTGGACCTGCTCGCCGACTGGCTGCGCCGCTACGCGCAGATCGTCGACGAGAACAAGACCTTCCTCACGGACCTCGATTCGGCCATCGGTGACGCGGACCACGGCGCCAACATGGCCCGGGGTACCGCGGCGGTGGTGACCCACCTCGATGCGGCCACCACTGTCGACGGCCTGCTCAAGAAGGCGGGCATGACGCTGGTCAGCACGGTCGGCGGCACCGCCGGCCCGCTGTACGGCACCCTGCTGATGAAGATGGGGATGGCCACCGGGTCGGTGATGGAGCTCTCGCCACAGGAGTTCGCGAAGGCCTTCCGAGCCGGGCTCGAGGGGCTGATCGCCCGCGGCAAGACGGAGCTGGGCGACAAGACGATGGTGGATTCGCTGGCCCCGGCCATCGACGCCTTCGACGCGGCCCTGGCCGACGGAGCGGATCTGCACGACGCCGTCGCGGCGGCCGCGCAGTCCGCCGCCGTGGGCCGTGACGCCACCACCCCCATGGTGGCGAAGAAGGGACGCGCGAGCTACCTCGGCGAGCGGTCCGCGGGTCACCAGGATCCGGGGGCCACCTCGTCGGCGTACCTGTTCGACGCCTTGGCGGACGTGATCGGCGCCTGATGGCGGTGGGCATCGTGGTGGTCTCGCACAGCCGCGCGCTGGCCGAGGCCGCCGTCGAGCTGGCCATGCAGATGGTCCACGAGGAGCCCCCTCCCGTGGCCATCGCGGCCGGCATGCCCGACGGCGGGCTGGGTACGGACGCCGCGGCGGTCGCGGAGGCGATCGCGGAGGTGGACCGGGGCGACGGCGTGGTGATCTTCGTCGACATGGGCTCAGCGATCATGAGCGCCGAGATGGGCGTGGAGTTCGCGGGCGTCGAGAACGTGCGCGTCCTCTCCGCCCCCTTCGTGGAGGGTCTCACGGCTGGTGTGGTGCGCGCCGTGGGTGGAGCGTCGATCGACGATGTCGCGGCTGAGGCCGAGTCGGCGCTCGCCCCGAAGCTGTCCGCGCTGGGGAACGCTCCTGCGGCACCATCCGTGCCACCCGTGGTCGCGGCGGACGGCGACGCCACCGGGACGGCTGTCCTGGTCAACGAGACCGGCCTGCACGCGAGGCCTGCGGCGCTCTTCGTGGCCGAGGCAAGGAAGTTCGACGCAGATGTCCGCATCTGCAACGGGGACGTCGGCCCCGTGAAGGCGGGCAGCAGCATCGGCCTGGCCACCCTCAACGCCCGCAAGGGAGACACCCTGAGCCTCACGGCCACAGGCCCGCAGGCGCAGGACGCCGTCGACGCGCTGGTGGCGTTCATCTCGGCCGGGTTCGGCGAGAACTGAGGCCCGCTCGCTAGGCTGACGCCATGAGCGAGACGCACCCCAACCTGATGGCCTCGAACGTCGTCGTGTTGCTGCCGGACGACCCTGCTCTCGCGGCGATCTCCGAGCACGGCAAGGAGCGCTTCCTGGAGGTCGTGGCGCAGCACCCCACCTCCTCGTTGTGCTGGGCGCTCCTCGCCGAGACCTGCCTCGCCGAGGAGGGACTGGGAAGCTCCCTGGCCGCCTACGCCTACGCCCGCACCGGCTACCACCGCGGGCTTGACACGCTGCGGCGCAACGGCTGGAAGGGCTCAGGCCAGGTGCCGTGGGAGCACGAAGCCAACCGCGGCTTCCTGCGGGCGCTGTGGGCGCTGAGTGTCGCGGCGGGGCGGATCGGCGAGCACGAGGAGCAGGAGCGCTGCGCGCAGTTCCTCCGGGACTCCTCCGAGACCGCCTACCAGGTCCTCGCTCAGCCCGAGCAATCCGATTGACTGAGCCTCCCGCGCTCCGCCGACCCCATCGGCACTCGATCCGGCGTCTAGCCGAGGTTCACGGTTCGTGGCGCCAGGCTCCCGCCGCGTAGACTCTCCCGCGGCCCCCACCGTCGATCCCCCGGAGATGCCACATGCCCACACGCGAAGACCTGCGCAACGTCGCCATCGTCGCCCACGTCGACCACGGTAAGACGACGCTTGTCGACGCCATGTTGTGGCAGTCCGGAGCCTTCCGCGAGGGATCCGATGTCAACAACCGCGTCATGGACTCGATGGACCTGGAGCGCGAGAAGGGCATCACCATCCTCGCGAAGAACACCGGCGTGCGGCACATCCGCCCCGACGGCTCCGGGGTCACGATCAACATCATCGACACCCCCGGCCACGCCGACTTCGGCGGCGAGGTGGAGCGCGGGCTTGAGATGGTCGACGGCGTGGTCCTGCTGATCGACGCGTCCGAGGGTCCGCTCCCCCAGACCCGCTTCGTGCTGCGCAAGGCGCTGGCCAAGAACCTGCCGATCGTCGTGGTGGTCAACAAGGTGGACCGTAGCGACGCGCGCATCTCCGCCGTCGTCGAGGAGACCTACGACCTCTTCATGGACCTCATCGACGACGACGCGGCCCACGTGCTCGACTTCCCCATCGTCTACGCCTCCGCGAAGGCCGGCCGCGCCTCGCTGACGCAGCCCGAGGACGGCGGCATGCCGGACAGCCCCAACCTCGAGCCGCTGTTCGACACCCTGATGGAGCACATCCCCGCCCCCGTCTACGAGGAGGGCGCGGTCCTCCAGGCGCACGTCACCAACCTCGACGCCTCCCCCTACCTCGGCCGCCTTGCCCTGTGCCGCATCATCGCCGGCGAAATGAAGCGCGGGCAGCTGGTGTCGTGGTGCAAGACCGACGGGACCATCTCCACGGTGAAGCTCACCGAGATGTTCATGACGCAGGCACTGGATCGCGTGCAGGCGGATCTGGCGGGCCCCGGCGACATCGTCGCCATCGCGGGCATCCCGCAGATCATGATCGGCGAGACACTCTCGGACCCCGAGAACCCGAAGCCCCTGCCGCTCATCCACGTCGACGAGCCGTCGATCTCCATGACCATCGGCATCAACACCTCACCGCTGGCGGGCCAGTCCGGCAAGAACCTCACCGCCCGCCTGCTGAAGGCGCGCCTGGAGCAGGAGCTGGTCGGCAACGTGTCGATCAAGGTCAACACCACCGAGCGCCCGGACACCTGGGAGGTGCAGGGTCGCGGCGAGCTGCAGCTGGCCATCCTGGTGGAGATGATGCGCCGGGAGAGCTTCGAGCTCACCGTCGGCAAGCCCCAGGTGGTCACCAAGCTGGTCGACGGCAAGGTCCATGAGCCCATCGAGCGCCTCACCGTCGACATCCCCGAGGACTTCGTCGGGGTGGTCACGCAGCTCATGGGGCTCCGCCGCGGCCGCATGGAGATGATGGTCAACCACGGCACCGGCTGGGTCCGGCTGGAGTTCATCGTCCCTGCCCGCGGCCTCATCGGCTTCCGCACGGAGTTCCTCACCGAGACGCGCGGCACCGGCATCATGAACCACGTGGGCGAGGGCTTCGAGCCCTGGGCCGGCGACTTCCGCACCCGCCCCACCGGCTCGCTGGTGGCGGACCGGACGGGCGTGACCACGTCCTACGCCCTGTTCAACCTGCAGGAGCGCGGCACCTTGTTCGTCCCTCCGGGCGCCGAGGTGTACGAGGGCATGATCGTCGGCGAGAACCCCCGGGCCGAGGACATGGACGTCAACCCCACGAAGGAGAAGAAGCTCACCAACGTGCGCTCCTCCACGGGCGACGAGCTGGAGCGGCTGATCCCGGCCAAGAACATGTCCATGGAGCAGGCGCTGGAATTCTGCGCGGGCGACGAGTGTCTCGAGGTCACCCCGGCGATGGTGCGCATCCGCAAGGTGTCGCTCAACGCCAACGATCGGGCCAAGGAGCGCAAGGGGCACAAGAAGCCCTGACTCTTTCACGATAGTTCGCGATATATCTTTGACATATCGCGAGCTATCGTGCATCCTGGAACACGTACGGGGCATTCAGCCCCCACTGTCCAGAAGGAGTTCGCGATGGACTACGCGATGCATCACCCCTGGGGCGGCCGAGGCGCCGCCCTGCACCAGATCTTCGGCGCCCTGCTCAACGAAAGCAGCACGCCCGAGGAACCCACCGACGATCGGCGCGGCGAGCGCCGCGGTCGCGGTCACCGCCACGGAGGCCCTAGCCGCGGCAGGATGGGCGGGCACGGCCCGTCCGGCGGCGGCCCGTTCGGCCCCGGCGGCTTCGGACCCACACCCTTCGGCCCCGGCGGCTTCGGCACCGGCCCGTTCGGTGGCCGACGTGGAGGCCGCGCCCGTCGCGGCGACGTCCGCAACGCCGCCCTGCTGCTGATCGCCGAACAGCCGCGCAACGGCTACCAGATCATCCAGGAGCTCGACAACCGCAGCGGCGGGCGCTGGAAGCCGAGCCCCGGCGCCATCTATCCGGCGCTCAACCAACTGGAGGACGAGGGGCTCATCCGCCTCATCGCCTCCGAGGCGGGGAAGGCCTACGAGATCACCGACGCCGGCCGCGCCGAGGCCGAGGCCACAGAACGGCCCACCCCGTGGGAGCAGGACGACGACGCGGCCGCACATCCCGCGGCCGGGCTGGCACAGGCCTATGGTCAGGCCTGGTCCGCCGTCGGGACGATCGCCCAGAGCGGCAACGAGGACCTCATCGGTCAGGCGACGGCCGAGGTCGAGGACCTGAAGAGGCGTCTCTACCAGCTGCTCGCCGAGAGCTGATCCAGCTCTCGCCGGAGGTTGTACCGGGCCTGGCGCTCCCAGAGCGCCAGGCCCTTCGGCGTGTGGAAGACCGATCCGCGGCTCAGCATCCGCTCGACGAAGCGTCGCCGACGCTCGACCCATTCGGCCGGCCCCAGGTCGGGGAGCTCGGCCCGGATCGCCGCGACATTGATGCAGTACCGCTCCCACGGGAGCCCCAGTCCGTGCAGGTCTGCGTCGGCCATCCGTCCACCGGCCTCGTCGTCGGGGTGAGGCGCGTGATCGACGGTGACCAGGATCAACCCGCACACCTCGTCGACCTCCGCGGCCGGCAGACCTCGGAGGAGGCCCCGCGCCAGCGCGACGGAGGCGAGTTCGTCGTCCGGGCTCGCGTTGTGGTGGACCGCGTCGTGGAACCAGAAGGCGACTCTCTCCAGCCTGCCCGCCTGCAGCAGATCCAGCGCGGCCAGCCCGTCGCACAGGTGGGCCTGGGAGTGATAGCGACGATGCGGCTCTGCCCACCTGTCGAGGAGCTCTGCCACCACATGTTCCGGGAGCAGGCCCCCGGCGCTCACCACGCCCGGACGGCGAAGTAGGCGACGCCGGCCCAGAGCCCTGCCCACAGCATGCTGGCGAAGGTCCCGATGATGAACAACTCGCCCTTGCGCGAGGTCCCCGAGTCCGACGCCGTGGCCAGGTCCGCGTACCGCCCCAGACCCTTGACCGCCAGCACCATGGCGATCCCGGCAGGAAAGCCCGCCACGATGCACGCGTACACCGCCACCCGCTCCAGCATGCCGATCCACCGGCCGCCCGGAAGCTCCTTCTGGGCCGCCTCCAGGCCGAGGCTGGCCCGGGTCTGCGCCACCTCCACCTCCGACGACGGGAGGGACGCCTTGTCGATCCGCCTCAGTAGGGCACGCACGACGGGGTTGCCGAGGGCGGCGACGAGGCCCGCGAGCAGCACGATCGCGGCCTTCAATACCAGCCCCCAGTCCATGCCGGAAACGCTACACGGCCGCCCCGACACTCTCGCGGGATAAGGTTTGTCCTTCACCCGGAAGCTATGAAGTTATTCTCTACATATGAAGACTACGAAGGTGCTGCCCGTTGTGGCTCTGCTCGTCGACATCGTGGCGTCGCGCACCGCGCAGAGAGACGCCCTGCATGCGGACGTGCTCCGGGCGGTCGCGGGCGTCAACGCCGCCGTCGAACCGCTGCACGAACTTCGCCCCACCGTCGGCGATGAACTCCAGGGGGTATACCCCTCCCTCGGCGCCGCCTTGACTGCCGGCTTCTCGCTCAGGCTCGCGCTCGCCCCCCGGTGGGACGCACGCTGCGGACTCGGGGGTGGCCAGGTGGTCGTCGTCGACGAGGCTCGCGGGATCCAGGACGGCTCCGCCTGGTGGCAGGCACGCGAGGCGATCGACTGGGTCAAGGGACAGGCGGCCAAACCGGGATACGAGGCGGTGCGCACGGCGGTGCGTGACGAGCGGGCCACGGCAACCCCCTCCGCCGACGCCGTGTCGCGGCTGATCGACGCCCATCTCGGCCGGCTGCGGCCGGGGGCCCTCTCCACCCTCCGGGGCATGCTCGACGGCCTGGACAACGCCGAGATCGCCGGGCGCGAAGGGATCAGCGAGTCGGCCAACTCGCAACGCGTGCGCAACAACGACCTGCGCCCGCTGATGGATGCCATCGTCGCCCTCGGCCAGCTCCCCTGACCTTCACCCACCCCCTGAGGGTCACGTGCCTGAGCGCGAGGGTCGGGACGGCAGGGCGGCACTGCGCAGCGGTGCCCAACCCGACGATCACCCAACTGGCATCCCGCTCAGGCAGACCCGACCCCAACGCCGCCCTGCCGGCCCACACCCTGGACCAGGCAACGCCGCAGACAGGACGAGTGCGGGGAGACGGGAGACGATGCCCGGGCGGCCTCAACAACCCGACCACCGACCCGGCTGGACGAAACATCGAGACCCTGGACAACGGCCGCCCGGGCATCGACTCACGGCTCACCGCACCCGCCCACAAGAACTGCGTCAAGGTGGTAGTCACAACCCTTCGAGACGGGCCACGCCGCTTCGCGGGCGGCCCTCCTCAGGGAGCGGAAGTAGACCGGCCACGCCGCTTCGCGGGCGGCCCTCCTCAGGGAGCGGAAGTAGACCGGCCACGCCGCTTCGCGGGCGGCCCTCCTCAGGGAGCGAAAGGGCGACCTTCCCCCCGCGCTGCGGGCGGTCCAGCTCGGCTCAGGGACCGACCGTCAGTCCGCGGAGGGCGGCACCAGCTCGGAGAGGAGGGCACGCACGCGGGCGTCGATGTCGTCGCGGACCAAAGTCATGCGTTCCTCGCCCTCGATGCCGCGCAGGGACGGCTCGTCCGTCAGCCACGTCTCGATAGTGCCGCGCATGCCTTCGACGGGCTCCACCGCCGCCTCGCCGCCGACCAGCACCACCCTGTCGACGCTGCGCAAGATCTCGGGGTCGATCGCCTTCGGCTGCTCCCCCTCGAACGTGGCGCCCAGCTGCTCGACGCTGGCGCGCGACTCCTCGTTGAGCGATGCGGCGGGCTTCGTGCCGGCCGAGTACACGTCGACGGCGTCACCCGCGTGCAGCCTGGCGAGGGCGGCAGCCATCTGGCTCTTGCCGCCGTTCTTCACGCAGACGAACAGGACGCTCGGCTTGGTGGAGGCCTGCTCAGGGTCCGTGGTGGATCCGCGGGTCGCATCGAGGCGGACTGCGGCGTCCTCGGCGGACTCCTCATCCGCCTTCATCCACTTCTTGCGGCCCCGCTGCACGATCAGCGGGTCCGTGGGCTTGATCGCCGAGGGGTCCTTGCCCTCATAGTCGTGCAGGTCCAGGAAGAGGCGCATCGCGTTGAGCCGGGCGCGCTTCTTGTCGTTGGACTTGATCCGGTACCAGGGGGCGATCTCGGTATCGGTGTGCTTGAGCATCGCCGTCTTCGCAGCGGTGTAGTCCTCCCAGCGGCCCAGCGACTCCAGGTCCATCGGTGAGAGTTTCCACTGCCGGACGGGGTCGATCTGGCGGATCGCGAACCGCGTGCGCTGTTCGCGTTGCGTCACCGAGAACCACAGCTTCGTCACGGTGATACCGGACTCGATCAGCATCTGCTCGAACAGGGGGGCCTGCCGGATGAAGCTCTCGTACTCCTCATCGGTGCAGAATCCCATCACCCGCTCGACCCCCGCCCGGTTGTACCAGGAGCGGTCGAAGAGGACGATCTCGCCCGCCGTCGGGAGGTGCTGCACGTAGCGCTGGAAGTACCACTGGCCCTTCTCCCGCTCCGTGGGCGCGGCGAGCGCGACGACGCGCGCGCTACGAGGATTGAGGTGCTCGGTGAAGCGCTTGATGGCACCTCCCTTGCCTGCAGCGTCGCGCCCCTCGAAGATGATGATGTGCTTGGTGCCCGCATCCTGGGCGGCGTACTGGAACTTGAGCAGTTCGATCTGCAGCTCCCGCTTCTCCGCTTCGTACGAGTCCCGGTCCAGGAGCTCGTCGTAGGGGTGGCGGTCCCGCCATGTCTCCACCGCGTTGCCGAGCGGGTCGATCAGGTACGGGTCCTCGCCGTGGACATCGGCGACTGCGTAGCCCTCGGAGCGCAGATGGTCGATGTATTCGCGGAGATTCTGTTGGCTCATGGGAGTAGTTCACCACCTTCGGGTGAACGCGAGTTGAACGGGCTCAAACCGCGACGAGCCGTGTCGCGCTCACCCACACCCGAGGAGCACGCTCGTGGCGAACAGCACTGCGGATGGCGGCCCGGGCATGGCCGGATTTGTCGTCATCTTCCACTCCCTGGACACCGGCACCTGCGCGATCAGCGTGGTGGCCTCGGACTTCCGCTCGGACTTCGGAGGCGCCTACGGGGTCACCTACACCGACGGTCCCATCCGCGGCCTCCTGGCGCGCGCCGTCGTCGTCATCGACGGCGAGGGAACGGTGATCTACACCGAGCAGGTGTCCGAGACCTCACACGAGCGAGACTATGACGCCGCCCTGGCCGCCCTCAACTGATCCGGTCCACCAACTCCCCGGGGACCTCCGCCTCCGGGGAGTTGTCCGCCCGTCGGACCCCGAGTCCGCGCCGCGGCTTGAGGAGGTCGTCTGGGCTGCGCGCCACCCCCACCGGCCGGGACGCCCGCACCATGGTCCAGGTCCCGGCCCAGATCGACACCACCCCGAGGATCGACCCCGGGTAGGCCGGGTGGAGGACCGTGCCGTGGCGCCACACCAGCATCGCGCCGGCGATCATCAGCACGTAGCTCAGCAGCGCGAGGTAGCGGTCCTGTGAGGTGCCGAGCGGCGGGATCAGCCGGTACTCCACGAGCCCGATGAGCGGCACCAGGACCAGGATCAGGACCACGCCGACCGCCAGCACTGTGGTCTGGGCCAGGAGCACCGGCGCCGCCATCGGCAGTGCCGTGGCCAGCAGCAGTAGCGCGGCTGCACCGATGAGCAGACACGGCACGTGCCACAGGTAGACCGTCATCATGAGCGCACTCAGCCTGGCGAGCCGCGCCTCGGCCCGCGGTGCGAGGTCGGCGAACACCCGTGACCGCTCCACGAGCCCGAGACCTGCCACCTGGGCAACTCCCAACAGCGCCATCGCCAACGTGGGGGGAAGGTGGTTGGCCCGGGGGGCGTTGCCGAAGCCGACCGCCGAGGCCGGGTAGCCGAAGAAGGCGATCAGGAGCACGATCGCGCCGGCCGCGGCCAGCAGGAGTGCCCAGGTGCGGCGCGCCGGGCCCTCCCTGAACCAGCCACGCTGGTACCCGATGCCCAGCTGATGGCAGAGCGGCCACACGAGGAACATATTGATCTGACCGATGTCGTTGCGGCCGAACCCGATCCATGCGCGGTCCACCACGATGATGCCCAGCAGCATCGCGACGATCACCCACGCCCCGAACCGGTCGTGGAGCATCACCATGAACGGCGCGAACAGGACGATCACGAGGTAGACGGAGATGAACCACAGGAGGAACATCAGGGAGCGGCTGAGCTCCGCGGCCAGCGCCGGATAGCCCACCCAGGCGGCCCCGGTGGCGATCACCGCAAACACCGTCACGAAGACAGTCAGCCCTCCGGTGAGCCGACGGCCCCGGTTGGCGAGATAGTGCGAGAACCCGGTGCCCCGCCGTCGCATCTTGTCCACGATGATCGCGTTGGCGAAGCCGCCGCAGGCGAAGAAGAGCGGCATGGACATCAGCAGCCACGACAGCCCCCACACCCAGATGGGCGGCGCCCACAGCTCCGCCTGCAGAGCGCCGTCGGGCCCCACTGAGGCCTGGAAGATGAGTCCGTGGAAAACGACGACGACGAACACGGAGAGAGCGCGCGCGACGTCGATCGTGGTGTTACGCGCCGGCTCGTTGTGCACAGGAGAATGATGCCAGCCGGCGAGCGACTCTCCCTTATCCCAGGACGGGGCGCACGTGCAGGCCCACGTCGGGGTCCACCAGTGCCTCCTGCGCGGCCGGGATCCCGTCCGCCAGCAGCTCCGCGTCAACGGCGAGCGACCGTTTCACCAAGGCGAGCGCGATGGGGCCGAGCTGGTGATGGCGGGCCGAGGAGCCCACCACACCGACCACCCTGCCGGCCAGCTCGACAGGTGCGCCCCACTCCGGCAGCGCGGACATCGTCCCGTCGAGGTGCAGCAGCACCAGGCGTCGAGGGGGCCTGCCCAGGGTGTGAACCCGGGCCACGGTCTCCTGGCCTCGATAGCACCCCTTGTTCAGGTGCGTACCCACCAGCCCGATCTCGTTGGGGATGGTCTTGTAGTCGGTGTCGATGAAGATCCGGGGGACGCCGGCGGCGATGCGCATGGCCTCGAGCGCCCAGGTGCCGACGGTGCCGGCGAGCTCAGCCTCCGCAGGGAGGAACACCTCGAGCCCGCCCAACTCGGAATCGCGCCTCCGCCACGCCCCGTCCAGGGGCACGCGATGCCCCACCCAGGCCAGGCGCAGGTCCGGGCGGGAGGCCACCTCCACGCGCATCGAGAAGCGCATCTTCTCCAGGAAGGCGATCAACTCGGCGGCCCGCCCCGGTTCGGTCCAGGCGAGGAACGAGGCCCCGTCGTCGACGCCGTGCAGGACGTGCTCGATGTGCCCTGTGGGTGACAGGATCAGCGCCGTCGTGGCCTCGCCGGGAGCCAGCGCACTCAGGTGTTGGGTGGTCAGGGAATGCAGCCACCCGAGCCTGTCCGGCCCGCTGATCTCCAGGATCTCGCGGTTATGGAGGTCCACGACCCCCTCCCCAGCCTCCAGGGCCCGCGCCTCGGCGACCGGGTTGCCGAAGTGCCAGGCGAGGCCGGCGTCCACACCGGACTCGAGCATCACGGGCATCTCAGGTCCGCTTCAGTCTGGCCCACATGTGGGGACGCAACTCGTGCTCGGTGGTGGCTCGATCCAGCACGTACATCAGGTCACCCTCCACCTTGCCGTAGAGACGCTGGCCCGCGGAATGCGAAACGGTGGCCGACTCCGTGCGCACCACGGCGTCGGTCATCAGGTCGATGCGGGTGACCTGGATCTTGCCGACGAGCACCTCGGTCCAGCCGTCGGCGCTGGTCAGCACCACCTCCAGGGAGGCGTCCTTCTTCGGGCGCCAGAAGCCGGTCTCCATGCTCATCGGCACCTGATCTGCCCCCTCGCTGCCGAGCAGGAAGGTCTGGGAGGCGTAGTACAGGTACTCGCCACCGTTGTGGTTGAACTCGATGCGCTGCTCGAACTCGAACCCGTTCCCGTCGTGGTCCGTACCGTTGCCGGTGCCCTCCCACCGGCCCACCAGCCAGCCCAGCGCCGTCAGGGCGGGGTTGAGGCCCTCAGGCACCTCGATGTCAATGTTCACGACTCATCTCCTCGCAGCTGTCTCCACAGCCCTCGCAGGGTCACGCCCAGCGCGATGAGCGCACCGACGCCCAGCGCGACGGTGGCGACAATCAGCACCCACACCAGGACCGCGGCCATGCGGGCCAGTATACGAACCGGCCACAATGGGGCCATGCGCGTGGTGGTGACGAAGGTACTCGAGGCGTCCGTCGAGGTAGGCGACGAGGTGGTCGCGCGGCTGGACCGGCCCGGCCTGCTGGTGCTGGCCGGTGTCGGGCATGGCGATGCCGATGCCGACGCCGCGGCCCTCGCGCGCAAACTATGGGGCCTGCGGATCCTCGACGATGAGGCCTCAGCCAGCGACACCGGGGCGCCCTTCCTCGTGGTCAGCCAGTTCACCCTCTACGCCTCCACCCGTAAGGGGCGCCGTCCCTCCTGGAGCGGGGCCGCGCCCGGCCAGGTGAGCGAGCCCCTCGTCGAGGAGTTGTGCCGGCAGCTGGAGCTGCTGGGGGCGACGGTGTCGCGGGGACGCTTCGGCGCCCACATGCGCGTCTCGTCGGTCAACGACGGCCCGGTGACGATCCTGATCGACACGCACGACTCGGCCTGAGGGTCAGGCTGGGCCGAGGAAGTCCAAGGCGCTGATGGACACAGCGTCCATGGACACGCTGGTGCCTCCGGGGGCGGTGGACTCGAGGATGGTCAGCGTCACCCTGTCTGTGTCCGTCTCCGGAAAGCGCACCTCCTGCGGGGTTCGATCGTTGGCCGCCAGCCCCTGCTCGAAGAACGAGCCGTCGGCGAATGTCCACCGGATGGTGAGGATCCGGCGTTCGGCCAGGTAACGGTCCGTCCAGACGGTGTTCCCATTGACGACCCGTAGCCCGACGAGGGTGCGGACCCCGGGAAAGCGCACCGTGACGCTCTGCTCGGCGCCGTCGCCGCGACACCGCCAGATCGTCTCGCCGTTGTTGTCCACCAGCGCCAGCGGGGCGTCGCGGCTGCCGCCCTCGACGCAGCGCCCTTCGGCCGCGATGGCCTGGACCGCCGTGACGGCGCCGTCGTACGGGGCGAGAACATCCGGCGACGCGGAGGGAGAGGGCATCGCGGAGACGGAGAGCGAAGGGGCGGGTTCCGGACGCGGCTGCTCTTCCGGGGGGAAGACCCAGAGCCGCCCGACGGTGAAGGAGGCGCCCACCACCACCACCGCCAGGCTGGCGACGGCCCGGGCGGTCCAGCCGTCTCGGATGTCTGCGGGCGCGACGGCCTTCGCGGCGGCCCTGTCCGGCAGCGGGCGGCCGCTGTCCTCAGCGCGCACGTCGTCGGATTCAGCGGCCGGCCGGAAGTACTCGTCAGGAACCCGCTGCTCCATGGCGGCCATGCTACAAGTCGGCGCGGATAACGCCGGGAGTCCGGCGGCGTTACGATGAGCCAGTCACTCGACTGGAAGGAGGCCTCCCGCGTGAGCAACATTCTCTTCGTCTCTGAGGGGGAACCCCCGGTGGAGCTGACCCTGCTGAGCCATCACGTGACCCAGGTCACCTCTGCGGCCCAGGCGTTGGTGGAGGCGGAGGCGGTGGCAGTGGTGATGGTCGACGGCCGCACCGATCTCGCGGGGGCGCGCTCGGCGTGCCAGACCCTGGCCAAGAGCGGCGGCACGCCGGTCCTCCTGCTCGTGGCCACCTCCGGGTTGGCGGTCCTGTCTCCGGACTGGGGCTTCAGCGACTTCGTCGCGGCGGGCGGCGAGCCCGCGGAGCTGGACGCCCGCCTCCGCATCCTGGCCAAGGCCAACGTCGATCCCGATGTGCTGACCGCCGGCCCCATCCGCGTCGATGGCGCGGCCTATTCGGCCAGCCTCGACGGCGCCCCCCTGGACCTCACCTACACCGAGTTCGAGCTGCTGCGCTACCTGATGCAGCACCCCGGGCGGGTACTGTCGCGGGAAACCCTGGTCAGCCAGGTCTGGGGCTACGACTACTACGGCGGGACCCGTACGGTGGACGTCCACGTGCGCCGTCTCCGGGCCAAGCTCGGCCAATACGACTACTACATCGGCACCGTACGCAACGTGGGCTACCGGTTCGCCAGCTCGAGGGAGGGACACCGTGCTGATTAGCCTCAACACGTTGACGCCGACGATGCAGGACGCGCTGAGGCGCCTCGTCGCCGCCATCACCGAGCACGACGGCATCTCACCCCTCAACGAGTCCGGCTCGATGGGCATCGACGGCACCCGCGAGGCAGACTTCTTCTTCATGGGATCGCGCTCGGACCCCCACGGGTTCGTGGTGTGTGACGAGCGCGACGGCACGCTGCTCCTGGGCGTGCATCCCGCCCACCGCTCGGAGGGGGTGGGCGCCGCGCTGTTGACGGAGGCGCTCCGGGCCCACCCGGACTCCGCCGTGTGGGCGTTCGGCACTCTGCCCGGCGGTGACGCACTGGCGAGGCGCCTCGGGTTGACACCGGTTCGCACGCTGCTGCGCATGGAGCGCCCCCTCCGCAGCGACGAACCGGGGGGGCAACTCCCCGAGGGCTACCGCATCGTCACCTACACCCCGGATCGGGCCGCAGCGCTGCTGGCGCTCAACGCACGGGCTTTCGCGCACCATCCGGAGCAGGGCCGGCTCACGGCGAAGGAGTTCGACGACCTGACCCGCCAGCCCTGGTTCGACGCCGCTGGATTCTTCGTCCTGTTGCACGGCGACGACGTGGTGGGCCTGCACTGGACCAAGCGGCACGGCGACGCCTTGGGTGAGGTCTACCTCATCGCCGTCGACAAGGCCCACGAAGGCAAGGGGTTGGGGCGCGCCCTGCTGGCACACGGCCTCGCGCACCTGGCCGCAGCGGGTGACCGCACCGTCCAGCTCTACGTTGAGGGCGATCAGGACAGGGTGGTCCGGATGTACCAGAATGCTGGCTTCCGGATCGCCCAGACCGACACCAGCTACCGCCTCGAGAGGTGAGGGACATTGAGTGAGACCCCGCTACCCACGGACCGCTACCTGGATCGCGAGATCTCCTGGCTTCAGTTCAACGACCGCGTCCTGGATCTCGCCCGGGACCGGGACCGCATCCCGCTGATCGAGCGGGCCAAGTTCCTGGCCATCTTCTCCTCCAACCTGGATGAGTTCTTCATGGTCCGCATCGCGGGCCTGAAGCGTCGCATCGCCGCCGGCGTCGCCGTCCCCACCGTCACCGGCAAGATGCCGGGCGAGTTGCACTCCGAGCTGCTGGGCAAGGTGGCCGACCTGGTGGTGGAGCAGTCGCGCGTCTTCCAGGAGGTGATCCGGCCCGAGTTGGCCGCCGAGGGCATCCAGATCCTCCGGTGGGATCAGCTGACGGCCTCCGAGAAGGACAAGATGCGCGCCCTGTTCGCGGAGCGCATCTTTCCGGTCCTCACCCCGCTGGCCGTGGATCCGTCGCATCCGTTCCCCTACATCTCGGGGCTGTCGATCAACCTGGCGGTCCTGCTGAAGAACCCACAGACCGGTGGGCGGCAGTTCGCGCGGGTCAAGGTGCCGCCGGTGCTGTCGAGGCTGGTCAAGTTGGCCGAGGGCCGCTTCCTGCCGCTGGAGGAGATCATCTCCCGTCACCTGGGGCAGCTGTTCACCGGCATGCAGGTGATCTCGCACACCACATTCCGGGTGACCCGCAACGAGGACATCGAGGTGGAGGAGGATGATGCGGAGAATCTCCTCTTCGCGCTGGAGAAGGAACTCCTCCGCAGCAAGGTGGGCCGCCCGCCTGTGCGCCTCGAGGTGGAAGAGGGCATCGACGAGCACATGCTGGCGATGCTGATGGCCGAGCTGGACGTCCACGACAACGAGGTGTTCCGGCTCTCGGCCCCGCTGGACCTCACTGGCCTGTTCTCGCTGGCGGACTCGCAGCGCGAGGACCTGAAGTACCCCAATTTCCTGCCCATCACGCACCCTGATCTCGCGGAGGTGGAGAGCGCCAGCCCCGCGGACATGTTCAAGTCGCTCAAACTGCGCGACGTGCTGGTCCAGCACCCCTACGACTCGTTCGCCACGTCTGTGCAGCGCTTCATCGAGCAGTCGGCGGCGGATCCTGCCGTGCTGGCCATCAAGCAGACCCTGTACCGGACCTCAGGCGACTCTCCCATCGTCGACGCCCTCATCGAGGCCGCCCAGGCCGGGAAGCAGGTGCTCGCCGTCGTCGAGATCAAGGCCCGCTTCGACGAGCAGGCCAATATCGGCTGGGCCCGCAAGCTCGAGAAGTCGGGGGTGCATGTCGTCTACGGCATGCTGGGCCTGAAGACACATTGCAAGCTCTCCCTGGTGGTGCGCGAGGAGTCCGACGGGCTGCGCCGGTATGCCCACATCGGCACCGGGAACTACAACCCGAAGACCGCGCGACAGTACGAGGACATGGGACTGCTGACGTCCAACCCCGTCATCAGCGACGACGTGGCCCGGCTCTTCAACCACCTCTCCGGCATGACGCAGGAGACCAACTACCGCCGTCTGCTGGTGGCGCCCCACGGCATCCGCCAGGGGCTGCTCGCCTACGTCGACGGGGAGATCGCCAACCACCTCGCCGGCAAGGTCTCCGGCATCAAGATCAAGGTCAACTCGTTGGTCGACGAGGCTCTCATCGACGCTCTGTACCGCGCCTCTCAGATCGGCGTTCCCGTGGATATCTGGGTGCGGGGCATCTGCACCATTCGCCCGGGTGTCCCCGGCCTGAGCGACAACATCCGCGTCCGCTCCATCCTCGGCCGGTTCCTGGAGCACTCGCGGGTGCTGTGGTTTGCGGGGGGTGGCAGACCGATCGTCGGCATCGGGTCCGCGGACATGATGCACCGCAACCTGGACCGCCGGGTGGAGGCGATCGTCGGCATCAGCAACCCGGCCCACGTGAAGCAGGTGGAGGACCTCTTCGAGATGGCGTTCGCGGACAGCACCGTCCACTGGGAGCTGACCGACGCCACCTGGACGGCGCACACCACTGACGACGCGGGTACCCCGCTCCTGGACCTCCAGGAGTGGCTCATCCAGCAGACAGCGGCCCGACGCTCCTCGCGATGACCAAGAGAGCCAAGATCCGGGCTGCCGGAGCCGTCGTCCTGCGCGGCTCCGGCGATGACTCCGAAGTCCTGCTGATCCACCGCCCCCGCTACGACGACTGGTCGCTGCCGAAGGGCAAGGGCGAGGCCGACGAGTTGGCGCCGCAGACGGCAGTGCGGGAGGTCTTCGAGGAGACCGGAGTGGTGATCCGGCTGGGCCTACGGCTGCCGACGATCCGATACCAGCTCCAGAAGGGGCCCAAGTCCGTCGAGTACTGGCGCGCCGAGGCGCTGGAGGAGATGCCACGCGAACCCGATGCCGAGGTGGACAGGGTGCGTTGGTTCCGGATCGACAAGGCGATGCGGCGGCTCACCTACGCCGACGAGCGCAGGGTCCTCTCGGCCGCCCTCCTCACGCAGCGCACCACCCCGCTCCTCCTGGTCAGGCACGCCAAGGCCATGCTTCGCAAGGATTGGACAGGCCCGGACCAGGAGCGACGGTTGGCCGGTCGCGGCAGGCGCCAGGCGAAGGAACTCGCCCAGCTGTTCTCGGCGTACGGCATCGAGAGCCTGGTGTCGTCGTCCTCGACGCGCTGCGTGGACACGTTGAGGCCCTACGCGGATCAGCGTGGCCTCACCATCGAGACCCTCGATGTGCTGACCGAGGAGAAGGGCACCGTGCACCCGGACGAGGTCACCTCCTACACTCGTGAGCTGTTCCGGACCTTTGAGGTGCCCACCGCGCTGTGCGGGCACCGGCCGGTCCTCCCGGCGATGTTCAGCGGCGTGGATCTCTCGCCGCGGCCGATGGTGGTCGCGGAGGTGGTCGTGGTGCACCGCGACGACGCCGGCGACAAGGTGGCCGTCGAGATCCACAAGCCCACCGCTTGACGGCATCCCGCGAACCCCCAATTACCCGATCGTAGGGTTCGCCGCGTGAGAACTCGACCACCGTTCATCTTCTGTTAACCGAACTGGACTCATCGCGTTACTTCGATTCTTTACCGTCCGATGCAGGAACGAACCGAAACACATCGAGTTCCGGGGCCGCACGCAAGCCCCACCCCCCTCTCGGAAGGCACTCCCCGAATGAAGATTCGTCTGACCGCTGCTCTCGGCCTCTCTGCCGCGCTCCTCCTGTCGGCCTGCGCGGCCAACGAGGGCACCACCACGCCGGACACCACTGATTCCGCCGCCACCGCCGATTCCTCGGCCGTCTCCACCCTCGAGGGCACCCTCGCCGGCAAGGGCTCCTCCGCCATGAACTCCGCGCAGACCACCTGGATCGCGAAGTTCCAGGACGCCAACCCGGGCATGACGGTCAACTACGCGCCCGACGGTTCCGGCGCCGGCCGCGAGGCCTTCATGGGCGCAGGCGTGGACTTCGCCGGCTCTGACCGCGCCTTCACCCTTGAGGAGAACGTGGCCGGCGCCTCGTCGCTGTGCGCCGATGACTCCATCGCCTACAACCTCCCGATCTACGTCTCACCCATCGCTGTGATCTTCAACCTCGAGGGTGTCACTGAGCTCAACCTCAACCCCGACACGCTGGCCGGCATCTTCAACGGCTCCATCACCAAGTGGAATGACCCGGCCATCGTCGCCACCAACGAGGGCGTCGAGCTCCCGGACATGGACATCACCCCCGTGCACCGCTCGGATGACTCGGGCACCACCGAGAACTTCACCGACTACCTCAACAAGACCGCCCCCTCCGTGTGGACCAACGAGGCCGACGGCGAGTGGACCTACGAGGGCGGCGAGGCCGCCAAGGGCACCTCCGGCGTCGTCGCAGCCGTCACCGGCGGCACCGGCACCATCGGCTACGCCGACGCTTCGCAGGCCGGGGAGCTCTCCGTCGCCAAGATCGGTGACGACAACTTCTACGGCCCCACCGCTGAGGACGCCGCCGCCGCGGTGGACGTCTCCCCGATGGAGGAGGGTCGCGAGGCCAACGACCTCGCGATCAACCTCGACCGCAGCGCCGAGGGCTACGGCATCGTGCTGGTCGCCTACGGCATGGCCTGCGCGGAGTACGCGGATCCGGCCAAGGCCGAACTGGTGAAGGCGTACCTCGGGTACGTCGCCTCCGAGCAGGGCCAGCTCGACGCGGCCGAGGGTGCGGGCTCCGCTCCCCTGGCCCCCGCCCTGCGCGACAAGGTGATTGCCGCCATCGACTCGATCAAGTGATCGTAGGATCCCAGTAATCCCAGGAGTCGCGCCTCTCGTTTGCGGGAGGCGCGACTCTTAGGGCTCAGGGCAGCCGCCCAGCCCCATCGGTCAACAGCAGGAGAACCATGTCGACGACGGACGCGGAGGCGCCCACCACGCCGCAGAAGGACTCGCTCCCCCACCGGGAGGACGAGAGTCACGCCCTCCACCACAGCAGCAAGCGATTCGGGGACAAGCTCTACAAGGCGATCTCCACCGGATCCGGCACCCTGATCCTCGTGATCCTCGCCGCCGTCGCCACGTTCCTCGTCGGGTTGTCGATCCCGGCGCTGACCGCAGACGCCGAGGACCTGCAGTACGGCGAGTTCTGGAGCTACGCGCTCCCCTTCGCTTTCGGCACCGTCTGGGCCGCCTCGCTGGCGATGGTGTTCGCTGTTCCCGTGGCGATCGGGATCGCGCTGTTCATCAGCCACTACGCCCCACGGAGGCTCGCAGCCGGTCTCGGCTACATCATCGACCTGTTGGCAGCAGTGCCGTCGGTGGTCTTCGGCCTGTGGGGCATCAACACCCTGGCCCCGCTGATGCGCCCCATGTACGTATGGCTGGCGGACAATTTGGGACCGCTTCCCGTCTTCGGCTGGTTCTTCTCCGGTCCGGTCTCCGGCACGGGTCGCACCGTTCTGACGGCTGCCGTCGTGCTGGCAGTCATGGTGCTGCCCATCATCACGGCCATCTCACGCGAGGTGTTCCTGCAGACCCCGCGGCTTCACGAGGAGGCGTCACTCGCCCTGGGCGCCACCCGCTGGGAGATGATCCGCCAGGCGGTGATCCCGTTCGGGACCCCCGGAATTGTCTCTGCGTGCATGCTCGGACTCGGTCGCGCCCTCGGCGAGACGATGGCTATCGCCATGGTGCTCTCGCCCGCGGCGATCATCCACTTCCAGATGCTGACCTCCAGCAACCCCAACACCATCGCGGGCAACATCGCGCTCGCCTTCCCAGAGGCCTTCGGCCTGGGCATCAACCAGCTGATCGCGACAGGCCTCGTGCTGTTCGTCATCACCCTGGCCGTGAACATGACGGCGCGCTGGGTCCTGTCCCTGCGCAAGGAATTCTCGGGAGCCAACTGATGAGCGCCACCACATTGACCACGCGCACCAGCGAGTTGACCGCCGGCCAGCTGCCCCGCTTCACCACGCCCGCGATGCTCGTCATCGCCTTCGCGGTCACGTCGGCGGTCCTGGCCCTCTTCAGCGCCGCGGGCATCGGCAGCGTCCTGATCATCGGCGTACTCGTCTTCCTGGCCGCCATGTTCGCGCTGTCCTGGTCGGTCGAGGGCATGCGCAAGGCCAAGGACCGCAACGCGCGCCACATCGTCACCGGCGCCTTCCTGATCGCTCTGTTCCCCCTGGTCTCCCTGATCTGGCAGACAGTGGCCAAGGGCCTCGAGCGGATGGACATCAACTTCTTCACCTACTCGATGCGCAGCGTCATCGGTGAAGGCGGCGGGGCTGTGCACGCCATCTGGGGCACGCTGATCGTCACCGGCATCGCCAGCCTGATCTCCGTTCCGATCGGGCTGTTCACAGCCATCTACCTCGTCGAGTACAGCGCAGGCAGCAAGCTGGCCTCGGCGATCCGCTTCTTCGTCGACGTGATGACCGGCATTCCGTCGATCGTCGCGGGGCTGTTCGCCTACACCGTCTTCAGCCTGATCTTCGGGCCTGGCACCAACAACGGCGTCTCCGGAGCGGTGGCCCTGTCGGTGTTGATGATCCCGACCGTGGTGCGCTCCACGGAGGAGATGCTGAGGTTGGTGCCCAACGAGCTGCGCGAGGCCTCGTACGCACTGGGTGTGCCGAAGTGGCGCACCATCGCCAAGGTGGTGCTTCCCACCGCCTTGGCCGGCATCGTCACGGGCGTGGTGCTGTCCGTCGCGCGCGTCATCGGCGAGACCGCCCCGCTGCTGGTCACCGCAGGCATCACGGCGTCGATGAACGTCAACCCGTTCTCCAACCCGATGGCCACGCTGCCCGTGTTCGTGTACTACCAGTACGTGACCCCCGGCATCCCCCAGGATCCCTTCTACGCCCGCGCCTGGGCAGGGGCCCTCACCCTCATTCTCATCGTCATGGGCCTCAACGCGATCGGTCGACTCATCGCGTGGAAATTCGCCCCCAAGTCCGGCCGCTGATCAGGAAGACGCAGGAAAATGTCCAAGCGAATTGAGCTCAAGGATCTCGACATCTACTACGGCAAGTTCCACGCCGTGAAGTCGGTCAGCATGACCATCGAGCCGCGCGCCGTGACGGCCTTCATCGGCTCGTCCGGGTGTGGCAAGTCCACGGTGCTGCGGTCCATCAACCGCATGCACGAGGTGATCGACGGCGCCTACGTCGACGGCCAGGTGCTGCTCGACGGGGTGGACCTGTACGACAAGTCGGTGGATCCGGTGCGCGTGCGCCGCCACATCGGCATGGTGTTCCAGCGCCCGAACCCCTTCCCCACCATGTCGATCAAGGAAAACATCCTGGCCGGCGTGCGGCTCAACAACGACAGAATGAGCAAGTCGGAGTCCGATGACCTGGTGGAGCAGTCCCTGAAGGGGGCCAACCTCTGGAACGAGGTGAAGGACCGTCTGGACAAGCCGGGATCCGGCCTCTCCGGGGGGCAGCAGCAGCGCCTCTGCATCGCCCGCGCGATCGCGGTGTCGCCGGATGTGCTGCTGATGGACGAGCCCTGCTCCGCCCTCGACCCCATCTCGACGCTGGCCATCGAGGACCTGATCAAGGAGTTGAAGGAGACGTACACCGTCGTGATCGTCACCCACAACATGCAGCAGGCTGCGCGTGTCTCGGACCAGACGGCGTTCTTCAACCTCAAGGCGCACGGGCAGCCGGGCGAGCTGATCGAGTACGGGCCCACCGAGAAGATCTTCCACAACCCGGATCAGAAGTCCACTGAGGATTACATCACCGGCCGCTTCGGCTGATCCCCTACCGCTCCGCCCACAGGTGTGAGCGTCGTGACGTTCCGCTGTCCTAGCCCTCGTGGTCAGGGGGGTGCCGTGTGTGCGGGGATCCGTGATCCGATGCCCGGACGGCCCGCGGTGGTTGAGTGAGCAGGTTCTCCGCGACTGACGTGGTGGTCGGGGCCTGCGGCGCTTCTGAGGGCCGCCCGGGCATCGGATCCCGGTTCCCCGCAGACTCCTTCTGTGGCGTGGCCGGGTCCGGGCGCCACTGGTCGGGGCGGCCTTGGGTCGGGATGGTCCTGGGCGGCATGCCAGCTGGGTGATCCTCGAGTTGGGCACCGCTGCGCAGTGCCGCCCCGACCACCGTCCCCCTGACGCAGAGGGCAACGCGCGCTCGCTGAGCTTCCGCGCTTCATCGTGGGGTCGATGGCGCCGATCGCCGATTTGAGATCCAGCGAAGGGCTGGCCACGCGAAGCGCCGACGAAGGCTTCGACGCGGTCGGCGGCGCTCCGCGCCCGACCGGCTCACCCCGCGGGCACGCGAGGTGTCCGCCAACGCGGCCTCTGGCGTCCGCCAAGGCGGCGGGAGGTGGGGGGCGGGGCAGGTTGGGTGGGCGTTGATGACGGCGCCGCGCGCGAAGCGCCGCCGCCGGCATCATGGGCGGCCCGCCCCCCACCACACGCCGCCGAACCCGACCACCGGCCAACCCGGCCTTACCACAGCCCGCCGAACCGAGGCACGGCCGCCGAACCGGGGCACAGCCGCCGAACCCGACCACAACACCCCAGACGGGGCAAACCAGGGGCTACTCCTGGACCGGCTCGACGGACCAGTACGTCATCGGCTCCGACTCCTTGCCGCAGCTCAGCGGCGCCTCGTCGCCCGTGTCGATCCGCGACACCCGCACGATGACGCGACGCTCACCGTGGCGCACCTCCACCGTGTCTCCCTCAATCCGGCTGCCCAGGTCCTGAGAGCGAGACGCTCCGAACCGGGCCAGCGCCCACGCCTCCGCCGCCTGCCGTTCCGGGGGCAGGTGGCTGCGTCCCCTGTCGCGGCGCTCACCGCCGGGCCAGAGCAGCCCGACGCCCGCGTCCCGATACGCCGCGAGGGCCTCCCCCGCGACCATCCTCCCGAGCACCTGCCCCGTCGGCAGGAGGAGTGCGGTGGGCGCGAACCGGTGACCCCCCAGGTGGGAGCACTCCCACAACGACTCCACTCCCAGCTCCCCTTCGAGTTCCTCGAGGATGGGGCGGCCCTCCAGCGCGCAGCACCGGTCCCGCTTGGCGTGCGTGCACACGAGCAGCACCGGCTCAGCGACGGTGTCCTGTGGCGATGGCATGCCCGCCTGCCGCCAGCTGTCCAGCCACTCGACGAGTCCCTTGGCATCGCCCACCTCGAACCGCGTGAGCCAGCCCTCCTCGTCGAATCCTCCGGAGACGAGGACCGTGAGGGGGTCGTCGCCGACGGTGTTGCGCGCTGCCTGGCGGATCAGCAGCAGGCGGCCGCCCATCTCTTCGATCAGCCGCTCGAGCCGCGCCCCCACCGCCGGGTCAAGCGCTCGGGCGCTGGTGGCGGCCTTGGCGCCCCAGGGGCCGGGTGCCTCGAGGCAGACCCAGAAGTCCGCGCGGGCCGCGGTGCCCCAGGCGGGGAGACCGGCGGCGGACCACAGCACGGAGCAGCGCGACATGACCGTCAGCCTAGCCGTCGACGACGGGCGGGACGGTCAGCCGCAGTCGACGAGCCCCACTGAGGCCTTGAGCCGCAGGACCCGTTCGGCGGAGTCCAGCACGCGTTCACTGAAGTCCTCGTCTGTGGCCTCCCTGGCCGCGGTGGCGTCGATCATGGCGCTCATCAGGGTGGGATCGGCGTTGATGACGAGGTCACCGCCGGCGTCGAGGAAGCGCACCGCCCGGTCTGCCGGCCTGACCCCCGCCACGGATCGGGCGGCGCCGAGATCATCGGCGATGACCACGCCGTCGAAGCCCAGGTCGGAGCGCAACAGCTCCGAGATGATCACCTGGCTGAAGACGCCCTCCACGCCGGGGTCGAGCTGGGTGAACACCGCGGAGGAGATCATCACGGAGCTCGCGCCCGCCTCGATGCCCGCACGGAACGGCTCCAAGGAGGGGTGGTCGGCGGTGATGTCGTCGTCCGTGGCGGCGCCGAAGTCCGTGTTGGTGACCACCTCACCCAAACCGGGGAAGTGTTTGAGGGAGGTGGCGATTCCAGCCTCCCCCATCCCCTCGACGAACTCGACGACGGAGCGCGAGACCGTCGGTGCATCGTTGCCGTAGTTGCGAGACAGGAGCCCGATCGGCTCGTTACTGCGCTGCTTGTCCGCCGGGACGACGTCTGCCACGGGCGCGAGGTTGTAGTGGACGCCTGCGATGCTCAGCTGATCCCCCCACAGGCTGCTGGCGGCCCTCAGCTCGCCCTCGCTGAGCTCGCCCTGATCCGTGGCGGCCGGTATCGCATCGAACCCTTGGCCCCGGAGCCGTTGCACCTGTCCGCCCTCCTGGTCGACGGCGATCATCAGCGGGAGCTCGGCGGTGCCGAGGCTGCCCAGCTCTGCGGTCAAGGCGCGGATCCCGTCGACACCAGAAGTGGTGTTCCCCAGGAGCACCACTGACCCAACCCGGCCCAGCGAAATGGCGGAGCGGGTGGTCTGGTCCAGGCCGCCGGTCGAGACGCCCACCATGAAGAGTTGGCCCACCCTGACGGGCCCGTCGAGCCCCTCGGCGATGCTGCGGCAGCTGGTGAGCGTGGGTGTGGGTTCAGAAGTGAGGGGCGGGGGCGACGCCTCAGTGGCCTGGGATGCGGGCGCCGGGGAGGCCTGGGTGGTTGTCATCGACGGCGGCAGCGTGGGGCCGGGGGCGCAACCGGCGGCGGCGAGAGCCGCCGCGCAGACCAGCGACAGCCGCACAGATGGGGCCGGCATTCAGCGGTCCAGGTAGATGGGGTGGTGCGAGTCCACCAGACCCAGCAGCGCGTTCTCAACCACCTCGGGCAGCGCAGGATGGATCCAGTACTGTCCCCGCGACATCTGGGTCACCGGTAGCCCGAAGCTCATGGCCTGGATGAGGGGCTGGAGCAGTGTCGGCGCCTGGGGGCCGAGGATGTGCGCGCCGAGGAGGTGCCAGGTGTGGGGGTCCGCAAGAAGCTTCACGAAGTGGCCCTCGTCCTCCATGGCCCAGCCGTAGGCCACGTCCGCGTATCGCTGGCGCGCCACCACGAAGGGCACGCCCCATGCCTTCAGCTGCTCCTCCGTGGCGCCCACGCTAGCGATCTGGGGGTCGCTGAACACGGCGTGCGGCACGTAGCGGTGGTCGGTCTCGACCAGGTTGTCGGGGTGCAGGAGGTTGTGCTGGACGGTGCGCATCTCGGCGTTGGCGACGTGCTTGAGCAGGTAGTCCGACGATGCGTCACCCATCGCCCAGACGCCTCGCACGTTGGTGCGCTGCTGGGCGTCGACCTGAATCTGTCCATCCGCCCTGACGTTGATGCCGGCCGCGGCCAGGTCCAGCGCGTCCGCATTGCGCACCCGCCCGACGGCCAGCAGGAGTGCGTCTGCGAAGTACTCGTACTCGACGCCGTTGCGGTCCTTGGTGATCACAGTCATGGCCCCGTGACCGGCGGCCTCCAGGGAGCTGAGCTGCTGGTTGAGGCGCACATGCACCCGCCGCGACAGCTGGGCGGCGAAGTGTTCCGCCACTTCCCTGTCGTGATGGCGCAGCAGGACGTCCGAGCGGTTGATGAGGGTGACGTCTGTGCCGAGCGCTGAGAAGATGTGCGCGAATTCTGCCGCGATGTAGCCGCCGCCCACGATCACGAGGCGACGTGGCCGTTCGTCGATCCGCATGATGGTGTCCGACGTGTGGACCAGCCCCGCGACGTCCTCGAGGCCAGGCACGTCGACGGTTCGCGGTCGTGATCCGGTGGCGATGACGATGTGGTCCGCGCTGATCCGGTCGTCTCCCACCTGCAGGGTCTGCGGTCCGACGAACCGCGCCTCGCCGTGGAAGACCGTGACGTTGCCAGAGCGCTCACGCCACTGGAGCCCACCGGCCGAGATGGGGTCGATACGGCCGAAGATGCGGTCGCGGATGGCCTTCCAGTCCGAGCCGCGGTACTGGAGATCAACGCCGAGGCGCCGTGCGTCGGAGGGCGCGGCTGCATGGTCCGCCGGCAGCACGAACATCTTGGTGGGGATGCAGCCGCGATTCAGGCAGGTGCCCCCAAAGGTCTCATCACGCTCGATCAATGCCACGTTCCAGGTGGCGAAGCGCTCGTCGATCAGCGAGTTCCCTGAGCCTGAACCGATGACCACCAGATCAAAATGCTGCATGGCGCCATTGTTCCATGGACGGGCCGTGGAGCAGTGGGTGCCACCGCGCGCCGGGGTGGGGGTCGATCCCGGCCCGTAAGCTGGGGGCCATGAGCAGATCCTGGGCAGTGGTCACCGGTGCGTCGAGCGGTCTCGGGGTGGGGTACGCCGAGAGGTTGGCGGCCGAAGGCAACAACGTCCTTCTGGTGGCACGCCGACGTGACCTGCTCGAATCCGTGGCCTCCTCCATCCGGGCCACTTCGGGGGTGGCGGCGGAGATCTGGCCGGCGGATCTGACGGATCGGGATGAGCGCGCAAAGCTCGCGGCGCGGATGGCAGAGCTGGACGTGAGCCATCTGGTCAACAACGCAGGCTTCGGGACCATGGGCCACTTCAAGGACGCCTCCCCGGATCGGGTCAGCGACGAGATGGAACTCAACATGGTGGCTCTGACTGAGCTGACCAGATCCGTTCTCCCCCACATGGTGGCGCGCGGCGCCGGGGCGATCATCAATGTGGCCTCCACCGCGGCCTTCCAGCCCATCCCCACCATGGCTGTGTACGCCGCCTCGAAGGCCTACGTGATGCGGTTCACGATCGCGCTCTGGGAGGAGCTGTACTCGACGGGGGTCCGCGCCATCGTGATCTGCCCCGGCCCCACGGACACCGAGTTCTTCGCCAACGCCGGCGACGACGGGGTCATGCGGCGTCGCCGGACCATCTCCCAGGTGGTGGAGACCACCTTTGCTGGGTTGCGTGCGCATCGGCCTTTGGTGGTCGACGGGCCACAGAACGCGGCGATGGCGTTGGCCACCCGTCTGGTCCCGGTGCATCTCCAGGCGCGGTTCGCGCGGATGGTGGCCACCAGCTGAACGACTGGTCATCGCTGAGCCCTAACTGAGGGCTGCCTGTCCGAGCCAAGTGATCCAGTCGAGACAGCAAGGGTGGGGGACGGCAGGGCGGCACTGCGCAGCGGTGCCCAACCCGACGACCACCCAACCGGCATCCCGCCCAAGCAGACCCGGCCCCAACGCCGCCCTGCCGGCCCGCACCCGGGACAAGGCAACGCCACAGGAGGACCGAGTGCGGGGAGACGGGGGCGATGCCCGGGCGGCCTAGCAACCCGACCACAGACCCCGGCCGCGACGACCTCCAGAGCATGGACAACGGCCGCCCGGGCATCGACTCACGCCTCACCGCACCCGACCACAAGAACTGCGTCAAGGTGGCAGTCACGACCCTTCGAGACGGTCCACGCCGCTCCGCGGGCGGCCCTCCTCAGGGAGCGAAAGGGGACGGTCCTCGCCGCTCCGCGGGCGGCCCTCCTCAGGGAGCGAAACAGACAGGGCACGCCGCTCCGCGGGCGGCCCTCCTCAGGGAGCGAAACAGACGGGCCACTCTACGCGGGCGGCCCTCCTCAGGGAGCAGGAGGGAGGCCACCGCTACGGGGGCGGCCCTCCTCAGGGGACGATGGGCTCGGGCCGCGCTAGCGAACGCGGATGGACTTGTTCTCCGAGGAAACCGTCGGAGGGGTACCGCCGCGCACGCTGGCGCTCAGATCGTAGTCGCCCGGCTGCAGCTGAAGGCTGACCGACCACACCCGCCAGCCGTCGGAGTTCACGCCGGTCGAGGTCTGAGCGGAGGTCTCGGCCACGACCCGGTCGGTGTCGATGTCCGTGATGCGGACCACCGGGACTCCCCAGCCGGGCTTGACGGTGCCGACGATCACCACCGGTCCGGGCGCGAGCCGGGCGGCGTTCTTCGGTGAGGTGATCCACAGCGACGGCATCGGGCCGAGTCCCGTGCGGGTGAAGCCGGCCTCGCTGATGAGCTCCGCGGGGGGCGGTCCGCCGTCAGAGAGGAACTGGACCCTCAGCTCGGGGTCCCCCATGATCTCCGAGGCCGTGTACACGACCTGGTTGCGGGCCCTGGCCGTGAGTTCCGGGGAGGTCAGGTCCGCGAACGCATCGCCGGAGAGATCCACGATGAGCGTCTCCCCGGACATCTCGGTGCCGATGAGCTGGCCGGGACCCCAGGCGGACTCGTAGTCGGGATCAAGCGGCGCGAGGGTCAGGAGCGCCGTGAGCGCACCCTCCACCAGGTTGGGGCTGGCTGGAAGATCCCGGAGCTCCTGGAACAGCTTCCCGTCCTGGCGGTCCACGTAGTAGAGCGGAACGCCTCGGACCTGCGCCGGCAGCGACGCGGCGGCCGCCGCCGTCGGGGACACTGTGGGGGCCGGGGAGCCGGCCTCGGTGGTGGCTGCGGTGGGGCGCGTCAGCGCCGCCAGCCCCAGGCCCGACAGCACGGCCACCATCGTGATCAGCGCCACCACCTTCGGGCCGAGGCCCGAGGTGCGCAGCGAGGTCAGGTTCAGCAGCTCACCCTCGAGGGTGTCGGTTCCAGGCGCCTGGACGAGGCGGGCGGCTGACCGGAGTGCGGCCGTGACCTCCTGGGACAGCGACTCGAGCACTCCGGGGAAGGTTCCCGGCGCAGGGTCGCCCACGCGGGCCCGCAGCGTCTCCAACGCCACCTCAAGCCGCTGGTTGCACCCACGCACCGACATCCGCATGATTCCGGCCAGCTCGGGGCCGAAGACGGACAGGTAGTGGCTGACGATGAGGAGCTCGGCCATCCGCGGGGGCATCGCCGAGATGGCGCGGAGGACCTCCTGTTGCCTGGCCTCCGCGACGTCTGGAAGCTGGATGGGCGCCTGCGCGGGCCGGACGGCGTGGGCAAGGTGGACCACGTGCTCGTGCAGGAACTCGACGCGCTCCACCGGATCGATGAGCCGGTGACCCCGCCGGTGGAGGGCCAGCAGAGCGCTGCGCACGATCCGCCCGGACTGTTCTTCGGCGTCGAGGAGCACGACGAGACGGTGCAGGGTGGCACCCTGCTCCTCGTACACCCGGACGAGCCAGTCCAGGTCCTCCTCAGACGCCACGGCTCAGATGCCCGCGTACGAGTGGAGGCCGCTGAACAGGAGGTTGACCCCGATGAAGTTGAACCAGAAGGTGACCAGCCCGAGGAGCGCGATGATGGCGACGGGGCGGCCTCGCCACCCGGCCGTCGCGCGCGCATGCAGGTAGGCGACGTAGACGATCCAGGTGATGAAGGACCACGTCTCCTTGGGGTCCCAGTTCCAGAACCGTCCCCACGCGTACTGCGCCCAGATGGCGCCCGCGGCGATGGTGAACGTCCACAACGGCACGGCGAAGGCGTGCAGGCGGTAGGAGATCAGGTCCAGCTTCTGGGCGGTGGGCACCTTGGCGAGGTAGCCGCTGATCACGGTCCCCCGGGCGGCGGCCCGCCGCTCCGCTGCGTCTCGGACGAGGAAGAGCGCGGACGCGACGGCTCCCACGTTGAACGCCGCGCCGGAGATGGCTGCCGCCACGATGTGGATGACGAACCACACGCTGTGCAGCGCGGGCACCAGCGGCGACACCTCGACGTAGAACTGGGTCACGGCCAGGCCGAGGCCGACCGTGAAGAGCAGGGTGAGCCCGAGCCCGAGCCAGCGCATGCCGAAACGGGCGACGCAGAACAGGTAGATGATCACCGCGAACGCGAGGGCGGAGGTGACGAACTCGTACATGTTGCCCCACGGTGGGCGCTCCGCGGCGACACCGCGCAGGACCACCGCGCCCACGTGCAGCAGGGCTGAGATCACTGTGGCTGCTACCGCCAACCGCCCCCACAGGTCCACCCTCGTGCGTTGGGTGTCCTCGGAACCATCGGCTGGCCTGACGGGTGCGAGCCCTCGGGCCGACGCCCACTCCAGCGCGTGGAGGGCGAAGGCGAGGAGGTACCCGACGGCCGCGTAGACCATCGCGGTGTAGGACCATTCGGACAACGTCACGTCTCGGGTCCCTCCTTCATCTGCTGGCTGGGCGCGCCCCCATTGTGCACACGATCTGTCACGGAGGCCAACACGCCGGCCACCTCGTCGTCGAGTCCGCTGGCCGCGTCCGCGCGGTCCAGGCCACCTGCGAGCGCCTCGCCGTCGACGATTCTGACGAACAGGCGACGGGGCCGGACGATGAGCGACACCGACAGGCCTGCCACCCCCACGATCAGCGAGATGAGCGTCATGGTGTTGCCTGGTGTCTGGCTGACCTGCAGCTTCACCCAGCGGTCCCAGCCGTCGAAACTGATGGATCCCAGCCCGTCCGGCAGCGCGAATCCGGCGCCCGGCAGCATCCTGGCCCGCAGCACCTCTCCGTCGTCTCCCGGCACGGGGGCGAGGCCGGTGGTGGTCAATGTGTAGACGCTCTCGGGAACACCGGTCTCCTCCGCGGGGGGCCCGGACCAGGCGTTGAGGTAGACCTCCGGGCTGAGCGCGTCGGGGAAGACCGAGTGGGGGCCGGTCTCGTCCAGCACGGCCGTCGGGAAGAAGAAGGCCTCGAACGCCAACCGCTGAGGGCGGGCGTCGGGCACCTTGATTACGCCGACCGACGCGAAGTTGCCGTCCTGGGGCAGGAAGACCACCGGGCCGCTGAAGGCCACGTCACCGTTGCCGTCGGTGACCGTGAAGGCGGGTGCGTAGCCGTGTCCGATCAGGTTGACCTGCGTCCCACCGCTGGTGATGAGCGGCTCGTTGACTGTCAGCAGCGCGTCGCGGGCGCCGGAGGAATCCTCCAGCACCACGTCCGCGTCGAACTGACGGGCCGCCCCCCGCTGCACCTCACCGGTCTCGAAGGCGACGCGGAACTGCTCGATGCCGACCGAGAAGGGCTCCAGCCCGTCGGTGTCCACCAGGGAGCCGGAGGTGAAGTCGTCGTACTGGGTGATGACGTTGGCGAAGGCGCGGCCTTCGACCACGACGACGGTGCCGTGGAATCCCCACAGGTTGGACCAGGCCATGCCGATCAGCATCGCCACCAGGGAGATGTGGAAGATGAGGTTGCCGGCCTCGCGGATGTAGCCGCGTTCGGCCGACAGCCCGTCATCGAAGCGCCGGACCCGGTACCGCTTGGACCGCAACCACTGTTCCCCGGCGTCGAGCGCCTGAGCGGTGGGCGCCTCGAGGGTGCCACGGCCGGTGGCGGGAAGCCTCTCGATCCGCGCGGGCAGCGACGGCGGCGGCTTGCGCACAGCGTCCAGGTACTTGCTGATCCGCGGGAGGATGCATCCGATCAGCGAGACGAAGAGAAGCAGATAGACGGCCGAGAAGGCAGGCGAGGTGTAGACGTCGTAGAACCCCAATGGCTCGAAGATCGAGTCCCAGAACGGGTTGGCGCGCTTGAAGTCCAGCACTGAGATAGGGGAGGCGCTCTGTTGGGGGATCATGGAGCCCGGGATGGCGGCCAGGGCCAGCAGGAAGAGCATCATGAGGGCGGTCCGCATCGAGGTCAACTGCCCCCAAGCCCATCTCACCAGCTCCACCGGGCCCAGCGCCTTGCGCGATCCCTCCGTCACAGAATGGTCCCGAAGCTCGAAGCCCATTGGCGCAGCACCGCGATGAGCGCGTCCCACCAACCCACCACCATGGCGAGACCCACCACCATCATCGCGACGCCGCCCAGCCGCTGGAGCAGCTGCCCGTGGCGCTTCATCCACTCGAAGCGGGGCGCCAGCGCGGTGAACGCGACGGCGAAGGCGAGGAAGGGGATGCCCAGGCCAAGCGCATACGCGAAGGCCAGGATCCCGCCTCTGGCCGCAGACCCCTCGTTGAGGGCCAGGGTCAACACCACCGAGAGCGCGGGGCCGATGCACGGCGTCCAGCCCAACCCGAAGACCATCCCCAGGAGGGGCGATGCCCACACCCCGAACCTGGGCGCCACGCTCGGGCGCCATCCGCTGGGGACCGGTAGCCAGCCCGCGAACCCCGCGCCGAGCACCATGATGATCACGCCGAGCGCCACCGTGATGGCCCTGGCGTTGGTCAGCAGGGCGGCCCCGACGCCCCCGATGAGAGCACCGGTGAGGACGAAGACAATTGAGAAACCCAGAATGAAGCCGAGTGTTCCACCCACGAGGAGCCGCCTGGATGCGGTTCCTCCCGTGATCTGGGCCGAGCCCAGGCCGGAGGCGTAGGACAGGTAGCCGGGGAGCAGCGGCAGCACGCAGGGGGACGCGAACGACACCAGCCCGGCCAACATCGCCACCGGGATGGCCACCAGCATGGACGACGTCAGAGCCGTCCCCGCCCAGGACTCGAGGAGGATCACCCGCCGGCCTCCACATCGGCGACGATACCCGTGAGCGTGGTGGCGTCCACCTCACCCAGCACCCGGGCCGCGACACGCCCCTCGGAGTCGATGACCACGGTGCTGGGGATGGCCTTGGGAGGCAGCTGCCCGAATCCGAGCAGCAGTTCACCGTCCGGATCGAAGATGCTGGGGTAGGTGAGGCCGAAAGCCCGTTCGAAGGCCTGCGCCGGGGCCACATCGAGGTCACGGGTGTTGAGGCCGATGAAGGAGACGTCCTCGCCCAACTCCCGTGCGGCCTCCACCAGCTCGGGCGCCTCGGCCCGGCACGGGGCGCACCAGGACCCCCACACGTTGACCACGATGATCTTCCCGGTGTGGTCCGCCGTCGAGACCTCAGTCCCGTCGAGGGCCGTCCCGGCGAGCGTGGGCGCCGGTTGGCGCGCCTCTGCGGGCACGATCGTGACCGTGCCGTCGCCGCCCTCGAAGCCGACTCCGTCAGAGGACCCCTGCGCACCACAGCCCGCCAGGAGCACGGTGGCGGCCCCTGCGACGAGGAGAAGCCTCACGTGCCGACCTTGAACCGCCGACCACGCACGGCGGGCAGGAGGTGCGCGACAGGCTCGGCGTAGTCCACCGCCGTCACGACGCCGTCGCGGAGCGTGAAGCTGGTCACGGAGCACAGGGTGCACTGCCGGCGGCGCGGGTCGTGGACCAACGGCCGGCCCTCCGCGTCGCTGCGGGCGATCCAGATGGGCAGCTGGTGGCTCACCACGAGCGCCTGCCCACCGGGGCCGGCGGCGAGGGCGGCATCGGAGATGGCGGCCCTCATCCGGGCGACGACCTGCGTGTACGGCTCGCCCCAGCTGGGCTGCAGCGGGTTGCGCATGTGCCAGAACATCCTGGGGTCCCGAAGTGCGCGGTTCCCCTTGCCGAACACCATGCCCTCGAACTTGTTGTCTGCCTCGATCACCCGCTCGTCTGTGGTGACGTCCAGCGCGGGAAAGAGTGCGGCGGTGGGAGCCATGGTCTCCTGCGCACGCTGGAGGGGCGAACAGCGCAGATGGGTCAAGGGCACGTCTCGCCAGTGTTGCGCCATCCGGGCCGCCATCCGTTGCCCGAGCTCTGAGAGCCCGAAGCCAGGGAGGCGCCCGTAGAGGACGGCGCCGGGATTCTCCACCTGTCCGTGCCGCATGACGTGCACGATCGTTGCGTCTGCCACGCCCATCACCCTAGTCTGCCGGGGCAACTACCTTGCGCCGCTTGCGGCGCTTGCGCTGCGAGGGCTTGCTGACCGGGAGACCGGCCGCCAGCTGATCCGCGCGCCTGCGGTCCGCGAAGCGGGCAAGCGCCTCAGCCAGTGATTCGAAGGTGGGCGCGTCTGCGATCACGTCCACGCGGAGCCCGTGCATCTCGCAGGCCGCGGCGGTGGCGGGGCCGATCGCTGCCACCACCGTGGCTGGGTGCGGCTTGCCGGCGATGCCGATCATGTTGCGCACGGCCGTGGCGGAGGTGAAGACGACGGCGTCGTACATGCCCGTCTTGATGTCGTCGCGGACCTCAGGCGGCGGCGGGGCGGCCCGGACCGTGCGATAGGCGGTGACCTCCTCCACCTCCCAGCCCAGGCGGCTCAGACCGACGAGGAGGGGCTCCACCGAGACGTCGGCCGAAGGCACCAGGACCCGGTTGAGTGGGTCGATGAGATCGTCGTAGGCGGGGAACTCGTTGGCCAGCGCGCCGGTGGTGTTCTCGACGACCGGGGTGAGGTCCGCCACCAGGCCCAGCCGGCCGAGCGCCTCCACCGTGCCCCTGCCGACGGCGGCGAGGCTGATCCCGGACAGGGCGCGGGAGTCCAGGCCGTACTCAGTCAGCCGCTCGGCGATGGCGGCGACGGCGTGCGGCGAAGTGAGCACCAGCCACAGGTAGCGGCCGTCCACCAGCCCGCGAACGGCCTTCTCCATGCCCTGCTCGGCGCGGGGCGGCTCGATGGACATGGTGGCCACCAGCTCGGTGGCGGCACCGTAGTGCGCCAGTTCCTCGGTGAGCGAGGACAGATCGTCCTTGGTTCGGGGGGCGATGACCCGCCAGTCGAACAGGGGCTTGCCCTCGAACCAGGCGTAGCGCTGGCGGCGCGCCTCCTCGATCCCGGGCCCGACGATGAAATAGCACTCGGCGGCGTCGACGTGGTCCACCTCACCCCAGGTGAGCACCTCGCTGACCTGCGCCGTCGTGCCGACACCCACGAGGCTGAGGCACTGCCCGTCGCGCCCGTACCGCGTGGCGGCCTGCTCGGCCACGGCGCGCGCCAGGGAACCGGCGGCGCGCACGATCAGCGTCTTGGCCGAGGGCCAGTCATCGATGTGTGGGACTTCCACCCTGGCGTCCAGGGCGGCGAACGCGGCGGTGGCGGTGACGCCGCCGAACGACAGCGCGGCGCTCCAGCGGTTGACGCCAGGCACCACGTTCGCGCGGATGCCGGCCGTGGCAAGGACCTCCGGAAGGACGCCACCGGCGTCGGCATCGGTGAAGTAGTCCCCGGCGTGCAGCCGCACCACGCGACGCCCCCGCGCGACGGCGCCGAGGATCTCGGCAACCTCGTCGTCTCCCCCTGCCAGCCGCACTTCGGCGTGCGCCGGAACCATGGCCTTGATCTGCTCAACGTCCGCGGCGGGGTCCACGATGAGGAGGTCCGCGAAACGCATCGCCCGCGACCCGGACAGCGTGAGTAGACCAAGGTCAGCGGGGCCCGAGCCGACGAACGTGACCGACCCACCGGTCGGTTCGAACTCCGGCGGACTTGCCGGCGAGGTCGGTTCCAGGGAATCGGTCACTTCGATCATTTCCGTTCAGGGCTGGTCGGCGAGCGACGAGATCCAATCGACTGGCGTGTCCCGGGGAGTACGCGAGGCGAGAGCCACACGCAGTGCGTCGTCGTCGACGAACCAGTAGCTGAGTAGCTCCCGGTCCACGAATGTGACGGGCACATGGTCTGTGAATCTGGCTTGGAGTGAGCCGATGGAATCTATGTCCACGGCACGCCAGGCCACCCCGAGGTCCTCGCAGGCGCTGCGCACGACCGCTTCGGCATCCACGCAGAGGTGGCATCCGGAGCGGGTCAGCAGCAGAACCCGTGAGGGTGCTGCCACTACTTGCCGGCGCGACGACGCTGGATGCGGGTCTTCTTCAGGAGCTTGCGGTGCTTCTTCTTGGCCATGCGCTTGCGACGCTTCTTGATGACAGAGCCCACTGTGTGCCTTTCATTACCGGATGATCCGGGTGCCTTCGATGTGCCTGGCCACGTTGGGCCAGACTCTGAATCTTAACCGCTCTTGGGGAGTATCGACCAATCCCTCTCAGCGGGCCATGGCGCGGCCGCGCTCGGCGCAGGCCTCCATCGCCGCCAGGAACGCCGCGCGGACCCCGCGATCATCCAGCACTCGGAGCGCGGCGGCGGTGGTACCGGCGGGCGAGGTGACCTGTTCGCGCAGCTCGACGGCCCGCGACCCTGTGGCGAGCAGGGCCGCCGATCCGACGAAGGTCTGCACCACCAGCTCACTTGACTGCTGGCGCGTGAGGCCCTGGTGGACCCCCGCCTCGATCATCGCGTCCGCCACGTAGAAGAGGTAGGCCGGGCCGGAGCCTGAGACGGCGGTGAGCGCGTCGATCTGGGTCTCCGGAATGACGATGCTGCGTCCAACCGCGTCCATCAGCGCGGAGACCGCCTCAACCTGCTCCGCCGAGGCGTGGTGCCCGGGCACCACCCCGGCCATCCCCTGCCCCACGAGCGCGGGCGTGTTGGGCATCACGCGGACGACGGCGGCCCCCTCGGGCAGGCCGGCCTCGAGCTGCGCGATCGGCGTGCCGGCGGCGATCGAGACCACCAGTGGCACGTTCCCCCGCACCTCGATGCGGCTCGACAGCTCCTCCAGCACCCCGTCGATCTGGTGCGGCTTGACCGCCAGCACCACCACATCGGCGACGGCGGCCTCGGACAGCGGGACCGCCCGGACCCCGTGTGCGGCGGTGACCGCGGCGGCCCGCTCCGCGGAGGGCTCGACGACGGAGAGGTCCGCCGGCCGATGCCCTGCGGCGAGCCATCCCGCGAGCAGCGCCTCGCCCATCGCCCCTGCGCCGATCAGAGTCAGCTTCATCGGATCAGCAGCTCAGCGATCTGGATGGCGTTGAGGGCAGCGCCCTTGCGCAGGTTGTCGTTGCTGATGAACAGCACCAGACCGCGCCTGCTCTCCACGCTCTGGTCCTGACGGATCCGGCCGACGAACGAGGCGTCAGCGCCCGCGGCCTGCAGCGGGGTGGGCACATCCACGAGCGTCACTCCCGGCGCCTTCACCAGCGCCGCGCGGGCCTCCTCGGGGGTGATGTCCGCGGCGAAACGGGCGTGCACCGACAGCGAGTGGCCAGAGAAGACGGGGACGCGCACGCAGGTGCCGGCAACCCGCAGCTGCGGCAGGTGCAGGATCTTCCGGGACTCGTTGCGCAGCTTCTTCTCCTCGTCCGTCTCACCCTCGCCGTCGTCGACGAGGCTGCCGGCCAGCGGCACCACGTTGTAGGCGATGGGGGCGACATAGGGGGCCACATCTGATGGGTGGAATGCCGCGCCGTCGTGGGCGAGGACGCGGGGGTCCTCGATCTGGCCCAGCTGCGAGGCGAGCGCCTCGACGCCCTTCACTCCCGACCCGGAGACGGCCTGGAAGGTGGTCACCTGCAGCGACTCGAGGCCCGCTGCGTCGTGGAGTGCCTTGAGGACCGGCATGGCGGCCATCGTGGTGCAGTTGGGGTTGGCGATGATGCCGAGCTCCGCCTGCCCGACGTCCTCCGGGTTGACCTCGGAGACCACAAGCGGGACCCGCGGATCCATCCGCCAGGCCGACGAGTTGTCCACGACGGTGGCGCCGGCCTCGGCCACGCGCGGCGCCCACAGCTTCGAGGTCGACCCACCGGCCGAGAACAGGGCCACGTCCAGGCCGGCGAAGTCCGCCGTCTCGATGTCCTCGACGACCACCTCTCCCGCACCCCAGGGCAGCGCCCTGCCCGCCGACCTCGCCGAGGCGAAGTAACGGATCTGCTCAACCGGGACATTGCGCTCCGCCAGGAGGCGACGCATGACGCCGCCCACCTGCCCGGTCGCGCCGAAGACTCCAACACGCATGGGCGGAAGTCTACGACGACACCGCCTGAGCGCGACATGTCGTGTCCAGTGCCTCGCCATTCCCGCCTGTCCACTGGGTAGTGTTCGCCTCGTCGGGTCTGAGAGAAGAGGTCGACGATGAAGCAGGTTCCCCAACCACATCCGTCGCGCATCACGCCCTTCAGCAACCATTGCGTCGTCGTCGGAGTGACGCCGGAGCAGCCGGCGGTGGTGCTGTTGACCGCCGCTGAGCTGGCCCGGGCGCAGGGAGGTGTCCTGTACTGCGCCTATGCGGACCCCGGCCGGGTCGTCGAACGCGAGTTCCCCGATGGCACCGTGGAGCACAGCGACATGGACCCGGACATGTCCGACGACGAGGAGTGGCGGCGGCGCCAGGAGACGCTGCTGGCCGCGGTCGGGGAATCGATGGCCGGCAGCGATGTGCGCTGGGAGTTCCGGTACCTGGCCGGCCGCGCGGATCGGGCGCTGACCCATCTCGCCAGGGCGGTCGACGCAGCGGTGATCGTCGTCGGCACCGGGCGTCCCGGGCGGAGCGGGCGTTTCCATGGCCTGCTCGACGCCGCCGTCGGCACGCACCTCGTCCACCACCAGCACCGCCCGGTGCTCACGGTGCCCACTTCGGTGGTGGACTGGAAGACACCGCTGGAGTGGCGGTGACCCCACCCTCCTCGTCGCTGCCCGCCTACCTGCGGCCCTCCCTCCTCGGTCTGGTCACCCTCGGCGGCGCGGCCGGCACGACGCTACGCTCCGCCCTGGAGTCCGCCTTCGGGGCGGGCGCCGGCGAGTTCCCGTGGGCCACGTTCGCCATCAACGTCTCGGGCGCGCTGATCCTCGGCGCCCTCCTCGAGGCGCTTGCCCTGGTGACGGCTGACAGCGGGCGAAGGAGGGCGCTGCAGCTCGCGCTGGGCACCGGGCTCCTCGGCGGTTACACCACCTACAGCACCTTCATCCTGGAGGCGGTCGCGCTGGGGCGCGGTGGAGACCTGCCCCTGGCCATGGCCTATGCCGGTGCCAGCGTCGCCGCCGGGTTCCTGGCCGCCAGCGCGTCGATGGCGCTCGTGCGCCGGGCGGTCGCGGCTGGGCGGCGGGCATGATTCCGCTCTGGGTGGCCCTGGTCGGCGGCCTGGGCGCGGCGGCACGCTTCATGCTCGACGGGGTCATCACGGCAAGGCTGAGCCGCTCGCTACCCACCGCCACGCTCATCATCAACGTGACCGGCTCGTTCCTGCTGGGCGTCGTGACGGGGTGGGCCGCCGGTGGGGCCGAGGCCGTGCGCGCCGTCGCGGGGATCGGCTTCCTGGGCGGCTTCACCACCTTCTCCACCGCCAGCGTCGAGCTGGTGCGCGTGGTGCGCGTGGGCCGCGCCCCCGCAGCGGTGGCGCTGGGGGTCGCGATGCTCCTGTTCAGCGTCGCGGCCGCCCTGATCGGCCTGGCCGTCGGCGCGGCCATCCGCTGAGCGCCAGAGGGTCAGCGGCCGATCCAGGCGAGCAGTACGGGCAGCAGGGGGGCGCCGACGAAGGCGACGATGTCCAGCAGCGAGTGCGTGATCACCAGCGGCATCACGCGCCTGATCTTCAGGTACAGCCATCCGAAGGCCAGGCCCATCACCAGGTTGCCCACGAAGCCGCCGAAGCCCTGGTAGAGGTGGTAGCCGCCGCGGATGAAGGCGCTGACCACGACGATGACCCACATCCGGCCGCCCGTCTGGGCCCACCTGGTGAAGAGGTAGCCGATCATCAGCACCTCCTCCAGCACGCCGTTCATCACAGCCCGGAGCACAAGCACGGGAACGGTCCACCAGTTCGCGGCCAGGTTGGCCGTGCTCACCTGGGTGTTGATGCCAATCTCGACGGCGAACACGTAGAACGCCAGCCCCGCGACCCCGATCACGGCGAACACGCCGAACCCCCAGGCCAGGTCGAAGCCGGGGCGCCGCAGGTCGAAGCCCATCACGCGCCAGGGCCCCTCCTCCGGGCGGTGCTGCGTGGCGAGCAGGTACAGCGCCAACGCCACCGGCACCAGCGGGAACGTCATCCACGCGAGCTGGTAGGCGAGGTCCAGCCAGGGCCTGTCCGGAGTCGCGCTGTTGTTGATGGAGGTGGTCTGCTGGTTGAGCGGGATGGGCCTGGTGAGCTTCTCGATGATCGAGAGCAGGGCGTAGATCGCCGACTGCCCCAGCGAGAGCAGCAGCACGATGACCATCTCGGTGCGCAGGAGGCGGCGGGTGGACGGCTCGACCGCGAGCGCCGAGGGCGCCGTCACCGCTTGTCCGAGATGGCCCGCAGGTAGCTGTACAGCGTCCTCGGCCGGGCGGCGATCCGCGTGGTGAGGTACTCGAACCAGGCCGGCCCGAACGGCACGTAGGTGCGGGAGCGGTAGCCAATGTCCGTGAGCCGCCGCTGCTCGAGCGGGCGGACGCCGTAGAACATCTGGAACTCGAAGCCGTCCCGGCCGACGGCGTTGCGTCGGGCCAGGTCCTGCGTGATGGCGATCATCGTCGGGTCGTGGGACGCCACCATGGCGTAGGCGTGGTCCTCCATGGCGCGGCGAACGCACCTCACCAGTGCCAACGACTTCTCGTGCTCATGGCGGTAGCCCTCGGCCTTCGGCACCGGATAGGACCCGACGCAGAGCCGCACCCGTGCCCCGTCGGCGCCGATCCGCTCCAGGTCACGTTCGGAACGCCGGATGTCGGCGGGCAGGGTCAGCCCGATCCGGTCGCAGCCGGCGCGGGCGGCGCTCCACAGCCGCAGGGTCTCGTCGTATCCCACGGTGCCCTGCATCTCCAGGGTGACGACGGCACCGCTGGCCGTGGTGACGCGGCAGAGATCCTCGAGGCGGGCGCGGGCGCTGGCTGGACTGTCGCGGAGTCCGAGCGAGGACGGCTTCACGGAGATCTCGACGCCTTCGGCGCCCTCCCCCAGCGCGTCCAGGGCCCGGCAGAGCATGTCCGTGGTCTCCGCCTCGTCGTCGGAGCTGGGAAGGTAGGCCAGCGATACCAGCAGCCCCTGCCCCTGGAGCCGCCGCGTCACGGCCACCGCGTCGTCGATGCCCTCACCCGCCACGTAGGAGCTGGCGAAATCCAGCGCCGCCCCGGAGGCCATGGCGGACTCCTGCACCCGCCGAGACCTGATCACACCCCGTACCGCGCTGTTAAGACGCGACATCGACCCTCCTGGCAGAGCCCTTCGCCAGCACCTTCCGGATGGAGGCCAGCGAATCCGCCAACATCTCCTCCCGTTCGTGCCGCGACCGCGCCCGGCGGCTGGAGATCTCCAGCACGATGTGGCCCGGGAACCCCTGCGCCCCGAGTTCCTCCACGAGGGTCCACGCGTTCTGATCGCCCTCCCCCGGCAGGAGGTGCTCGTCCTTGAGGGAGCCTCGACCGTCGGTGAGATGCACGTGGGCCAGCCGATCCCCCCACGCGTGCATGAGGTCCAGCGACTGGCGCTGCGACGTGGACGCGTGGCTGAGGTCCAGCGTCAGGTGGTCGTAGTCATAGACAGTTGGGTCCCAGCCGGGGAGATAGGCCTGGAAGTGGCCGGCGGGCGTCCGCCACGGGTACATGTTCTCGACGGCGAACTTCACCGGGGACTCCGCGTTGAGGCGCTTGATGCCGGTCACGAACTCGGCGCCGTACTCGCGCTGCCAGCGGAACGGCGGGTGGACCACGACGGTGTCTCCGCCGAGACGCTGCACCGCCTCACCGGAGCGCCTCAGCTTGTCCCACGGGTCCGAGCCCCAGGTGCTCTGGGTGACCAGGAGGGTGGGGGCATGCACGGACAGCACGGGCACCCCGTGGTAGGCGGAGAGTTTCTCGACGGCGTCGACATCGGTGGAGAGGGCATCGACGCCGACCATGAGCTCGACGCCGTCGTAGCCGAGCGACGCGGCCAGCTCGAACGCGCTGGCAGAAGCCTCCGGAAAGACGGAGGTGGTCGAGAGCAGGACCTTCGACGTGGACACACCGCAACACTACCCGCCGGAGCCCCGGACCGGCTGAGCCCGATTAGTTGTTTAGCACTGGTCAGGGCAAGAATGGGCCCATGCACGTCGACCATCTGATCTTTGCGACAGGCCCCGACGGCCTCAAGGCTGAGGCATCGCGGCTCGCCGATGCACTGGGTACGGAGTACAAGGACGGCGGTTTCCATCCGCGTTTCGGTACCCGCAACCACATCATCCCGCTGGCTGACGCCCGCTACATCGAGGTGGTCGAGGTCCTGGATCACCCGGCCGCAGACAAGGCCGCCTTCGGGCAGGCCGTGCGGGCCCGCTCAGAGATGGGCGGCGGATGGATGGGCTGGGTGATCAGCGTTCCGGACATCGCGCCCTACGAGCAGCGCCTCAACCGCTCCGCCGTGCCAGGTCTGCGCCACTTCCCGGACGGACGCCGTCTGGAGTGGGTCCAGATCGGGATCCGCGGTCTCATCGCGGATCCGCAGCTGCCGTACTTCCTTGAGTGGAAGAGCGACGACTCGCTCCGCCCTGCCGCGCTCCGCGGCGAGGTGCGCCTGACGTCGCTGCAGATCTCGGGCTCCGCGGATCGCCTCTCGGAGTGGCTGGCGATGCCGGTGGCCGACGAGATCGACGGCATCAGCCTGGACCTCGTGGCCCCGCACGGCACGCCCGGAATCTCCAACGTGACGTTCGAAACTCCCCAGGGCACCGTCACCATCTGACCCGATGTGTCGGAGGGGGCACCTAAGCTCTCAGCGTGGCAAAAAAGCAGGACACCTATCACTGCACCGAGTGCGGATGGACGAGCGTGCGCTGGGTCGGCAAGTGTGGTGAATGCCAGGCCTGGGGCACGGTGGCCGAGCGCGGGGCACCCAAGCTGAAGCAGGTGTCGTCCTCCGTTCCCATGGACGCGGCCGTGCCCATTTCGCAGGTACCCACGGACACGGCCCAGAGACGCCTCACCACTATCGCCGAGCTGGACCGGGTGCTCGGCGACGGCATCGTGCCGGGATCGGTGATTCTGCTGGCAGGCGAACCCGGGGTCGGCAAGTCCACGCTGCTGCTGGACGTGGCGGCCAAGTGGGCAAGGTCCGGACAGCGCACTCTGTACATCTCGGGTGAGGAGTCGGCCTCCCAGGTGCGGCTGCGGGCCGAGCGCACGGGATCCGTCGCGGACGAGCTCTACCTGGCCTCCGAGACGGATCTGGGCACGGTGCTCGGCCACGTGGAGAGCGTCCGTCCCAGCCTGCTCGTGGTGGACTCGGTCCAGACCATCGCCACGGCTGAGGCCGAGGGAGCGCCCGGCGGCCCCGCGCAGGTGCGGGAGGTCACGGGCGCGCTGGGCAGGGTGGCCAAGCGCGAGGACATGGCCGTGATCCTGGTGGGACACGTCACCAAGGACGGCGCCATCGCCGGCCCGCGCACCCTCGAGCACCTGGTGGACGTGGTCCTCACCTTCGACGGGGACAGGCATTCGGGGTTCCGGATGGTGCGGGCCACGAAGAACCGCTTCGGCCCCGCGGACGAGGTGGGGTGCTTCGAGATGAGCGAGAGGGGCATCGTCGAGGTACCGGACCCGTCCGGGCTGTTCACCACCGAGCACAACGAGCCGACGCCGGGCACCTGCGTCACGGTGACCATGGAAGGCAGGAGGCCGCTGCTCGCCGAGATCCAGGCGCTGGTGGCGCCGTCGCCCTACCAGTCCTCCCCGCGGCGCACCACCCACGGCCTGGACAGCTCGAGGATCGCCATGGTGCTGGCGGTGCTGGAGCGGAAGGTTCGCCTCCCGCTGTCCCAGCACGACGTCTACGTCTCCACCGTCGGCGGGGCGCGGGTCACGGACCCCTCTCTGGACCTCGCAGCCGCGATCGCGATCGCCTCGGCCGCCGTGGACTGGCAATACCCACGCAGGCTGATCGCGCTGGGCGAGGTGGGACTCGCGGGTGACCTGCGGAGGGTGCCGGGCGTGGAGCGGCGGCTCGCCGAGGCGGCCAGGCTGGGCTTCGAGCTCGCCCTGGTACCGAGGGGCTCACGGGACGTGACGGTCAAGGTCCCCCGGCTAGGCGGGTTGAAGGTGACCGAGGTGGGCTCTCTGGCGGAGGCGATCGAGACGCTGGCCCTTCACGTCTCCGGGCAGGGTTGAGGCCGAGGTGGAGGCGCTGCGGATCGGGGAGATTGCCCGGCGCACGGGGTTGTCGCCCCGGACGCTGCGCCACTACGACCAGCTCGGCCTGCTGGTCCCCAGCCAACGGTCGACGGGTGACTACCGGCTGTACTCCCATGAGGACCTCGTGCGGCTCCTGGCCATCGCGCACCTCAAGTCGCTCGGGCTCTCACTCACCGAGGTGCGCAGCGCCCTGGACGATCCGGCCTTCGACGCCGCGACCCTCCTCCAGCAGCACATCGAGGCTCTCGAGCGCAGGATCGTGGCCGAGCAGGAGCTGCTCGCCAGGCTGAGGGGGCTGACGACGGCGGCCGAGGCCGGCTGGGACGAGGTGCTGGATGCCATCGCATTGAGCGAACGGTTACGGCATCCGGATGCGGCGGTCCGCTTCCGAGCGGCGCTGTCCAGCCACGAGGCCGCCCCCCTGGAGGACCTCGTCGAGATCCTGCGCAGCGATCCGGAGCCCGGCGTCCGTGAGGCCGCCACCTGGGCGATCACCCAACGCGGGCAGGGCTCGTCGGCCAAGCTGAGCGAGGCCCTGGCCACCGGAGACCGGGACGCCCGCCTGTCCCTGGCGCACGTCCTGGGCAAGCTCCGGGACCCGGGGGCGGTGTCGATGCTGGCCGGGCTGCTGGAAGACGAGGACGCCACCGTGGCGGCCAAGGCCGCGTTCAGCCTGGGACAGGTGGCCGGGCCTGGCGCGGTGGACGCGCTGACCAGGGCCCTCGCCGACCCCAGAGCCGCCGTCAGGGATGAGGTCGCGGCCTCGCTGGCCCGCCTCGCGGGCGCGGTGGAGCCGCTTCTGGCAGCCACGTCGGATCCCGCACCATTGGTCAGGGCGCTGGCGGCCGAGACGCTGGGCCTGATCCGGGCGCCCGCGAGCGTCGGGGCGCTGGCGGCCCTCCTCTCGGACCCGGACCGGGAGGTGCGCTTCGCGGCCCTGCTGGCGCTCGGTCAAATCGACGGTCAGGAGGCCGGGCGCGCCGTCGCGGGTGAGTTGGACTCACCGGATCAGCGCGCCCGGCTCCTCGCTCGGCGCCTCATGGCGGACCGTCAGGCCTTCGCCTTGGCGGACTCGGAACGGGCGGCCAGGAAGCGACCAGCCACCTGAGCGAGCAGTGCGTCACCGCCGTCGGCGATACGCGCCAGGGCGCCGTCGGACACCTCGCTGAGCTGCCCCAGTGCAGACACCGCATGCAGCGCGACGGTGGTGTCGCCGTCGTCGGCGGAGGCCTCCAAGGCGTCCACCGCTGGGTCGGCATGCGGTCCGCCGAGGTGGCCGAGCGCCTCCGCGGCGTGGGCCCGCACCTCGGCGTCGGGATCACCGAGGGCGGCCGTCAGCGCGGGAACGGCCTTCTCCCCCAGGCGGTGCATCGCGGTGGTGAGGGCGTCGCGTTGCAGCGCATCACCATCGCCCAGACGCTCGGCCAGCGCACCGGCCGCCTCGTGGCGCCCGGTGTTGGCCACAGCGCGGTAGGCCTTGATCGCCACGTCGGCGTGCTCGTCGCCGACGAGCGGACGGAGGCTCTCGAAGTGGGCAGGGTCGCCGATCTTGCTGAGCACGTGCGCACCGGCGCGTCGCTGGTCCGCCTCCGGGCTGGTCAGCATGGCCAGCAGGTCCGCCTCCGCCTCGTCGGCGTGCTGGACAAGGGCCCAGGTGAGGTCCTCGCGGACGCGGGGGTCGCGTTCGATCCGCAGCCGATCCAGGAGGGCCGGCGCGGCCGCGGCGTCCCGCGTGGCACCCAGGGCGAGGGCGGCGTGGCGCCGGGCGGTGCCATCGGTGCTGGCGAGGGTCTGGATAAGTGTCTGAACATCGGTCATGGCTCGACGCTAATCCTTGACGCTGCGTGAAGGTCAAAACGGTTCGCTGACGGAGGATTCCGTAGCCGGTTCACCCCGACCGGGGGGCCAGTCAGCAGTAGCGTGGAGCCAGACCGCCGCTCTCAGGAGAAAAATGCCAGACCTCGCCATGATGACCCAGCTCGGCGGACTGCTCATCCGGCACCTCAAGGCGTTCAACACCGACGCTTCTCCGCTACCCGGCGAGTCCCCCGACGCCACACAGGCCGAGGACGCCGTGAAGTTCACCGAGGGGCTGGAGAAGCTCGGACCAACCTTCATCAAGTTCGGCCAGCTGCTGTCCACCCGCCAGGACCTGCTGCCCACCTCCTACACCGAGGCGCTCACCCGGCTGCAGGACAACGTCGATGCCGTCCCCGTCGAGGAGATCCGGCAGCGCATCGAGGACTCCCTGGGCGCCCCCGTCTCGACGCTGTTCGCGGAGTTCGACGACGTCCCGCTCGCCTCAGCCTCGCTCGCCCAGGCCCATCGGGCCGTCACCCGCACCGGCCGCGACGTGGTGGTCAAGGTGCTGCGTCCGGGCGTCCGGGAACGCGTGCGCAGCGATCTGGCCTCGCTGGCCGAGCTGGCGGACTTCGCCGACGCCAACACCGCCATCGGCCCCCGCCTGGGGGCGGCCAAGATGCTCGCTCAGTTCCGCCGGTCCATGGCCGACGAGTTGGACTACCGCAAGGAGGCCGCCAACCTCGACACCTTCCTGGAGCTCGTCGAGGACGAACCGGACCTCGTGGTGCCCGCCTACATCGCGGATTACTCCACCGACGACGTCCTGACCATGGAGTTCGTCCCAGGCAAGAAGATCACGGACGTCGGCCCGCTGGCGATGCTCGATGTCGACGGCGCCCGGCTGGCCGCCTCCCTGTTCCGCTTCATGCTCAGCGCCATGCTGATCGACGGCATCCTGCACGCCGACCCTCACCCGGGCAACCTGTTCCTCACGCCGGATCATCGGGTGGCGATCCTCGATGTCGGCATGGTGGTGCGGCTTCCACGGCGGCTCCGGAGCGCCTTGGTCAAGCTGCTGGTCTCCATCGGTGAAGGCGACGGCGAGGGCGCCGCGACCATCCTGGCCGACATGGGTCACCCCACCGACGAGTACGACGCGGCGGCCTTCCGCGACGACGTCTCGCACCTGGTGTCGGCGACGCTGTCCATGGGAGCGGACCTCCAGGCGGGCAGCGTGCTGATGCAGCTGGCCCGCGTCTCCGGCGTGCACGGCCTCCGCCCACCCGCGGAGATGACCCTGGTGGCCAAGGCACTGCTCAACCTGGACCAGGCCACGCAGCACCTGGACCCGCGCTTCACCCCCATCGAGGCCATCCAGGCAAACCTCCCCACCATCCTCACCGCCGGCCTGAAGCCCAGCGCCGGGCAGACCCTGCTCGGCACCATCGAGGGCAAGGAGTTCCTGGAGCGGCTCCCCCGCCGCGCCAACCGCCTGCTGGATTCCCTGACGGAGGGGGAGCTGGCGTTCACCGTCAACGCCTTCGACGAGAACCGCGTCCTGATGGTGCTGCAGCAGGTGGCCAACCGGCTGTCCACGGCCCTCATCCTGGCGGCCATCACGATCGCGGCCGCCCTCCTGATGTTCGCCGACGTCGGCCCGCGGCTCCTCGGATACCCGGCGCTCGGGATGGTCTTCTTCCTGCTCGCCGCCGTCGGTGGCCTCGTGATGGTGGCCACCATCCTGTGGCACGATCGGCCCTTCCGCCGCACGGTCAAGCGGACCGACCGGAGGGCTCGCCTCTCCGACGACGCGGGTGGCCCCTCACGCACCTAGACTGGGCTGATCCACAAGGAGGTGTGTTGGCCAAGTCCACCGTTCGCCGCTACCTGAAGCTCCTCGCGCCCGGCACTCCACTGCGCGCCGGACTGGACCGCATCCTGCTGGGTCGCACGGGCGCACTGATCGTGCTGGGCAACAACTCCAAGGTGACGCAGGTGTGCTCGGGCGGGTTCCAGATCGGTGTGGAATGCACCGAGCAGGCGCTGCGGGAGCTGGCCAAGCTCGACGGCGCCATCATCCTCTCCACGGACCTCACCCGGATCATCGCGGCCGGGGTGCACCTGGTGCCGGCGGGTGACCTGCCCACCGCGGAGACCGGAACCCGGCACCGCTCGGCGGACCGCACCGCGCAGGCCGCCGGGGTGCCGGTGGTGACGGTGTCGGCCTCGATGTCGACCGTGTCGCTCTTCCTCGACGGCCGGCGCCACGTCGTCGAAACCGTCTCCCAGGTGATCAGCAGGGCGAACCAGACGCTGGCCACGTTGTCTCGGGTGGTCGCCCGGCTGGGTGACCTGATGGATCAGTTCACGGCCCTGGAGATCGGGGAGCAGGTGACCCTGCGCGATCTCGCCCACGTGGTCCACCGCCTGGAGCTGACCCGCCGGCTGTCCTCGGAGATGCAGTTCCACGCCGACGTCCTGGGGGTCGAGGGCCGGATGGTGGCGATGCAGCACGCCGAGCTCGCCTCCGCGTTCGACGGCGTCGCGGAGTTGCTCACGGAGGACTACGCGCACAACCTGGAGGATCCCGCCGAGTTCGATCTGGCCCGCCTGCACAACTTCTCCACCGAGGAGCTGTTCAGTGGGGCGCTGGTCGCGCAGCGACTCGGCTTCGGGCCCAACCCCAACATGGAGCAGGCGGTCGCCACACGAGGTGTCCGCCTGTTGACCAAGGTGGGGCGCCTGCCGGCGCCCCTGGTGACCAGGCTCGTGGACCGCTTCACCATCCAGGAACTGTTCGCCGCCCCGCTGAGCGCGCTGCTCGAGGTGGAGGGCATCGGGCAGCTGCGGGCACGCCAGGTCCGCGACGCGATGTCGAGGATCGCCGAGATCAACTGACTGCACACGGCCGCGGACCAGTGGAGGAGCCCCCTGCCGCCGGTATAGGCTGGGGGCAACACAGGGGAGCGCCACGGGGCGCTGAGAGTGCGGGAAGTCCGCAGACCCTCAAACCTGATCCGGTTAGCACCGGCGTAGGGAGTGAGATCTCCTCGGCCCGGCCGAGCCTCCGAAAGGAGACAACCACCATGATCAGCACCAGCCGCGCCCTCGCAGCCGGGGCAGCCGTCCTGGCGCTCAGCGCCTGCGCAGGCGGCGAGCCCGCCACCACCGGAGCGCCGACGGCCACCACCACCGAGACCAGCTCACTGACCGTGTTCACCCACGACGCCTTCACCCTGCCCGACGAGCTGAAGGCCCGCTTCGCCGAGGAGACCGGCTACGAGGTCACCTACACCACCCCGGGCGACGCTGGCGCCCTGGTCAACCAGCTGATCCTCACCAAGGACTCCCCGCTCGGGGACGTGGTGGTGGGCGTGGACAACACGTTCGCGTCGCGGGCCTCCGAGGCGGGGGTCCTCGCCCCCTACACCTCCCCGGCATCCGCGTCGCTGCCCGAGGAGTTCCTCGCCACGGACCTCACCCCCTTCGACTACGGCGACGTCTGCATCAACGCGGACACCGTCTGGTTCGAGGCCAACGACCTCCTCCTACCGGTGACCCTCGACGACCTGGCCGAGCCCGCCTACAAGGACCTGCTGACGGTCACGAACCCGGCCTCGTCGTCGCCGGGCCTGGCCTTCCTCATCGCCACGGTCGGCGCCAAGGGCGACGGCTACCTGGATTACTGGCGGGCGCTGATGGACAACGGCGCCAAGGTGGCCTCGGGTTGGACGGAGGCCTACTACACGGACTTCTCCGGCGCCGACGGCAAGGGGCCACGGCCCCTCGTGCTGTCCTACGCCACCTCACCGGCCTTCACTGTCGCGGGGGACGAGTCCACCACCGTCGCGCTCCTGGAGACCTGCTTCCGGCAGGTCGAGTACGCGGGCGTGATCGCCGGGGCTGAGAACGCGGTGGGGGCCGGGAAGTTCATCGACTTCCTGCTCACCCCCGAGGTGCAGGCCGCGATCCCCGAGAACCTCTACATGTTCCCCGTCGTCCCCGACACTCCCCTCCCCGAGCAGTGGGAGAAGTTCGCGGTGCTCCCCGACGAGCCCATCGACGTCCCGCAGTCCGAGATCGGTGCCAACCGCGACGAGTGGATCAGGGCGTGGACCGACGCCACCAGTTGAGCCGCGGGCTCTGGTGGGCGGGCTGGACGGTCGCGGCGGGGGTGCCGGCCGCCTTCCTGGCCGTCTTCTTCGCGTGGCCGGCCGCCAGCCTCGTCGCCCGCGGCCTCCACGACGGCTCGGCCTGGACGCTTGAGGGCTTCGCGTCGGTCTTCGGCTCCCCCCGCACGTGGGGGGCAGTGGGCTTCACGCTCGGCTCGGCGTCCCTGTCGACGGTGCTCTGCCTCGCGCTCGGTCTTCCCGGCGCGCAGCTGCTGTACCGTCGCCGCTTCCGCGGCCGAGACACGCTCCGCGCGCTGGTGACCATCCCCTTCGTGTTGCCGACGGTGGTGGTGGGCGTGGCGTTCGGGTCGCTGTTGCGCCCCGACGGGCTGCTCGGCTGGCTGGGCCTCGGCGGGACCGCCTCCGCGATCCTCGCCGCGATGGTCTTCTTCAACTACTCGGTGGTGGTGCGCACCGTCGGCACCTTCTGGGCCCGCGTCGACCCCCGGCTCACGCAGGCCGCTGCCACCCTCGGCGCGTCCCCGGCGCGGGTGCTGGTGACGGTGACCCTCCCCACCCTGGCGCCCGCGCTGCTGTCGTCGGCCTCGCTGGTGTTCCTGTTCAGCGCCTCCTCCTACGGGATCGTGATGGTGCTGGGCGAGACCCGGTTCCGCACGATCGAAACGGAGATCTGGTTCCTCACCACTCAACTGCTGGACCTGCCGGCGGCGGCGGCCCTGTCCGTGGCGCAGCTCGTGATCGTCACCGCGACACTCTGGCTCAGCGCCCGTGCCCAGGCCCGCATGACGCGCGCGCTACGCCTGCAGCCCGACGTGGTGACCGCCCGCCCGCTCGCGCTGCGCACAGACTGGCCGGCGGCCGGCCTCACGCTGGCCGTCGCCGTCGTGCTGCTGGGCCTCCCGCTGGCCAACCTGCTGTGGCGCTCCCTGCATGTCGGCGGGCAGCTCAGCCTCGGCAACTTCGCACTCCTGGGCGACGTCGGCGGGCCCGGGGCCGGGGTGTGGGGTGCGCTGCGCACCACCGTCATGACCGCGCTCACCGCCACGGCCATCGCCCTGACGCTCGGCATGCTCGTGGCGTTGGTGGCATCCAGGCGCCCGCGCCGCCGACGCGGTCGGCACGCCCTGGCCGCCCTGGAGGGGCTGTTCCTGCTGCCCTTGGGGGTCTCGGCGGTCACAGTCGGCTTCGGCTACCTGATCACGCTGAACCGGCCGCCGCTGGACCTGCGTTCGAGCATCGTGCTGATCCCCATCGCCCAGGCTGTGGTGGCCCTCCCGCTGGTGGTGCGGACGCTGCTGCCGACCCTGCGCGCCATCGATCCCCGGCAGCTGGAGGCCGCCGCGACACTCGGCTCCACGCCGCTCCAGGTGCTGCGACGGATCGAGCTGCCCCACCTGGCGCGCGGGCTCGGGCTGGCCACCGGGTTCGCGTTCGCCACGTCGCTGGGCGAGTTCGGGGCCACCTCCTTCCTGGCGCGTCCCGACAACCCCACCCTGCCCGTGCTGATCTTCAGGGCCTTCGGCCGCCCAGGCGTCGAGAACTACGGGCTCGCCCTGGCCGCCTCGGTGCTGCTGGCAGTATTGGCGGGAATCACCATGGCGCTCGCGGAACGCGTGCGGCCGAAGGAGGTAGCCACGTGGTAGCACTCGAGGTTCGAGACGCCGTCGTGCGCTACGGCGACACGGTCGCGGTCGACGGCGTATCCGTGGCCGTGCCGCGGGGAAGCGTGGTCGGCCTCCTGGGGCCGTCGGGGTCCGGGAAGTCGACCCTCCTGCGCGCCATCGCGGGGCTCGAGCCGCTCGTGGCCGGTTCGGTGTCCTGGGAGGGGCAGGATCTCGCCGGCACCAAGGTGCACCAGCGCAACTTCGGGCTCGTCTTCCAGGACGCGCAGCTGTTCCCCACCATGACGGTGGGTAGGAACATCGCCTACGGGCTGGGGCGGCTGGCACGCGAGGAACAGCGCGCGAGGGTGGCGGAGATGCTGGAGCTGGTGGGGTTGCCCGGTTACGAGCAGCGCCGCCCCACCGAGCTGTCCGGGGGCCAGGCCCAGCGGGTGGCGCTGGCCCGCTCCTTGGCGCCGTCGCCGCGCGCCTTACTACTTGACGAGCCGCTCTCTGCGCTGGATACCGGGCTGCGCCGTCGCCTGGCCGACGATCTGGCCAGGATTCTGCGCGAAACCCACACCACCGCGGTCTACGTGACCCACGACCATCAGGAGGCCTACACCATCGCCGATTCGGTGGCGGTGCTGCACGAGGGCAGGCTCCTGCAGATGGCCGACCCCGAGGCGCTGCGCAGCGCGCCCTCCTCCAAACAGGTGGCGGCGTTCCTGGGCTACCGCGCGTTCGTGACCGAGCACCAGGCGCGGGAGTTGGGATGGCACGGCTCGCTGCCGGTGGGTTTCGTGCTCGGCGTGGGGCCGAGCTCGTTGGCGCTGGACGACTCGGGCGTGGACGTGGAGGTCGTGGATCAGGGGTACACCGTCGACGACGTCGAGATCGGGGTGCGGCTCCCCGACGGTCAGCGGGCCACCGTGTCCTCGCCCGAGCGCATTCACGAGCCGACGGTGCGGGTTCGCCTCATCGGCGGCGCCGTCACCCCGGCCTGACCGCCGCCACGGCCTCAGCTGCCGGCCGAGGCCACCCACGCCGCCCGGACGCGCTGCCCCACCGTGACGGCGCTGCCCGCCGCCACGGCCGCGAGCCCCGCCGCCAACACCCACGACGGCGCGCCGAGCCCGACTGCCAGGGTCGCGGCGCCCGCCACCACGAGCCTGTCGCTGCGCTCGAAGATGCCCACCGCCATCTCCCAGCCCTCCGCCTCTCCACGGGCCCGGGAGTAGGACACCGCGAAGCCGAAGACGAGGCAGGCCAACGCCAGCCAGAGGATAGTCGGCTCGGCGTTGGCCGCCGCCCAGATCACGAGCCCGGCGAAGACCGCGCCGTCTGCCACGCGGTCCGCCGTGGAGTCCAGGAACGCCCCGAAGCGGGTGACCCTGCCTCCCTGGCGAGCCATGGTTCCATCGAGGCCATCGGCGAGCAGCAGCACTCCGACGACGATCACCCCGAGCACCAGGTCGCCCTTGGGGAGGAACCAGAGCGCGGCCGCGCAGACCCCTACGGTGCCGCCGACGGTGACCGCCGTCGGCGAGACGCCGAGCCTGAGGAGCAGCCGGGCCAGTGGGGTCAGGGCGCGCCCGTAGGCACCGCGGAGGAAGGACAGCACCCCACCAGACTAGTGAGGTCCGCACCACCCGAACCCGCGGCACCCACTGAGCGGCCCCGCGCCGACTGATGCCGGCGTGGTCGACGGCGCTACGGTGGTCCCGTGGCCCGAGAACGATTCCCCCGATCCGTCTACGCGGCCGGCGACGAGCCGGACCCCCGGTTCACGCTCGCCAACGAGCGCACCTACCTCGCGTGGATCCGGACCTCGCTGGCCCTGCTGGCCGGCGGCATCGCCCTCGAGGTGCTGGGGCTGGGAATTCAGGAGTCGTTCCGGATCGCCGCATCGGTGCTGCTGATGGTCACCGGCATCGCCGCCGCCCCCTTCGCCTGGTGGGGATGGGCGCGCTACGAGCGGGCGCTGCGCAGCGGCACCCCCCTGCCGTCGTCGCTGTTCGCCCTGCCTGTCGCGGTGGCCGTGACGGTCAGCGGAATGCTCGTGTTCGTCGGCTTCCTGGTGCGATGAACGAACGGCCCTCAGACCCCGGTCTGGCAGCCGAGCGCACGATCCTGAGTTGGCAGCGCACGGCACTCTCCATCGGCGCAGGAGCCCTGGTCTTCGCCCGCATCGAGGCCACTGCCCTGGGGCTGTGGTCGTGGGCGTTCGCCGCCGCTGGGTTGGCTCTGGCTGCCCTCATCGGTGTCTGGTCCAGGCGGAGGTACTCCTACACCCACCGGACGCTGGTCGGCGGTGGCCGGCAACTCGCCGACGGCCTTCTGCCCGCCGTCGTCGCAGTGTCGGTCGCGGCGGCGGGAACCGTCGCCCTCATCCTGTCCCTTGTCAGCGACGCTCCGCGTCTGTGAGTGACGACCAGGTCCGCCATTGTCAGCAGGCGCGTGCGGCGTGAGGCAACTCTGCGGTGGGGCGCCCAGCCCGAGGTCGGGAGGAAGCGAACGGGGCCGACCCGTTGGTCGGCCCCGTTCGTCGTGGGTGGCGTCAGGCCGTGGCCGCGCCGTCGGTCCCCGGTGCCACAGCCAGCTCAGGCAGATCCGCCTTCGCCACGCCGGTGAACTTGAACGGCAGCTCCGCGCCCTCCTCAGTGACGTCGACCTGGACGATCTGGCCCGCCTGCAGCTCACCGAAGAGAATCTTCTCGGCGAGGAGATCCTCGATGTCACGCTGAAGCGCCCGACGCAGCGGGCGCGCACCCAACACCGGATCGAATCCGCGCTTGGCGATCAGTGTCTTGGCCGCGGGCGTGAGCTCGATGCCCATGTCCTTGTCCTTCAGCCTGGACTCGATCTGCGCAACCATGAGGTCAACAATCCGTTCGATGTCGGCCTGCGAGAGTTGGTGGAACACCACGATCTCGTCCACGCGGTTGAGGAACTCCGGACGGAAATGCTGCTTCAACTCGTCCGAGACCTTCGCCTTCATCTTCTCGTAGCTCGACTCGGCATCCCCCGAACGGGTGAATCCGAGATTGACGCTCTTCGAGATGTCACGCGAACCCAGGTTGGTGGTCATCACGATGACGGTGTTCTTGAAGTCCACCACTCGACCCTGGGCGTCCGTCAGCCGGCCTTCATCCAGAATCTGCAACAGCGAGTTGAAGATGTCCGGGTGAGCCTTTTCGATTTCGTCGAACAGGACCACCGAGAACGGCTTGCGCCGCACCTTCTCCGTGAGCTGACCGCCCTCTTCGTAGCCGATGTATCCCGGGGGGGAGCCGAACATCCGCGACGCGGTGTGCTTCTCCGAGTATTCGCTCATGTCCAGGGTGATCAGGGCATTCTCGTCGCCGAACAGAAACTCGGTGAGCGCCTTGGTCAGCTCGGTCTTTCCGACCCCGGAAGGGCCGGCGAAGATGAACGAGCCGCTTGGACGCTTGGGATCCTTCAACCCGGCGCGGGTGCGGCGGATGGAGCGGGAGAGCGCCTTGACCGCATCGTGCTGACCGATGTACCGCTTCCCCAGTTCCTCCTCCATGCGGAGCAGCCGCTGGGACTCCTCCTCCGTGAGCTTGAAGACGGGGATGCCGGTGGAGCCGGACAACACGATGGCGATCTCCTCCTCGCCCACAACGGCAGGAATGTCGGAATCGCCCTGCTTCCAGGCCTCCTCCTTCTCTGCCCTCTGGGCTCGGAGCTTCTGCTCCTCGTCGCGGAGGCGCGCGGCCCGCTCGAAGTCCTGCGCGTCGATGGCCGCATCCTTCTCGAGCTTGTTGGCGGCGATCATGTCGTCGAACTCGCGCAGGTCCGGCGGCGCGGTCATGCGCTGGATCCGCAGGCGTGCGCCTGCCTCGTCGATCAGGTCGATGGCCTTGTCCGGCAGGAAGCGGTCCTGGATGTAGCGGTCCGCCATGGTGGCCGCCGCGACGAGCGCCTCGTCCGTGATGGTGATGCGGTGGTGGGCCTCGTACCGGTCCCGGAGGCCCTTGAGGATGTCCACCGTGAGCGCGACTGACGGTTCGGCCACCTGGATGGGCTGGAAGCGACGCTCCAGCGCGGCGTCCTTCTCGATGTGCTTGCGGTACTCGTCCAGGGTGGTGGCACCGATGGTCTGCAGCTCGCCTCGGGCCAGCATGGGCTTGAGGATGCTCGCGGCATCGATGGCGCCCTCGGCGGCGCCGGCCCCGACGAGGGTGTGGATCTCGTCGATGAACAGCATGATGTCACCGCGGGTCTTGATCTCCTTGAGCACCTTCTTCAGGCGTTCCTCGAAGTCGCCGCGGTACCGGGAGCCCGCAACGAGGGCGCCCAGGTCCAGGGTGTAGATCTGCTTGTCGCGGAGCGTCTCGGGCACGTCGCCCCGGACGATGGCCTGGGCGAGGCCCTCCACCACGGCTGTCTTTCCGACGCCGGGCTCACCGATCAGCACCGGGTTGTTCTTGGTGCGACGGCTGAGCACCGTCATGACGCGCTCGATCTCGTGCGCGCGGCCGATGACCGGATCCAGCTGGTTCTCGCGCGCGGCCTGCGTGAGGTTGCGGCCGAACTGGTCCAGAACCTGCGAGGTGCCCTTCTCGGGGCCGGTCTCCGGGGCGCCAGACATCGAAGCCTCGCGGCCCTGATAGCCGGTGATGAGCTGAAGCACGGTATTGCGGACGCGGTTGAGATCCGCGCCCAACTTGATCAGCACCTGAGCCGCGACACCCTCGCCCTCGCGGATGAGGCCGAGCAGGATGTGCTCGGTGCCGATGTAGTTGTGGTTCATCTGGAGCGCCTCGCGCAGCGAGAGCTCCAGCACCTTCTTGGCGCGCGGCGTGAAGGGGATGTGCCCCGTCGGAACCTGCTGCCCCTGGCCGATGATCTCCTCGACCTGCTCGCGCACCGCTTCCAATGCGATCCCGAGCGATTCGAGCGCCTTCGCGGCCACGCCCTCACCCTCGTGGATGAGGCCGAGCAGGATGTGCTCGGTGCCAATGAAGTTGTGGTTGAGCAGCTTCGCCTCGTCCTGCGCCAGGACGATGACGCGCCGGGCGCGGTCCGTGAACCGTTCGAACATGTGATTTCCCTCCTGCGGCCCGGCGACGTGCGCCGAGCAACCACCTCTAGCTTACTGACGTACCCGAGGGAACCAATGCTCCACGGTTCACCGGCCGCGAACGTGGACGGTCAGTGCGCCGCTTCGTAGGCCGCGAGCACCTGAGCCGGGATGCGGCCGCGGTCCGAGACCTGGACGTCGTTGGCCCGCGCCCATTCCCGGATGGCGTTGGTGTCGCGGCTTCCGGGCCGCGCGGCCTGCTTCCGGGCGGCCTTGCGACCCGTCCTGGTCGCCTTCTCGATGTAGGGGGCGAGCGCCGCCTCCAACTTGCTGGCATTCTTCTCGGAGAGATCGATCGTGTAAGCGTCCCTCCCCAGAGAGAACTCGACCGTGCGGGCGTCGCTCGACCCGTCGATGTCGTCAACGAGGATGACGTGAACCTGCTTTGCCATGATTACTCCTATTTCGGGGGGGTGAAGAGTCCTCAAAGAGATTACCGCCTCAGGGCCCGTGACGGAAGGAGGGAATAGAATGCCGCCGATGAACTCATTCACCATTGGCGGACTTTCCCTGGCCGGGCACACTCCCCTATCGTTGGGGCTGAGGCATCCCACCTCCGTGGGACTGATCACCCTGGCCGCAGATATCGAGGCCGGCGTCATTGTACATGCTGACGTGACCTCAGGATTCGGGCATCGGGCTGCCGAGAAACTATTTGAGGTCCGCGATTATCGCGCCATGATCATGCTCGCGGACCGGCACGATTGGCTGGCGGCCTTCAGCGGCGAATTGAGCCTGGTGCTCACCATCGAGAATTCCATGCGGTTGACTCCCCCGGCGCGCGCCACCATCCTCCGCACGCTGCTGGCTGAATGCGCCCGCCTGCACAGTCACCTGTCCTTCCTCAGCTATCTCGCCGACGGGGAACTCGGCTCACGACTGTGGACGGTGGTGGACGCATTGCGTGACCACATGCTCAGCTGGACCGGAAACCGCGTCCATCCGATGCTCTGCAGAGTGGGCGGGCTGGCCGCCGACGCCCCGCCCGGCTGGCTGGCCGGCCTCACGCCACTGCTCGACGACGTGGCCCGCCTGGCCGGCGACCTCGCCGCCGCGCTGTCGCGCACCACGCGGTTCTCCGGCCTGGCGGTCCTGGACCGGAACGCGTGCCTCGGGTACGGGCTGTCGGGGCCGGTGGCGAGGGCCGCCGGAGTGGATCTCGACCGCCGCCGGTCGGGCTACCTTGCCTACGGCACCCTCTTCGTCCCAGCGCCCACAGGGCACGCCGGCGACGGCCAGGCGCGTCTCGCGGTGCTCATCGATGAGCTGGACACCGGCGTCGCCATGATCCGGAGCGCGCGGTCGCTGGCCGATCAGACCCCCGGCACCGTGGGGATCAAGCTGTCACGTAGGCTGAAGGTGCCGGAGGGGGAGCATTCGACGGACCTTGAGGCGCCATGGGGAGTCGCATCGTGCCTGATGGTCTCGCGAGGTGGTCAGACGCCGTGGCGGGTTGCCCTGCGCACCCCGTCGTTCAGCAACCTCTCCGCGCTGGGGCGGGCACTCGAAGGGGTGCCAACAGACAGCATCGCCGACGTCGTAGCCACACTGGGCTACACCGTCGGCGATGCGGACAAGTGAAGGCGTCAACCTCAGGCGTGGCGGCGCAGCTCCGGCAGGCCGTCGAGGTTGAGCTTGGCCAGGTCCACCATGGTGGGGTGCTCGTCCTGGCCCCACACGTCGTAGATGCTGGGTGAGACCCGGCGGGGCAGGTCGACGATGTTGGCCGTGTCCTCAGCCTCGAGTTCCGCGATCCGCGACTCCAACGCCTCGATGCGGGCCTGGCGCTCAGCCACCTCCGCCCTCAGCCAGACGGCGTTGCCGCGCATGGAGCTCAGCTCGGCCTTCGCGGCACCCAGCTGGCTGCGCAGCTTGGCGATCACGAGTTGCAGGTTCTCCGCCCGGGCGTTGAAGCGGCCGATCATGGCCACAGACTCCTCGTGGAAGCGTGCCGCCTGCTGCGAGCGGAGGCCCACCTCATGCTTCATCTCCACAGCGTGCCGCTCCCGCTCCGCACTCAGCTCCCGCCAGGCGGTCCAGACCGCGGCGAACGCCATCACGACGGCGACCAGCACACCCGCACGGACGACCCACAGGTCCCCCGCCAGGGAGGCCAGGGAGGCGGCGGTACCGACGCCGAGGATCGTGAGCGCAAGGGTGCGCTCGGTGGACTTTCGAGAAGCGCGTCGACCAGACATGCGGCCACAGTATTGCCCAGCCTGTCCGCTTCCGGGCAGGCTGGTGGGCGTGTCGGGATCACGCCGGCGAGGCAACCCCCGGCGAAGGATCGTCGTCGTCATCCTTGTCCTGCACCACACAGGCACGCTCCAGCAGCGCCCCCGCAGCGGCCAACAGCAGGGCAGCCACGATCGTGGCGACGCCCTGAATCACGCGCGCCGACGGAAGGGGTGCGTCGAAGAGCTGCACGAAGCGCGCCACATAGACCACGTGCCCCCCGGCAAGGAGGGCGCCGGTCATGATCATGGACTTGCCGATGGCCAGAGCCGCAACCGACTCCTGCGACTGCACGCGGTGCTCCTCGATGCGCTTCGGCAGAAGTCGCGCGTAGACCGCGACACCCACTGCCAGCACCACCGTCAGGATGGGCACTGACCACGGAACGACGGGAGGAAACGTGCCCGCGGCCTCGAAGGCGAGCAACAGCAGTCCGGACACGGCGGCGCCAGAAAGCACCGAGATGACGGCCTGACGGGCGGTGGTCAGGCCGAGGCGCGGCCCCTGGCTCAAAATCCTGTGACGGCCGTGACCACGACATCGTCGCGGCGGGTCACCGTCGACGTGTCAAGTTCCTCGACGAGGTCCGCGATGGGCCCGTGCCCCGCGATCTCCGCGTTCGGGTCGATGTCCAGCCACGGCACCAGCACGAAGGCTCGCTCGTGCGCGCGGGGATGGGGCAACTCGATGCTGTCCTCCGAGATCCGCTTGCCCACCATGATGATGTCGATGTCCAGCGTCCGCGGGCCGTGACGAAGCTCGCGGGTGCGGCCGAAGTTCTCCTCGATGGCCTGTGCCCGGTCCAGGATGGTGAGCGGCTCCAAGGTGGATTCCGCCACGACGACCAGGTTGAGGAAATCGTCCTGGTCCTGAACATCGCCCTGCGGCTTGGTCTCATAGACCGGCGAGACATCGACCAGGATGAGGTCCGGGGTCTCGGCGAGGTAATCGACGGCCTCCTGCAGGATGGCGGCCGAATCCCCCATGTTGGATCCGAGGCTCAGTACCACCTTCGCGATGGGGCGAAGGTTACCCAGCGTGTCGACATCGATATCGAAAGGGCCGTTAGACATCTTTACTCCTGCTGATCGTGACGGCAACATCCGCAAAGTGCTGGCTGAGGGGCGCACGCGGCTTGTGCACGGTGACCGTGACGCCCACCACTCTGCCATGCTCCAGGCACCTCGTCGCAATCTCCCCAGCCACCGTCTCAATAAGATTGCGTGGCTCCCCGGTGATCACCGACTCCACCATGGTCGCGACGTCCGCGTAGCTCACGGTGTCGTCCAACTCATCCGAGGACGTCTCGAGGGGAAGCTCCAGAATGACGTCGACGACGAAGGGCTGACCTTCGCGGCGCTCATGGGGAAAGACCCCATGGAAGCCTATCGCGGTCACTCCTGTGAGCGTGATGCGGTCGATTGTCGTGCTCCCTCCGGTTGTGCCGACCCTACCGCACGGGCTCCCTCGGCCGACGGCCCGGGCCCGTCGTTCAGCTGATCCTGAGCGGCGCCTCATGCCGGAGCCTGCGGGCCACCGCGACCGCGTCGCTCTGCGTGAGGACGTCGTGGGTGCGCACCGCCCACACATCGTGCAGGGCTGACCAGAACGAGACAGCCGCGGTGGCGCCGTCCCTCCCCTGGGGCTCTCTTCCGCCCAGCAGCTCTCCGAGGAAGGCCTTGCGGGAGGCGCCGATGAGCAGCCTGTGCCCCAGGTCCTGGAAACGGTCGAGGTGCCTCAGCAGCGTCCAGTTGTGGTCCCAGGACTTCGAGAACCCCAGCCCGGGATCGAGGATGATGCGCTCGGCAGGGATGCCCGCGGCGAGCGCGGCGTCCCGCTGGACGAGCAGCTCGGCGATCACGTCACTGACCACATCGGCGTAGACGGCGTGCTGCTGCATGCCGACGGAATGCTCGCGCCAGTGCATCACGACGAAGTCGGCCCCGGAATCGGCCACCACGGCCACCATGTCCGGGTCCGCCTGCCCGCCCGAGACGTCGTTGACGATGGCGGCTCCGGCCGAGATGGCGGCCAGGGCCACGCTGGCGCGCATGGTGTCCACTGAGACCCGGATCCCGTCGGCGGCCAGCGCCTGCACCACCGGCACCACTCTGGCCCGCTCCGCATCCTCGGTCACCCGTTGTGCGCCCGGCCTGGTGGACTCGCCGCCCACGTCGATCAGCGAGGCACCCTCGGCAAGCAGCCGCCTCGCGTGCACGACCGCCTGCTCGGGATCCAGGTAGCGCCCGCCGTCGGAGAACGAATCAGGGGTGACGTTGACGATCCCCATCACCAGCGTCATCGGGTCACCTGCCGATGATGAGGCTCATCGCCTCCGCCCGCGTGGCGGGATGACGCAGAAGCCCGCGCACGGCCGAGGTCACGGTCCGGCTGCCGGGCTTACGCACCCCGCGCATGGTCATGCAGGTGTGCTCGGCCTCCACCACGACGATGACCCCCCGGGCATCCAGGTGCTCGACCAGCGCGTCCGCGATCTGGGTGGTGAGCCGCTCCTGCACCTGCAGGCGCCGCGCGTAGATGTCCACCAGCCGGGCGAGCTTCGACAGCCCGGTCACGCGGCCGTTCTCCGAGGGGATGTAGCCCACGTGGGCCACACCGGTGAAGGGCAGGAGGTGGTGCTCGCAGGTGCTGACCAGTTCGATGTCCTTGACCAGCACCATCTCGTCGTGGGCGATGTCAAAGGTCTTGCCCAGGACGCCGGAGGCGTCCACGCCGTGGCCGGCCAGCAGCTCCCCCCAGGCCCGCGCCACCCGGTCCGGGGTCTCCAGCAGCCCGTCACGTTCAGGGTCTTCTCCGATTGCGATGAGCAGCTCTCGCACCGCGGCCGCGGCGCGGCCATGATCCACGGCCATATCAGTGCCCTGCCGGCGGGGTGGGCGGGCCCCAGGGCGAGGGCCCCGTCTCGGGCGGCTGCGGCGTCGAGCCCCCGGGCTGAAAGTCCGGGCCGATCGCCGGCGGTGAGGGCGGCGAGGTGAGGACCGGTGGCCTGTCGGGTGGGGCCTCGGGCGCCGGCGGAACGTCGACGGGGGGCACGTCGGAGGGTTGCCGCAGGTCCGAGCCTGTCCAGGCCGGCCGCTTGTCCCGGCGGCGCAGCGGCTTGAAGACCTCCGCCACGTCGGCCTTGTTGAGCGTCTCGCGCGCGAACAGTTGACGGACCAACTCGTCGAGGACGTCGCGGTTCTCGTGGAGGACGTCGAACGCCTCCTGGTGAGCGGTGTGGATGAGCTTGGCCACCTCGTCGTCGACGACCGCGGCCATGGCCTGGGAGAACTCCTGGCTGGAGTCGGTGCCCCGCATGCCCATGAAGGGCTCCGAGTCCCCTCCTCCGAGCTTCACCGCGCCGACGCGCTCGCTCATGCCGAACTGCATGACCATGGCACGTGCCACCTTGGTGGCCTTCTCGATGTCGTTGGACGCGCCGGTGGTGGGGTCGTGGAACACGAGCTCCTCGGCGGCACGGCCGCCCATCATGTAGGCCATCTGGTCCAGCAGCTCGCCCCGCGTCTGCGAGTACTTGTCCGAATCCGGCATCACCATCGTGTAGCCCAGCGCACGGCCACGGGGCAGGATGGTGACCTTCTGCACCGGGTCGTTGCCCGGCAGGGCTGCGGCGACGAGAGCATGGCCGCCCTCGTGGTAGGCCGTGATGAGGCGCTCCCTGTCGTTCATGAGACGGGTGCGCTTCTGCGGCCCCGCGATCACGCGGTCGATGGCCTCGTCGAGCTGCGGCTGCCGGATCATCTCCATGTTCTGGCGCGCCGACAGCAGCGCCGCCTCGTTGAGCACGTTGGCGAGGTCTGCGCCCGAGAAGCCGGGCGTGCGCCTGGCGATGGAGGCGAGGTCCACGTCGCTGGCGAGCGGCTTGCCCTTGGCGTGCACCTGCAGGATCATGTGGCGGCCCTCGAAGTCCGGCGCCTCGACGCCGATCTGACGGTCGAACCGGCCGGGGCGCAGGAGCGCCGGGTCCAGGACGTCAGGCCGGTTGGTGGCCGCGATGAGGATGACGCCGCCGCGCACGTCGAACCCGTCCATCTCGACCAGCAGCTGGTTGAGGGTCTGTTCGCGCTCGTCGTGCCCGCCGCCCATGCCGGCGCCACGATGCCGACCCACTGCGTCGATCTCGTCGATGAAGATGATGGCCGGGGCGTTCTCCTTGGCCTGGTTGAACAGGTCACGCACGCGTGAGGCGCCCACGCCGACGAACATCTCGACGAAGTCCGAGCCGGAGATGGAGAAGAAGGGGACGTTGGCCTCACCCGCGACAGCGCGCGCCAGCAGGGTTTTACCGGTGCCGGGCGGACCATAGAGCAGGACACCCTTGGGGATCTTGGCGCCCAGCTTCTGGAACTTCGCGGGCTCGGCGAGGAACTCCTTGATCTCCTCAAGCTCCTCCACCGCCTCAGTGGCGCCGGCCACGTCCTTGAAGGTGGTCTTGGGGGTGTCCTTGCTGACCAGCTTGGCCTTCGACTTCCCGAACGACAGCGGGCCTCCCTGACCGCCACCGGAGACCGAACGCATGATCCAGAAGAACACCAGCAGCAGGATGATGAAGGGCAACCCGGTGTACAGCAGCATCGACAGCAGACCAGGACTCGGGTTGCTGGCGGTCCACCGCTCCAGGGTGCCGGCCTCCTCGCGCGCCTTCAGGAGAGGGACCACGTCGTCGACCTGGTTGCCCACCCACGCCGACTGGGTCTTGATGCCGGTCTCGTCGATGATCTGAATCATCTGCTCGCCGTCGACCAGCACGACCTCCTGCAGCTGCTGGTCCCCCTCGAGCAGCGCGAGCGTCTCGGAGGTGGGCACCGTCTGATACCCGGTGACGCTGCTGAGGACCTGCATGCCGAGCAGGAGGAAGAGCAGACTGAGCACGATCCAGGCCATCGGGCTCTTGAAGAACTTCTGCACAGTCAAAGCCGATCTAGTAGGGCGACAGTGTGGCGCACCGAAACACTACCAGCGGCCCTCAACCGGCCCCTCGGGCGTTCAGTCGGGGCGATCGGGCGTCAGCTGTAGACGCGTGGGGCGAGCGTTCCCACATCGCGCAGGTTGCGGTACCGGCCTGAGTAGTCCAGTCCGTAGCCGACCACGAACTCATTGGGGATCTCGAAGCCGACGTACTTGACCGGCACCGTGATCTGGGCGGCGTCCGGCTTGCGGAACATGGCCATGATCTCCAGGGACGAGGGGCTGCGGGAGGCGAGGTTGCTCATCAGGTAGGACAGCGTGAGGCCGGTGTCGATGATGTCCTCCACGACGATGACGTCTCGGCCCTCCAGGTCCACGCTGAGATCCTTGAGGATGCGGACCACTCCGCTGGACTGGGTGCCGGAGCCGTAGGATGACACGGCCATCCAGTCCATCTCGACGTGGCTGTGCATGGCGCGCTGCAGGTCGCTCATCACCATGACGGCGCCGTTGAGGACGCCGACGAGCAGTACGTTGCGGCCCTGATAGTCGGCGTCGATCTGTCCGGCGATCTCGGCCACCCGGGCCTGGATCTGCTCGGAGGTGAAAAGCACCTTCTCCAGGTCATCTGCAACGTCAGCGGCATCCACGATTGGTCAGCCTATCGTCCCGGCGCGGAGTCCGCACCCGGTGTCGGAGCACCCGGCTGGAACGCAAGCCGTCCGGAGCGCCTGGCCACTGCGCCGCCCGGGACGGCCACCGGCCCCTGCCCGCGCCACCGGTCGACGAGTGCCGCCACCGCCAGCACGTGCACCATGCCCACCTCGGGGGACCACGCCGCGAGCCAGTGATGGATGGCGCGCCACCGCAGCGCGTCTGGCAGGCCGCCGAGATCCGTGACGTCCAACTCGTCGGCATCCGCGACGGCGTCCCTGGCGAGCTCGTCGAGGAGGTCCGCGTCCGCCCTGGCCAGGGTGGCCGTGCGCGCCAGCGCGGGAGCAAGGTCGCGGCCCCACGCCTCGGACAGGTCCCGGAGCACCCCGCGGGCGGCGACCCGGGCGAACCGCGCGTCGTCGTTCATGGGGTCCTCCCACACCTCGACACCCCACTGGGCGCAGGCCTGCTGGGTGTCGGTCCTGCGGAGCCCCAGGAGCGGGCGCAGGAACGGGCCACGCTCCTCGGCCATGCCGGCCAGAGACCGGGTGCCCGAGCCGCGCAGGAGCCCCAGGAGCACGGTCTCGGCCTGGTCGTCGAGGGTGTGCCCCAGCAGGACGGGCAGGCCGGGCGACGCCAGCGCCTGCAGCCGTGCCTCGCGGGCGGCCGCCTCCACACCACCGGTGTGCGGGCGGCCGAGGTGGAGGCGCTCGACGGTTGCCTCGAGGCCCCGCTCAGCCAATCGGCCCACCACCGCGTCGGCGACCTGACTCGAGCCGGGCTGCAGGCCGTGGTCCACCACCATGACACGAACGGAGGTGCCCGCCCGGCGTGCGGCCCAGTGCGCTCCGAGCGCGAGCGCCGTCGAGTCCGCGCCACCCGAGCAGCCGACGATCACCGGCGAGTCAGGGAGGGCATCGGCGACCGCGTGGGCCACCCGCAGCGCGGCCCGCCCGAGCTCGCGCCTAGCCATGGACCCGGCGCACCCAGGCGCCCGGATCTGCGATCTCGGACGGGGTGGGCAGCGCCTCCGCGGACTCGAACGCCCGGGCCAGCGCCTGCTTTCCCCGCGACCGGTACACCGCGGTGCAGAACGCCAGGCCGTCGCGGTACTGGGCGTTCTTGCTGAGCGACCCGACGAGGCGGCTGAGGACGGTGGTGCTCTTCGGCCGGTGGAACGCCCGCCGCAGGGCCGCCACCGTCTTCACCTGGCCCCGGCCCGCCCGGTCCGAGACGTGATCGGCGTGGCCCTCCAGGAACGTCATCGCCGCGGTCAGGGCGGCCAGGTCCGCGCGACCCGTCGTCGACGTCAGCAGGGCTGCGGCCTCACCTGTCGAGCGCCACCCGGCCAAGGCCTCGAGCAGGTGCGCGTCGTCGGCGGCCAGCCGTGCCATCAACGACCTCAGGTGATCGCGCAGCCATGGCGCGGCCTGGAACTGGAGTGCGTGGGTCTGTTCGTGCAGGGCGATCCACAGGCGGAAGTCCCGGGGTACGAACGAGTGGCTCCGCTCATGTGCCACGACGGTGGGGGCGACGAGATAGAGGGCCCGGGTGCCCGTGAAGGCGTCGTACTGGCCCAGCATGCGGCGGCTCACGGCGCCCAGCGCCAACCCGGCGGCCAGCCCGTTGCCCAGCCCCCTCAGGGCGTTGAGCGGATGCGGGGGCCGCGCAGGCAGACCGAGCTCTGCCACGGCGCCGTCGGTCATCGACCGGACGGCCCGAGCCCACCCGGCCCAGTCCACCACCGTGACCACCTCGGCGCCGGCGCTGTCCAGCCCGAGATAGCGCGCGGCGAGCCGCCCTGCCCGGTGGGCGGTCACCCGGAGATCGGCCACCAGCTGCTCGGCCTCCGGACGGGTCACCCGCGGCAGCGTGCCCGCTGTCACCGTCGCGGCGCGCTGCGCCAGGGCCCAGTTCACGATCGGGGCGTGCTCCATCAGCAGCCGCAGGCCGCAACGACGCCCGTCGCCTGGTCCGCCCACAGCTTGGCCGAAAAGCCGTCCGGGGGGCCGTTGATGAGAAAGGCGAAGGTGACCTGGCGGCCGTCCGAGGTCAGTGTGGTGCCGGCGAGGGTGGAGACGAAGGAGAGGGTGCCGGTCTTCGCCCGGGCCACCCCACGCGCTGGGCGCGAGACCTCGTCGGTGAAGCGGTCAGCCAGGGTGCCGGTGACGCCGGCCGTCGGGAGCCCGTCGAGGATCACCGACAGCCTGGCGTCAGTGCTCATCGCGCGGAGGGCCGCGGCCAGCATGTGGGCCGTGACCAGGTTGCTCCGCGACAGCCCTGAGGCGTCACGCAGGACGGACCCGTCGTCCCACAGCCCCAGTGCGGTGAGCTGTTCCTCGATGGCCGCCACCGACCCGGCGAAGGTGGACGGGTGGCCGGTGGCGAGCGCGAGCTGGAAGCCGAGCACCTCGGTGAAGGAGTTGTTGGAGCGGTTCATCGCGGTCTCGACGAGGACGTGGACGGGAAGCGATTCCACCCTTGCCAGCTCAGTGCCGGTGGCCGTGGCCTGGGTGGGCGTGCCGGTGACGGTGACGCCGGCGGCTGTGAGCTGCGCGGCGAACAGTGTCGCGGCGTCGACGGCGGGGGTTCGGCTGCGCGGTCCGCCGGTTCGCCCCTCGTCGACCCAGAGGGCCGAGAGCTGCGTGACCTGGTCGCGGTAGCCTGCCGGCCAGGTTTCGTTCCAGCCGGAGTCCTCGAAGAGCGAGGCGTCGAAGCCGAGGGTGACGCTGGTCTGGCCTGCCGCCTTGAGCGCGGCGGCCGTGTCGGCTGCCAACTGCTGCGTGGTGGGCGGCTGGGGGTAGCTGCCCGGATCGGCCGGCTCGCTCAGCAGCATCGGATCCCCACCTCCGACGAGCACGATCTGCCCCGGCGCAGGCTGGACGACGGTGGTGGCGAAGCGCTCGTCGCCTGCGAAGGCGTTCATCACGGCCAGGGTGGTAAGCGTCTTGGTGTTGGACGCGGGGATCAGGGGTGTGGTCTCGGTGGCGGCGCCCACCACCTCGCCGGTGGCCACGTCGACCACCTCCCAGGCGATCTGGACGGCTCCCCCGTCGACCCCGACGAGTCGTGAACGATCCAGCCCCGCGAGGCGGGCGTCGAGGGTGGCGCGGTCCGGCAGCACCCCCACCGGTGGAAGGTCGGCCGCGTCGGCCAGCCCCGTGCCCGCGGCGTCCACCTCCGGGCTGGGAGTCGGCGACGGGGAGAACAGGGCGGGGGGGACGGAGCTGGGGGCGCCACTGCGCAGTACGCCGATGGCCGTCAGCAACGGCTGATGCACCACCGCGACCGAGAACCCCCCGGCCAGCAACAGGCCGACGAGAAGCCAGGCGAGCACCGCCTGAACCGTCCTCGTGCGTGTCCGCAAGGTGTCCTCCGAGCCTGTATCCTGCAGGGGTAGCTGCCCCAGTGACCTGCGGGCATCACCTTCAACTATAGGAGTGCCCCAGTGAGCGAAGACGCACCCGTCGGCCTCATCCCGGTGGACCCTGGACGCCGGATCCTGTTTGACGTGACTGTGGAGATCCCCAAGGGCACCAAGAACAAGTACGAGATGGACCACAACACGGGCCGGATCCGCTTGGACCGGACCCTCTTCACCTCCACCCAGTACCCCTACGACTACGGCTTCGTCGAGGCCACCCTCGGCCAGGACGGGGATCCGCTGGACGCCATGGTGATCGGCGCGGAGCCTACGTTCCCGGGTTGTCTCATCGAGTGCTACGCCGTGGCGATGTTCCGCATGACCGACGAGATGGGCGGCGACGACAAGGTCCTGTGCGTGGCCACGGCGGACACCCGAAGCAAGCACATCACTGACCTGTCCTCCGTCCCCGAGCACATGCTGCTGGAGATCGAGCACTTCTTCTCGGTCTACAAGGACCTGGAGCCGGGCAAGTCGGTCGAGGGCGCCACGTGGACCAACCGCGAGGACGCGGAGGCCGAGGTCGCGGCGTCGTTCGAGCGCGCCAAGGGCACTCCGTACGAGCATCACCACGTGAACCTGGCCTGACCAGAACCTCGAGAAGCCCCGCCACGGCGGGGCTTTTCTGCGCGGTGGCGGCGACCCCTGGTGGGCGTGGGAGAATGTGCCAATGCCTCGTCACCTCATGTTGCGCATGCCCTCGGCCAATCGTGTCTACGGCGGCGAGTCCGGGCCGCTGACGGCGGCCGAGCTCGAGCTGACGGCCCCGTTCGCTGAGGACATCGCAGACACCGAGGTGGCGGGGGTCGGCTACCTGTCTTTCGAGGCCCCGGACCTCGGCGAGGCCCAACTGGAGACCGTCGCCAGGCAGTCGGCGTGCTTCGCCCTGTTCGAGTCCTCGGGTGATCTGCTGCGGCCCATCGCGCTCCCCCGGACCTTCGCCCTCGACGACGACCTGGTCACCATCCCGAAGTATCAGGGCAAGACCAACGAGCAGTTCACGCACCTCCTGCTGGGGGTCACCCTTGCAGCGGTCACCCGCCAGCCCACCGGGCCCCGCCAGATCCTTGATCCCCTCGCCGGGCGCGGCACCACGCTGTCCACGGCGCTGCTGTTCGGCCACGACGCCTACGGCGTCGAAGGTGATGCCAAGGCGTTTGAGCAGATGGCCTCCTTCTACACCACCTACCTTCGCCGGAAGCGCCTCAAGCACACCACTGAGACCACCCCCGTGCGCCGCGATGGCAAGGCTGTCAGCAGGCGCTTCGACGCCGAGATCAGGACCGCCGGGGCAACGCTGCATGTCACCTCGTTCGTCGGCGACACCCGCGAGTCCGCCACCCTCTTCGGCAGGAAGAAGTTCGACGCCATCGTCACCGACGCCCCCTACGGCATCGCCCATGGCTCCACGACGGACGTCCGCGGCGTCTCCGGCAAGCGGGACCGCTCCCCCGCCGGCCTGCTCCGCGAGGCCCTCCCGGTCTGGGCAGGGCAGCTGATGCACGGCGGCGCGCTGGGGCTCAGCTGGAACACCTTCGGTCTGTCCCGCGACGACCTCGCTGCGATGCTGTCAGAGGCCGGCCTCGTGGTGCGCACCGGCGGCGCCTGGGAGCGGTTCGGCCATCGCGTCGACTCGTCCATCAAGCGCGACCTGATTGTCGCGGTGAAACCCTGACGGAGGGGCGCGCCCGCCGTTGCGCGGCGGCGTAGGCTCGGCGCATGCGACTCGTGCTGATGCGCCACGCGAAGACGGAATCCAACAATGCTGGCGGCGACAAGGCCCGCCGCCTCATGCCGCGCGGGGTTCAGGACGCCCAGGAGGCGGGCCGGGAGCTGCGGGAGCTCGGCCTGCAGTACGCCCTCGTGTCGACCTCACAGCGCACGCGTGAGACGTTCGCGGCCCTGGGGCTGGACGTCCCCGCCGAGTTCCAGGACGCCCTGTACTACCAGGGGACCGAGACGATGCTGCAGCGGATCGGCGAAACGGACCCCGACGTCACCGGTCTGCTCGTCGTGGGGCACGCACCCACCATCCCCAGCCTCGTCGCTGAGCTGGCCTTCGCCAGCAACCGGGCTGAGGCGGACCAGGCGCAGTGCTGGTTCCCCACCTCGGCCTTCAGCACCTTCACCCTCGACGGCGAGTGGGCAGATCTGGCCGAAGGTGACTTCTCCGCAGTGCACCTGGACAACGTGCGACGACGGGGTTGAGGAACCACTGATCAATCATGTCCTGGCTGCGGCGCACCGGATCGGGCGATCTGACCCCTCTCCATCTGGATATGGACGTCAAGTACACGCACCAGATGGAGTGGCGCCACCTCATCCCGCCCGGCACGTCCTCGCCGAGAACAGCATTGATCAGTGCTTCCTTAACGCGACGGTAACTCGCCGACACCCGATCGATACGTCGGCCGGGATTTCCCTAACTCAACCGTTACGCTGCGACGAACCCGCCGAAATAGGCGCCCTGCAAGCTTTGCGGCATGACAGTTCTCGAAATCAGTGCAGGCGACACCGCTTGGGTCCTGGTGAGCGCCGCCATGGTGCTCCTCATGACCCCCGGTCTCGCGTTCTTCTACGGCGGCATGGTCCGCGCCAAGAGCGTGCTCAACATGCTCATGATGTCGGTCACGACGATGGGCATCGTCGGCGTCCTCTGGGTGATCGTCGGCTACTCCATGGCCTTCGGCAATTCCATCGGCGGCTTCATCGGAAACCCGTTGGAGTTCCTCTTCCTCCAAGGGATGATGGATCCCGAGCTCGCCACCTTCACGGTGCCGGCCATGGTCTTCGCCGGCTTCCAGGCGGCCTTCGCCATCATCGCGGTGGCCCTCATCTCCGGCGCGGTCGCGGACCGCATGAAGTTCTCCGCCTGGGCGGTCTTCGCCGCCGTGTGGGCGCTGCTGGTGTACTTCCCCGCAGCCCACTGGGTGTTCAGCTTCGACGGCGGAACCGCTGAGAAGGGCGGCTTCATCGCGAACAGCATCCAGGCCATCGACTTCGCCGGCGGTACCGCCATCCACATCAACGCGGGCGCCGCGGCGCTGGCCCTGGCCATCGCGATCGGCCCGCGGATGGGCTTCGGACGCACCCCCATGCGCCCCCACAACCTGACCCTCGTCATGCTCGGCGCCGGCCTGCTGTGGTTCGGCTGGTTCGGGTTCAACGCGGGCTCGGCGCTGGGCGCCAACGCGATGGCCGGTGTGGCCTGGATCAACACCCTGGCAGGCGCCGCCGCGGCGATGCTCGCCTGGCTCCTGGTGGAGCGCCTGCGTGACGGACACGCCACCAGCCTCGGCGCCGCATCCGGCATCGTGGCGGGCCTCGTCGGTGTCACCCCCGCCGCCCACTCCGTCAGCCCCCTGGGCGCCCTCGTCATCGGTCTGCTTGCCGGCGCGGCCTGCGCCTACGCCATCGGCCTGAAGAGCAAGTTCGGCTACGACGACTCGCTCGACGTCGTGGGCGTCCACCTCGTGGGTGGCCTGGTCGGCACTCTGGCCATCGGCTTCCTGGCCGACCCGGACTCCCCCGCCGGTGTGGCCGGCCTCCTGTACGGCGGTGGGGTCGACCAGCTGTGGCGCCAGGCGCTCGGTGCGGTGGTTGTCATGATCTACTCCTTCGTGGTCACCTTCGCCATCGCCAAGGTGATGGACAAGACCATGGGCCTGCGGGTGCCCGAGGCAGCCGAGACCCAGGGCATCGACACCGTCGAGCACGCTGAAACCGGCTACGACCTCAGCGCTGTCGGCTACTCCACCTACGGCGTTCGGCAGACGCTGATCGTTCCCATCCCCCGAGAGGACGTGCAGGCATGAGGCTCGTCACGGCAATCGTTCAGCCCACCATGTTGACCCAGGTTCAGATCGCCCTCGCGCAGCACGGCGTGGCCGGCATGACCGTCACCGAATGCTCCGGCTACGCCCGCCAGCGCGGCCACAAGGAGTTCTACCGCGGAGCCGAGTACACCATCGACTTCATCACGAAGGCCAAGATCGAGGTCGTCGTGGAGGATGACGAGGCGCAGGAGGTCATCGACGTGATCTCCAAGGCCGCCCGCACCGGAGCCGTCGGCGATGGCAAGGTCTGGTCCACCCCGGTGGACGAGATCGTCCGGATCCGCACCGGCGAGAAGGGGTCGGCCGCCATCTGATCGAGCGGCACTGTCAGAGGGAGGGCGACGCATCACGCGTCGCCCTCCCGCTGTGTCCGGGGGGTCAGGGGGCGACGAAGGGGAAGGCCGCGAAGCGGACCGCCAGCTGCCTGCGCACCGTGGGGCTGAGAGCGGTGAACTCCACGGTCTCGAGCCTGCGAGCCCCAGGTCGGCCTGCGCGGGTCCAGATGCCGCGGACCAGACCGCCGGCCACGATCGACTTCTTGAACACCCCGTTGTTGCCGGGCACCAGCTGGTGGTGCTCCTCAGTGGTCAGCGCGAACAGGCGGTCCTGATACCCGAGCACGAACTCGTCGAAGCCCGGCAGCAGGAGCGGCGCCGACGCCCGGCGCCCCAGCGCCGCGGCCTCCTCCACCAGGCCTGGGCGCCAGTGGCTGGCCTCCTGCCCCCCTGCCGCGCCCTCCAGGTCACCCAGCACCAGCGGCAGTGCCGAGCGGATCTCCCCCAGCCCCAACTTCGTCCACCACGCGAAGTCCCGGATGGTGGCGGGACCGTGGCTGGTCAGGTACCGGCGCAGCAGCTCGGCGACTGCGGCGACCCGATCCCCGTTGAACCGCGACTCCAGCGACGACCCCGCGGGCAGCCAGCGGGAGGCCAGCACGACATCCTGATCCGCGCCGTTCCACGGCCCGTAGCAGAGCGTCCCGCCGGCAATGAGGTGGAACAGCAGGTGGTAGCCGCGGCCGCCCTTGGGCCTCAGCCCGTGGGCCTCCCAGTGGTCGAAGAGCGCGGCCCTTGGCATCGGGCCGGCGTCCAGCGCCTCGATCGCGAGGTCGCGGGCGTGGAGTATCTGCGCCTCGTCGAGTTCCAACTGGTGGCTGCGGGCGGAGGCCGCGCGCATCGCTGGACGGGCGCAGAGCTCGGTGATCCAGGCAGCGTCGGCAGCGGGGAGGAGAAAGACGGTGCCCCGCATGGGGTATCCCCGCACCAGCCGTCCCTCAGCGACGTCCGACAGCACGGCCTCGATGCCCAGCGGCGTCCGCAGAGCGGCCGAGGCCAGCACCCCGGGCAGGTCCTGGCCCTGCATGGCACCGAGCGCGGCCACCGCGTCGGCGGGCGTGCCGAACGGCCGCGTGATCAGACCCTGCGCCACCAGGCGCAGCCGGCCGAGCCGTGCGTCAGGCGAGGTTCCGGGCGACAACGGCTGCCACCTCGCGGCCCGAGCGCACCGCACCCTCCAGGTACCCGTTGAAGCGGGTGGCGTATTCGGCCCCCGCCCAGTGCAGAACCCCTTCGGGTTCGGCGAGGACGGGTCCGTTGGTGGTCCAGACGCCGGGCGCGAAGTGCGCGCCGTGGCAGCCGCCGGTGAACCTCTCCGCGGACCAGTCACGCTCGATGTAGGACAGTGGGAACGCGGCCACGTCACCAAACGTGCGCACGACAGAATCCACGAAGGCCCGCTCACGCAACGTGACGGAGCGGCGCGACAGGCTGTCTGCGTCCGCGCCCTCGAAGAAGCCCATCAGGTGCCCGCGCTCGGAGTTGTCCGACGTGGTGTCGAAGGTGACCCGCACCGCGCCCTCGTCGGCACTGGACTGACCGGAGTAGCCCAACTCGCGCCAGAAGGGGCGCGAGTAGATGAGGAAGGCCTTGATCACGTTGCCGGGAGCCACCTTGTCCGCGGCCTCCGCGCGCCACGCCGCCAGCGCCGGCTGGTGCGGCAGCGCGACGGCGAGCCTCGGCGGCAGGGTGGAGATCACCTGCCGGGCCTCCACCTGCTGACCGTTGGCGAGCCTGAGCCTGGCAGAACGCTCAGCGTGCTCCACCATGGTCACCTCGGCATCGAGCCGCACCACATCGCCCAGCCGGGCGGCCAGCGCCTCTGCCACGGCGGCCATGCCCCCCTGCACGCGCTGCTGATGGAGCCCGCCATTGCTGGCCAGCATGGATTCCAGATCCGGCCCGGAGTTGACCTGATGCAGACCCTCAACGAGCGTGGCGTCCTTCGGCATGGGCCCGAACGCCGCGGCGTACACCTCTCCGAAGCGCCGCTGCGCGCCATGGGTCCGCAGGTTGGTGGTGACCCACCGGCGGAGATCCTGCTTGAGCCAGACGTCGTTGGCCTTGCGCCAGGCCGGGTCGTCGCGGAGCCGCTCGGCCAGGCGACGCAGCCGCAGCAGGCCCTGCCCGAGATCAGAGACCTCGAACGGGGTCAGCGCCGGGGTGTCCTCCTTCGACGGCACCTGCAGGGCCTGTCCGCGCAGGCGGACCACCAGGTTGCCTCGGGCGGGGAGGCCGATGGTCTCGAGGCCCAGGGAGTCGATGATCTCGGCGAGCTCGTCGAAGCCGGGGCCGATCCACTGGCCGCCAAGCTCCACGTAGGAGCCGTCACTCAGCACCTTGTTCTCGACGCGGCCGCCCACACGGTTTCGCCCCTCGAGGACGGTGACGTTCAGCCCGCGGTCCGTGAGGTATTGCGCGGCGACCAGCCCTGCCAGGCCGGCCCCGATGATGGCGCAGTCGAACACGGTGTTCCTCCTTGACGTACCCCGGATCGGGGAAGCGATGACCAGCCTACAAGGCCCCCTCCAGCGGTGATGCCGGGAGTCTCCTAAGCCAGGGCGGTCGATTCGGCTGAAGTGAGCCACGCGGCGAAGCCCTGATCTGCCGGCAGTGAAGCGTACAGGGTGGCCTGGTAGACGTGGTAGAGGTCCGGCTTGCCTTCCCAGGTGTGGGTCACCGGCACGAGGCTGCGGTCGAGCTCCGAGTGCCAGCTGCCCAGCTCATGATCCACGAAGTGCCGGTCGGCGAAGCGCCAGAGCCGCTCGTACCATTCCTGGTAGGAGACGTCCCCGGTGGCGAGCCACAGGTACCGTGCCGCGCCCATCGCCTCGGCCACCTCCCAGAAGAACCGCTCCTCCACCACGGTGGAGCCGTCCCAGTCCACCGTGTAGACGAAGCCTTCGCTCCACGCGTCCCGCACCGCCCCGTCGAACAACGCGGCCGCGGCGGGCAGCAACCACGATTCGTCCACGCCGAGGCCCCTGAGCTGGAGCAGCAGCTTGGTCCACTCCAGCCAGTGGCCGGGCTGGGAGCCATAGGGCCTGAAGGCGTGCCGCGGATCGTCGGCGTTGTACTGGTTGTCGGGTTCCCAGTCTGCGGTGAAGTGCTCGGGCAGCCGCCACGCGCCCTCCTCCTGGCCGGCCGCCTGGGCGGCGATGCGCCGCGCGATGGACGTCGCCCGGGTGAGGTAGGTGGCCTCCCCGGTGGCCTCGTAGGCGGCCAGATATGCCTCGGTGAGATGCATGTTGGCGTTCTGGCCCCGGTACTCGTCGAGCTGGGTGAACGTGCGGTCGTAGCCCTCCACGCAGATCCCGTCCTCCTCGCGCCAGAAGTGGCGGTCGATGACGGCCGAGACAGCGTCCAGCAGCGCACGCCCTCTGCTGAAGCCGGCGGCGGTGGCCGTACTGGCGGCGAGCAGGAGCTGGGCGGTGCCGTAGAGCTCCTTGCGGTCCTGAGGCTGGTCGCCGCCCAGGACGGGAACCCATCCGTCGAACTCAGGATCGCGGCCCGGGCCGTCGAGGTAGAAGTCCAGCCCGTGCTCGACCACCTCACGGGCGCCCTGGCGACCCTCCAGGGCGGCCAGCGAGAAGACGTGCATCATCCGGGCACCGATGAACAGCTGCGCCCCCATCTCCGGCATCGCGCGTCCGTCGCTGCCGATCCAGGCGAATCCACCGGAGGGCAGGCAGACCTCCGGCTGGTAGAAGTCGAGCAGGGCCCGGCGGTGGTCGACGAGGAAGCGACGGTGCGTCGGGTCCGCGAAGCGGTCCGGATGGTCGCCGAAGAGATCGGGCACGCCGGCCTCTCTCAGGCTCTCGCGCAGCCAGCCGAGCTGGCGCCACACCTGGACGTCCTGACCACCCTCGTGGCCGCTGTGCGGATACACGACCATCTCGCGCGGCCCCGCGTAGGCGTTGTGCGCCGCGAAGACCGTCGACGGGGGGCAGATGGTGTCTGCCAGCGCCACCGAGAACAGCGCCGGGCATTCGGCCCGCCGCGCGAACGACACCCCGTCGAAGTGGCCAAGCGTCTCCCACACCGCGTCCTCCAGGTGCGGGGCCGCCCTGATGAAGCGGGCGATGTCGGAGAACGGGGCGTCGTCGGTGAGCCCCACCGCCCTACGGATGTGACACATGAACGCCACGTCCGGCATGGCGCCGGCCAGGCTGATCCCCACCGACGGTGCCAACCCCGCGGCGGTGAGCGTCAGGTAGCCGCCCTGCGATCCTCCGGCGACGAACAGCCGGGACGCGTCCACGAGCCGGTGGCCGGCGGCCAGCTGAAGCATCCGCACCCCGTCGGTGATGAGCCGGCGGTAGTAGTACGTCTCCGGAGATGAGATGCCCTTCGTCATAGGGCCGGCCGGGCCGAACTCCCCCGCCGCCACGTCCAGATCCGGGGTCCGCTCGAACACGCTCGCGGAGTGCCAGCCCTGCCCCCGATTGTCGAGGTCGAACTGCGCGTACCCGGCGGCGGCGAACACCGGAGCCAGCGGCATGCCGCGCGAGACCGAGTACCCGTGGTAGCGCACGACGGTGGGCAGCGGGCCGCTGGCGCCGGCGGGAACGTGCAGCCACGCCCTGACGGGTGCGCCCCCGAAGCCGGTGAACGTCAGGTCGTAGGTGTCGATCAGCGACTGCCGGTTGTCGATCAGCGCCTCCTCGAGCAGCGCCACGGGCTCGTCGTGAGCGAGCGTGGATGACCAGAACTCGTCGAAGCGCGGCGATTCGGGCACGTCGGGCTGGTAGGTGCGCAGGGAGTCGAGGGGGAGATCGAACTGGGCCATGGGCGGAACTCTAGCGATTCCCACCGCCGTGCTGCCCTCAGACCCGGGGAGCCCGCGTCAGGAAGCACGAAGGCCCCGATCCGGGGATCAGGGCCTGGCGCTGGAGCCGCCCACGGGAATCGAACCCGTGACCTACGCTTTACGAGAGCGTCGCTCTACCAACTGAGCTAGGGCGGCGGCAAGCTGGAACTATACCGGCGACGCTTCCCCGCGGCAAAGCGTGCAGACCCTCCCATTCAGGAGCAGGTTGTGCCCTCCTCGGGGGCCACACCGTCATACAGGTAGGCGTCGACGGCTTCGGCGATGCATCCGTTGTCTCCAGTGACGGCCCCGTGGCCGGCCCCGTCGAGGGTCAGCAGCGTGCCGGATTCCAGCTGCCCCGCCATGGACTGGGCCTGCTCGTAGGGAGTGGCCGAGTCCCCTGTGGTGCCCACCACGAGGATGGGCGGCGCTCCTGGGGCGGTGATCCTGATCTGTGGCGCCGGCTCGGCCGTCCACAGCTGGCAGGTGTAACCCATCCCCATGTGGGGCGCCATGAGGGGCGCCTCGTCGAAGGTGTCGCGCCACTCCTGCGGCACGGGAGCGACGCCCTCGTCCGCGGCGTCCGCGCACACCATGGCGGGGAACGCGTAGGCGATCGTGTCGTAGCCGGCGGGCCCACGCCCGTTGAGGAGGTCCGCGGAGTACAGCAGAGCCTCCCCGTCTCCCGCCATGGCATTGGCGATCACCTGGTCCAGGCTTCGGTACGCCTCCTCGTCCTCGTAGAGGTACAAGGCGATGCCGGTGGCCGCCATCGTCTGGGTGAGGAGGCGCCCTTCCACCTGCAGGGGCGCCGAGTCCAGGCCCGTGAGGAAGTCGTCGATGCCGTCGGTGATCTCGGCCTGGTCGTCCCCGAGGCTGCAGAGCTCCGATCCGGCACACCACTGCGTGAAGTTGCCCATCGCCCGCTCAAAGCCCTGCGTCTGAGGAATGTCCCCCTCGCCGGTGATGTCCACAGCCGCGTCCAACACGAGCCGGCCGACCGACCCCGGGAACAACTGCGCGTACATCGCGCCCACATACGTGCCGTAGGAGACCCCGACGTAGTTGAGCTTCTCGGCGCCCAGGATGTGACGCAGGAGGTCCAGATCCCGCACGACGTCGATGGTGGTGATGTGGTCCAGCAACTCCCCCGAGCTGTCCCTGCACTGCTGGGCAAAGTCCACGGCGCCCTGCTGCAGCGCGAGATCCTCGGCCTCGTCGTCGGGGCTCGCGTCGAGTTCCATGATCTCGTCGGTCTGCTCCAGGGTGCCGCAGACCACGGAGGTCGACTCCCCCGTGCCGCGGGGATCCCATCCGATGGCGTCGAAGTTGGTCCACCTCCCGGCGAGGCGCTGCGCAAAGTCCTGTCCGCCGAAGCCGGGGCCGCCGGGGTTGACGAAGAGGGGGCCCCGGGAGGAGTCACCGTCGACCACCCGGCGCACCGCGATCTCGATGGCCTTCCCGGCCGGGTTCTCCCAGTCCAGGGGCACCTTCACGGTGGCGCACTGCCCGCCGGAGCCGTCGTCGCACACGGCCCAGTCCACCACCTGGCTGGCGTACGCCTCGAGGTCCCCGGCCGAGGGGAGTAGATCCACCGCCGGTTCTGCCGACGGCTGGTAGTCCAGGAGCCTGTCCTCGTTCTGCCCGGGCTTGGGCGGGAATGTCTCATGCTCCGCGATGGGCCGCTCCGGCACACCCGGCATCCGTGCACCGGGATCCATCGCCGACGGCGTGGCGGGCCCTGGCGTGTTGGGCGAGGCAGGCTCGTCCCTGTTGGTGCCCCCCACGAAGCCGCCCATGAACAGAGTGGCCACCAGGGCCAGGGCGATCATCCCGAGCACCGCCTGAACGAGGTTGACTCTCCTACTCATCCGCACCCTTCCCGGCCGACCCCTGAGCGAAGGCGCTGCGGCCACGCGCCGTCGAACAGACCGACTCCAGCGGGCAACGCACGATCTCACCGCCGCCGTGGCGCACCGTGACCATCTGCTCGGTCACGCTGTGACCTGTGACAACTCCGGGGTTCCCGTCGACGCTCACCTGCTCCCCGACGGCAGGTGCGCGCTGGATGAAGTCCACATACAGCGGGTGTTCGTATTTCAGGCAGCACATCAGCCGCCCGCACGCGCCCGAGATCTGCAGGGGGTTGGGCGGCAGGCCCTGCACGCGGGCAAGACGCATCGACACCGGCTCGAAGTCCGTGAGAAAGGTGGTGCAGCAGAATTCACGACCACAACTGCCCACTCCACCGATCAGCCGGGCGGCATCGCGGGCACCCACCTGCCGCAGATCGATCCGCGCATCCAGGGCCCGCGCCAGATCCCCCAGAAGGTTGCGGAAATCCACCCGGTGGGGTGCCGTGTAGTACACCGCGACAATGCGGTCGAAATCCGCCGACCGGTCCAGGAAGTCGACACCCACCACCTTCATCGGCAGCCGGTGCTTCGCGATCAGCGACTTGGCGGTGTCTGCCGCCTCTGTGCGGATCCGCCGGTTCGCCCGGTCACGATCAAGGTCCGACGCGGTGGCGGGACCGGGGCAGACGGGGAGCCCTTCGAAGCCTTCGGCCACGGATTCCGGCGCCCAGACGCACTGGGCCACCTCCTCGCCGTCGGGCGTGGGGAACCGGACCCAGTCTCCCACCGCGTAGTGACGGTCCCCTGGGTCGAGGTAGTGCAGTTGGCCGTACCGCTCGAAGGCGACGGCCATCACCCGTGCCATGCCCACAGCCTAGTGACCGGCCCAAGCGCTCGGGCGGTGGCCTCCGGCTCCGTGCCCGGCGGTCAGTGCTTCGCCTCCCGGGCGGTCTCCCTCGCCTTGACGAAGGCACCGTCGATACCCCAACGCCCGCCCCCCAGGGAGAAGAAGAGGATGCCGACGGCGGCCAGGAGGAGGTCGTGGTCCCCCAGGAACCCTTCCATGCCGGCGACGAAGGGGCTGAACTGGCCCCAACGGATGAAGACCAGCGACCCGACGGCCACCACGGCCAACAGGAGGCCCGCCACCCGCACGGCGAGCCCGATGACAAGGAGCACAGCGAGCACGGCAAGCCCGAATCCGACGATCCACGCCACCAGCCGCGGCTCTGGGAGGAGGGTTGCGCCGAGGAACTCGGCGGTGGCATCGATGTCGCTGAGCACCTGATAACCCACCACACCGATGATCGCGGCGGTGACGAGCCGAAGCACGAAGAGACCGAAGCTACCGAAGTGCCCGACGCCGCGGCGGCGGACCGGGCTCGGGTCACGGACAGCATTGGCGTCCGAGGTCTGGACCAGCCCCAGGCGTTGGTTGCGGGCCTCCTTGTCCGCCCTCAACTGGTGAGCCTGGCGCTCCTCCTCCGCGAGCTCATCGTCATAGGTCTGACGCTGCGCGCCGTCGATCACGCGAGTCTCCTCGGCACGATCGCGGTCTGCGCGATACAGCCCTGCGAGCGTGGCGGCGCCCGCCACGGCTGCAGCTCCAGGAGCGGCGCTGGCCGTCCCGGCGGCTCCGGCAGCCCCGCTGGCGAGCATGGGCATGGCCCTCGTCGACTCGGCATCGTCCTCGCTCAGAGGTTCGCGATCCGCCGGGCGCCCGAACGCCCCCACAGGTGCGGGCGCCTCCTCGATGACGGGCGCCTCCTCGATGACGGGCGCCTCCTCGACGGTCGGCTCCTCGACAACGGGCTCATCCTCGACAACGGGCCCATCTGCGAAGGCTTCCTCAGCTACGGGTTCCTCGGCTGCGGCCTCGTCCTCGACAACCGGCTCATCCTCGACCACGGACTCCTCTGCAACACCCTCCTCGACAACCGGCTCCTCGTCGGCCCCCCTGTCATCGACCACCTGATGCCCCTGGGAGTCCGCGACGGCTTCGTCGGCCGCCCACTCGTCGTCGACACGCTGGTCTGCACCCTCACCCGCGGAAATATCCTGCGACGCCAGCACCTCCGCCTGCCATTCCTCGTCCGGCTGCTGGTTCGCCTCGGCCGCAGGGGGCTCCTCCTGGGCGGGCTCAACGGCCTCGCCGTCCCCGTCCTCACCGGTCACCGGCGGCTCGCCCTGCTCGACCTCCGCGGCCGGCTGGACCGGGGCGGGGGGGACGGGCACGGTCTGCTCCGAGGCGTAGTCATCCCACTCGGCTGGTTCCACCGGCACGCCGTATTCGTCCTGCTCGGCCGTCCATTCCTCGTCGCGAGGCGTGCCTTCCTGGACCCAATCGTTGTTGGACATGAGTTCCCCTATCCGTGGGCAGTCGTGCTGTTCATCTTGGCACCACTACCGCGGCCCAGTCCGGGTGACACGCCCGCGACGTCAGGTCCGGGCAGCGAGCGAGAGGCTGATCAGGAGCGCCTCCAGCGCGAGCAGGGGCGCCACGTTACCCTCCAATGCCGTGCGCGCCTGCAGGATGGCGTCCAGGGCTCGGACCGTCTGTTCCGGGGTGGAGCGGCGCGCCACCGGCTCGATCTCGTCCGCCAGGTCCGCGTTGACCAGTGGCACCTCAGGGGCCGTCTGACTCACCAGGACGTCTCGGTAGTAGCCGGTCAGCTCGGTGAGCACACGATCCAGGGCGTCACGCTGCAGCCGCTTCCCGCGCGCCTTCTGCTGGTCCTCAAGGTCCCGCACCGCGGCCTGCGCGTTGCGCGGCTTGGCGCCGCGTCCGCCGAGGCCCAGCATCTCCTGCAGGGAGGCCAACTCCTTCGCGTCCAGCTCACCGGTGACCGCGGCCGCCTCTTCCGCGCTGGAGGAGACCAGGTTTTCGGCCGCGGTGAGGCACGCGGTGACGGAGTTGAGCTTGCCGGGGAGGGAGAGGATCTCGCGGCGCCTGATCCGCGCCGATTCCGAACGCGCCAGCACTCGCGCGCGGCCGACGTGCCCCTGCGCGGCCCGGGCCGCGTGCGCCGCCAGCGCCGGGGAGATAGCGTCGCGGGACACAAGGAGCTCCGCCACCGCGTCGTCGCTGGGGGTCACCAACTTGATGCCTCTGCACCGCGACCGAATGGTGATGATGACGTCGTCCGCGCTGGGCGCGCACAAGAGCCACACCGTCCTGGGTGCCGGCTCCTCCAGCCCCTTGAGGAGGGCGTCCGCGCCTCGCTCGGTGATCCGGTCCGCGTCCTCCACCACGACGATCTGGTATCGGTTCTTCACCGGGGCCATGCTGGAGCGGCCCACGAGTGCGCGCACCTCGTCGACCCCGATGGAGAGTTGCTCGGTCCGCAACAGGGTGACGTCCGGGTGCGCTCCCGCCAGCGTGGTGCGGCACTCCTGGCAGTGCCCGCAGCCGCCGTCGGGGCACTGCAGGGCCGCTGCGAACGCCTTCGCGGCGTTGGATCTGCCGGAACCGGGGGGCCCCACGAAGAGCCACGCGTGGCTCATGGCGTGGCTACGCCCTTCGACGGCGCGACGGAGGGTGGCGACGGCGCGCTGCTGCCCGATCAGTTCGGAGAACACATCGCCCATGGCGCCATCCTGCCATGGCCCGCAGACGGTTCGCTCAGGCGAACCCGAGCAGCGCCCCGACGCGTGCCGCGATGGCGCCGGCCAGCTCGTCGCGCGTGGCCCTGGCGTCGAGCACGAGGTAGCGCTCCGGATCCTGAGCGGCCAGATCGAGGAAGAAGTGGCGGGCGCGGCGGTGGAGGGCGATCCCCGCCCCCTCGAGGCGGTCCTTCTCGGAGAGCCCTTCCACGGCATCCGAGGGATCCGCGTCCAGCAGGACGGTCAGATGCGGCCTCAGCCCGTCGACGGCCCACCATGCGATCCGCGCCACATCCTCGATGTCCAGGGCCCGACCAGCCCCCTGGTAGGCGATCATCGAGTCCACGTAGCGGTCGCAGACCACCGTCTCTCCCCGCTCCAGCGCGGGTGCGATCAGCTCGTGCACGTGTTGGGCCTTGTCCGCCGCGTAGATCAGTGCCTCCGCGCGGGCGTCCACATGGCCCATCGCCGGGTCCAGCACCAGTCGGCGGAGCTCGTTGCCCACCTGGGTCCCGCCGGGTTGGCGGGTCGTCAGGTGCGGCGCCTCCCGCTGTGTCAGCCAGGCCGACAGGCGTTCCACCTGGGTGGTCTTGCCCACCGCGTCGCCGCCCTCGAAGACGATGAACGCGCCCGTCACCGCTTCTTCGCCTGCTTCTTCTTGGCTCGCAGCATCAGCTTCCGGGCCTCTAAGACGCGCGCCGGCCAGCGCTCGATGAACGCCTCGCGTCGCGCCTTGACCAGGGCGCGTTTGCGTTCGGCGTCCCGGCCGAGGGCGAACGCCTGAGCCGCGCTCAACCCGTCGAGGGCGGGATCTCCAGCGAACGTGCCCAGCGCGCACCCGCGCAGCTCCTGCGTCACGTCCGCGAGCCGGCGCAGAATGCGGGTCACCACCTTCGGGAACAGGGGGGCAGCCACCCCCACCACCACCTCGAGCTGCTCGGCGGCGCGCAGCGCTCCCTGCCACTGGTCATCCGGAGAGTCCGCTGTGAGGGAGCGGCACCGGTCGGCCAGGATGAGGGTGGCCTGCTCAGCGCGGTGGTACAGCTGCTCACCCGCCTGCTTGTGCGCCAGGTCTCCCAGCCTGGGTGCCCGGGCGGCCCCCACCAGGGCGTCGATGACATCCAGCAGCGGGCTCTCCGCCTCTGCCGGCGATGAGTACGGCAGTCCGGCGAGCGAGCGCTCCGTGGCCTCGCGCCACGAGGGCTCGAGCACCGGTGCCAGCCCGCGGAGGTCGCGTCCGAACGCCCAGAGGCGGGCGTTGACATCGCCCAGGTCTTCCAACGAGGTGGCTCTGCGCGCCAGATCCGCCCGCACGATGCCCTGAAGATGCTCGGCGAAGAGCGAGCTGACGTACTCCTCCAGGGACGGGTCCGGGCGCGTCTCCCGCGGCCGCGGGAAGCTCGTCAGTCCCGTTGCGGGCGCACCCAGCCGCTGCGCGACGGTGGGGTACTGGTCCACGACGGTGGCGTTGACCGCCATCGCCGCACTGACGAGGAACTCGCGCTGCTGACCGGTCAGATGCTCAGTCGGGGTGATGGTGATCTCGCGGTAGCGGGCGGTGGTGATGCCGCTGCGACGGATCCTCACCCGCTCGTCCCGGACGACGGCGGCGACCTGGCCCTCGCTGGTGCGCAGCGCCCATTCGTCGCGCTCGCAGTGCAACGCGGCCAAAGGGCCCAGGACCCCCCTCCGCGTGAGGGGCCGGATCAGGCGCGCGTAGTGCTCCGGCAGGTCCCCGGAGGCGCCCAGCGGCTCCACCTGTTCAGCGGGGAGGTGTGGCGCCCAGCCCTGAGCCGCGAGGTACCACTCCCCGGTGCCCTCGATCACCCGGTGCGCCACGATCACCCCCGCCCGCAGCAGACGGGCGTCGTCGACGTCGAGGATGGTGACGTCCATGGTGTAGGACGCGGCCGGCCGGCGCAGGATCCTCGGCATGCCCACCGCCTCTGAGGTTAGCCGCGGCGGATCCGAACTGAAGGGGGCCTCCAGCCTGAGCACGGAGCGACGCTTCTTAGCCATGCGCCAACCCTAGTGTCCTGCGCCAGAAACTCGCTGCGATTGACGGCGCCCCAGCGGCGCCTCGCCGCGTTCTCCTCGCTCGACGAACAACCAAGTGCTACTTCGCTCGTCGGCCTTGCGATCCATCCCCTGGGACACCGCCACCCATCAACGAACTTCTGGCGCAGGACACTAGTGGCGGCGAAGCGGTCACGCCTTCTTCGCGGTGCGGGCGGCGGGCTTCCTGGCCGCGGTCTTCGCGGCGGGCTTCCTGGCCGCCGGGGCCCGCTTCGGGGCAGGCTTCTTCGCGGGTCCCTTCGCACGCTTCTCGGCGATCATCTCGAACGCGCGCTCGGGCGTGATCGCCTCCGGGTCGTCGTCGCGGCGCAGGGTGGCGTTGGTCTCCCCGTCGGTGACGTAGGGGCCGAACCGGCCCGACTTGAGCACCACGGGCTTGCCGGAGACCGGATCCGCCCCGAACTCCTTCAGGGGCGCCGCCGCCGCGGCACGTCCGCGGGTCTTGGGCTGCGCGTAGATGGCGAGGGCCTCCTCCAGCGTGATGCCGAAGATCTGATCCTCGCTGGCCAGCGAGCGGGAGTCCGTGCCGCGCTTCAGGTAGGGGCCGTAGCGGCCGTTCTGGGCGGTGATCTCCACCCCGTCGGCGTCCGCACCCACCACGCGGGGCAGGCTCATCAGCTTCAAGGCCGTGGGGAGGTCCATGGAGTCCAGCGACATGGACTGGAACAGCGAGCCAGTGCGGGGCTTGGCGGACTTGGGGGCGTCCTCCGGGAGGACCTCGGTGACGTACGGGCCGTAGCGCCCGTTCTTGGCCACGATCAGGTTTCCGGAGGCCTCGTCCACGCCCAGCTCGCGCTCCTCGTCGAGTGGCTTACTCAGCAGTTCCTCCGCCACCTCGACGGTCAGACCGTCCGGGGCCAGGTCGTCGGGGACGTTGGCCCGGCGGCCGTCCGACGACTCAACGTAGGTCCCGTAGCGGCCCACCCGCACGTCGATACCCGAGTCACGCAACGGGAACGTGGAGAGCGCACGGGCGTCGATCTCCCCCAGCTCGGTCACCAGCGTCTCCAGGCCGTGGTGCGCGCTGCCCTCAGGCCCGCGGTAGAACTCCGAGAGCACCGTGAGCCGCTTGGCCTTCCCAGAGGCGATCTCGTCGAGCTGATCCTCCAGCTGCGCGGTGAAGGCGTAGTCCACCAGCTCGGAGAAATGCTCCTCCAGAAGCCTGGTGACGGCGAACGCCAGCCACGTCGGCACCAGGGCGGAGCCCTTCTTGAAGACGTAATCGCGGGCCGTGATGGTGCGGATGATGGAGGCGTAAGTGGAGGGGCGGCCGATCTCCAGCTCCTCCAGCTTCGCCACCAGCGACGGCTCGGTGTAGCGCGCGGGCGGACGGGTCTCGTGGCCCGCCGCCTCCACCCTGGCGACCTCCAGCCCCTGGCCCTGCGTCAGGATGGGGAGGCGCGTCTGCTGATCATCAGAGGCGGACTCGTCGTCGACCCCCTGCACGTAGGCCTTGAGGAAGCCCGGGAAGGTGATGGTGCGCCCCGACGCGACCAGACCACCGGTGGTCACCTCCGAGCCCCCCACGACGGTGGGGGCGAAGGACGCGTCAATGCGGATGGTGAGCGACTCGCCCTTGGCATCGGCCATCTGGGAGGCCAGGGTGCGGCGCCAGATGAGCTGATAGAGGCGGAAGGTGTCCCCGACGAGGCCGGTCTGGTCCGGGTGGCGGAATGTGTCGCCCGCGGGACGGATAGCCTCGTGGGCCTCCTGGGCGTTCTTGACCTTCGAGGTGTAGACCCGGGGCTGCGCGGGGAGGTACCTCTCGCCGAAGAGCTCCTTGACCTGGGCGCGCGCGGCCGCGATGGCCTGCCCTGCCAGCGTCACGGAGTCCGTTCGCATGTAGGTGATAAAGCCCTTCTCGTAGAGCTCCTGGGCCACCGACATGGCGCGCTGGGCCGTGAACCCGAGCTTGCGGCCGGCCTCCTGCTGCAGCGTGGTGGTACGGAACGGCTCGTACGGCTTGCGCGTGTAGGGCTTCGCCTCGACCGCCCCCACCGTGACGGATGAGGCGCGGAGAGCGTCCGCGAGGGCCCGGGCGGACGCCTCGTCGAGGACGAGGACGTCCTGGGCCGTCAGCCGGCCCTCCGCGTCGAAGTCGCGGCCCTGTGCCACCCGCACTCCCCCGACGGTGGCGAGCCGGGCCGGAAAGTTGCGGGGGTCCGCGTCCGGTCCGGCGTCGAGGTGGGTGTCGAGATCCCAGTAGGACGCGGGAACAAAGGCGATGCGCTCACGCTCCCGATCGACGACGAGCCTCGTGGCCACAGACTGCACGCGGCCCGCCGAGAGCCTCGGCATGACCTTCTTCCACAGCACGGGAGAGACCTCGTAGCCGTAGAGCCGGTCCAGGATGCGTCGGGTTTCCTGCGCGTCGACCAGGTCGACGTCGAGCTCCCGGGGATTGGTGACCGCCTCCTCGATGGCGGACCTGGTGATCTCGTGGAACACCATCCGCTTGACCGGCACCTTCGGCTTCAGCTCGTCCATGAGGTGCCACGCGATGGCCTCGCCCTCGCGGTCACCGTCGGTAGCCAGCAGGAGTTCATCGACTCCGGCGAGCTTGGCCTTCAGGTCCTTCATGGTGGAGCGTTTGTCCGGCGAGACCACGTAGATGGCACGGAAGTCGTTGTCCACGTCCACGCCGGTGCGCGCCCACTTCTCGCCCTTGTACTTGGCGGGCACCTCGGCGGCCGACGTGGGGAGGTCGCGGACGTGGCCTCGGCTGGACTCGACGATGTAGTCGGAGCCGAGGAAACCGGCGATCTTTGTCGCCTTCGTCGGCGACTCGACGATCACGAGACGCTTGGCAGCCATGGGTGATTCAGCCCTCCGGTCGGGAAACTCTCCGAACAATAGCCTGTGCTGTCAACGTGGCCCGAGCCTCGGGTGTCGCGGCGGGGGCCCGTCAGCCGCGCGGGGCCTGCCCGCCGTCGGGACGCAGCAGCTGGTCCAGCAGCGCGACGCGCACCTCGGGCACGACGGCCGCGGCCAGTTCGGCGGCGTCCAGATCCAGCACCTGCGCCACGGCGCTGATCACCTGACCCAGCGTCAGGTCGCCGTCGAGGGATCCCAGGACGGCGGACAGAGCCGTGTCCGTCTTGATCGCCCTGCGGAGCCCCCCACGCTGCCGGAAGACGATGTGCTCGGGGTGCTCCGCCCCCGGGGAACCGATGGTCTCCTCGTCGACGCCCACCAGCCGGGGAGAGGTCTCGAGGAGCTCGCCGAGCGGGAGTGTCGCGGCGGTGACCGCCTCGGCGTGCCGGGCGAACACGTCCCCGACCGGCTGGGCGACGGCGTGGGGCCAGCTCTCGCACCGGACGTGCGGCTCGGCACGCTCCGCGCGGGTCACCAGGATCCAGCCCATGCCGACGGCCCTGATGCCGAGCCTCTCGAAGTAGTCCAGCCACTCGTTGTAGGCCGCGCGCCACCGGGGCGAGCCGGACAGCCCTGCGTCGGTCAGCCACATCTCGATGTAGGAGAAGATGTCGAGGCGCTCGCGCTCGATCACCCAGGCGTCGCACCCTTCCGGCACCCACCCGGCCAGCCGTTCCTCCCAGGGATCCTCGAGGATGGCCCAGTTGGTCAGCAGCTGGAGGCTCCCTCCGGGGTTGAGGTGCGCAGCAGCCCCACGGACCAGCTGCTCCACCAGCGAGTCACCCTCGAAGTTGGTCTCCCGGTAGGCCAGGGTGCTGGCCTCCTCGCTGGGTGGGCTCATCACGAACGGCGGATTGGACACGATCAGGTCGAAGCGCTCGCCGGACACCGGCTCGTACAGCGACCCCTCACGGATGTCCACCACAACCTCGTTGAGAGCGGCGGTGAGGCGGGCCAGCTCAAGGGCCCGGGGGTTCACGTCGGTGGCCACCACGCGCGGGGCGTGCCGGGCGAGATGGAGGGACTGGACCGCGCACCCCGTCCCCAGGTCAAGGACGGAGCCGACGGTGCGGCGCATCGTGAGCTGGGCCAGCGTGGTCGACGCCGGCGAGACGCCGAGCACATAGTCCGGCCGGGTGGGCTCGGTCCGCCCGTCCATTCCGGGCGTCGGATCGGCCACGATCCACCCCGTCGCACCGTCGTCGGGAGAACCGTAGGGCCGGATGTCGACCCCGGCCCTGATGCCGTCCGCATCGCGCGCCAGGTACCCGGCGTCGAGGAGCGGTGTCAGGTCCAACGCGGCGCGCACCTGCGGCTCCGGGAGCACCTGCTGGAGGATGAACAGTCTGATCAGCGTCGCCAGCGGATCCGTGGCCTCGCCCAGGGCCACGTCGGCCGGAACCGTGCAGTTGCGGCCGAGGCCGGCCTGCCCCTCCTCGCCGATCCTGTCCAGGACGGCGTCGACGGTGAATCGGGCCGCCCGCAGGCTGGAACGGAGCGCGGTGGCGTCGAGAGGCATGCCGCCATCCTAGGGAACCGCTTACGCCATCGGCTGGAGCCGGCGTCGAGGCCCGCTGGCCCGGGGCCGCAGCCCCGGCCTCATCCGGCTGATGTCCTCAACCCCCTCCCGGAGGCCGATGAAGGCCACCGCCGCGTACGCGAGTGCCGCCCCGGTGACAGCCGCCCCGGTGGCGTTGATCCACCGGCCAGTGGCCACAGCCACCCCGACCGAGACGACGCACCAGAGCGTCATCACCCAGATGGAGAGGACCGCCCAGGCCGGGGCCGCCGTGCGGCCGCTCACCTTGGGGGTTCGGCCGAAGGGGATCCGTTTGCCGGTGAGACCCTGGTGGATGGACTTGAACACCCCGGCCAGGTGCACCGGGACCAGCATCAGGTTCAGCGCGAACACCCGTCCCATGTCGGTGGTCCGGTACCCGCTCAGCACGAGGTCGCGTGCGTAGAGGACGAAGTACGGTGCAGAGATCAGCGGAAGCCAGAGGCTGCGCAGCTCGTCGCCGCCCAGCGGGAGGAACAGGAGGGCCAGGAGCCCAAGGCTTCCCGTGGCGATGGAGGTGAGGTAGTGCATCCTGATCAGGAACGCGGGCACCGCCAGCCGGTCGAGGGGTCTCGCGAGCAGCCGCCGGAGCGCCTTGGGGGCGATGAGCAGCCCCCCGTTCGCCCATCGGCTGCGCTGGATGGCCAATGAGCCGAAGTCCGGTGGGGTGGCGCTCCAGGCGAGCCTCTGGGGGACGTTGTGCAGGTCCCATCCACGCTCGGCGAGGTCCAAGGTGGACTCCGTGTCCTCGATCACGGTCCGGTCCTGGATGTAGCGCGCGATGGTATGGCCGCGCTCGGTGTCCTCGGCCCGGATGTCCATCAGCGCCTCCTTGCGCAGCAGCGCGTTGGCCCCCACCCAGAACGTCGCCCCGCACCACGTGAATCCCTGGTGCACGATGTATTGGATGTCGGTGGTGGCGCCGGCGATCCGCTCCAGCAGTCCGGTTGCCCCGGGGATGGCGGTGTAGGGGGTCTGGACCACGGCCAGACGCTCGTTGCCGGGCGCGGCGAACGTGGCCGATAGGCGCAGCGCATACTCCGGGTCGAGCAGACTGTCCGCGTCCAGCGTGAGGACGAAGGAAGCGTCCGGGACCGGCAGGCCACGACCTGCCTCGACGCGTTCCAGCCACAGGCCCTGTGCCCCCTCGACCTCCCTGACGTTGGAGCCGAGGAGGTCGATGTAGGCGTTGAGGTTGGCCGCCTTGTTGGGCTCGTGGGTGAGGTTGGCGTAGCGCTTTCGCTGGAAGGCGGACACCTCGCACGTGTAGGCCGCCAGAAGCCGGCCGAACTCGCGCAGGATCCCGGCCCTGGACCAGCCGCGGGGATCCCGGTCGGCCAGCATCCTCAGGCGCTCCTCCAGGAGCTGGGCCTGCCGCCGCCAGGTCACCTCCACGAAGTGGGCGTCGGTGTGGTCCGCGATCACCTCGAGCGCGGCCCGGTGGCGCGCCCAGCTGGCGAGCGAGTCCAGGGTGCGCAGCAGGGCCCCGGGCCCGTGCGGCTCCTCCCCCTCCGAGGCGAGGAAGCCGGTGTACCCGACCTCAACTATCCCTCTCGCCTCTGCCAGAGTGGCAGTGACCTCCTCCGGGACGCGCAGCCCGGCGGCGAGCAGCTCTCTGCTCTCGTCGTCGGCCGGCTGGGGCGGGTCATCGAGGAGCAGCGCCACCCGGAGTTTGGGGTGATGCTGGAACACGGCCGAGGTGAGGGTCTGACGGATGGTCCGCTGATCCTCCTTGAACGAGGGGACCAGCACGACGATGGGCTCCGCGTCCTCCCAGCTCTCCTCGATGAGCGCACCGAACGACGGGGCCTCGTGTGCCTGCGTCCGCAGCAGGTAGCCGAGTCGTGAGACCTGGTAGACCACATTGCCGGACACCAGCACGGTCAGGACCACCACCAGTGCGCCGAGCCTCAGAACCGTGAGTACCCGCCAATCGTCGGCGCGCGCGACCACGAGCAGGTCGAGGCTGAGCATGACCGCGGCCACCGCGGTGAGGACCATCATGGCCACGGTGAGGAGGACCTCGCCGCGTGCATCCGGGCGCGGCGAATCGGGTTGGGCAGCCAATGTTGACCTCCGTGGGGGGTAGGGGCCAGCGGGGGTCGATTCACCCCAACGCAGGATCCCCGCCTACCCGTACTCCCCACAGCCCTCCAAAGTCTGGCCAACGACGTCGGGGCGCCACTCTCACCCGGCCGACCAGCCACCCGTACGGTCAGCCGCGGCCACCCCGTCGGCCAGTTCCAGCCCTCCGACCGTCCAGTTGACCTGGACCCGGAGGCCCGGAAGGTCACGAGACCGAGTCGGTGGCCCCCTGCCAGAGGTTGACGCCCTCGACGCCTGCGTGCCGGTCGATGGCCGCGAGCTCCTCGGCGGTGAAGTCCATCTTCGCCAGGGCCGAGAGATTGTCGTCCAGTTGCCGTACCGACGATGCGCCGAGGACTACGGAGGTGACCGACGCGTCACCCTGGTCTCGCAGCGCCCAGGCGATGGCCATCTGCGCCAGGCTCTGCCCGCGGCCCTGAGCAATGTGATTGAGCGACCGGAGATGGGCGATGTTGTCCTCGGTGAGCAGGTCTGAGCCAAGCGACTTGCCTTGCGCGGCCCGCGAGTCTGCGGGGATGCCGTCGAGGTAGCGGTCGGTCAGCATGCCCTGCGCCAGCGGCGAGAAGGCGATGACGCCCATGCCCGCGTCGCGACAGGCCTCCAACAGGGAAGGCTCTCCCTCCTCGACCCACCGGTTGAGCACGGAGTACGACGGCTGATGGATCACCAGCGGCGTGCCGAGGGCGCGGGCGATCTCCTGGGCCTTCGCAGTGAGCGCCGCCGAGTAGGACGAGATCCCCGCGTACAGCGCCTTGCCGGAGCGCACGGCCTGGTCCAGCGCGGCCATCGTCTCCTCCAGCGGCGTCTCCGGATCCGGGCGGTGGTGATAGAAGATGTCCACGTACTCCAGGCGCATGCGCCGCAGCGAGTCGTCCAGCGAGCTCAGCAGGTACTTCCGGGACCCCCCGAAGCCGTAGGGGCCGGGCCACATGTCCCATCCGGCCTTGGACGAGATCACGAGCTCGTGCCGGTACGGGGTGAAGTCCTCCGTCATGATCCGACCGAAGTTGGTCTCTGAAGCGCCGTAGGGAGGACCGTAGTTGTTGGCGAGATCGAAGTGCGTCACCCCGCGGTCGAAGGCCCGGCGCAGAATGTCGCGTTGAGTCTGGACCGGTTTGTCGTCGCCGAAGTTGTGCCAGAGCCCCAACGAAATGGCCGGGAGCTTGAGCCCCGAAGTCCCGAGGCGGCGGTACGGCATGGACGTGTAGCGGTCATCCGCGGCGATGTAGGTCATGCCTCGCACTGTATCGCCGCGCGGGTGGGCCCGAGGGTGTCGCGGATCTGCTCCTGCTACGCCTCGCCTCAGCCGCACCCACCGCCCTCAGGTGCCCGCGGTGGCGGACCTCACAAGCTCGCCGGGAAGCCCCGGCAGCGGCGGCTCCAGGCGGGCCCGGATCCCCACTTCCACCACGATGGAGCGGCCCCCGCCTCGCACGTGGCACTCGGCGAGGTCCGCCTCGTTGCGCGCGGCCGCCTCCTCCGCCGCAGGGCACGGCAGCCGGCCTGAGACCGCCGCGCTGACGGCCGCGAGCGCAGCCAGCTCAGCCGACTGCTCCGCTCTCCGTGCGATGAAGAACCACTGGATGAGGACCGCCGCGGCCATGAAGGCGCTGACCAGGACGAGGCAGAGGCCGGCCACCAGCACCGACCCGGCAGCCCCCCGATCGTCGCGGCGGCGCATCACGGACCCGACCCGGGTTCGTAGGCCGCCCAGGAGGTGGCAGCGACCTCGACAGGCCCGATACCGGGCACCGCCACGGCCATCGTGACGGTGGCGGTCACGCCGTCGCTTCCCCGCCGCACGTCGATCACCGCTCCCTCGGGTGCCCGCGTGCGCGCTTCGCGGAGGGCCGCCTCATCGGACCTCGCCGCTTGGCGGGCGAGCTGCGCGCTGGACTCGGAGACCGTGGCCTGCGCCACGCCCAGCAGCGAGAGCCCCGCGAGGCAGGTGGCCAGGACGGCCACCGTGAGAAGGCCGATGGCGAGCTCGACTGTGACCATGGCGCGCTCACCCCGCCGGGATCTTCGCATGCTGGTCATGGGAGCCGGGCTCAGCCCTTGGCCATGTGGGTGAAGACGTTGACCACCCAGTCGAAGAGCGTCTTGTAGAACTGGTTGTCGCCGAAGATGCGCAGCAGCACCAGGGCGACGGTGGCCGCGGCCAGCAGCCCGAGCGCGTACTCGACGGTGGTGAGTCCGCGCTGGGCCAGGGTTCGGGCCCGGGCCGAGCGCGTGGGAACGAGGTGAGCCATGGGAGGCGTCCTTTCGGTGCGCCGGCTGCCTGTCAGCCGGTCACCCCCTTGTTCGGAAGCAGCCTCCGGCGTTTCCCGGGCACGGGCAAGGGGTGTGGACGACGGCAACGGACAACACCAATGCCTGTGCACAACGGAAGGCGGGCCTCAGTCGAGGATGAGACGAAGGAGCTCGGCGGCGTCGGACTTGTTGAGGACCTGGTTGGCGTTTCCGCACTTGGGGGAAACGACGCAGGCGGGGCAGCCGGACTCGCAGGTGCACCGCTCCAGCCGGTCCAGGGTGGCGCGCAGCCAGTCCTCCGCGACGTCGAACCCCCGATGCGCGAAACCGGCCCCACCGGCCATCCCGTCGTGCACGAACACCGTGGCCAGGCCCGTGTCCGGGTGGAGGGCCGTGCTGACCCCTCCGATGTCCCACCGGTCGCAGGGCGCGAAGGCGGGCAGGAGCCCGATGGCCGTGTGTTCCATGGCATGCACGGCGGCGCCCGTCTGCAGCTCCGCCCAGCCGAGCCGTCTGGCCAGGGACTGCGGCACGGTCCACCACACGGCCTGGGTGGTCATTCTGTGCCGGGGAAGGTCCAGCGGTGTCGAGTCCCACACCTCGTGGGTGATCTCGTCGCGCCGAAGGTAGCCGATCACCTGGGAATCCAACCGCACGTCTCCGCGGGACACCTGGGTGGCGCCCAGGGCGCGGCGCTCCACTTCGGCGACGATCTGGATGTCGAACGACGCCTGGGCCTGGGTGTAATAGGTGGGTCTGGCCTGGACGACCAGCGCCTGATGCTCCTCCAGGTCCAGTTCCTCGACGGTGAACGCCTCACCCTGGTGCAGGTACACGGCCCCCGGATGCACCGTGCGATCGGCGGCCGCCACGTCGATGACGCCCAGTACCCGGCCGGTGTGACGTTCGATGATGTCCACTGGACGCTGTGCCGTGGCGCGCAGGTTGATGAAATCCACGGCCCTGTCGGGGCGAGTCCAGTAGAAGCGGTCCCTCCTGTGCCGCAGCACGCCCTGGTCCGCGAGGGCGCGGGCAAGCGCCGGGACGGTGGGCCCGAACCACTGCTCGTCTGCGTCCGAGAGGGGGAGCTCCTGTGCTGCCGCCGCCAGGTGGGGTCCCAGCACCCGAGGGTTCTCCGGGTGAAGCACAGCCCGCTCCACCGGGGCGTCGAACACGAGCTCCGGGTGCTCCACGAGGTAGGCGTCGAGCGGATCCTCGCGGGCCAGAAGCACGACGAGGGCATCCTGACCGCGCCTGCCCGCCCGACCCGCCTGTTGCCAGAACGACGACAGTTTCCCTGGGTAGCCCGACACCAGCACCGCGTCCATGCCCGCGACATCGACCCCGAGCTCCAGGGCGTTGGTGCTGGCGAGGCCTCGCAGCTCGCCCGATTGAAGGTCCGCCTCCAAGGTGCGGCGATCCGCGGCGAGGTAGCCGCCCCGGTAGGACGCGATCCTGGCGGGCTCCCGCGATAGCTCCTGGGCGGCCAGCGACACCAGCTCCGCTCCCTGCCGGGAGGCGACGAACGCGATGGTCTGCGCTTCGTGGTCCGTGAGCTGGGCCAGGAGCTCCGCGGTGTCCGCTCGCAGCGACGACCCTGGACGCCACAACACCGCGGTCCTGCGGCCGCTCGGGGAGGAGTCCTGCCCGATGACCTCAACGCATTCGGCGCCGATGAGAGTCTCCGCGAACACGCCCGCGCTGGGGGCGGTGGCTGAGGACAGCGCCACCACCGGGTCAGCGCCGTACTGGGCCGCCAACCGCCGGAGCCGCCTGATCACCTGCGCGACGTGGGCACCGAAGACACCCTGATAACGGTGCGCCTCGTCCACGACGATGTAGCGCAGCGACCCGAGGAACGAGGCCCACCGCTGATGGTTGGGCAGCACGGAGAAGTGCAGCATGTCAGGGTTGGTCAGGACGAAATCAGCGTGGTCACGGGCGAACCGGCGCTCGGCCACGTCAGAGTCCCCGTCCAGGGTGCTGATTCGCCAGCGGGCCGGCCCCAGCGCGGTTGCCGCCCGGGCTTGATCGTGTGCCAGCGCCTTGGTGGGGGCCAGATACAGGGCCGTGTGGCGCGATCCGGTGAGCCGCGCCCGGGTGGAGTCCACCGCGACGCCGAGCCTGCCTTCCGCGGTGGCGGCGACGATGGGCAGCAGGTACCCGAGCGTCTTGCCTGACCCTGTCGGGGTGCACACGATGGCGTGCCTGCCGGCGAACAGCGCCTCGGCGAACTGGCTCTGGTGGCGCCATGGAGCCGGAATGCCGGCCTCCTCGATCCGGGAGACGGCCGACGCTGAGATCCACTCGGGCCAGGGCGCCGTGCAGCCGGGCATGGGGTCTCGGTGCCGGACCGCCACCGCCTCGTCCCTGCCGAGCACCCAGTCGTACTTCACACCCCCACTGTGCCAGCGCCCCCCGACAATCCCTCATTTCCGCAAGGCCGGATCATGGCTCCTGCCCACCGGGCGGGAGTACAGTGGAAACAGCAAGGAGGCGGGGACGATGCGCCGGTCACTGGACCTGTGCGGGCCCGTCCACCACCGGGCACGGCCCGGGGCGGCCGGGCTGCTGATTGTCGCCCTTGCGCTCGTCGGCTGCGGGGTCCCGCCTGGCACCCCTGCCGATCCAACCCCCACCCCCTCCAGCCGGATCAGCACGGCCTCACCCGCGTCACGCACCCCAACCATGAAGCCGTCAGCGCCGGTTGAGTCTCCGACCGCACCCCCGGCCGAGAGCCTGCCGACGACGCCCGACCCACCGGACACCAGCGCGCCTGTGAGCACCTCGACACCGACACCGGCGGCGTCCACGATCCCCCCAGCGCCGAGGACCTCCACCCCCGCTCCGGCCACGGCGCCGCCACCGACAACGACCAGTAGCACCACCGCACCCGCCGCTGGGCTCGTCCAGCTGTGGGCAGGGATGGACATCGAGGCGTTCCCCACTGAGCGGAAGGTGGTGGCACTGACCTTCGACGGGGGCGCCTCGGCCCAGGGGGTCGCGTCCATCCTGGACACGCTCGCCACCCGCGACGTGGCCGCCACGTTCTTCGTCACCGGCGCCTTCGCCCGCGCCTACCCGCAGCAGGTGACCGCGATGGACCGTGCCGGGCATCCTGTGGGAAACCACAGCAACACCCACCCCTACTTCACGCAGATCACCAACGAGGCCATCCGGGCGGAGTTGGCAGCCGCGGAGCGGGACATCTCCGCGCTGACCGGCACCACGACGAAGCCCCTGTTCCGGTTCCCGTTCGGCGACGTGGCGCCCCTCGACATCCGTGTGGTCAACGAGGCGGGCTACATCCCGATTCGCTGGACGGTGGACACCCTCGGCTGGAAGGGAACCAGCGAAGGGATCACCACGGCCATCATCCGCCAGCGGATCCTGGATCGCCTGCGCCCCGGGCAGATCGTTCTGATGCACGTGGGGGCAAACCCGTCCGACAGCTCGACCCTGGACGCGGACGCGCTGCCCGGGATCATCGACGACCTCCGGGCCCGTGGCTACAGCTTCACCACGGTGCCGGACCTGTTGGACGACGGCCGCTGAACTCACCCGAAGAAGCTCTGCATCAGGCTGGCGATGATCGGCACCACACCCACAGCCATGAACGCCGGGAGGAAGCAGGCCATGAGCGGCACCACCGACCTCACGCCGACGGTCCGGGCGCGCCGTGCAGCGGCGTCCCTGTGCTCTTGTCGGGCGTCCTCCGCATGGTCTCGGAGGACTCCTGCCAGTGCGGTGCCGGCGTGCTCTGCCCTGATCACGTCCACAGCCACGCGTCCCCACACCGGGTGAGATCTCAGGCTCTCCCACGCGGCGGGGCCGGCTCGTCCCAGGGCGAGCTGAGCGGCGACCTCCTGCAGCAGGTGTTGGGTGGCCGACGGCGACACCCTGGCCACCTCGCCGACCGCGTGAGCGGTGGGGAGACCGGCGTCCATGCACACCGCCAGGAAGTCGAGCGCGTCCGGCATCTCACGGGCGAGCATGGACCAGTCCGGCCGCGGCGCGGCGAACCCAAGGCCAAGCGTTGCCACAAGAGCCACGCCGCCACCGAGGACCACCCCACCCCATCCCTCCACCACCACCGCAGCCAGGAGCCCCGCCGCCGCCCCGACGGCGACACGCTGCCCCCCGGGTGGCGCCCCAACCCGCCCCGGGAGAACGAGGAGCCGCTCGGCACGGCCGCCCCGCAGGCTGATCAGGCGGCCCGCAGGGAAGGGCACCACCACCCACGCGGCGATTGCGGCCATGGCTGCGGCCAGCGCGATGCTGCTCACCGACGCCCCCGCCCATGCCGGGCGCCCGTCCTGGCCAGGCTCTCCACCCAGATCACGCCGGCGGAAGTGAGCGCCACACCTGCCAGGACCAGCCACTGCCCGAGTGGCTCGGTCAACAGGTAGTCCAGCGTGTTGACGCCTGAGACCAGCCCCAAGCCCATCGCCAGGAACGGCAGCGTGGCCATGATGTGGCCACTGGTGCGTGCGGCGGACAACTCCGTCGCCACCACCGCGTCGAGCTGACGCTGCCGCCGCAAGGTCTCCGCGACCCGCCCCAACACCTCCGCGATGGGGGCTCCCGTGCGCTCGCTCAGCTGCCAGGCTGCGGCCACGGCACGTAATCCGGCCCGCCCAGGACCATCGGCCGCCCGATCCAGCTCGCGCCCCACATCTGAGCCCAGGCGGGCTGCGGCAGCGGCCGAAGCCAGGACGGAGAAGTCTCTGGCGGCTTCCGCCAGGGCAACGCGGGGAATGTTGCCCGAACGCATCATCGACGACAGGGCCCGAGCCGCCTGGGCACACTCATCGGCAGCCCTGACCTCCTCGCGCCGTGCCTGGCGACCGTACTCCAGCCACCCGAGCGTGGATACCGCCACAGCCACGGCCACCATCCACACCACAGGTCTGGTGCCGAGCACCAGCCATCCGGCTCCCAGAGCCGCCGCACCCCCCAGTGCACCGACGGCGAGATGTCCGTTGCCGCGCGCCACCCTGGGCGGCCGGAGCCTGCCGGCCACCGCGGTGGGCGGCGGTCCGACAACAAGGGCGGCCGCCAGCCCGGCCATGAGGGCCGCTGTCAGCACGGACCCACCGCCAACCGCAGGAGATGGGCACCCTCGCCGTGGCTCACACCGGAGGAGGACAGGGTGGCGGCGGGCAGCACGTCCACCCGCCCGTCCTCCCTGCGCCGGAAGACCCCGATCTGCGCCACCCGTCGCCGCCCGCCCGGGTCCCTGACGACGTGGATGACCAACTTCAACGCCGCCGCCACCTGAGCGTGGCAGGCCTCCCGCCCCATGCCACCGAGGGCCGCCAAGGCCTCAAGCCGCGCCGGGACATCCTGGATCGAGTTCGCGTGGATAGTGCCACAGCCGCCCTCGTGCCCCGTGTTGAGAGCCGTGAGCAGGTCCGTCAGCTCAGCCCCGCGCACCTCGCCGAGCACCACCCTGTCCGGCCTCATGCGCAACGCCTGCCGGACCAACGTGGTCAATGTGATGGCGCCGGTCCCCTCAGCGTTGGCGGGCCTGGCCTCCAGGCGCACGCAGTGGGGGTGGTCTGGGACGAGCTCGCGCGCGTCCTCCACCAGGACCACGCGCTCGGTGTGTGGGATCAGCCCCACCATGGCGGCCAGCAGCGTGGTCTTGCCGGAACCTGTTCCTCCTGAGACCAGAAACGGGACGCGTCGATCCACCACAGCCCGGAGCAGCGTGGCCCCGGCATCCGGGAGCGATCCCGCCTGCACCAGATCCTGGAGCGAGAAGCTGCGGGCTGCCGGGACACGCAACGAGATGCAGGTGCCGGGAGCTGCCACGGGCGCCAGCACGGCGTGCAGCCGCACCCCGCTGGGGAGGCGTCCGTCCACGAAGGGGGTGGCGTCGTCCAGCCGACGGCCGGCCGCGGCCGCAAGCCGGATGGCGAGGCGGCGCACCTGCTCGTCGTCGACGAACGTGACCGGGGCGCGTTCCAGCCCTTGACCCGTATCCACGAACACGTCCCGGGGGCCGTTGACCACCACGTCCGAGACCCCCGGCCTGCCCAGGAGATCCTCCAGCGGGCCCGCCCCCACGCTGTGGCGTCTGAGGTCTGCGAGGACGTCATGGACCCCCGCGTCCGTCACAGCCACCCCCATGGCTCGGAGCGACACCACCACATCCAGCGGCGTGAAGGGCCGCCCCAGCGACGCCAACGACGCCTGAAGGCGGTCCAGTTCGATGTCAGGCATCGGGGAGGCCCTCGAGGATGGCGCCCACCTGCCGGGCGTACCGCCGGGCCGGCCCGGACACGGGCAGCAGTCCGAGTTCAGCCAGCCGAGGCAGCGCTCGGTGGTGGTCCATCCGGCCCAGGCTGGGCGCGCCGAGCGCCCGCGCCACCACCTGCTCGGGGAGGGAGCGCCCGGGGCCACGGCGCACGACGATAGACGTGGGGCGAAGCGCCTTCACCTCCGCCAGCATGCGCGCTGCTGCCACCGACCTGACATCCGCCCCCACCACCAACACCGTGTGATCTGCCGGAGTTGGCGACGGGTCGCGCCCGCAGTCCACCACGACCATCCGGTGGGACCGCGCCAGGGCGCCCATCACCGCTGCGACCGTCTCTCCCGACGGGACGGACGGCGCCTCCCTCGAGTGCGCCAGCAGCACCACTCCGCCCAGCGAGGGCAGGCTGCCCGCGAGGTCACCCAACTCGCCGCGGGCATGGCCCAGGTCCGACCACCTCATCCCTTCCACCGTCTCGCCTCCAGCGGCCAGATCCAGCCCCCCGCTGCAGGAGGCCAGATCCACCACGGCCGACGGCGTGCCACGGCGCCCCGCTGTGATGGCCAGCGACACCGCCAGGGTGCTGACCCCCAGGCCCCCCGCGGCGCCCACCAGCGCCACCGTCGTACCGCGGTGGAGCGCCTCGCCCGAGTTGCGCTTCAATGCATCCACGAGGCGACCCCCGACGTCTGGCAGGGGGATCACCGGCAGTTCCAGCTGGGCGGAGCAGCGGGTCAGCTCAGCAGGAGAGGTGCCCACCAGGAACGCCCGCCCCGGCGGCGCCGACGTCCAGCGGGCCGCCACCTCGGTGGAGAGGAACCGGAGCCTGGCGGCCGGCCACAGCGCTCTGGCCTCCTGGGCGTCCCGCGCCACGCGGAGCCCGACATCCATGGCCGCGGCGGCCACTTCAACCGCCTCGATGACGGCAGGGTCCCGGGAGCACAGCAACGTCGACGCAGTGGTGTCCATAGCCCCTTGTTCGCAAACTCCGGCCCCCGCGTCCCGCCCCATCCCGGGGCTGTGGACAACTGGTGCGGCGCGGTCTCCATCTCCCTCCCGTTACCCTTGGTGCGATCGCTGTACGAGAGGAACCCATGACCCGCGCCACCCTTCCCACCGAAGCCCTCGACTGGCTGGCGGTGTGGCACGGTGTGCGGGCCCTGGCTGTGGACCCCGAGCCACACCTGGCCAGGCGGCTGACCGACGCGGGGCATTCGCTGTTCGCCACGTCGGAGGACGCGCAGCGCATCGAGGGGCTGCGCCGGGTGCGTTCGGTCACGCCCATCATGGCTCGGCCCGAAGCGATCCCGACGGACCCGTTCACGTTCGAGGTGGTGCTGATCCACCAGGGGCTCCACCGCTACGACCTCACGCAGGCGCTCCCGCAGCTCGCCCGGGTGCTCCGCCCGGGTGGGTGTCTGAGCGCCTCGTACCTGGTGCGCGACGACTCGGTGCCCTGGGTCCGCCGCCTCGCCGCACTCCTGCGACGATTCGACCCCATGGCGATGAAGGGCGACTATGGCCACCACAGCCTCGACTTCCTGAGCTCCAGCAAGTACTTCCCCGAGGTTGAGCAGCGGGCATTCCGGGTCTGGCAGAGCGTCAGCCGCGACGACCTCGTGGGCCTGGTGAGGGCCCAACCCCTCGCGGCCAACCTGGATGCCGCGCAGCTCGGCCACCTTCTCGACCAGGTCTCTGAGCTCTACGACGGTGCGGTTCGCCCGGGCGAGAGCCTGCGGCTGCCCTTCCAGCTTCTGTGCTGGCGCGCCTGGGTGGATCACGAGGAGCTGACCGCCCCTGTTGTGCTTCCCGACCACGCCCTGGCCATTCAGCTGTGACCCGACGACGCGCCTGAACCGGCCCTCCCCCCGACGCACCGACGGTGACAACCACTAGGCTGGCCACTGCCGGAAGGAGCAACATGCCTATTGAGCCCAGCCACCCCCTGGTGGACATCAAGGATGCCGTCTCAGACTTCGTCGCCCGTGAATCCGAGTTGGCGGCAGCCGAGCTCAAGCCCGCCGCCAAGGCTGCCGGGATCGGCGCCGGGCTCTTCGCCGGGGCCGCTGTATTCGCGTTCCACGCCGTCTGGATGCTGGTGATCCTGATCGCGCTCGCGCTCGGCCTCCTGCTGCACGCGGTGACGCCGCTGGGACCGTGGTCGTCCTTCACCCTGGGGTTCCTGGCCAGCGTGCTCTTCTCGCTGGTCGTCGCCCTGGTGCTGGTGATCCTCGGCCGCAACAAGTTCCGCCAGGTGAAGAAGCCTGACGCCACCATCGCCGAGGCCAAGGCCACACTCGACGCGGTGGTTGCGACCATCGCGTCGCGCACGAAGAGCGCTGACGTGGTGATCAAGCCCGACGATCTCCCTCGCTTCCGCGACGCGGATCTCGACAGCACGTTCGGGCGTCCCTAGGAGCCTGCTGAACAATCGTGGCTCGGCTGCGGCGCACCGGATCGGGCGATCCGGCACCCCTCCATCTGGATATGGACGCCTAGCGCCGAGTGTCGCCCAGCCTGCAGACATGGCAGGCTGGGCCTCATGACCAAGTGGGAATACTTCGTGGCGCCAATCCTCTCGCACGTGGCGCAGCAGCTGCTCAACAACTTCGGGGCGGACGGCTGGGAGCTCATCCAGCTCGCCCCCGGGCCCAACCCGGACACGCTCGTCGGATACTTCAAGCGCCCCCAGCAGTGAGCGGGACCTCTGCGACGCAGCGGCTGACCGAGCTGGGCATCGACCTCCCGCCGGTTGCAGCACCCGTGGCCGCCTACGTGCCTGCCACGCTGGTGGGCAACCAGGTGTGGACCTCTGGCCAGCTGCCCAGCGTCGACGGGCGGCTGATCGCCACCGGCAAGCTCGGAGGCGAGGTGGACCAGGAGACAGGCGTGCAGGCCGCCCGGCTGGCCGCGCTCAACGCCCTGGCAGCGGCAGCCGAGGTGGCCGGCGGGGTGGACCACATCCGCCGCGTGCTCAAGGTGGTGGTGTTCGTCTCCAGCGAGCCGGGCTTCACCGCCCAACCGGCGGTGGCCAACGGCGCCTCGGCCCTGTTCGGTGAGGTGTTCGGCGAGGCGGGCGCACACGTCCGATCGGCGGTCGGTGTCTCCGTGCTGCCGTTGGACGCCCCCGTCGAGGTCGAGCTGATCGTCGAGGTCTGATGGACCTGGCCTCGGCCGTCCACAGCGCGTTGGCGCAGGCCTATCCGGATGCCCGGTGCGAGCTGGACTACGCCACACCGTTCGAGCTCCTCGTCGCCACCGTGCTCTCCGCGCAGTCCACGGACAGACGCGTCAACACCGTGACCCCGCGCCTCTTCGCACGCTTCCCCACCCCGCTCGCCCTGGCCGAGGCGGACGCCGCTGATGTCGAGGAGATCATCCTCAGCGTGGGCTTCTTCCGCGCCAAGAGCGCGGCCATCATCGCTCTGGCGCGCCGCATCGTCGACGAGTTCGACGGCCGCGTCCCGAACACTCTTGCCGAGCTGATCACGCTGCCCGGCGTCGGCAGGAAGACCGCGAACGTGGTGCTGGGCAACGCCTTCGGGATCCCCGGGGTCACTCCGGACACCCACCTGATCCGCGTCTCGGGGCGCCTGGGGTGGACCGGGAGCACCAAGCCGGACGCGGTGGAGCGTGATGTCGCCGCCCTCTTCGCGCCGGAGGACTGGGTGATGCTGTGCCACCGGGTGATCTGGCACGGGCGGCGCTGCTGCCACGCCCGGCGGCCCGCGTGCGGCGCGTGCCCCGTTCGCGGGCTATGCCCCAGCAACGGGATCGGCGAGCAGGATCCCGCCGTCGCCGCCCAGCTGATCCGCGAGCCGCGCGGGTAATCTCAGCATCGTGATCGCACGCCTTCTCGCCCTCGTCGCCGCGACGCTCGCGCTGGCTGCGTGCTCCCCGACGGCCGAGCCCTCGCAGCCGCCCACCTCGGCACCGGCGGACCTCGCGTCGCTCAGGGTGGAGTACGGCCTCCCGGACTGCCCGGTGACCGACCCCGCGACACTCCAGGTGGCCGACGGACTACCGCAGACCCAGCTGACCTGCCTGGGCAGCGACGCCGTCGTCAATCTGGCCGGACTTGAGCGGAAGCCCACCGTCGTGAACCTGTGGGCCCAGTGGTGCGGGCCCTGCCGCGAGGAATCGCCCTACCTGAGGGCGGGCCTCGCCGAGCTCGACGGGGTGGCCTTCGTCGGCGTCAACTACAACGACCCCAGGCCGGAGTGGGCCATCGAGTTCGCTGGGCTTGTCGGGTGGAGATATCCGCATGTGATCGACGCCGACAAGTCCCTTCAGGTGCCCCTGCGGGTGCCGGGCCTGCCCACCACGTACTTTGTCGACGCCGACGGCAGGATCGTCGGCGTCCACGCGGGGCCCTTCGAATCCACCGAGCAACTTCTCACGATGGCCGACGACTACCTGGGGGTGCGGTGAGGCATCCAGAGACGTTCGAGGCCCTCTGCCACGCCCTGGTCCGGGGGCCTGCTGCGCGTGAGATAGACGTGCACCGCACCCCACGAGGCGAGCGCGCTGCCGCGGTGCTGATGCTGTTCACCGATGAGCAGGACCCGTCGCTCACCTTCGTGACCCGGGCCGAGACGATGCGCCGTCACGCCGGCCAGATCGCCCTGCCAGGGGGCGCCGTCGACGCGACGGACCGGGACCGGCGCCACACGGCGTTGAGGGAGGCCAACGAGGAGATCGGCCTGGCCGCAGAACACGTCACCGTGCTGGGCGAATTGCCACCGCTGTGGGTCCCTGCCTCCGGCTATGACGTGACGACGGTGGTGGCGGTATGGCCCGGCGGGCACCGGTTGGCGCCCCGCGACCCGGCCGAGACCGGCGCCGTGCACGCCTTCGGCGTCTCCGCCCTGTCATCGGCGGAGGTCCGGTTGACGGGTCATCACCCGAGCGGCTTCGAGGGGCCGGCGTTCGTGCTCGGCGATCAGTTCATCTGGGGCCTGACCGCGCACCTGGTGGACTGGGTGCTTGAGTTGGGCGGCTGGGCCAAACCCTGGAACCGTGGCCGGGTCGCCGACATCCCGGCCCGCTACATGCGCGATTGAGAGACGCCGACGGCGCACGGCAGGGCCGTGCGCCGTCGCCAGAACTTCAGATCTGGCGGGTGGGTAACACTGAGATGTGTGCCCCCGGGGTGTCATGGTGCTCGACGAGCACGTCGTGCCACGAGTCGATGTCAGGGCGCGAGCGGAGGAGAGCGCGTCGCTCCCGCTCCGTCATCCCGCCCCACACGCCCCACTCGATGCGGTTGTCCAGCGCCTCGGCCAGGCACTCGGATCGGACCGGACACCCGACGCATACCGATCTCGCGCGCTTCTGGTCCTTGCCTTCCGGAAATAGTGCGTCAGCCATTTCGCGGCACTTGGCATGGAGCGTCCATTCGCTCACTTCAGCCAGGGACATCAGCTGCCCTCCCTTGCGCAGTCACTGTCAGATGACATGCACGCTAGCGCATCGGCGGCACTCCGCAACAGGGGTATCCGACCAGTAAAAACGCAAGCCAAGCGGCGGAGCACGGCCTACTGGGGCCCGTCACGTAAACTGAGGCAATGAAGTCTGCCTCCCTCAGCCAGAAGGCGTACTCCGTCCTCATGTTTCTCGCGGTGAGCGTGCTCGCCGGCCTGCTCCTGTCGGGCCTCGCGGTGCCCTTCGCAGCGCTCGCCGGAGGAAGCGCCAAGCTGGCCGCCGAGTCACTGGAGTACCTCCCTGCGGACCTCGAGACGCCTCCCCAGTCCGAGCGCTCGCGGATCCTGATGGCCGACGGGCAGGTGCTGGCCACCTTCTTCAACGAGAACCGCATCTACGTCCCCCTCTCCGAGATCGCCCCGGCCATGCAGGACGCTCAGATCGCGATTGAGGACCACCGCTTCTACGAGCACGGCGCCATCGACTTCCAGGGCTTCGGCCGCGCGTTCGTCAAGACGATGACGGGAGACACGCAGGGCGCCTCGACGCTGACGCAGCAGTACGTCAAGCTCGTGCGGGTTGAATCGGCCGTGGCCGCAGGCGACAAGGATGCCGCACGCAAGGCCACCGAGGTGACCATCGACCGGAAGATCATCGAGGCCCGCTACGCGATGGCCTTGGAGGAGCGGCTCACCAAGGACGAGATCCTGGAGCGCTACCTCAACATCGCCTACTACGGCGAGGGCGCCTACGGCGTCGAAGCGGCCGCCCAGCACTACTGGGGCACCACCGCCAAGGATCTGACACTGGAGCAGGCGGCGATGCTGGCCGGGCTCGTGCAGAACCCGGTGGCGCTGAACCCGGTGAAGAACCCGGTGAAGGCCATCGAGCGCCGTAACTTCGTGCTCAGCCGGATGGCCGAGCTGGGCATCATCAGCGAGGAGCGCGCCACCGAGGCCAAGGCCGTCGCGTTCGATCCCGCCACCGTCAGGCGCACCCCCAACGGCTGCACCGCCTCGCCCTACCCCTTCCTGTGCGACTACGTGCGGCGAACCCTGCTCAGCGATCAGATGCCCTCCATGGGCGAGACCACCGAGGAGCGCGAGAACCTGCTCAACCGGGGCGGGCTCACCATCCAGACCCTGATCAACCCCACCGCCCAGGCCGCTGCCGAGGCCGCCGTCGCAGACCTGATCGCCCCCACTGATCCGGTGCTGGCCGGTGCGGCGCTGATCCAGCCGAGCACCGGGCTCATCGTGGCCATGGCGCAGTCGCGGCCGGACATGGGCACCGACGCGGGCGAGACCTACTACAACTACAACGTCGAAGAGTCGATGGGCGGTGCGGAGGGCTACCAGGCCGGGTCCACCTTCAAGACGTTCACGATCGCCGCGGCACTGGATCTAGGCATGACGCCGCAGCGCCAGTACAACGCCCCCGAGGCGCTGCCGCTTGAGGGCATGACGTTCAAGAACTGCACCGGGCCCTTCGTGTTCAAGCAGGACCACACCGTCCGCAACTACAACCGCGGCTACGGGCTGATCAACATGATCCGGGGCGCCGAGGACTCGGTGAACACGTACTTCATGCAGTTGGAGGCGGACGCCGGCATCTGCGCCTCGATCGACATGGCCAAGGCCGCCGGCGTCAAGATGTCCACAGGGCAGGACCTGCGCGTCAACCAGAACTACCCCACCTTCGTGCTGGGCACCTCAGAGGTCACGCCGCTGTCCATGGCCGAGGCCTACGCAACCTTCGCCAACCGCGGCATCCACTGCACCCCGATCATCCTGGAGACGGTCACCACCAAGGACGGCAGCTCCCTGGCTGTTCCGCCGGCCGACTGCAAGCAGGTGATCCGGCCCGAGATCGCCGACGGCGTCAACTTCATCCTCAAGAGCGTCATCGACAACGGCACCGGGCGTCCTGCCCGCCTGAGCGACGGCCGCCCCCAGGCCGGCAAGACCGGCACGATCAGCGAGAACCAGGCCGTCTGGTTCGCGGGCTACACCCCGGAGATGGCCGGGGCCGCCTGGATCGCCATCGACAAGACCAACCCCTGGTACGAATCCAAGCGGAAGACGCTCAAGAACGTGAGGCTCCCCAGCGGCACGTATCTGCGCGGCTCCGGCGGTGGGGACGCCGGCCTGATCTGGAAGGCCGCCATGGCCTCCGCGCTGGCGGACAAGCCTAAGACTGCCTTCAACGCCCCCACCACGGAGGTGCTGGAGGGCGTCAAGGTGCCGCTTCCCGACGTGTCAGGTATGGGCTACAACGAGGCCAAGCGCACCCTCGAGGCCGCCGGCTTCCAGACCCAGCGATGGAGCGTCTACAGCAACCGCTCGGCGGGCACCTTCCTGGGCATCTCGCCGACGGGCTCGGCCGTCAAGTTCTCGACGGTGTCGCTGAAGGTCTCTCAGGGCCCGAAGCCCGCCCCCAGGCCTGAGCCTGTTGCGCCCGCGCCCGCTGCTCCCGCCGAGCCGGCTCCTCCCGCCGAGGAGGCGCCCGGCAACGCCGAGCCGGGCAACCCCAACGAATGACGCGGCCGGTTCTCCGCGCCGTCGGCGCCACTGCAGCCGTCGGCGCGGCCTGCTTCGGCTGGGGGCTGATAGAGGCGGCGCAGTTCACTGTCCGGCGGGTGGAGCTGCCGATTCTCCCTGCCGGCGGGCGGTCGATCCGGATTCTCCACATGTCCGACATCCACCTCACCACCAGCCAGCACTTCAAGCTGGACTTCATCCGCTCGATGGCGGCCTTGGAGCCCGATCTGGTGATCAATACGGGTGACAACATCGCGCAGGCCGAGGCCGTCTTCCCGCTGCTGGCGGCGTGGAACAAGCTGCGGTTCGTGCCCGGGGTGTTCGTGTTCGGCTCCAACGACTACTTCAAGCCGCACTTCCGCAATCCGCTGCTGTACCTCGCGCACGGCAAGTCGGAGGCGAAGGGACCTTCGGCCCCCGACCTTCCCTGGGAGAAGCTCCGCGACGGCATGTCCAAGCACGGCTGGGTAGACCTGACCCACCGTCGGGCTGCTCTGGAGGTCAACGGGTACCGCTTGGCGTTCCGCGGAGTCGACGACGCGCACCTGGGCCGCGACCGCTACGCGATGGTGGAGGGCCCGGCCGATGCCTCCGCGGACCTCAACATCGGCGTGACCCACGCCCCCTATCTGCGGCTGCTGGATGCCATGACCGCGGATGGGATGGACCTGATCTTCGCCGGCCACACCCATGGCGGGCAGGTCTGCGTCCCTGGCTACGGCGCACTCATCACCAACTGCGATCTGGACCCCGCCCGGGTCAAGGGCCTCTCCACACACACCGCTGGCGGACACACCGCCCACCTGCACGTCTCGGCGGGCGTGGGCACCTCCCCCTTCGCCCCGTACCGGTTCGCCTGCCGTCCCGAGGTCACACTGCTGACCCTTCGTCCGGTTTCGCGCTGACGGGGCCGATGGGCTAGTATCTCGGTTGGTCCTTGGGCCAATCGGGGTGTGGCGCAGCTTGGTAGCGCGCGTCGTTCGGGACGACGAGGCCGCAGGTTCAAATCCTGTCACCCCGACGAAGTCCGAGAGAAGTGAGCAAGCTCCCTTCCTCGGACCCGTTGCGTTTCTGGGACTCGGAGCTTGTTCACTTCCGAGGACGAGGAAGGGGTTGGAGGGACGTAGTCCCGGAACACCCCGACGCAGGTCGAGAGAAATGGGCTAGCGCCCATACCTCTCGACTTTATTGCTTTTCAGGGACTTGGCGCTTGTCCATTTCCGAGGCCAAGGAAGGGGTTGGGAGGGACGTAGTCCCGGAACACCCCGACGAAGTCCGAGAGAAGTGAGCAAGCTCCCTTCCTCGGACCCGTTGCGTTTCTGGGACTCGGAGCTTGTTCACTTCCGAGGACGAGGAAGGGGTTGGAGGGACGTAGTCCCGGAACACCCCGACGAAGTCCGAGAGAAGTGAGCAAGCTCCCTTCCTCGGACTCGTTGCGTTTCTGGGACTCGGAGCTTGTTCACTTCCGAGGACGAGGAAGGGGTTGGAGGGACGCAGTCCCGGAACACCAACCCGACGCGCCGCGTGTCGCGCGGGACCCGGGCGGGACCGTACGCTGCTCGCATGTCCGAGACGGAACCCAGTGTCCCCGCCACGCCACCCGCTACACCACCTGCCGCCACAGCTGTATCCGAGCTGGAGCCGACGCCGCCGGTAGCGAGGCGAGACACGCGTCGCCGGTCCCGGTTCGCCGTCGACCTGGGCCACCCCTTCATGTGGGGCTTCACCGCGACCGCGGGCGCCCTCGTGGCGATCTCGCTGGGAGGGTCGTTGTCCGCCCTGTCGACGGTGCTCGTCTCCATCGGAGCGGCGCTGTTCATCGCCATGGCGCTGGAACCCGTCGTGCTGTGGCTGGGCAACCATCGAATGTCGCGTGGGCTGGCCATCGCCGTCGTGTTCGCCGGATTCGCACTCATCCTCGGCGGGGTGATCGCCCTCATCGCGCCGGCAGCGGTGGGGCAGGTGACGCAGCTGGCGGCAGCGGTGCCCGGGTACCTTTCCAACGTCCAGAACACCGACTGGTTCAAGGCGCTGACCGCCGCGACCGGGCAGAGCGACCTCTACGAGGCGCTGTTCGCCCGGGCGCAGGCCTGGCTGTCGAACCCGGAGAACCTCCTCGCGATCGGTGGAGGCGCGCTGGCCGTGAGCACGGGGTTGGTGGACTTCGTCTCCACGAGCCTGATCGTGCTGGTCCTCACCCTCTATTTCCTGGCCTCGCTTGACCCCATGAAGAGGGCCCTCCAGCAGCTCGCACCGGCGCACGCCCGCCCCCGGTTGGGCACGATGACCGACCGGATCGTCGAATCGGTGGGCGGTTACGTGTCAGGCATGGCCATCCTGGCCGCCGCCAACGCCGCCTTCACCTTCGTCCTCATGACCATCCTCGGCGCCCCCTTCGCGGCCCTGCTGTCCTTCCTGGCCCTGTTCATCACCTTCATTCCGATGATCGGCCCGGTCCTGTCCTGGATCCTGATCACCACCGTCACGCTCTTCGCCTCCCCCGTGACGGCGCTGATCTTCGCCGTCGTGATGTTCGCCTACATGCAGATCGAGGCCTACGTGCTCACCCCGCGCGTGATGACCAAGGCCGTCGATATTCCGGGATCGCTGGTGCTGATCGGCGCCATGGTGGGCGCCACCCTGCTCGGACTGCTCGGCGCCCTGGTTGCGGTGCCCGTCACGGCGTCGCTGCTGATGATCATCAAGGAGATCTACATCCCGCGACAGGACGCGAAGGTCCGCCCCGAATCCTGATCCAATGCCCTCGCGTGGACCGGGCGCGGGCATGCGATCGGTCGCATCGTCGGCCGGGGTGAACCTGTCGACGCACTCAGGACACAAGGAGCGAGCACGATGATCGCGAAAATCCTCCGACCGGTCGCGCTGATGGCGAGCCTGCTGCTCGCCTTCGGTCTGATCCCCGCCGCGCAGGCCTCGGCCGACAGTGGCGCCCGCGCTGAGCATCAGCGCATCGTCGACTTCTGGACCAAGGACAAGGTTGCCCAGGCCAAGCCCCGCGACTTCGTGCGCGATCCGGCCACCGGCACCTTCTCGGAGGCTGCGCTGGCCGCCACCGCCACGCTCGGCGAACCCTGGCCTGGTGGTGGTCTCGTCCAGAAGACCACCGGCAAGGTGCTGTTCGCGATGGGCAGGTCCTACTACGTGTGCTCCGCTTCCGTGATCGAGGACGGCGACAGCACCAGGTCGATCATCGTGACCGCGGCCCACTGCGTCTTCGACAACCAGAAGTCCAAGTTCGCGACGAACTGGGTGTTCATCCCGGACTACGACTCGAACGCCGTCGCGCTCACCACCAGCGGGTCGTTCTGCGCCGAGACCACCTACGGCTGCTGGACGGCCACGGCCCTCGTGGCTCACGAGGGCTTCACCTCGCAGCGCAAGTTCAACACCCAGGCCACCCTGCACGACTTCGCGTTCGCCGTCGTCGGCCTCGGCGGCAACGGAAAGACCTTGGCGCAACTGGACAAGACCGTCGGGGCCCAGGAGATCGCCTTCGACGAGGTTTCCGTTGGCGCGGATACGTTCCTGTTCGGCCACCCCGCCGGAACACCCTACGCCGGCAAGGAACTCATCTACTCGCAGGGCCCGTTGGACACCGATCCGCTCAACAACGATCGGACCTACCGGGTGGTCAGTGACATGACCGGCGGCTCCTCCGGCGGCCCCTGGTACGCCCCCTTCAACGAGGGCCGAGGCAGTGGAATCACGATGTCGGTGAACTCCTACGGCTACTCGGGGATCGAGGCGATGCACGGGCCGATGTTCAACGACAAGACCGCAGCCCTGTTCAGCGCCGCCACCACCGCGACGAGGAACACGATCGTCAGCTGAACCGCCTCGGCCGCCTGGTACCCCCGCTCACCCGTGGCCCGTCACCCCGCTCTAAGCTGGGTGACGGGCTACGGAGGGACTCGGAGATGACCTGGACAGCGCTACGCACCACCCACTACATCAACGGCCGGTTCACCGACGACGAGGCCACGCTGAGCGTCGAGAACCCCGCCACCGGCGAGGAGCTCACCAAGGTGGCCGACGCGGATGCCGCGACCGCGATGGCATGCCTGGACGCCGCCGCCGACGCCGCCGCCGGGTGGGCGGCCACCGAGCCCCGGTTCCGGGGCGAGCTGCTGCGGGCCGCCTGGGCACGGATCATGGAGCGGGCAGACGAGTTCGCCGAGACGATGACGCGGGAGATGGGCAAGCCTCTGGCTGAGGCGCGCGGCGAGGTGACCTACGGGGCCGAGTTCCTCCGGTGGTTCGCCGAGGAGACCCCGCGCATCCACGGGCGCTACACCGTCGCCCCCGTCGGCGGGCAGCGCCTGCTGACCACCAAGCAGCCGGTGGGCCCGGTCCTGGCGATCACGCCCTGGAACTTCCCGCTGGCGATGGCCACCCGCAAGCTCGGGCCGGCGCTGGCGGCCGGCTGCACCGCGGTGCTGAAGCCCGCCCAGCTGACACCCCTGACGTCGCTGCTGCTCATGGACGTGTTCGACGAGGTGGGAGTGCCGGCCGGGGTGGTGAACTGCTTCGTGTCGTCGTCGGCCTCGGCCACCACCGGCCCCCTGATCGCCGACCGCCGGCTGCGGAAGCTGACCTTCACCGGGTCCACCAGCGTGGGCGTGAAGCTGCTGGAGCAGGCGTCGGCGAACGTCCTGAAGACGTCCATGGAGCTCGGAGGCAACGCGCCGTTCCTGGTGCTGCCGAGCGCGGACGTGGACCGCGCCGTCGAGGGTGCGCTGGTGGCGAAGATGCGCAACATCGGCCAGGCCTGCACGGCGGCCAACCGGATGATCGTGCACCGCGGCCTGGTGGAGGAGTTCACGGTCAAGCTCGCCGCCCGGGTGGGCGCCATGCGCGTGGGTGACGGATTGGCCGACGGGGTCGAGGTGGGGCCGCTGGTCTCCGCGTCTGCGTTGGACGACGTGGAGGCGATGGTCCGGGAGGCCGTCGAGGACGGCGCCCGGGTGGTCGTGGGCGGGGCGCGCGTCGACGGGCCGGGCCACTTCATGCAGCCGACGGTGCTGGCCGACGTGGCCCCCTCGTCGCGGTGCTTCCGGGAGGAGATCTTCGGCCCGGTGGCGCCGATCGTCGCGGTGGACTCCGTCGACGAGGCGGTTGCCCTGGCCAACGACACCGACTTCGGCCTGATGAGCTACGTCTTCGCCGAGGACCTCACGGAGGCGATCACGACGGCCGAGCGCCTCGAGTCCGGCATGGTGGGGCTGAACTCCGGCCTCGTCTCGAACCCGGCGGCCCCCTTCGGCGGCGTCAAGAGCTCGGGACTGGGGCGCGAAGGCGGCCCTGAAGGCATTGAGGAGTTCCTGGAGATCAAGTACATCGGGATGGCCCTCTGACAGCACGTCCGCACGGTCCCAGGGCTACGGTTGGGTTGGAAGCGCTCAACGACGAGCGCTTCCGACGCAGTGCCGCAACGAGGAGACCCATGTCAACCCCCACCGAAACCCGCCAGAGGACCCGGACCGATCTTCCCGCCACCGGCGTGGCACCCACCCACCCCAAGCTCCTGGCCTGGCTCGACGAGGTCGTTCGGCTCTGCAAGCCGGAGGCGATCCACTACTGCGACGGCTCGGACGCCGAGTACGACGCCCTGGTACGCGAACTGGAAGCCAAGGGCACCGTCGTTCGGCTCAACGCGACGCTGAAGCCCAACTCCGTCCTGGCGCGCACGGACCCCGACGACGTCGCCCGCGTGGAAGATCAGACGTTCATCTGCTCGAAGGACGAGCGCAACGCCGGCCCCACCAACAACTGGATGGACCCTGACCAGATGAAGCGGATCATGACGCCTCTGTTCGACGGCTGCATGGCCGGGCGCACCATGTACGTGATGCCGTTCTGCATGGGCTCCTTGGACGCCGAGGACCCGAAGTACGGCGTGGAGATCTCGGATTCGGCCTATGTGGCCATCTCGATGAAGATCATGACGCGGATGGGCGCCGAGACGCTCGCTCGCATGGAGGAGACGAACGCGGACTTCGTGCCCGCCCTGCATTCGGTCGGGATGCCGCTGGTGGACGGGCAGGAGGACGTGCCGTGGCCGTGCAACGAGATCAAGTACATCGTCCACTTCACCGACGAACGCGTCATCTGGTCCTACGGCTCCGGCTACGGCGGCAACTCCCTGCTGGGCAAGAAGTGCTACGCGTTGCGGATCGCCTCGGCGATGGCGCGCGACGAGGGCTGGCTCGCCGAGCACATGCTGATCCTCAAGCTGATCTCGCCGGAGGGCCGGGCCTATCACATCGCGGCGGCCTTCCCGTCGGCGTGCGGGAAGACCAACCTCGCGATGCTGGACCCCACCATCCCCGGCTGGACCGTCGAGACCCTCGGCGACGACATCGCGTGGCTGCGCTTCGGGGCAGACGGCCGCCTCTACGCCACCAACCCCGAGACGGGCTTCTTCGGGGTGGCGCCGGGCACCAGCCATGACACCAACCCCAACGCGATGCTCTCCCTGGAGGGCGGCAACACCATCTTCACCAACGTGGCGCTGACGCCCGAGGGCGACGTGTGGTGGGAGGGCATGACGAAGGAGCCGCCCGCGGTGTTGACGGACTGGAAGGGCCGCGAGTGGCGCGCCGGCACGGGCCCCGTCGGCGGGCGACCCAACGAGAAGGCGGCCCACCCCAACAGCCGCTTCTGCACACCGATCGACCAGTGCCCGATCCTGTCGGAGGACTACCACTCCCCCCAGGGGGTTCCGCTGGATGCGATCGTCTTCGGTGGCCGGCGCGAGAACACCATCCCGCTGGTGATGCAGTCACGGACCTGGCAGCACGGCGTCTTCATGGGGGCCACCTGCTCCTCGGAGACCACCGCCGCGGCCTCGGGAGCGGTGGGGGTGCTCCGCCGCGACCCGATGGCGATGCTGCCCTTCATCGGCTACCACGTCGCCGACTACGTGCAGCACTGGATCAGCATCGGACGCCACGCCGACGCGGACAAGCTGCCCAAGGTCTTCTACGTCAACTGGTTCCGCCGCGACACCGACGGCCGCTTCATGTGGCCGGGCTTCGGGGAGAACTCCCGGGTGCTGAAGTGGATCGCGCAGCGCGTCGACGGCCTGACCGAGGCGGTGGAGACGCCGATCGGCTTCCTCCCCGCGGCAGGCAGCCTCGACGTCGAGGGCCTGACGATCGACGAGGCCGACCTGCGTGAGGTGGTGTCCTACAAGGAGAACGAGTGGCGCGACGAGGTGCCGCGCATCGGGCGCTGGTTCGATACCTTCGGCTGGCGGCTGCCGCGCGAGCTCGTCGACGAGCTGCGGACGTTGGAGACGGCGTTCGGGAGGACGCCGACGGAGGTCTGACCTGGCTCAAACGGTGAGAATCCGGGGAGATGGCCCGCTATGGGCGCCATCTCCCCGGATTCTCACTGTCTGGGATCAGTCCAGCCGCCCGAGGATGAGGGCAGGCAGCTCGGGCGCGGCTTCCGCATAGCCGACGGCGCCGTCGAGGGCCTCGAGCGCCCGGTCGAAGCGCTCCGGGGTTGCGGTGTGCAGGGTGAACAGCGGCTGACCTGCGGCGACGGTGTCTCCGGGCTTGGCGTGCATCTCGATGCCGGCCACGGCCTGGACGTCGTCCTCCTTCCGTGCGCGACCCGCGCCGAGGCGCCACGCAGCGACGCCGACAGCATGGGCGTCCATCCTGGTGAGGTAGCCGCCGCGCCCGGCGGTCACCGTGTGCTGGTGTTCGGCCACGGGCAGCGGGGCGTCGGGGTCGCCCCCCTGGGCCGCGATCATGCGGCGCCACACGTCCATCGCCCTGCCGTCGCGGAGCGCGGGCGCCGGGTCGACGTCGGGTTTGCCCGCGGCCGCGAGCATCTCGCGGGCCAGGGCGAGCGTCAGCTCGACGACGTCCGCGGGCCCGCCGCCGGCCAGGACCTCGACCGATTCGCGCACCTCGAGCGCGTTGCCCGCGGTGAGTCCCAATGGCGTGTCCATGCCGGTGAGCAGTGCGACGGTGTTGACTCCGGCGTCCTTGCCGAGGTCCACCATGGTGCGGGCCAACTCCTGGGCCTGGTCCAACGACTTCATGAACGCGCCGGAGCCCACCTTCACGTCAAGCACCAGCGCGCCGGTGCCCTCGGCGATCTTCTTGCTCATGATGGAGCTCGCGATCAGCGGGATGGCCTCGACGGTGCCCGTGGTGTCGCGGAGGGCGTAGAGCTTCTTGTCCGCAGGCGCCAGGCCGGAGCCGGCCGCGCTGATCACCGCGCCCACGCTCTCCAGTTGGGCGAAGATCTCGTCGTTGGTCAGCTGGGCGCGCCACCCGGGGATGGCCTCGAGCTTGTCCAGCGTGCCGCCGGTGTGGCCCAGCCCGCGACCCGAGAGCTGCGGGACCGCCACGTCGAACACCGCGACCAACGGCGCGAGCGGCAGGGTGATCTTGTCCCCCACGCCCCCCGTCGAGTGCTTGTCCGCGGTGGGCCGGCTGAGCGTGGAGAAGTCCATCCGCTCCCCGGACGCGATCATGGCGGCGGTCCAGCGGGCGATCTCGTCGCGGTCCATGCCGCGGATGAGGATGGCCATCGCCAGCGCCGACATCTGGTAATCGGCGACGGCGCCCGTGGTGTAGGCGTCGATCACCCAGTCGATCTCGTCCGGGGTGAGCGTGCCGCCGTCGCGCTTGGTGCGGATGAGGTCAACGACGTCCATGATCATGGGCTCAGGCTATCGACGCCGTGCACGACACGCCGTCGGGACCGCCCCTCGTAGCCGGCAGCTACCCTGGGCCGGGCCCGGACCGGACTTTGGTGCACGGGCCGGGGATCTGGCAGGATCGAAGCGCTCCCACCCCTCCCCCGCGCGTCCAGCGCGAGACGGGTCCCTCCTGTTCCCCGGAAGTCACCATGTCCAAGGAAGTCCTGCGCGCCCGTTGGGGCGTCATCCTGCTGTTCTGGCTCAACGGGGTGGCGTGGTCCTCCATCCTGCCGAGGTACCCGGAGATCAAAGTGGCGCTGGAGGCGTCGAACACGGCGTTCGGTGTCGCCGTCGGCCTGGGGCCCGTGGGCGGCCTGATCGCGGGGCTGTTCACCGCCCGGCTGGTCCGCCGATTCTCGTCGGCCTCAGTGGCCGGGGTGACGCTGATCGCCGGCATCGCCATGCTCAACGCGGTGGCCAACGCGCCGACACTGCTGCTGTTCTCCGTAGCGCTCGCCACCATGGCGGCGATGGACGCCATCACCGACATCTCGATGAATGGGCACGGTCTGCGTGTGCAGAAGTTGTACGGCCGCACCATCCTCAACTCGTTCCACGGCTGGTGGTCGATCGGCGCCGTGTGCGGCGGCATCCTGGGCTCCATCGCAGCCCAGATCGGGATGGCGTTGTGGCTGCAGGCCCTCATCGCGACGGTGGTCTTCGGCGCGATGGCGGTCTTCGCCCGCACGCTGCTGCTGCCCGGCAAGGATCAGGCCCCCGTCGACGAGGAGGCCGCCGCCGAGGTGCGTCCCCAGCGCCGCCTCCCGGCGAGCCTGTGGGTGCGCCTCATCGCGCTCGGCCTGCTGGGGGCATCCGTGGGGCTGGTGGAGGAGAGCGCAGCGTCGTGGGGCGCCATCTACATGGACGGCATGTTCTCGGTGATCCCCTTCGTGGCCGGCCTCGCCTTCGTGGCCCTGCAGGGCGCGCAGATGATCGGCCGGTTCACGGGCGACGCACTGGTCAACCGCATCGGCGCCCGCCCGGCCGTGACGCTCGGGGTGAGCATCGCCGCCGTCGGCATGGGTGTCGCGGTGGCGTTCCCGCACCCGGTCACCACCATCCTGGGCTTCGCCTGCGCGGGCTGGGGCATCGCCACCGCGATCCCCTCGGCGATGCACGCCGCCGACGAGCTCCCGGGCATGGCGCACGGCTCCGGGCTCACCTTCGTCACCTGGCTGATGCGGCTCGGCTTTTTCGCCGGCCCACCGTTGATCGGCATCGTCGGCGACACCGTCAGCCTCCGCTGGGCCCTGATCGTGGTGCCCATCGCCGCGCTGCTGGCGCTGCTGCTCACCCCGGCCCTCACCCCGCCCCGGGACGCGCGCCCCACCGTCCTCTGAAGGTGGTTGACTGGGGCGCATGACCTTCACGCTGCCCTCCCCCCGCACACCAGATCCGATGGACGCGCCGCCGATGCGGTGGGGAGTGCTCGGCACCGGCTGGATCGCCGAGCGTTTCGTCGAGGCGCTGCACGCCCACACCCGGCAGCGGGTGGTGGTGGTGGGCTCCCGCACCGCCGGGAAGGGCGCGGATTTCGCCTCCAGGCACGGCATCGAGCGGAGCCTGGTGGGCTACGAGGCGGTGGTGGCCGACGGGCAGGTGGACATCGTCTACGTGGCCACACCCCACAGCGAGCACCGCGACAACGCACTCCTGGCGATCGCAGCCGGCAAGCACGTGCTCGTCGAGAAGGCCTTCACCCGTAACCTCGCCGAGGCCACCGAGGTGGTCGACGCGGCCCGCGCGGCCGGCGTCGTCGCGATGGAGGCCATGTGGACGCGCTTCCTCCCCCACATGGACGTGGTGCGCCAGGTGCTGGCCGACGGGGTCCTGGGAGAGATCGAGACGGCGTTCGCCGATCACGGGCAGTGGTTCCCACGAGACCCGGACTTCCGCCTCTTCGACCCGAACAAGGCCGGCGGTGCCATGCTGGACCTCGGCGTGTACCCCGTCAGCTTCACCCACTTCGCCCTGGGCACCCCCGGCGCCGCTCTGGCGACCGGCACCAAGGCCTTCACCGGGGTGGACCGCCAGATCTCCGCGGTGCTGACCGGCTTCGCCGGGCATCCGATGGCCCACGGGATCATCACCACGACACTCGCGGCGCTGACCCCCACGAGCGCGTTCATCGCCGGCGACGACGCGCGCCTCGAGATCCCCGGCCCCTTCTACGGCCCGCAGGTGGTCACCGTCCGCCGGCGTGACGGCGGGATCGCCGCCTCCGAGGAGCCGGCGATCCATGAGCACGCGGGGCTGAGTTACCAGGCCGCGCACCTCGCCACGGTGATCGCTGAGGGCCGGCCCGAGTCTCACCTGCTGCCGCTGGAGGAGACGCTCGCCGTGATGGCGACCATGGACGAGCTGCGCCGCCAGGTGGGCGTCAGCCTGCCCGGCGAATCGTGAGTGATCTCTCTGCCCTGCGTGGCATGATGGTGGCATGAGTCGCACACGACTGAGCACGACCGTGGACGCCGGCCTTCTCGAGCGCGCCCGCAGGGCATCAGGAAAGCCGGACTCGGCGCTGGTCGACGAGGCCCTCGCTGCGTTGCTGGCCAGCCGTCGCACTGCAGAGGTGGACGCCAGCTATGCCGCCTACGACGCGCACCCGCTCGATGAACCAGACGAGTGGGGGGACCTGGCCTCCTTTCGACGGGCGGTTGCGGCCTCATGACGCAGTTCCCCGCACGCGGGGACGTGTGGTGGTGTGAGATGCCGGAGATCGGGCGCAGGCCGGTCGTCATCCTGTCTCGCGACGCCGTGATCCCACGCCATCGCCGGGCACTCATCGCGCCATGCACCACCACCATCAGGAATCTACCGAGCGAAGTCCTCCTCGAGCCGGGAGAGACCCGGTGCCGCTGCGCTCGGCGGTCAACCTGGACTCTATCGAGAGCGCCTCGCTAGCGATCCTCGTCCAACGTCTCGGCCGCGTCTCCGATGCCCGCATGCGCGAGATTTGCGCCGCCCTTGCCACCGCGGTCGCCTGCTCAGACTGAGCTTCGCCATCGCCGTGGAGCGGATCACCTACCGCAGACCGGCCAGGACGTCGGCCACCTCCGGATCGAGCAGCTCGACGACGGCGGCGCGGGCCGCCTCCGGGCTGGCGCTGGCGAGCACCGCGTCGAGCATCGCCCGGCAGGTGTCCAGGTCGTGGCGGGCCAGCGAGGCCTTCACCGAACCCACCTTGCCGACGGCCATGGACAGCGACGAGATTCCTGCGCCGGCCGCCACCAGGGCGAGCAGCGGGTCTCCGCCCACCTCGCCGCAGATGCCAACCGGCTTGCCGTCGGCGCCGCGGACGGTGGCGACGATGAGGTCCCACAAAGCCGGCTGCCAGCCGCTGAGCAGGTGCGCCAGGGCCCCGTTCATGCGGTCGGCGGCGAACAGGTACTGGGACAGGTCGTTGGTGCCGATGGAGGCGAAGTCGCACGCGTCCAGGACCTGCGCGGACCTGATGGCGGCGGCCGGGACCTCCACCATGGTGCCCGCCGTCGGGAGTCCGGCGTCACGACAGCGGGCCGCGAACCAGCCGGCCTCCTCAGCCGTGGCCACCATCGGAGCCATCACCCAGACCTCGGCGCCGGTGGCCTCCCGCGCCCTCGCGAGGGCGGTCAGCTGGTCCGTGAGCAGGTCGTCGCGCTCACGCTGCAGGCGGAGCCCGCGGACTCCGAGCGCCGGGTTCTCCTCGGCCCCCAGGTCAGCGAAGGCCAGTGGCTTGTCGGCGCCCGCGTCGAGGGTACGGACCACCACCTTGCGACCGGTGAACGCCTCGAACACGGCCGTATAGGTGGCCGTCTGCTCGTCGACAGTCGGCGCGTCGGAGCGGTCGAGGAACAGGAACTCGGTGCGGAACAGCCCGGAGCCCTCCACGTCGGCCTTCGCCGCGCGCTGCGCATCGTCGGCGGTGCCGATGTTGGCCAGGATCTGCACGCGGTGCCCGTCGCGCGTGGCGCCCGGCCCCTGTGACAAGGCCTGCAGCGCGAGTCGGTGCTCGTTGCGCGCGACGAGAACCTCGGCCATCCCCGCGTCGGGGTTGACGATGACCTCGCCTGTGGCCCCGTCAAGACCCAGCGTGTCCGGGGAGGCCGTCAACACGCCGGCGGCCTGGACGACGGCGGGGATGCCGAGCTGCGCCGCCAGGATCGCGGTGTGGGAGGTGACGCCTCCGGCCTCGGTCACGATGCCGAGCACGCGGGCGGGATCGAGGGTCGCGGTGTCCGCGGGCGCCAGGTCCAGCGCCACGATGATGCTCGGCTCGTCGAACTCCGGCACCCCCGGGGCCGGGCGGCCCAGCAGCCGGGCGGCCGCACGCTGGAAGACGTCGCGGAGGTCGCTCTGCCTCTCGGCCATGTAGGCGTCGAGCCCCGCAAGGAGCTCGCAGTACTGCTCGACGGCCAGGTACAGCGCGTCGACGGGGCCGTGGCCCTCGCCGGTGAACGAGGCCACCGCGAACTGGAGACCCGGGTCGCGGGCCATCATCGCCGTGGCCTCGAGGACCGGCCGGGCGTGGTCGTCGGCGCGTTGGGCACGGGCTTCCATGTCCGCCGCGACCGCCTCGAGCGCCTCCGCGACGGCTGCCTCGGCCGCGGCCGGATCGTCGGTGCGCTCACCCGGGGGCGTGATGAGGACGGTGGAGACGACGACGGCCGGGCCGCTGACCGATCCGGGGCTCACCCCGATGCCGTGGATCCTCATGCCGGCGCGTCGTGGTCGACTTCGAGGAACGCGACGAGACGGTCCAGCGCCGCCTCCGCCCCGTCGCCGTCGGCGGTGAGGGTGACCACCTCGCCGTGCTTGACGCCCATCGTCATCACGCCGAGCATGCTGCGGGCGTCGACGGCGCGGCCGCCCTGCTTGGCGATGGTGACCGGGATACCGAGGGAGGAGACCTCGGTGACGAACAGGTTGGCTGGGCGGGCGTGCAGGCCTACCGCCGAGGCGATGGCGACGTCACGGCTGGGCATGGGTGTTCTCCTTCGGGATCCAGATGTGGTCGAAGACCTCGGCGACGAGATCATCGAAGATGCCGAGCTCCCACGCGACGTCGAGCGCGGTGTAGCGGGAGCGGTAATACATGGCGCGCGGGAACGCGGCACGCACGTCCTCCGGCGTGAGGCCGATGTCCTGCGGGCGCGAGGGCGCCCCGGCCTGGCGGAGCTGGTCGCTCAGCTGGGCGGTGGTGACCAGTTGCGCGCGCAGGCGGTCCGCGACGGCGGGCCACCGGTCGACGAGCGGCTTCAGCCGGTCGTACAGGTCGTCGCCCGAGGCGTACTTGGCCTTCGTCTCGCGGACCGCGTGGTCCGCCAGCGCGCCGTCGAAGGTGGACCGGATGTCGGCCTCGATCTCGTCCCACGGCTGCCGCGCGTCGACGGCGGCGCGCAGGTCGAGATTGGTGAGGTCGCGGGCCAACAGGGCCTCGTAGAAGGCGCACATGGCCAGCGACCCGATGGCCACCTTGTCGCCGTGCGACAGCGGAGGGTCCAGGTCCGCGCCCAGGTGGGCCAGCTCCCACAGGTGGGAGAAGTAGTGCTCGGCGCCGGAGGCCGGGCGGGTGCCGCCGTAGGCCTGCATGGCCAGACCGGAGAGGCACAGGCCCTCGACCAGGCCCTCGAAGGCGTCGGCGTCGCCGGCGGCCAGGGCGGCCGGCCGCGACAGTGCCGTCGCAACGCCGGACTGCACCATCGCCCAGACGTCCTCGTCGATCGGCTCGATGCCGGTGACATCTGCGAGGATCCAGTCAGCGCCGCCGGGGATCTTCGCGGCGAGGTCGCCGTACCCGGAGGCGGTGAGGAAGCCGGGGGCCGCGGCCACCACGTCGAGGTCCATGATGACCACGACCGGGGCCTTGCAGTTGCGGGTGACCTTGACGCCGTTCTCGCTCATCGGCGCGCCGGCGCCGGTGTAGCCGTCCATCGATGCTGCGGTGCCGACGACGGCGTAGTCGCGGCCCATCTCGAACGCGGCCAGCTTGACCAGGTCGTTGAGGGTGCCAGACCCGAGCGCGACGGGAAGGGCCTCCCCCATGCCGGCCTTGATGGTCTCGCAGTTCTCGTACGAGGCATACAGGGTGGGCGTGCCGGGGAAGATCAGCGGCGCCACGGTGGCGCAGCCGGCCTCCTCCAGCGAGGAGGTGAGCTGCTCCCCGGCGGCCGCCCAGGTGTTCTCGTCAGCCACCACGATGTAGGGGCCGGTGCCCAGGTGGGCGGCGAGGTGCCGGCCGGACTCGGCCAACACCCCTCGCCCCACTGCGGCGCCACGGGTGTCGACGGCCCGTGCGAGGGCGTCGGTGAGCGTCTGGCTGGTCATTCGAACACCAGCGGCGCGCCCTGCACCAGGGCGGGCACCTCGTCGACGCCGGTGAGGTGGACGGCGCCCGGCATGCGGGGCTCGGCCTCCCCGTCGAAGACGAGGGTGACGTGCCCGAGGTTGGCGAGATTCTTCTCAGCGACCTCGCCCAGCGCGGTGATGGTCCAGACCTGGGGGCCGATGCGCACCGTCTGTCCGACGGCCAGCGTCCCGGTGAGCTCGGCCTTCTCGATGATGAAGCAGTAGGAGCGCAGCGACTCGGGGGCGTCGCCCGCGAAGGTGATGGCCATCTTCTCGGCCAGGAACTCGGGTGCGTCCGGGCCGACTTCGACGACGGTGGTGGTGTACGACATGGGTCTGATCCTTTTCTTGTCAGGAGGCCGAGTAGAGGCCGATGCTGGCCAGCCAGGCGACGGCGACGCGGGGGACGCCGTTGATGAAGCGCGAGTACAGCACCGACGGTACGCCGACGGAGATGGTCTCGGGCTCGGCCTCTTCGAGGCCCAGGCCGACGGGGATGAAGTCGGCGGCGTTCTGGGTGTTGATGGCGAAGAGGGCCGGTAGCGCGAGGTGCGGCGGGACGTTGCCCTTGCCGATCTCCACGCCGATGAGGGTGCCGATGAGCTGGCCGATGACGGCGCCGGGGCCGAGCAGCGGGGACAGGAACGGCACGGAGCAGATGAAGCCGAGGACCAGCAGCCCCCAGCCGGAGCCGGCGAGCGGGGTCATCAGCTGCGACAGCCACGCCCCGAGCCCGGAGGCCTGGATGATGCCGATGAGCATGGCCACGAAGCCCATGAACGGGATGATCGTGGTGAGCATGGTCTGTACGGCCTCGCGGGCCGCCTGGTAGAAGACCGAGATGACGCGGCCGGCGCCGAGACCGATGCTCTCCAGCAGGCTCTTCTTCTGCTTGGCGGCCATCTGCTCGGTGAGCTTCATGTTGCGGCCGTCCTCGCGCTTCGGCGGCGCGGCCACCTTCGGGGTGCCCGAGGCGGAGGCGCCGGCGGCGGCAACTCCGGCACCCACCAGTGCGGCCTCTTCGTCGTCGGCGAGCTTCACCTGGGAGGAGCTGACGGCAGAGACGTAGATGCCCTCGTTGATGAACTGCGCCAGCGGGCCGGTCTTGCCGGTGGGCACGATGTTGACGGTGGGGATCTGCTTCTTCGGGTAGAGCCCGCACCGCAGCGATCCGCCGCAGTCGATGACAACGAGGAAGGTCTCGTCGTCGGGGACGGAGCCGGTGAAGCCGTTGACGGGCTCGGCGCCGCTGAGCTCAGCGATCCGGTCCACCACGTCGGGCTTCATGCCGCCGCCGACGATGTAGACGATCTTGTTCTTCTGCTCGGTGGGCGTGAGAGTGAGGGGGCCGCCGTAGCCGCCCGGGCCCTTGCTGACGGTGATGGTGCGGTACTCAGACATGGAGAGCCTTTACCTGATCGGACAGGACGATGCCCTGTTGCTTGCTGACGTACTTGGTGGTGTAGTCGGTGACCCATCCGCCGACGAAGTTCATGACCATGCCGACCAGGAGGTAGCGGATGGCGAGTTCGCCGGTGCCGAGTCCGAGGGCGGTGATGCCCTGGGCGATGCCGAGCCAGATGAAGAGCTCAGCGGGGTTGATGTGCGGGAACACGCCGTTGCTGGTGTGGCAGAACTGCGCGAAGCTCGCGTAGTAGCTGGGCTTGTAGCGCTCCGGGAGGAAGCGGCCCAGCGTGAACCCGGCCGGGTTCGTCAGGAAGAACGAGCCGATGAACGGGAGGAAGAGGTAGCGGCTGAGCGGGTTGTTGCCGGCCTTGGCCGCGACCTTGTTGATGCGGTCCTCGCCGATGAGTGCGATGAGGGCGTTCATCGCGATGAGGAGCACCAGGACGAGCGGAACGATCCCGGACATCCAGGACAGGAACACATCTGCGCCTGTCTGGAAGAGTCCGATGAACCATTCAGCTCCCGCGACGAGATAGTCGAGAATGTTCATTCTCAACTCCTTTCAGGGGGGTGTGGACGAGGCGGCGGGCGCCGCCTCGAGGGCGCGCTGACCCACGGGTGGGCCTGCGGATGGAGAAGGGGTGGGTGGCGAGCGGGCCGGGTCAGCCGGCAATGGGGGCTGGGCGCCTTCGTCGGACAACGCCCGAGACGGCGTCGATCGTGCGGGCGAGAGCGGTGGGGGGCTCAGGGGCCTTCTCGCCGCTCAGGATGATGCGGTAGTTGTCCTTCGCGTTGGCGACGGCCTTGACCACCGACTTCCCGAAGCGGGCCGCGACGGCCGGGTCCACATCGGAGATGTGCTGACCGGTGAAGTCCTCGAAGGGGCGGAACCGGGCGACCACGCTCACGCCGTGCAGGCGCTGGCCTTCGAGGATGACGCCGTCGTCGTCCAGGCCGAACATCACGATGGCGCCCTGAACGATGCCGCCGCGGAACTTGCCCATGGCCACGCGGCCGCGGCGGCGCATGTCCACGAACAGCGTGGAGAACGCCTTGGCCTGCTTGAACGAGAGGGCGGACTGGGCCACCCACGACAATCCGATGGCGATGATGAAGATCCAGAACATCAGTGGAGCCTTTCCCCGAGGGTGTGGGTGTGCATGGAGTAGTAGAAGTCTTCGAAGGTGGTGGCCTGCGAGAGCTCGGTGAGCAGGTCGCGGCGGGCGCCGAGGCGGAGCACCTCGTCGTAGACCTGGACGAGGATCCCGTGGCTCTGGCCGGCGTCGGCGGGGACGCCCAGCAGGACGACTAGACGGACCCCCTCCTCGCCGGGTTCCCTGGCCACGACGCCGACGGCGAGCATGACGTCGGTCTGCGTCTCGAGGGTGGCGTGGGGGAAGCCGAGCCACGGGTCCAGCTGCATCCGCGCCACCTCCTCGCGGGCCCTGATCCGGTCGCCGAAGCCGGGCTCGACGTTGCCGCGGGCCTCCAGGTGGCCGGTCATGAAGTCGACGGCGTCGGCGTAATCGGTGCCGCTGGGCAACGCGAAGAAGTGCTGGTCGTCGAGCGAGGCGGCGATCACCGAGCTGGGCCTGCCCGTGGCGGCAACGGGGAGCCGCAGCTTCAGCCGCTCGAGCTGGCGCTCAAGGGCCGAGCTGTCCAGGACCCGCGTGATATGAAGGACGGGTGCCGTGCAGGCGAGTTCGTCGTCTCCCGTGACGACGACGAGGTCCGCGCCCTCGAACCGGTCGGGCGTGGCGTCGGCCAGTGCCACGATGACGAAGTGCGCCGAGGTAGGCAGCAGCTTGCTCAGCTGGAGGCGGACGAGCTCTGCGGTCACGCGTCCGGTGCTGGCCACGATCACGATGCTCAGCGGCGATGCACCGGAGCGCTTGCGGCTCTCGAGGAACACCTGGAAGTAGGCGGCCAGGAAGCTGACCTCCGCCTCGTCGACGGGCATGCCCACCTGTTCGGCCACCACATCGGCGGCCACGGTCGCCATGCGATACGCCACCGGGAACTCGTGGCGGATGTTCTTCACGCCCGCGTCGTCGACCCAGATCCGGTAGCGCATCCGGTTGACCATGTAGGCGAGGTGTCGGCCGAACTCGGAGAGGAAGCCGCTGTCGGTCAGGTCGATCTCCATCTCGGCCTGCACCGCCGCCAGGACGTCATTGACGAGGACCGCCGTGTCGCTGACCGCGAACCGCTCCGCGGCCTCATGGTTCTCCGGAGCTCGCATCCCCGCCACAGGGAGGGCGAGGAACACGCGGTCGCCGCCGTCGAGGCGGACGTTGAGGCTTGCGGAGATGCGCTCGGAGAGGGTTGTGGCTAGCTCGTGCGCGGGTGTCGCGGCGAGGCCGGCGTAACGATCGGAGAGGTCGTCGATGCGGCGTTCGGTGCGGGCGCGGTCCACGGCCACGATGGCCCAGCGTGACAGCTCCGGCACCACCGAGCTGTCCAGGCGGACCTCGGAGGCCAGCTGGTGGACGATCAACTCGACCCGCGCCGACGCGGAGTCGGCCGGGTAGGCCATCGGGAAGTGCCACCGCAGGACGTGGAGGCGCTGCTGGAGCTCGGGGCCGCTCAGGGTCAGGCCCGCGTTAGGGCGTCCGTCGATGGTGAGCTCGGATTCGGCCACCAGGTCCCGGACCCTGGCGATGTCGCCCACGACGGTGGTGCGGCTGACCGACATGCCGGCGGCCAGGTCGTCGATGCGGACCGGCACCAGCGCGTGGAAGAGCTTGGCCACGATGTAGGACGCCCGGACCACCGGGTCGTTGAACGACGGCTCCCCCGCGACGCTCGCCCGCACCGCCCGGTAGCGCGGCGGGTCGGCGATCAGCAGCCGGTAGCGCCCGTCGGTGAGGGTAATCGATGCGGCGGTGCCCATCAGGTACTGCAGCGTGGCGATCTCGTTGGCGATCGTGCGGCGGCTGACGACGATGCTGTCGGCCAGGTCGTCGGCGGAGACGGAGCGCTCGGACTCCAGCTCCGCGAGGATGCGTGCGGCTCGGCTCATGGTGGTCACCTCACTTCGTTGTGTCGGTTGGGACTGGGGGATGGTCAGGAGCCGCCGGCGCCGTCGGCGCCGAAGAACGAGTCCCAGGGCACGTCCACTGGCCGGTCCAAGGCGACCACGTCGTGCAGATGCCGAAGCAGCGGAAAGCGCTCGGGCGAGACCAGCCCGCGTTGCGTGAGGAGGACGAGCGCCGAGCCGATGACGACGATGGCCGCGGCCCCCTCAAGCGTCACCCCGGGCATCTGGGCGCGGGCCTCGCTGAACGTGAGCCCGGCACCGACGAGCCGGCCGCACTTGACGTTGCGTCCCCCCATCGAGGTGACGAAGCAGTCGCCGATGCCGGCGAGGCCCAGTGGGGTGCTCGGGCGTCCTCCGAGCAGGTCCATGAAGTCGACCATCTCGATCGAGGCCTGGCCGAAGATCGCGGCGCCGTAGTTGAAGTTGACGTAGCGGCTGCTCGCCTCCTCCCCCATCGCGTCGAGGATGCCGGACATGAACCCCGCGCCGAAGGCGTAGCAGTTCTTGGTAGCGGCGCAGACCTCGACGCCGACGAAGTCCGTGCTGGTCCACACGTGGTAGTGGTCTGTGGCGAACAGGTCCCGCCACATGGCGACGGCCGCCTCGTCGTCGCCGGTGAACACCACGGAGGTGTGGCGGCGGATGGCCACCTCGCCGGCGATGGACGGGCCGGCGATGGCCGAGAACGTGAGCCGGCCGCGCAGATCGGCGGGGATCTCGTCGGCCAGGACGCGCGGAAGGATGGTGAGGTTGCCCTCGGCGTCGGCCTCCATCCCCTTGGCCAGTGCGATCACGTGCATGCCCGGCCTCAGCAGAGAGGCCAGCTGGCGGCCGGCCCAGCGCACGCCGAAGGAGTTGACTCCGCTCATGACGAGGTCGACCCCGTCGAAGGCCTCGGCGGCGTCCTCGAGCTGGTAGGCGGTGGTGCCCGACGGCAGCTGGAGCCCGAGGTTGGGGTGGACCCCCGTGGTCTGGATCGCGTCGACGATGTCGCGGTCGAGGTGGGTGCCGACCAGACGCACCTGATGTCCGTTGTCGGCCAGGGGCGTGGCCAGCGCGCTGGCCATGATGCCGGCTCCCAGGACTGCGATGATCGCCATTGTGTGTCTTCCTACCTCTGCGTTGAGTGTGTCGCCGACCTCTTGTTCGGTAGGACTGACGCTACGCCGCAGCGGCATGCCGGCGCGATAGCCAACGGTGCGGAGCATTTCCTCCGTCGATGCAGAGCCGCGACCTAATCCGCGACCGGCGGGGACGACGGCTGGGGCACGCTTGACTCATCCGCGCGCACCGTCGACGCTGACCCCAGGAGAAGCCAATGATCAACAGCCCCAGCCAGTGGTACGACGCCTACGTCTTCGACCTCGACGGCACCATCTACCTCGGCAACGAGCTGCTGCCGGGCGCCAAGCGGCTGATCGAGGGGCTGCGCGCGGAGGGCAAGGTGGTGAAGTTCCTGTCGAACAACCCCACCAAGGACCCCCAGCAGTACCAGGACAAGCTGGAGGCGCTGGGGCTGCCGACGCCGCTGGAGGACATCGCCAACACAGTCGTCACCACCACCCGCTGGCTGCTCGACCACCACCCCGAGGCGGCGCTGTTCGTCGTGGGCGAGGAGCCGCTGAAGCGTGCCCTGACCGAGGCCGGGTTCCGCCTGACGGAGGATCCGGCCGAGATCGACGTCGTCGTCGCGTCCTACGACCGCACCTTCGACTACCGCAAGCTGCAGATCGCCTTCGACGCGCTGTGGTTCCACAAGCGGGCGATCCTCATCCAGACCAACCCGGACCGGTTCTGCCCGTTCCCCGGCGGTCGCGGTGAACCCGACTGCGCCGCGATCACCGCCGCGATCGAGGCGTGCACGGGCGTGACATGCAGCGTCAGCCTGGGCAAGCCGTCGCCGGTGATGCTGGAGGCTGCGCTGGGGGGACTCGGGCTGGAAGTGTCGCGGTGTCTGATGGTGGGCGACCGGCTGCACACCGACATCCAGATGGCCGTTGACACGGGGATGGCATCCGCGCTGGTTCTGACTGGGGAATCGACGCTCGAGGATGTCGCGGCGCTGCCGGAGGACCACCGCCCCACCTACATCGTGAACCGGATCGACCACCTCCTGCCCTCCTGATCGTCCGCGCGAGTCAGTCAGGCCGTGACGACCCGCTCCTGGTTGAGACGCCGTCAACCTGCCTGTCGCGCAGCGCCTCGCCCAATGACGTCGGCGGAGGTGCGAGGAGCGCAGCGACGACCCCACAACCGTTGGCTGAGCTGCGAGGAGCGCACCGACGACCCCACGACCGTTGGCTGAGGTGCGAGGAGCGCAGCGACGAGCCTCGAAGCCTAAGAAAGGTGACGTTGTCAGCTCGCGTTTCATAGGCTTCGAGGCCGCTGCGCGGCACCTCAGCCAGCGGGGAGGGTCGCGAAAGCACGGGCCACCCCGCCGCGCCCGCTGGCTCACCGAGCCTGTGGTCAGGCGAGGATGAGGTCCGGGTAGTTCGGCTGCCACATGCGGTCGAACACGTCCTGGACCGGATTCTCCAGCTCGATCGCGGCCACGCCGTCGTCCGCGGCCGCCTTCGCGACGGCGATCGCGACGGTGGCCGACACGCGGCGAAGGTCGCTGATCCTCGGCAGCAGCGGGGCCCCCGCGCCCCGGATCCCCACCATCGAGGCGACGGCCTGGGCTGCCGCCGCGATCATCCGGTCGGTGACCCGGGTGGCGCCGCAGACGGCCACCCCCAGGCCCAACCCCGGGAAGACCAGGGCGTTGTTGGCCTGGGCGATGCTGTACTCGACGTCGTCGCGCAGCACCGGGTCGAACGGGGAACCCGTGGCGAGGAGGGCCCTGCCGTCGGTCCACTCGAGCAGATCGGCCGGGGTGGCCTCCGCCAGCGCCGTGGGGTTGGACAACGGCATGATGATGGGCTGGTGCACGTGGGCGGCCATGTCGCGCACCATGTGCTCGGTGAACGATCCCGGCTGGCCGGAGGTGCCGATGAGGAGGGTGGGGTGCACGTTGCGCACCACATCGGTCAGCGACATCGCGCCCCTCCGGTCCACATCCCAGTCCGCCACTTCCGCCGCCGCGCGGGCGTAGGGGCGCTGGAAGTCGCGTACACCCGACGACGAGTCCGTGATGAGGCCTCGACTGTTGAGGCACCAGAAGCGCTGGTGTGCGTCCTCGTCGTCGAGGCCTTCACCCGCCATCATGTCGCGCATGAGGTCCGCGATCCCCACGCCGGCGGTGCCCGCCCCGTGGATGACGATGCGCTGATCGCTCAGCCGCTCCCCCTTGGCCCGGACGGCCGCCAGCGCGGCGGCCCCCACGACGGCGGCGGTGCCCTGCACGTCGTCGTTGAAGGTGCACACCTCGCCGCGGTACCGGGTGAGGATGCGGTGGGCGTTGGCCGCGCCGAAGTCCTCCCAATGGATCATCGCCCGCGGGAACACGCGCTGGGCTGCGGCGACGAAGGCCTCCACGAACTCGTCGTAGCGCTCCCCGCGCACCCGGGCGTGCCGCAGCCCCGGATACAGGTCGTCGTTGAGCAGGCCCAGGTTGTCGGTGCCCACATCCAGCCCGACGGCGATCATCCGGTCCGGGTCCACGCCGGCCGCCGCCGTGTAGAGGCTCATCTTGCCGTGGCAGATGAGGATGCCACCCACGCCCTGGTCGCCGATGCCCAGGATCCCCTCCGAGTCGGTCACCACCACGATGTCGATGTCGTCGGCGGTGCGGCCGCTGGCGCGCAGCGACTCCTCGATGTCCTCCGGTGAGTCGATGGACAGAAACACCCCGTCGAGGCGGGTGAACTGCCGGCTGAACTGCTCGATGGCGTCGCCGATGGTAGGGGTGTAGACGATGGGCATCATCTCGTCGAGGTGTTCGCTGAGCAGGCGGTAGAACAGCACGGTGTTGCGGTCCTTGAGCGCGGCGAGGCGACGGAATTTCGCCATCGGCAGCCGCGCCTCCAGGAACTGCTCGTAAGCGCGGTGGACCTGTGCATCGATGGGTGTGACACCGGTCGGCAGGAGGCCGACCAGGCCGAGGTTCCGGCGCTCCTCCGGGGTGAACGCGGTGCCCCGGTTGAGGCGGGGCGTTCTCAGGATGGCTCTGCCTCGGACATTCACCTTGACTCGTGAGCCGTGGTTGCCGGGGAGGACCTCGTAACGACGTTGTTCAGGCACGCCTCCAAACCTACCGCGAGCGGGCAGCCCGCCGTAGGTCGCAGGGATCAGCGGCCGGTCCCGGCCAGGCTCCGTACGGCCCACTCCACGGCCTCCGACAGCTCGCGCACGTGCTGATCGTCGTCGAACACGTTCATCAGGCGACACGTCCGTTGCTGGGACTCGGTCATCCCCTGCACCACGAAAGACACCCCGCGTCCCTTGAACTGCCGCCCCACGGCCTTGATCGCGTCGGCGCCGGAGGCATCGAGGATGGTCATCCGGTGGCATCGCAGGATCACGGCGCTGACCTCGTCCTCGACGGCCGTGACCTCGTCGACGAAACGGCGCGCGTTGCCGTAGAACAGGGCCCCGTCCACGCGGAACACCGCGACCTTCGGGCGCAGGTGCTCGTGCTCGGGGCTCAGGTCCACGTCGCCCTCGCGGGTGTTGGTGGGCAGTCGCTGGCGGGCGACAACGGAGTAGGACGCCATGTGCCGCAGGCTCATCAGCGCCGCCATTCCGATGCCCAGCAGCACGGCTGCCACGAGGTCCAGGAGGATGGTGGCGCCCAGCGTCAGCCAGAACGTGTTGCGGTCCGCCCGCGTGACGCTGCTGAGGGTCCGCACAAGGCCCAGGTTGATCATGCGGCCGGCGGTGACAAGCAGCACGCCACCCAGCGCCGCCATGGGGATCAGCGACACGAGCGGCGCCAGGAGCAGCATGACCAGCAGAAGGACCACCGCATGGGAGACGGACGCCAGCCGGGTCTTCGCGCCGGAGCGCACGCTCACCGCGGTGCGGGCGATGGCGCCGGTGGCGGGAAGCCCGCCGAAGAAGCCTGACGCGACGTTGGCGAGCCCTTGGCCCATGAGCTCGCGGTCCGGGGTGGTCGGGGTGACGTCTGGTCGCATACCGTCGGCCACCCGGGCGGACAGGAGCGACTCGAGCGCGGCCAACGCCGCCACGGCCAGAGCCGGCATCGCCAGATCCTGCAGCAGGGCGAGGCTGAACTGAGGCATGGCCGGCATCGGTAGCCCGGTGGGCAGCGCTCCGATCCGGTCCACGTCCGCCCCGGTCAGCTCCACGGCCAGCGTGGCCACGACGATGGCGATCAGGGAGAGGGGGAGGTGCCGGAAGAAGCGGTGCCCGATGAGGTGCACCGCGATCACGCCCACCGCGACCAGGATCGGCTGCCATGCCCGTGACCAGTCGGTGGCGGACAGGGTGAGCCACGACGACACCAGCGTCGACTCCGCCTCCCCGCGCTCGGTCCCCAACACCAGCGGTATCTGCTGAAGGGCAATGATGACCCCGATGCCGATGGTGAACCCCTCCACCACGGACAGCGGGATGAAGTCCACTGCGCGCCCCACCGCCGTCAAGGCCATGGCCACGACGAGGATGCCCGCCAGGATGGCGAGCAGGGGCACGGTCTCGACCCCGTGTTTCGCGATGACGGGAAGCAGCACCACCGTCATGGCCCCGGTGGGGCCGGACACCTGGAGGTGGCTGCCTCCGAAGATGGCTGCGACGACGCCCGCGATGATCGCGGTGACGAGCCCCGCTGCCGCTCCCACCCCCGAGGCGACGCCGAACCCGAGTGCCAACGGGAGGGCGACGACGCCGACGGTCACGCCCGCGATCAGATCCTTACCCCATGAGGAGCCGAGCCCGGCGTAGTCCTTCGGGGTGGGCCATAGCCCGGCGAAGCTCACCAGGTGGCTGCCGGCGAGGGTTCGGTAGCGTTCGAGCTTCTCCCGGGGTGTCAGCCGTTTCGCTTCGATCCTGAAATCCCTGTTGCCCACGCTCACCCTCTCCGAGAGGTCAGGGTACGCCCGATCCACGAGGCGCCGCTCATCGGGGTCAGGCGCCGCCCCCGGCTCAGCGCAGGAAGAGCGCCTTCAGCCGCAGCGTGGCCGCCGTCGTGCCCAGGACGATCATCACCGCGAAGTACGCCAGGTGCCCCCAGATCGACGGCTGGATCAGGCCGGTGGTGAGCTGGCGCACCATGTCCACGGCGTGCCACAACGGCATCGCCATGATCACCCACTGCACGGACTGCGGGTACACGTCGATGGGGAAGAAGGTGGCCGACAGCAGGAACATCGGCAACATGACGAAGTAGACGATGTCCAGGTGCTGGAACGACTTCATGAAGCTGGTGGCCGCGAGCCCGATGGCCGCGAACCCGAACGCCACCATCAGGGCGGCGGGGATGGCGAGCACAGCCGTCCAGGACAGGTTCAGCCCGAGCGCGGTGGTCACCACCATGAACCCGCACGCGTAGAGCAGCCCGCGGAACAGCGCCATGATGATCTCGCCCAGCGCCACATCCATGGGGCCGAGCGACGTGGAGAGCATCTGGTCGTAGATCTTGCCGTAGCGCATCCGGAAGAAGACGTTCATCGTCGAGTCGTAGATGGCACCGTTCATGGCCGAGACCGCCATGAGCGCGGGCGCGATGTAGGCGGCGTAGGGCACGTCGCGCCCGTAGAACTCCACCGAGCCGATCAGCGCGCCGAGGCCGAGCCCCATCGAGAGCAGGTAGAACACGGGCTCGAAGAAGCCGGTCAGGATGATCAGCCAGTTGTTGCGGGCGACCACCCTCATCCCGCGGGCGACGACCGAGCGGGTGTTGCCGCCGTAGAGGCCGGCGAGGAACGCCGGCACACGGGGAGCGGGAGCCTGAACGGGGGACGTCATTCGTCGAGCCTCCGCCTGAACGTCCGGATGGACAGCCATCCGCAGACCACCGCGAGCAGGGCGAGGAATCCGATGTGCACGGACACCATGAGGACGGTCAGCGGCTGCCCGTACATGGCCCAGCGGCCCAGCTCGGCCGCGTGCCACAGCGGGGAGACCCACCCGATGGGCTGGAGGTATCCGGGCAGCGTCTCGAGAGGGAAGTAGGTGCCGGAGAAGAGCGTGAGCGGCACGACGACGAACCGCTCGATGAAGGACAGTTGGCCGCGGTCGTCCTTCTGCGTGGCCACCCATGCCATGACCGCGAACCCCACGGCCACCGACAGGAGCAGTCCGACGGGGAGCAGCGCCAGGGCCCGCAGCGGCCCTGCGATCCCGAACAGCACCAGCGCGGCGAGGTAGAACCCCAGCACCGGAAGCACCCGCAGCAGCGCCGCCACCTGCACGCCCACCGCCATCTGGGCCGGACTGATCGGTGTCAGCCGCATGGCGGGGAAGGTGTTGAACCACTTGAACCCGCCGAACACCCCGTAGGTGTTCTCCTGTGCTGACGTCAGCATCGCCGTCGACATCACCAGGGCGGGGGCGATGAAGGTGAGGTACGGCACGCCCTCGATGCCCGCGCCTGCGTCGACGAGCGCGCCGAGGCCGGCGCCGAGCCCGAGCAGGTAGACGATCGGCGAGCCGATGCCGGTGACCAGCAGCGTGCCCAGGTAGCGGCGCATCCGGTGGAGGTGGTGCTCGACGACGGCCCACCACCCCCATTGGGCGACGACGCGGTGGTCCGCGGCCATGCCGCGGTCGATGACGGGGGCGCGGGGGGTGACGTCTGCGCTCATTCGATGAGGCTCCGCCCCGTGAGGCGGAGGAACACGTCCTCCAGGGAGGATCGCCGCACCAGAGACGTGACCGGCTCCATCCCGCGCTCGATCACCGCCTGAAGGGCGTGTTCGCCGTTGTCCGCATAGATGAGGACGCGGTCCGGGAGCACCTCCTGCCGCTCGCCGATGCCGGCCAGCACGCGGGCGGCCTCCTCGTTGCGCGCGGACCCGAAGCGCACCTCCAGCACCTCGCGGGTGGAGTACTGGCGGATCAGCGACGGCGGGCTCCCCTCCGCGACGATCCGGCCCTTGTCGATCACCACGAGCCTGTCGCAGAGCTGCTCGGCCTCGTCCATGAAGTGGGTGGTGACCACCAGCGTCACTCCCTCCTCTTTGAGGCGGAACAGCCGGTCCCACAGGACGTGGCGGGCTTGGGGATCGAGGCCGGTGGTGGGCTCGTCGAGCAGCATGATCTTCGGGTTGTTGATCAGGCCGCGCGCGATGGTGAGGCGGCGCTTCATGCCGCCCGAGAGGCCGTCGACGCGGGCCAGGCGCTTGTCTTTCAGCTGGGCGAAGTCCAGCAGCTCCTCGGCCCGCTGCTTGACGTAGGCGCGGGGAAGGCCGAAGTATCGGCCGTAGACGGTGAGGTTGTCGATGACGCGCAACTCCTCGTCGAGGAGGTCTCCTTGGGGGACGATGCCGAGCTGGGCCCGGATCTGCGGTCCGTGGTGGTTGGTGTCGAGGCCGAGCACGGTGAGTTCGCCGTCGGTGCGGGTGGAGGTGGCGGCGATCATCCGCATGGTGGTGGACTTGCCCGCGCCGTTGGGCCCGAGGAAGCCGAACGACTCCCCCGGCGCGATCTCGAAGTCGATCCCGTCGACGGCGGTGAGGGTGCCGTAGCGCTTGGTCAGCGCGCGGGCGGTGATCACTGGCTCAGTCACCCGCGACACACTACGACACCCCACCGACGATTCACACGGCCGCTGCGCAGGGCCCACCAGGCTTCGACACGACGCAGGGCGACGCCCGCCGACTGAGCCGCGGCCATCCCGCTGGCTGAGGAGCCGCGAAGCGGCCTCGAAGCCTAGGAAACGCGAGTTGACAAGGTCACTCTCCTCAGGCCTCGAGGCTCGTCGCTTCGCTCCTCATACCTCAGCCAGCAGGGGTCGGCACCTCACCCCTGCCGAGGTGTCACTTGCGCGAGCGGTTGCCCGACGTGCGGGTCACCTGGACGATGGTCGGGCGGGGCACCGCGACCTTGTCGCCCACCTGGACCGGGCCGCTGGCGGGCAGCTGGTCCGGGAAGTACGACGTGTGGGCGCCCCAGCTGCCGTCCTCCCCCGGGTGCTGCACGGCGACGAACACGGACTGGTCCTTGTCGTGGATGACTGGGCCGCAGGTCTCAGCGTCGCGAGGCACTGCCAGGAACTGCTGCACGCGTCCGCGCTCCGGGCCGGTGAGCGTGACCTTGTGCAGCGCATCGCTGAGGCCGATCTTGCCGGGGGCGCCGTCGGTCGAGATCCAGAGGTTGCCCTCGGAGTCGAACGCCAGGTTGTCCGGGCAGCTGATTGGGGAGACCTTGTTCTTCGGGAAGCCGGAGAAGTAGGCCGACGTCGAGGCGGCCGGATCGCCGCACAGGAGAAGGATGTTCCAGGCGAAGGACTCCGCGGCGGCGTCATTCCCTGCCTCGGTCATCTCGATGACGTGGCCGTCGCGGTTGCCAGTGACGGGGTTGGCCTCGTCGAGGGCGCTGACGGAGCCACGTCGGCTGTTGTTGGTGAGCGCCAGGTACACCTTGCCCGTGAGAGGGTTGGGCTCCATGTCCTCGGGGCGGTCCATCCTGGTGGCGCCCATCTTGTCCGCCGCCAGGCGGGTCCACACCAGCACCTCGTCGACGCTCATGCCCGGCACCAGCGACTGCGTGCCTCGGACCAGCGCGATCCATTCCCCGGTCCCGTCGAAGGCACCGTCGGAGGGCAGCGCGCCGGTCCCGTTGATCTCGGACTGCGGGGAATTGCCCGAGTACCTGGCCACGTACAGGGTGCCGTCCTCGAGGAGGCGCATGTTGTGCGCCTTGTCGCCCTTGCGGTACATGGCCGAGGAGACGAACTTGTAGACGTAGTCGTTGACCTCGTCATCGCCCATGTAGACCACCGCGTGCCCGGACTTCGAGATCGCGACGGTGCCGGCCTCATGCTTGAAGCGTCCCAGCGCCGTGTGCTTGACGGGCGTCGACGTCGGGTCCTCGGGGTCCACCTCGACGATCCAGCCGAATCTGTTGGCCTCGTTGGCGTAGCCGGGCTTGGTGAGGTTGAACCGGTCGTAGTGATCCTCCCAACGGCGGAAGGTGCGCCCCGTACCGATGCCGTAGCGGCGCTCTTCGATGGAGCCGGTGCCGACGAAGTACTGGTTGAAGTTCTCCTCGCCGGAGAGCACGGTGCCCCAGGGCGTGGTGCCGCCGGCGCAGTTGTTGAGGGTGCCGATCACCTTCGTGCCGGAGGGGTCGTCGTCGGTCTTCAAGAGCTTCGAGCCCGCGGCCGGGCCGCTCACCGAGAACTCGGTGAACCCCGTGATGCGGCGGTTGCGGCGGCCGCCGCGCACGTAGGTCCACACGTCGCCCTGCTTGGCTCGGGTCAGCTCGACGACCGACAGACCGTGGGCGGCCAGGGCGGCGTCGACGATGTCGCGCTTGTCGGTCCCGGGCGGGAACATGATGTTCTCGTTGGTGTACTCGTGGCTGGTCACGAGGTAGCCGGAGCGGTCGTTACGGCCGTCGGAGACGATGTTGAGGTAGTCGCAGTTGTAGCCGAACTGCTTCGCCTGGGAGTCTCCGGTCTGGTTGGCGATGTCGAAGTCGGGCGAGTCAACGAACAGCGGGTCGCCCCACCGGATGATCGGATCCCACCGGTAGCCCTCAGGCACGGTGATGGTGTCGACGGTGCGCGCCGTCGGCTCGATCGCGGTGAAGGGGAGCTTGCCGCCGCCCTTGGGCGGGTTGCCGAAGTCGGCCGCAGCGGGCTGGGCCCACCCGCCCACCACCAGTGCGCCGGTCACTCCGGCGCCCGCGCCGAGCGCGGCGCGGCGGGAGAACACACCGCTGACGATGTCGCGGAAGGACTCGTTGGCTGAGGTGTTCGGGGCGGGGTGCGCGCAGGCGCTGCCGCACTTGAGCTCGCAGGTGACGGGCGAGCGGTTACCGCGGGTGTGGCCGAGCATGGGAAGCAGGCGCTTCATGGAGGGTCTCCTCTTGGTGGTCGGGGGGTCCCGACCATCCAACGCGACAGTGGCGACGACTTCCCCCACCCTCAGGTGACCGTTCGGTGAACACTCGGTGACCCCGCCCCTGCCGCGCTGGGGGTTTGAGCAAATGGAACGGGTCAAACCCCGAAGCGGCCCATTTGATCGATCACATTCACCGCGACCCGTTCCATTTGCTCAAACTCCACCCAGCCACAGGCGATGCAGAGTGGGGTCGGGGACCAGTTCGGGGTGGAAGGTACAGGCCACGACGGCGCCCTGACGGACCGCGACCGGCTCGTCCCCCCTGGTGGCCATCACCTCGACGCCTGCACCCACCCGCTCGATCCTGGGTGCCCGGATGAACACGCCCCTCATCCGGTGGGGCGCTCCTGCGCCTGCGGGCAGGCCCGACGGCGGGTCGGGCCGGGCATGCCCCATCGCGACGCTCGACCGTGCTCGCGCAGCTGCCGGGGTCAGCTCAACGTCGGCCTCGCCCGACGCGAGCTGGGCCCCGAACGCGTTGCGCCGCACCGTCACATTCAACCCGCCGATGGTGGGCAGCCCCGCGAGCGCGGCCGGGTCCGCGACATCGTCGGCGAGCAGGATCAGCCCCGCGCAGGTGCCGAACACGGGCAGCCCACCGTCGATCCGGTTCCGGATGTCCGTGAGCAGCCCCGACGGGCGGGCCAGCCTCGCGATCGCCGTCGACTCTCCCCCTGGCAGCACGAGGCCGTCCACCCCGGCGAGATCGGCGGGGATTCGAACCAGGCTCACGTTGTGACCCAGCAGCCGCAGCACGGCCGCGTGCTCCCGGACAGCGCCCTGGAGCGCCAGGATGCCGACAATCACCAGCCGCGCTCGGACAGCCGGTGCGGGGCAGGCACGTCGGCCACGTTGATGCCCACCATGGCCTCGCCCAGACCCCGCGACGCCTCCGCGATCGCCGACGGATCGGCGAAGTGGGCGGTCGCGGCCACGATGGCCTTGGCGCGCCGCTCGGGGTTGCCGGACTTGAAGATGCCGGAGCCCACGAACACGCCGTCGGCGCCGAGCTGCATCATCATGGCAGCGTCTGCCGGGGTGGCGATGCCGCCGGCCACGAACAGCACGACGGGGAGCGCGCCGTCGCGCGCCACGCGCCGCACCAGCTCGTAAGGGGCGGCCAGCTCCTTGGCGGCCACGAACAGCTCGTCCTCGGACTTGGCGCCGAGCGCGCGGATCTCGCCCTTGATGGTGCGCAGGTGCTTCATCGCCTCGGAGACGTCGCCGGTGCCGGCCTCGCCCTTGCTGCGGATCATCGACGCGCCCTCGGTGATCCGCCGCAGCGCCTCACCCAGGTTGGTGGCGCCGCACACGAACGGAACGTCGAAGCGGGTCTTGTCGATGTGGTTGACGAAGTCCGCGGGCGAGAGCACCTCGGACTCGTCGATGTAGTCCACCCCCAGCGCCTGCAGGACCTGAGCCTCGACGAAGTGGCCGATGCGGGCCTTGGCCATCACCGGGATCGACACCGTCTCGATGATGCGGTCGATGAGATCCGGGTCGCTCATCCGGGCCACGCCCCCCTGCGCGCGGATGTCGGCCGGCACCCGTTCCAGCGCCATCACCGCGACGGCGCCCGCCTCCTCCGCGATCCGGGCCTGCTCGGGGGTGACGACGTCCATGATCACTCCGCCCTTCAGCATCTCGGCGAGACCGGTGTTGACGAGGGCGCGTGGGGACACGGGTGTATCGGTAGCAGTCATGGAGACGATCTTCGCCGCCGTTTCTGGACCAGACAAGGGCCAGACCCTTCCCAGTTTGTTGGGCCAGTTGTAGGGTGAGGGTCATGGAGTCGGACGCGCTCTCCACGCTTGCGCTGGATCGCACTCCGGGCGCCGCCCCGCTCCCGGCGCAGATCGCAGCGGGTGTCCGCGGACTCATCGCCTCAGGAGCTCTCGCGAGCGGCGATGTGTTGGCCTCCAGCCGGTCCGCAGCCGAGACCCTCGGAGTGGCCAGGGGAACGGTGAGCGCAGCCTACGACCAGCTGGCAGCCGAGGGATACCTGGTCACGAGGGACCGCTCAGGAGTGCGTGTGGCCCCCAACCTGTCCTCGGCCGCCCCTCGCACCCCGGCTCCAGCCCGGCGCACCCCCTCGTCGCCGCACCGCCCCCCGCTCGACTTATCGTCCGGGCACGAATCCTCCCGCCCCCTGGATGACGCCCTCTGGCGCTCCGCCCTGCGGGCCGCGGTCTCGCCGGGCGGACCACAGCTGACCGACGCCATCGCTCAGCACCTGCGCCTCATGCGTGCCATGGCGGTGGACCCCTCGGCCGTGATCGTGACCGCAGGCGCCCGCTCCGGACTGGCGCTCCTCCTCGGGGCGGTGGCCAGGCGCACGGGCGTGCGGCCACGTGTGGCCGTGGAAAGTCCCGGCTTCCCCGGCCTGCGTCGGGTGCTGGAGGTGTTGGGTGTGGAGGTGATCCCGGTACCCGTCGGGAGCGACGGCGTGGATGTGGGTGCGCTGGACCGCGCGCTGCCCCTGGACCTGGTCCTGGTCACGCCCAACCATCAGTTCCCCGCCGGCACGGCGCTGCACGCCACCGGCAGGCAGGCGCTCATCGGCTGGTCGATGCGCACGGGGGTCCTGCTGGTGGAGGACGACTACGACTCCGAGTACCGCCACCTCGGGCCGCCCCTACCCCCGCTCTGGAGCCTGGCGCCCGACGTGGTGGCCCACCTGGGCACCTTCGCCGCAGTACTCGGCCGCGACGTCGGGACGGGATACCTGGTGGCCCCGCCGTCGTGGCAGGACGAGCTTCTGGAGGCGCGGGCCGCACTCGGTGGCGGAGTGGCGCCCATCGTGCAGCGGGCCTTGGCGCGCTACCTGCAGACCGGCGGCCTGCGCAGGCGCCTGGCAAGGGCCCGTCGCCGGGCGGACGCCGCCCAGGCTGAGGTGACGCGGCGCGTCGACGACCTCCGTCTCGGCCCCGTCGTCGATTCCGTGACCGACACCGGACACCTACTGGTCCTTCACATGTCCGCCGAGGCAGCCACCGCGGTGCGCGTGGACTGCAGCCGGCGCGGGCTCCTCATCGCGGACCTCGCCGACGGGTGGGCCGGGAACCCAGGGCTCACCGGGCTCCTGCTCAGCTACGGGGGCCACGAGCCGGGCGACGTCCGCCGGGCCGTGGCCGTCCTGGCCGACGCGGTGGGCGCGCCGGGCGCAGACCTCACGTCTGGATGATCTGGAACCGCACCCCCTGGTCACCGGCCATCGTGGCCAAGCGACAGGGGTAGCCGGCGAACCTAAGCGGGAGCCTCACCCGACGCCGTCACGACGGCGGGCTGCGCCGGATAATCCTCCGGTCCGAACATCGAGCGCCGACCCTCGAAGGCCCGCCCGAGCGTCACCTGGTCCGCGTACTCGAGGTCACCGCCGACCGGCAGACCGCTGGCCGGCCTGGTGACGCGCACACCGAAGTCTCGGAGCATGCGGCTCAGGTAGGACGCGGTGGCCTCCCCCTGCGTGTCCGGGTCCGTGGCGATGATCACCTCGCTGACCACACCGTCGGCGAGGCGCTGGAACAGCTCGCGTGTGTGCAGGTCCGCCGGGCCGCGACCGTCGATGGGCGAGATCGAGCCGCCGAGGACGTGGTAGAGGCCGCGGAACTCGTTGGTGCGTTCGATGGCCACGACGTCCTTGGACTCCTCGACGACGCACAGCTGGCTGCGGTCGCGGCGGGGATCCCGGCAGACGCGGCAGCGCTCCTCCTGCGAGATGTTGAAGCAGACCTCGCAGAATCGGGAGGACTCCTTCACGCGCCGCAGGGTGTCCGCGAGCAGGTAGACCTCCTCCTCCGGGGCGTCGAGGAGATAGAAGGCGATGCGCTGCGCCCCCCGCGGGCCGATGCCCGGCAGCCGGCTCAGCTCGTCGATGAGGTCCTGAATGGGCCCTTCGTACACGGCGGCGGTCAGCCCCCGAGGCCGGGCATGGGCGGCATCGACGGCAGGTCCGGCATGGCCGCCGCGGTGGCTGCGTCCGCTTCGGACTTGGCTGCACGGAACGCCGCGATGATGAGGGCTGACAGCGTCTCCGGGTCCTCCGGGTCCCACGCCTCGGGCGTGATGTCGAGCCTCTCGATGTCTCCGGCGCCGGTGAGGGCGACGGTCACCACGCCCCCGCCAGCCGAAGCGGTGAAGGTCTTCTCGGCGAGCTCGGCCTGGGCGCGCGCAAGGTCTTCCTGCAGCTGCTGGGCCTGCTGCATCAGGGCATTGATGTCGAAGTCACCAAACATGGTTCGTCTACTCCTGGGTGGGTTGGGGAAAGCTTAGGTGGGCGTCACGGCTCGTTGAGATCGCGCACCGAGATGACCTCGGCGCCGAAGGCGTTGCTCAGCAGCTCCTCCGCGTTGTGGGCCGAGTCCAGCACCTCGTCGTCGGTGGAGACCTCCGGCTCCGGGCTCGGATCCGGAGGGGCGACGACGGCCGCCGGCTCGGGCGGGGCGGACGGCGCCACCGGCGCACCGGAGGGGCGCTGGACGGGCTGCGACGGGGCGTCCTCGCCGGAGACCATGACGGCCTGGATCCGCAGCTCCACGCCGATCACCTGGATGAGCGCGTCCGCCAGCACGTCCTGGCTTCCGCCACTGCCGAAGTTGTCCTTGGGTCCGCTCTGGGTGAACCCGAGGTGCAACACGCCGTCGGTCACGTCCAGCACCTGGGCGTGCTGGCTGAGCAGCATGAACGTGAAGCGGCGGCGACGCTTGACCTCCTCCAGCACGTTGGGCCAGACCCGGCGCAGCTCAGCAGCGTTCAGGCCGGCCCGCTGGGCCGGGGTGGCCGACGGCGCCTGCGGCCGGGTGGGCTCTGGCGTCCGCGCAGGGGCCTCTCCGGGGTTGGCTGCCGAGGCCTGGGCGGGCGGCGACCCGGCGGAACGCTGACGCGGCGGCTCGCCTGCGGGCCTGCGCTCAGCCGGCGCCGACGGCGGCGCAGGTTCGGGCGCGGCCTCGGGAGTGGGGCTAGGGGTGGGCCGAGGCGACCTGGCCGCGGCGCGGGGCGTCTCGATGCGTTGGGTGGGTTCCCCGACGTCCTCCCAATCCGCGACCTTCGCGGCCGACTCGCCGTCGCCCATCATGCCGACCCGCCTCTCGAGCCGGTCCATCCGCGCGTGCAGCCCGCGCTCGTCCGCGTCCGCGCCGGGCAGCAGCACCCGGGCGCACATCAGCTCCAGGTGGAGCCGCGGCGCGGTGGTGCCTCGCATGTCCGTGAGGCCGGTGGCGATCACCTCGGCGGCCCTGGTGAGCTCGCCGGCCCCCAGGCCCGCCACCTGGGTCTGGAGGCGCTGCGCCTGATCCGCGGCCACATCCAGCAGTCCGTTGGTGGCGGCCTCCGGCACGGCGGCGAGGATGATCAGGTCACGAAGGCGGCGCAACAGGTCTTCGGCGAACCGGCGCGGATCCTGCCCCACCTCGATCACCTTGTCCACCGTCCGGAACACGCCGGCCGAATCCCCCGCCGCGAAGGCGTCCATGATCTCGTCCAGCAGCGCGTCCGGGGTGTAGCCGAGGAGGGCGGCGGCCTGCGTGTAGCTGACGCCCTCCTCGCCCGAGCCGCCGAGCAGCTGATCCAGCACAGAGAGGGAATCGCGCACCGATCCGCCTCCGGCGCGCACCACCAGCGGGATGGCGGCCTGATCCACCGCGACACCCTCGCTCTGGCAGATGTCCGCCAGGTAGTCCACCAGCATCCGCGGAGGCACCAGCCGGAAGGGGTAGTGGTGCGTGCGCGAACGGATGGTGCCGATGACCTTCTCGGGCTCCGTGGTGGCGAAGATGAACTTGGTGTGCGGGGGCGGCTCCTCGACGAGCTTGAGCAGGGCGTTGAAGCCCTGCGTGGTGACCATGTGGGCCTCGTCGATGATGTAGATCTTGTAGCGGCTGGCGACGGGGGCGAAGTAGGCGCGCTCCCTCAGGTCTCTGGCGTCGTCCACGCCACCGTGGGAGGCGGCGTCGATCTCGATCACGTCGATGGAGCCCGGCCCGCCTCGCGCCAGGTCCTTGCAGGAGTCACACGTGCCGCACGGCGTGTCCGTGGGGCCCTGCTCACAGTTGAGGCAGCGCGCCAGGATGCGGGCCGAGGTGGTCTTGCCGCAGCCGCGCGGCCCGGAGAACAGGTAGGCGTGGTTGACCCGGTTGCTGGCCAGCGCCCGCTGCAGGGGCACGGTCACGTGGTCCTGACCGATCACCTCCGAGAAGGCGTCCGGCCGGTAGCGACGGTAGAGGGCCAGGGGTGACGCGGGAGACTCGCGGCGGGGGCCGGCGCTCAGCTTCGACGGCGGCACGTGCAGCGCGGGCGCATCGACGGTGGCCTCAGGCTCCAGGTCATCGAACAGGCCGGGGCCGTCCATCGGCTCGAAGCCGGGCAGATCAGCTGCCGCGACCCCCTCGTCGGCGATGGGGGCGTACTCGTCCTCGTCGTAGTCGTCCACGCGACCCACCCTATTCCAGAGGCCCGACAATTCCAGCGGCAAAGAAAGGGGTCCCTCGCGCACCCAGCAGAGCTCACTTACCCTTGCTGCCTTCCGACCCTGGGGGGGTTGGGCGAGATACCGCCGCGCGAGGAACCTCCGTCAACTCTACCCCATCCCCTGAGGCTCCCGGGAGCCGATGAGGCCTCACGCTGGAGGCGGGGTGCTGCCCTAGTCTGGCGGCCATGGTGAGCAGTCAGGATCCGGTGATCGCGCAGGTGTGGAGGGGTGGGTACGTCGAGTGCCTGCATCACGGATCGGTCGTCGTCACCGCTCCAGGCGGGGCGCTCCGCTTCGCGGCCGGCGACGCGTCAATCCCCCTCCTGCCCCGCTCGTCCCTCAAGCCGCTCCAGGCCGTCGCGATGCTCCGCCACGGGCTCGACGTCGAAGGCGCGGAGCTCGCCCTCGTCGGCGCCTCGCACTCGGGCGAGCCGTTCCACCTCGACGGAGTCCGCCGCATCCTCGACGGCGCGGGCCTCTCGCCGGCGGACCTGCAGACCACACCCGGGCTGCCGTCGGACGCCGTCACGCAGGCCGACTGGCTGGCGGGCGGGAACAGGAGGGAGCCGCTGGCGCACAACTGCTCTGGGAAGCACGCCGGCATGCTGCGGACCTGCACGCGGGCCGGCTGGAGCATCGAGTCCTACCTTGAGGCCGACCATCCTCTGCAGCACGCCTGCCGCGACACCATCTCCGAGCTGGCCGACGAGCCCGTCGGGGTTCCGGTGGTCGACGGCTGCGGCACGCCGGCGTTCCCCCTCAGCCTGGCTGGACTGTCGCGGGCGTTCGGGCGACTCGCGAGTGCGCGCTCAGGGCCTGAGCTGCGGGTGGCCGAGGCCTTCCGCGCCCACCCCGAGTACGCGTCGGGGACGCGGCGCGACGAGCTGGTCCTCCACCGCGAGGTGCCGGGCCTGGTGACGAAAGTGGGCGCGGAGGGCTGCTTCGCGGCGGGTCTGGCGGACGGCACGGGTGTCGCGGTGAAGGCGGGCGACGGGCACCACAGGGCAGCCGTCGCAGCACTCGTGGCCGTGCTGGCAGCGCTGGGCCACGACACGGCAACGCTGCGGGAGCTGCAGCCGGAGCCCGTGCTCGGCCACGGCCGGCCCGTGGGCCGGATAACCGTCGATCCGGGCCTCGACGCCGCGTTGCGCGCCGGTCTCGGCTGACGGGTCCCGCCGTCGAATGTCGCGGGGCGGTCCGATAGTCTGCGCCCGCCCCGCCGTCTCCCCCAGAGGTCTGTATGAACGCCGTTGTGCTGTCCGTTGTCGTGATGCTGGTGCTGTCGGTGGCACGCGTGCACGTGGTCCTGGCGCTGTTTCTCGGCGCCCTGATCGGCGGCCTCGCCGCAGGCCTCGGCCTGGAGGCAACCATGGTGGCGTTCCAGGACGGCCTGGCCGGCGGCGCGAAGATCGCGCTGAGCTACGCGCTGCTCGGTGCTTTCGCGATGGCGGTGGCCCACTCGGGGCTGCCGCAACTGCTCGCCAACTGGCTGATCCGCAAGCTCGATTCGGACGACCTCACGACGTCCCAGAAGGTCACCCGCTGGACCACCGCGGGCCTTCTGACCGGAACCCTGGCCATGGCGATCATGAGCCAGAACCTCATCCCGGTCCACATCGCGTTCATCCCGCTGCTCATCCCGCCGCTGCTGATCGTGATGAACCGCCTGCAACTGGACCGCCGCGCCGTGGCGAGCGTGCTGACGTTCGGCCTCGTCACCACCTACATGTTCCTGCCGATCGGCTTCGGGAAGATCTTCCTGAGCGACATCCTCTACGGCAACATCATCTCCTCCGGACTGGACGTGAGCGACGTCAACGTCATGTCCGCGATGGGCATCCCCGCCCTCGGCATGGTGATCGGCCTCCTGGTGGCCGTGTTCGTCACCTACCGGCGCCCCCGCGACTACGACCGGGACGCCGTCGTCGACCACGACGCGCCCACCGAGATCAAGCCGTTCCGCATCGTCATCGCCCTGGCTGCCATCGTGGTCTCATTCGGGATCCAGACCTGGCTGACGCTCGCGGGATCCGCTGCCGATCCGCTGCTGGTGGGCGCGCTGCTCGGCCTGTGCCTGTTCATCATCACCGGCGCTGTGAAGTGGCAGGACGCCGACGAGGTCTTCACCGGCGGCATGCGCATGATGGCGCTCATCGGGCTCATCATGATCGCGGCCCAGGGATTCGCGTCCGTGATGCGCGCGACCGAGCAGATCGCCCCGCTGGTCGAGGGGTCAGCAGCGATCTTCGGGGACAACCGGGGCATGGCAGCCTTCGTCATGCTGCTGGTGGGCCTGCTCGTGACGATGGGCATCGGCAGCTCGTTCTCGACGCTGCCGATCATCGCGGCGATCTACGTGCCGCTGTGTGTCTCGCTCGGATTCTCGCCCGTGGCGACCGTGGCCATCATCGGCACCGCAGGCGCCCTGGGCGACGCCGGTTCGCCCGCCTCGGACTCGACGCTCGGACCCACGGCGGGCCTGAATGCCGACGGGCAGCACGACCACATCCGAGACACCGTCATCCCCACTTTCCTGCACTTCAACCTGCCGCTGCTGGCCGCTGGGTGGGTCGCGGCGATGGTGCTCTGACCCTTCACCCGGTCCGACTTGAGTCGCCGTCGTCGCCTCCGGTAGGGTCTCGCGTGGAGGATTCGCCTAGAGGCCTATGGCGCTCGCTTGGAAAGCGGGTTGGGTTAACGCCCTCACGAGTTCGAATCTCGTATCCTCCGCCACCACGATTCCCGCTCTGACTAGGGCGGGAATCGCTATTTCTGGGGCACAGCGGGGTGCCAGACGCGATTCGTGCCCCGAATGTGCCCCGAGTTTTTTGGGAGTGCGTGCGCTTCGTGGGGGCACTCGTATCATTTTCCTGGGTGCGATGGACAGGGGAGTCCCGCATTCAGGCGCCAGGACCCTGCGGCCGCACAGCGCTACATGCCTGGGCGCGCCGGGCATCGTTGACAGGTCGGTGGTCAGGATGGTGCTTGCGTGGACGGACGTCTCCGGTCAGGCAGCTCCCACGGGAGGCGGGGTCAGCTGTCGACACATGTCCGGTTGGTGCCTGGTGATGGTCCTCCGCCTCGCGCCTCGGTGGCCTGCTTGGGCACCGAGTGGGCACCAAGGCCCGGAGTAGGGCGCCGTTGCTCACGCTGTGTCCAGCTCCGGGCCGGGTTCTTACTAGCAAGAGAACACGGCGAGGGGGGCACCACCGAATCTCGCGCCCTGCCATCAAAGGAGTTGTCGTAATGGCCGTCGCTACGCATCCCGAAGCCAGCAAGTATCCCAGCGCCGAGTGGCTATCCCTTCAACAGGCTGCTCTCTACTACGGAGTGTGTTGACACTCTACGTCGTCGTATCTCCGCTGGCCGTCTGCCAGCAGCCCGGTTTGGAGTGCGGCTGATCAGGGTGCGTGTTGAAGACCTCGATCGCTTGTTCCGGCCCATCCCCGTCGGAGATGCCCTCGTCAGGGCCCACGCATCCTGAGAGCCCGCCGACAACTGCGAGGGTCTGACCCGCGCATCCTGATAGCCATCACCGTCTTCCTGTTCGTCCTCAGGAGTCGGGGCCGTGTCGCCCGTTCCTCTGTCGGGCCCAGGCACGGGGACGCTCAAGCGCCAACAACCGACCGAATCGGTGCTGGCTGACAGTCTCGCCGATGGCTACATCCCGCGCGAGGGGTATCTCGAGAGGCTCAGCCTGCTTCAGGAGAAGCAGGACCAGTGATCCTGCCCCGGCTGCCGAGGCATGAACCCTGGCTGCCGCAGGCGGGGGCTCTCGCGTCGCTGCGGGGGCGACAGTCATCAGATGTGCGGATGCCATGAACACGCTCGCGACGGACAGGATGAGGCCGCGCGGGGAGTCCGCGCAGAGGATCAGCAGCCGTGGGGCTCATGAAACATCTAACTCCCCGTGCCCGAGCATGCGAACAGGTCGGCAGTATCCGGACCCGACCGGCTGGCCGGCCCGAGCCGCCGCCGAGTCCTCGCCCATCAGGAGGGACGCCTCCCGAAATTGCCGGGCCGATGGTTTGCGTCAGCTTCCCTGCCGCTGATCAGCCCTTCCTGATCGATCAAGCCACCCGTCGGCTCCCATTCGGGCCAAGAAGGTGACTGGAGACGGCGGGCTTGCTCATTGCTCGCAGCTCGACACGAACTCCGCTACAGGCCCGAGCGCTCCTGCGCGGAGTTGGTAGTGCACCCAGCGGCCACGCTGGTCTCGTTCGAGAAGTCCGGATTCGACCAGCTTCTTGAGGTGGTGGGACAGGGTTGGCTGAGAGATGCCGAGTGCGTCGGGCAGGTGGCAGGCGCAGGCCGTGGTATCTGGGGAGTCTGCAACCAATCGGAGCAACCTGAGCCTGACTGGATCTGCGAGCACTTTGAGCACGGCGGCCAGCCGCTCCGCGTCGGTAGCCGACATGAGTGCGTCATTGCTGGCGGGAGCGCACTCGAGGAGGGGCAGGGTACGGATCATGTCGAGAGCTTTCTCGTACTGCGTGCTGGTTCGTTGCGGCTGGAGGAGTTCGCCACCTGGCCCTGGAGCGGGTTCCCTCCGGTCATGCCCATCTCATCAAGGAGGTCGTGGACCCGCTCCGCGATGTCGTCTCGCATCAGCCGGACGCGATCTAGCCCCTCGATACCCTGATCTGCGGGGTCCGGGATGACCCAGGTGTCGATCGTTGCGCGCATGCCCTCGACGGCCTCCACACGGGCCTCGCTTCCAAGCACGATGATGCGGTCTGCGTCGGTCAGCATCTCTGGTTCGAGCCGGGTCGGAACCTGGTCGGACATGTCCGCGCCGAGTTCCGCGACCGCAGACGCGGACAGGTCGTGCACCTGCGCGTCCGGTGCAGTTCCTGCTGATCTGACGTTGACGCGCTCACCTGCGCCCTGCCGCATGATTGCGGCGGCGATCTGCGATTTGCCGGCGTTGTGGACGCACACGAAGAGGACGGTAGGCCTAGCCCGCTCAATGGGGGAAGGCTTCACCGAGGTGTCAGCGGCCGCGAGATCCATCAGGTCCTCCCCTTGCACATCGACGGCTATCGATACGAACCATACCCCCATTCGCAACCGACCAAAGAATGCCCGCAGCCCTGGGACAGCCTTCTAGGCCGGCTTCAGTGTCACGCTGGTGTCGTAGAAGCTGACGCTTCCCCCCACAGGGGCCGATCAGGCAGGTGTTCTTCAGGGTCGGGTCCGTCCACATCGCCGCGTTGGCGTGGACACCCTTGCGGCGCCGCTCCTCGCCCTCGACGACATGGCCGTTCGTGAACCACGAGGGCAGCGGTTGGCGAGTTCAGCAGCCGGAGGCTGGTGCGATCAGGCTCGGGTAGTCCGCGCCGAGTGCACCACTCACCTCACGAGCCACCGTGGGCAGGTAGGCCTTGACGGCGTTGGTGGCCCGCAGGTGGTTCATGATGACCTCGTTGGCCCGGACCTTCTCCTGGCTGCGGCGCAGCTGGTTGACCTGTTCCTGGCTCGGTGGCAGTCCGGCCTGTTGCGTCCGTACGAGACTGGCCTGCGGGCCACGGAGGGCCATCATGGTCTGTTGCGCCTCAAGGTCGTCGGCCAAGGCGTCGGTTGCGGCCCGGTAGGCGGCTACGGCGGGGGCTTGGCGGAGTGCGCGGCCGAACGTCAGGGCAGCGTCGTGGAGACCGGGGGTCAGCATGATTGTCTTCTCCTGTCAGCCGCAGCAGCCGCCGGAGCGGCTGTTGGCGGCAAAGTCGATGCCGACCTCAGCGGTCACGACGGATGCCGTGTCGCGACACACATCCTGGAACGCTGACATGGCCGCCGCGTAGGCGGCAACCGTCGGGACGCTGAGCATCGCTTCCTGGCTGCGCTCCAGGTCCGCGCGGTGGGCGTCGGTCAGGACTCCCACCGTGATCTCCGCCCGAAACTCCTGCTGGAGTTGTTCGAACGCGGCAATTGCGGCGTTCGCCTCGGCGTCGGTGGAGACGGCCTCGTCGGCGGCCAGCAGGGCGGTGAACTCGTTGCTGGACTTCAGCGCCGCACCGAACGCTCTAGCGGCGGCGTGCACCTCGGCTTCGGCGTCAGCCGGCGCCTGGAGGGTTGGATTCAGCATGTGGTCAGGGCTCCTCGTGGTGGGTAGGTGTGATGCGGTCGAAGACTGGGCCGTGCGCCGTGGTTTCCTAGGAGGCCAGGCGGGCGAGCCGCTTGGGTCCGATGGGTTCCTCGTGCAGCAGGGGGACGATGGCGAGCCGCTTGGCGCGGGCCCGTACGGAGTCGACAGGTCCTTGTTCCTGGATTGCCCGGTGACGGAGCAGGGGTGATGTGGTGGTGGCGGCGGCAAGCGACTGGTTGATCACCCAGGCCCAGGGCTGGATGCCGGCCCGCTTCAGGTCGTCCTCGAGGATGCCCGCCTCGAGGACGGGCGTGGTCTCCGGCAGCGTGACGAGCAGGATCCTGGTGTAGTCGGGGTCCTGGAGTCGCATCATGGGGGTGGCGTAGTGGGCGCCTTCGGGCATGTTGCGGGCGATCTCGCGGTGATAGGAGCCGGCGGCGTCCATGAGCAGCAGGGTGTGGCCGGTGGGCGCGGTGTCCATCACGACGAACGTGCGACGCGCTTGGTTGACCAGTCGGGAGAACTGCTTGAAGACCGCGACCTCCTCGGTGCAGGGGGACAGCAGGTCCTCGGCCAAGAGGGCCCGGCCAGCCTCATCAAGGTCTTTGCCCTTGGTGGCCATGACGTGATCGCGGTACTCCTGGACTGCCTGAGCGGGATTGACCTGCGACATGGTGAGGGTGGGTAGCGCGTCACCTTCCCCCATGGTGTGTGCCAGGTGCCCGGCAGGATCGGTGGTGGTGAGGTGGACCTCGTGGCCCAACTCGGCGAGGCGGGTGGCGACCGCCGCGGCGATGGTGGTCTTCCCGACGCCGCCCTTGCCCATGCACATGATGAGCCCATGCCCGGGGGCGGCAAGGTCGTCGACCATGTCGTTCAACGAGGGGGCGATGTCCTCACGCAAGTAGCTGACTGAGTCCATCGGAAGCGTCGTTGAGCCGTCGAACAATGACCGGAGCGCGGCGAGGCCGACCATGTTGTCGGGCTTGAGTTCGATGACATCGCGAGGGACCCCCGCCAACGAGGCCGGCATGTCGGCGACGGCGGCCTGCTCCCGTTCCCGGATGGCGACGACCAGGCTGTCGTCGGCTCCAGCGGTATCGGGGAGCACCCCGTTGATCACCACGTTGCTGGGCTTGATGCCGGTCTCGCTCAGTTCCTCGGCGGTCCGGGCGAGCTCGGCAAGGCTGGAGGCCTGCGCCCTGGCGACCAGCACCAGGCGGGTGACCGAAGGATCGGCCAGTGCCGTCACCGCTCCGCCGTAGAGGGTGCGTTGCTTCTCCAGTCCGGACAGGGGGCCCAGGCAGGAGGCGTCACCCTTGCCTGTGTCGAGGAAGCCGGTCCAGTCGCCGGGCAGCTTCAGGAGCCGGATGGTGTGACCGGTGGGGGCGGTGTCGAACAGGACGTGGTCGTAGTCGGCGACCAGCGTCGGGTCGGACAGCAGTCCGGTGAACTCGTTGAACGATGCGATCTCGGTGGTGCATGATCCGGACAGCTGTTCGGTCATCTCGGCGATCTCACGTGCGGGCAGGAAGGCTCGAACGGGGCCGATGATTCGCTCACGGTAGTCGGCGGCGGCCTGTTCGGGGTCGATCTCCAGGGCGTCCAGGCCGGGGACCGACGTCACTGCCGTGATGGTGTTGCCGATCGTCTGGCCGAAAACCTGACCGACGTTGGACGCCGGGTCGGTGCTCACCAGAAGCACGCGACGTCCGGCTTCGGCGAGCTGCACCGCCGAGGCGCACGCGATCGAGGTCTTGCCCACGCCGCCCTTGCCGGTGAAGAAGAGGAAGCGCGTGGGACTGCTGAGGAATTTCATGTCCACAGCCTCAGCAACCGCCGCCGCCGCAGCAGGAGCCGCCACCCACGGTGGCCAAGCTGAAACGCGGACGAAGAGTGGGTGTGCCAAGGCCCGCGTAGCGGGCGAGCATCTCACGCGTGGGGTAACTGCCGGTCAGCACGGTCACGTCGTCAACCAGGACCAGGGGAAGCCCCTCCGATCCGGCCGCCTGAAGGAAGCTCATCACCGCTGGGCTCTCCACGAACGCCGTCGGGTCGTTGGCCAGGTTGTGCCGGGTGATGTCGACGCCCTGTTGCTTCACGTAGTCCAGGTCGGCGGAGAAGTTCACCAACGCCTGGTCCACGTCCTCACCACACACCCCGGTGTTGCAGCACAACGCTGGCTCGAAAACTCGGATATTGACCATGATTTCCTCTCGAAGACACATCGAAGACCGTCGATGTGAACTCTAGCCTAGTCGAATCGATGGAAGTCAATCTGGCGGGGGTGCCATGCCGGTGGGCGCTACTGCCAGGTTCCGCCGTACATGACCCTGGTGACGTTCGCGTCGTCGTCGAGGGCGACCAGGTCGGCTCTGGCTCCTGCTGCGACTCTTCCGACGTTGTGGAGGTTGAGGGTACTCGGCGGGAAGGATGGTGGCGCTGCGGACCGCTTGGGCAAGCGGGATTCCGTAGGCGACGGCGTTGCGTACCGCCCTGTCGAGGGTGAGGGTGCTGCCGGCGATGGTGTCGAGTCCGGTCAGTCGAGCCACCCGATCGCTGACCTCGACCGGCAGAGCGCCCAGCTGGTAATCGCCGTCCGGGGCCCCGGCGGCCGCCATGGCATCGGTGATCAGGACGACCCGGTTCGGCAGCAGGCGCATCATGTAGGCCGCCAGTGCGGGACTCACGTGGATGCCATCGAAGATCAACTCGACCGTGGTCCGCGAGTCGTCCAGGAACGCCAGGATCGGCCCAGGGTCGCGGTGGCCCAGCGGTGACATCGCGTTGAAGATGTGGGTGACCCCTGTAGCGCCCACCTCGATGGCGGCCTTGGTGATGTTGTAGCTGGCGGCGGTATGACCGATGGCCGGAAGGCAGCCGTTGGCGAGCATCACCTGAATCGCATCCATGGCGCCCGGGAGTTCCGGTGCGATGGTCGCCATTCTGATGGTGCCGCCGGCGGCGGCGAGTAAGGCGGCGACGGTGTCGGGGATCGGATCGGCCAGCAACTCTCCTCTCCCGAACACGTCCGCCGGGGTCACCGCAACCACCGGCTTCCCCACGACGCCGAAGAAGACCTTCAGGTCATACCAGGCAGCAAGCACAGAGTTCGGGCGCACCCGAGCCACCAGGAACTCCAGATAGGCATCCAGCAACGGGTCACCGAAGCTGCCCGGCGGCGCCCCCGTCACCCGATCAGCAGCAGGGAGCAAACACGGCAACAGCGACATTGAGGGCACCTCCACCCGATCCTGACACCCCCACCACAGAGGCGCCGGTCAATCAGAAGATCACCCACATATCAAGCATGAGAGTGAGGTCGGCGAGTGTCCGTGGCCGAGCCTCGGAGCCCGACCCGGGTTGACATTCGACGGCTTGAGCACCGCAGGGCACGACCTTGCACATCAGGGAGTTGGGTGGCGGTGTGTTCCTCCCAGGCGTCCTCGGGTGTTGATGCCGATGGAACCCAGGCGGGTCTGGCGGCGATCTTGCGGTGAGGTGGCGTCACGTTTCCCGGCCTACGTGACGAATGCCGCCCGCAGGGAGTGGGGCGCGAACCCCGACGCGCCAACCGGCCTGGGTGTGACTGTGACCGTCCTGGGGTCCAGCGACCTGCGTGGCCACACTGGGCCATCAGCTGCAGATCGTGGTTTCAGAGGTCGGCAGGTTCACACCACGCGCGGAACTCAGGCCGCGGCGGTCGTGACTCCACTCGCGCGGCGGCAGCGGCACGTCGTCGCAGGAGACGAGCTGCTGTCGCCGTCGGCAGCCGACGCTCACCGGATTCTCTGGGTGATCCGATGTAATACGCGGGTCGATCTGCGGCGTCAGAGGTAGAGCGGCTTGCCACCGCCCAGCGCGAGAACCAATGCTTCGCGGGACTTCCCCGACTTCCCCGGGTAGGCGATGTGTCCTTGACGGAACCTTGACCGGATGAGCATCGAAGGCAGACGACTGGGGCGTCATAGTGGTCCTACATTTCTACATGTTCTTAGGAGAAATCCGTGTTCGTTCGCCATGGCGGTCTGCGCCGCCCCCTGTTCCTCACCGTTCTTGTGATGGCCGCCTTGACGCTGACTGCCTGTGGGCAGGATGCACCGGCTGCTGGTTCGGCTGCGCCGTTGAGCAGTGCCGCCGCTACGCAGAGCGATGAGGGCGCTGCCGGTGAGGGAGGCGCCGGATCCCAAGAACCGATGGCGATCCGGGGCACGGTGTGGGTTGCCAACGAGGACGGTGATTCCTTGTCGGCTATCGACGCGGACACAGGTGTCGTGGTGACCACGGTGAGCGGGATCGAGAGTCCTCACAATGTTCAGGTGAGCCCTGATGGGGGCACGGTCTGGGCTGTCAGTGGTCATGCCAACGCTGTGGTGGCGCTGGATGCCGCGACCTACGAGCTTCTGGGCACCGCTCCGACCGGTGTGAGCCCTGCGCATGTGGTCGTCAGTCCTGATGGTGAGCAGGTCCTTGTCACGAACTCGGGGGATGACACGCTGAGCGTCTACGACGCCGAGTCGCTGGAGCTCCGGGCCACCGTTGACCTCAGTGCCGGGCCGCACGGCCTGCGTCCCACCCCGGACGGTGCGGCGGTGGTCGTGGCCAACACCACGGCCGGCACTGTCGACGTGATCGACACTGACACCTATGAAGTCACCGCGACGATTCCGGTCGGGGACTCCCCTCCGCAGGTCGCTGTCGCACCGGACGGGCGGTACGCCTACGTGAGCCTGGTCGGGTCCAGTTCCGTGGTGAAGGTCGACCTGGTGGAGCGGAAGGTCACGGGATCGGTGTCGGTTCCGTCGCCACCGGTCCAGCTGTACCTGACCGCGGACGGGACCCGCCTGCTGTCGGCCGACCAGGGAACCGAGGGCGCCCCTGGCAGTACCGTGTCCGTGATCGACCCGGCCTCCATGACCATCGAGGCCACCATCCCTGCCGGGGCTGGCCCGCACGGGGTGGTTATCGAACCGACCGGGCAGCGGGCCTGGGTGACCAACCTCTATGACGACACCGTGTCCGTGATCGACCTGTCGACCAACCAGACCGTCTCGACTGTGGCTGTGGGCGACAAGCCAAATGGCATCAGCTACAGCCCGCAACCGCCGACGCCCGGACCCGCCACTATCAGCGTCAGCGTCCCCGACTACGCCACCGGTGCCGAGGGCAACCACGCGGAGCACTGACCACCCCAGCTGTTGGGCCCCATCCTGATCGGCGGTGCGTCCTCACCCCAGGAAGTGCTGATCAGCCGTGCAATCCCCCGACATCTACGCTGATCGGCGAGCGCTCGACCGGTGTCCATGTCCCCGCACGACTTTCGAGCGGATCCGTTCCCGGAGGGTCGCCCGGTATCAGCTGGACGAAGAGGGCCGAGTCACTACTGCTTGGAGGTGGCGGGGACCGGCGATGGGCCCAAATGTCCGCGGTTTGCTGGGCTGGACTGTCGCGTGTTTCAGGCGCAGCACGAAGTGGGGAGTTCGTTGCGGAAGAGGTTCGCTGTGAGGCGGATGCCTTCGGCCATGGTGAGGTAAGGGGCCCAGGTGTCGGCGAGTTGGGTGACGGTGAATCCGGCTTTGATGGCGTAGGTGGCGGCGAGCATCATTTCGCCGGCGGTGTCGGCGAGGGCGTGGATGCCGAGGACTTTGTCGGTGTCGGCGTCGGCGACGATCTTGATGCCGCCGCGGGTGTTGTGGTTGGTGATGGCCCGGGGAACGTCGGACAGTGGCAGGTAGCGGCAGGCGCACCGGTAGCCGGTGGCGATGGCGTCGGCTTCGGTCATCCCGGCGGAGGCGAGCTGTGGTGAGGTGAACAGTACGGTGGGCATCCCGGCGTAATCGAGGTGCTCATGGTGGCCCAGAGCGTTGCGTGCTGCGCTCTTCCCGGCCATGGCGGCGACGTACACGTACTGGGGCGCGTCGGTGACGTCACCGGCGGCGAACACGGCCGGGTTTGTGGTCCGCTGGTGTTCGTCGACGCTGACGAAGCCGCGGTCGTCGGTTGCGATGCCCGCGCTTGCGAGGTTGAGTCCGTGGGTACGCGGGGTGCGGCCCGTGGCGATGAGGACGCGTTCACCGGCGGCCTCTCTCGCTGTGCGGGTGCGCACCCGCACCCGGGCTTGGTCTTGGGTGACCGCGACGGCGCGGTCGTCGATGACGGTGATCCCCTCGGCCTCAAAGGCTTTGCGGAGCGCGGAGGACGATTCAGGCTCGGCATGCGGGGCGAGCCGGCCGACGATGGTGACCTGGACACCGAGGCGGGAGAAGAGTTGGGCTTGTTCGAGCCCGACGAAGCCGCCGCCGATCACCACCAGCGAGGCGGGCAGTGCGGTGAGTGCCATTGCGGTGGTCGACGTGAGGTAGTCGACGTGCTCGAGGCCGGGGATCGCCGGCACGTGAGGTTCGGCGCCGGTGGCCACGAGATACGCCCCGGCGTGGACCGGTCGCCTGCCGACGAGGAGGGTTGCCGGGTCGGTGAACGACGCGATCCCGGCGAGGATGTCGAACCCGTACGCGGCGGCGACGTCTGCGTATTTGGTCTGGCGGAGCATGCCGACCAGGTCTTCCTTCTGCCGCATGAGCGCGACGAGGTCGACAGTGCCGGAGGACGTGGGGACGGCGGGGAACGGGTTCGAGAGGGCCGCGTGGCGGGTGTGCGCGGCCGCAAGGAGGGTTTTCGAGGGTACACAGCCCACGTTCACGCAGGTCCCGCCGAGTGTTCCCGACTCGATCGCGACCACGCTGGCCCCTTCAAGTCGAGCATGGATGGCGGCTGACATCGCCGCCCCGCCTGTGCCGATCACCGCAAGATCGAACTCGTTGTGCAGCGTCATGAATGTCTCCTCCGGGTCGGCCGCCCCTGCGGCCACATTCGGTCAGAATGGACCTTCAAGCATGCTTGAAGGTCAAGCCGGCGTGGAGGTGCGGGATGCTGATCGGCGAGCTGGCAGAGAAGGCGGGGACGAGGCCGTCGACGCTGCGATATTACGAGGAGCGTGGGCTGTTGCCGCCCGCCGTGAGGACGGCCTCTGGGTACCGCAGCTACGACGATGGCGCGGTGCAACGGCTCCAGTTCATCGACCGGGCCCGCGCGGCGGGTCTGACCCTCGCGCAAATCGCGAAGATCCTCGATGTTCGAGATGCGGGGGGCTCGCCCTGCGCGCATGTTCGGGACTTGCTTGACCGCCAGCTGGTCGACATCGAAAAGCAGCTCGCGCGGCTCAATCTTCTGCGTGCCACCATCTCCGGGCTTCGAGCGCATGCGGCACAGACAACTTCGGAGGCCTGCGCACCCGAAACGATCTGCCGATACCTCTGAGCCTGGTCGGCTGCGCTGCCTGCCTTCCGCAGCTCGGGAATGAACCCAGCGCCGCGGCAGTGTCATCGGTACGCCGTGATTGCCGAGGAGACCCTCCGAGAGCCGACGGATCTGGTTACTTCTGCGGGGCTTGTCGACGGCTAGGTACAGTCTTGGTCAAGGTCTTCTCAAGATGCTCTTCAGAACCGGGATTCTGGCGAATCGGGTCGGTGGCGGTCGGTGAGGATGGGGCGGTCATCCATCCCGAGGAGTTTCTGAATGCGCCGGTTGTTGAGCACCGCCGCAGCCGTCGCCGTGGTCGTGTGGGCGATGATCAGTCTCTCCCCGCAGGCTGTGGCGAACGAGGCGACCGAACCTCCCACCGCGACCCCGACGACCAGCAGCCAACCCGGCGTGGTCGGTGACCAGCCCTCTGGGCATGGACACGAGGCGGCAGTGGAGGGGAGCGCACCCGGCTCGACCCCGGCACCCGTGACGTCCTCAGCGCTGCCCGTCCCGGCTCCCGATGAGCACTCTGAGCATGGCGAGGGCCACAATGCTGCGTCCGGGGAGCAGACGTCGGCGGCCGGCGATGAGGCCGCGGCTGAGGAGCATGGCGGCGGCGCCGCCGAGGAGCACAGCGAGGCTCCTCCGGTGGAGCGGCCTCGGGCTCTGGTGTTGGGCGGGTTCGCCGTGTTCAACGGCGCGGTCATGCTGTACGCGGCCCTGTTGCGCCGGAAGAAGGCCCCCGACCACAAGCGCCGCCGTGACGCGTGCGCCGCCGCACTGACCACCAACACCCGCACCGCCGCGAAGGAATCCTGATGAGCGCCCCCACTTTGCCGAAACTCGACGGCCCTGGCGAGAAACCCGGGGACGGGCCTGGTCCGGTGTTCATCGACCTGGACGAGAAGCCGGACCTCACTCCCCCGCCTGTGGGTCGGAACCTGATGAGTATCCCGTGGGTGGCGCGGGTGCTGCGGAGCAGGCTCTACCCCGGCATCATTCAGGTCCCGGTGGCAATGGTGTTCGGGCTGGTGGCCTACCAGTTGCTGGTGGGTCCGGACTCCGCCCACGACAACGCCGGCACCGCGTTGATGTGGGTGCTGTGGTGGCCGCTGATCCCGATCGTGTTCGTCCTGCTCGGCAGGTTCTGGTGCGCGGTGTGCCCGTTCGGATGGCTGTCCGACCAGGTCCAGAAGCTGGTGGGCGTGAACCAGCCCGTCCCGGCATTCCTGAAGAGGTATGGCATCTGGATCATCGACGCCTCCTTCCTGCTGATCACCTGGGCTGATCATGTGTGGGGCATCGTGGAGTCGCCGTGGGGCTCGGGTGTGCTGCTCCTCCTGCTCACCAGTGCCGTGATCGTCTCCGGTGCCCTGTTCCAACGGCGCACGTTCTGCCGCTACCTGTGCTTCCTGGGCGGCCTGTCGGGCAACTACGCCCGGACCGGCATGGTCGAGCTTCGCGCCGACGAGGGCATCTGCCGCACCTGCAAGGCGCGGGCCGCGTGCTACAACGGCAACGAGAAGGTCGCGGGCTGCCCACTGTTCACGTTCCCCCGCACCATGGACACCAACGCCAACTGCAACCTGTGCGCCAACTGCATCAAGGCCTGCCCCAATGATGCGATCCAGGTTCGCCTGCGGAAGCCGACCAGCGAGCTGTGGTTCGTCAACAAGCCATCAATGGAGGAGTCGTTCCTCGCGATGGCGATCATGGGCATCGTGATCGTGCAGAACGTCACCATGCTGGAGGTGTGGAACGTGGCGCTGGCGTGGCTGGAGGCCACCACCGGCATCACGAACTACGCCCTGATCTTCACCGTCGCGTTCGCCGTCGCGGTCAGCCTCCCGGTCGGTCTCCTCGCCGGCGCGTCGCGTCTGGCGGCGGGCCGCAACCTCGAGACAACGATGAGGAACTTCGCCCGATTCGGCTACGCCCTCATCCCACTCGACGTCGCCGGCCACATCGCCCACAACCTGTTCCACCTGCTGGCCGAGGGCGGATCGGTGATCGCCACCGTCGCTGCGCTGTTCGGCATCAGCTACGGCGCCGGGTCGCCGGCGCTGGCCAGCACCTTCACCATCCAGATCCTGCAGTTCGCCCTGCTGGCGTTGGGCATCGCCGGATCCCTCTACACCGCGCGGCGCATCACCCGCCGCCGCTACCAGACGCAGAAGCGCCGGACAAGCACCTTCGTGCCGATGGGCGTACTGATCGCGTTCCTCGGTGCGGTCAACATCGGCCTCTTCCTGCTGCCCATGGCGCACCGCATGTAAGGGGCCGCCGTCTGGACCCGCACCCACGCCTGACACCATCTCCCCTACCCGACCTTCCCGGAGGAACTCCTGATGAGCACAACGACTAGGGCATGGGTGTTGAGGAAATCTTTACTTCACCGGCGCGATGATCCTTACATGTGACCGTCAAGCTGGTTCCATCGGGTGGTCACGGGACCACCCACTCGGTCCTGGAGGATAGACATGATGGGTTACGGCGGTTTTGGCGGGATGGGGTGGGGCGGCATGCTCGGCATGGTGCTGCTGTGGGCGGTGCTGATTGGTCTGGTGGTGTGGGCGGTGACTAGGCTCTTGCCGACGCGCCCCTACGGTGGCGGCATGCAGCCCGGGCCGGAGACGCCGGAGGAGATCCTGGACCGTCGGTTCGCCCGCGGCGAGATTGACGTCGAGACGTATCAGGTGCAGCGGGCTGCGCTGGCCTCGGCCCGGGGTGAACGCCGATGACTGGGCGGGGCCTGACTCAGGCCGGCCCACGCTGGCTGGCGTGGCTGGTGTTGGTGGTCGCGAGCGTGCTGTTCGTAGCCTCGGTCGTCTTTGCCGCTTGGGGAGGTGCTCGCCCTTACCCTGGCGCTGCCGGTATCACGCCGAACTGGGACGGGCATGGTCCGATGATGCGAGCCAACGGTCGCGGGTGGGGCGGACCGTCGGGCGGAATGATGGGCGCTGGGGGCGGCTCCATGATGAGCGGCTCCATGATGGGCGGCGGGGTGTGGCTGGCCGGCGACGGGGTCCGGGTCGACACCATGACCCAGGCCAGGGCTCGTGCCACGCAGGCCGCGGCGGTCAGTGGGCTCATACCGGGCGAGGTGATGCAGTTCACCAACAACTTCTACGTCGAGTTGAGGAACGCCTCCGGTGAGGCCACCACCGAGGTGCTCGTGGACCCGGCCACCGGCGCGGTGTCCACCGAGTACGGGCCGGCCATGATGTGGAACACCGGCAGCCGGACCGCGGCCCTGTCCGCGGATGAGGCCGTCGCGATCGCCGACCGATGGCTGCAGGCCAATGCCGCCGGCGAGACGGCGGCGGGGATGGCCATGGAGTATCCGGGGTACTACACCCTCGACTCCGCCTCGGGCGGTAAGACAGTGGGCATGCTGTCGGTCAACGCCACCACCGGGGCAGTCTGGTACCACACGTGGCACGGCGAGTTCGTCGCGGAGGAGGACTCTTGAGCGTGGGTTCTGACAAGCAGCCGAGCGTCCTGGTGGTCGACGACGAACCCAGCCTGGTCAGGGTGGTGGAGGGCTACCTGACCACGGATGGGTTCACCGTGCGCACCGCCGGCGACGGCGAGACGGCGCTCACCCTCGCGCGGGAATCAGAGCCTGACGTGGTTGTGCTCGACCTGGGGCTGCCCGGCATGGACGGCGTCGAGGTGTGCCGGCAGCTGCGGACGTTCAGCAGCTGCTACGTCCTGATGTTGACCGCGCGCGCCGACGAGGTGGACATGCTCATCGGGCTCGCGGTGGGAGCCGACGACTACGTCACCAAACCCTTCTCCGCCCGAGCACTGGTCGCGCGGGTCAGGACGCTGCTACGGCGACCGCGGACCCCAGCCGGCGCCACGGCACAGGAAGCCCCGGAGGCACGCGTCTTCGGGGACCTGACGGTGGACGTTCCGGCGCGCGAAGTGCGGGTTGCCGGCTCACTGGTGGCGTTGACGCGCACCGAGTACGACCTGCTGGAGGCGTTGAGCGGGAGTCCCCGCATCGTGTTCACCCGCCAACAGTTGCTCGACCGCGTCTGGAAGGACACGACGGGCTCGGCCGCGAGCGACGAGCACCTTGTCGACATCCACGTCGGCCACCTGCGTCGCAAGCTCGGTGACGACCCCCGCGACGCCCGCTACGTGCTCACCGTCCGTGGGGTCGGCTATCGGATGGGCCCGGGATGACCGCCCACCGAAAGGAGCCGCGACTGGCACGACTCGCCCTGGCCCCCCGACTCCTCCTCAACAACGTGCTCGTCATCCTGGCCGGCGCCGGCACAGTGCTCGTAGTGGTGCTCCTGGTCACCCCGTCGGTGTTCCAGCTCCACCTGGACAGGGCGGGCGTCGCGACCGACTCAGACGCCCTCCAACACATTCTCATGGCGGTTCAGGACGCCGTCCTCGTGGCCGTGGGGATCGGCATCGCTGCCGCGGCGTTCACGGCCGCAACAATCAGCTGGGTGGTGGCCCGCCGGCTCGCCGCTCCTGTGTGGGACGCGGCTGACACCAGCCGTCGACTGGCGGACGGAGACCTGGACGCCCGCGTGCTCGATCCCGGTATGGGCCCCGAGTTCGCCACCCTGGCCGCGTCGGTCAACGAGCTGGCCGAGCGACTCCAGGCCACCGAGGACACCCGCCGCGCACTCACCGCCGACCTGGCCCACCAGCTCCGCACGCCCATCGCCTCCATCGAAGCCACCATCGAGGCCGTCCGCGACGACGTGCTGCCCGCCGACCACCAAACCTGGGACACCCTCGCCGCCCAGAGCACCCGGCTCCGCCGCCTCGTCGCCGACCTCGAGGTCGTCTCCCGCGCCGAGGAACGTCAACTGCTCCTCAGCGCCGAACCCGTTCCTGTCCCCAGCTTGATCGACGCGGCCGTTGGGGCGCATTCGGAGTGCTACCGGTCCGCCGGCGTCCGGCTTGACGCCTCCGTCGCTGACAGCACTCCTCGCGTGCTGGTCGACCCCGAACGAATCCAGGAAGTCCTCGGCAGCCTGCTCGACAACGCGCTCCGCTGCACCCCGGCCGGCGGCACCGTCACCATGGCCGGTCGGCCCAGCCCGTCCGGGGACGCGGCGGTCATCACAGTGACCGACACCGGCATCGGCCTCACCCCGGCCGAAGCGGGGCAGATCTTTCGCCGCTTCGCGAAGGCTGCGGACAGCCCTGGCTCCGGCCTTGGGCTGACCATCGCCCGCGCCATCGTCGAGGCCCACCACGGGACCCTCACCGCGGACAGTGCCGGCCCCGGCACCGGCGCCCGATTCACGATCACCCTCCCTGCCAGCGGTTCCCGGCGAACCCGCCACTGAAGGCAGGCGGAACTAGCAACACCAACTCCCTGAGCCTTGATCCACCCGTGGAGTGGCTCAGCATGGTGGAGGGACAGGAGGCGCCTGCTTCTGGCTTGGGATACAGGTGGCTACGACCAGAAAGCTCAGGCCAGGCCCGTCCGGGAGTTGGCCCTGGCGAAGAGTAGGCTCACCCGAGTCCACGCACCTACCCCGCACGCGGCGAGCACTTCCTCACCCAGATGCAACAAGACACCGACGAGCGTTGAGCCAAGCACCAGGATGTCGCCGCCGATCGCCTGCCCAAGCCCCACTCTGAATCGTGGGACTCAGGCCCTCAGACTTCTTGATCAAAAGCGGAGGGGATAGTTGAACGGATCTATACATTGTCGCGGGACAGTGGTCTTATCGGCCGGATCGACCGGCACCGACATGAAGGAGACCACATGATCACCACGCGCAAGATCGCTGCCCTCGTTACCGCCGCCGCGGCGGTGGTCGCGATGACCGCCGCCACCGCCGGAGCGGCCGAGCCCACCACCGGACGCGAGTTCGCCAGCCACGTCCGCATGATGGCCCAGTCAGACATGGGCTTCGACGGCACGCGCAACCCCGGCATGCATCAGGGATTCTCCGGCATGGAGGCTCACCACTCCTCCTGACCAGATCGGTCGGCTCGTCACGCGATCCCCGCCAGGCACCCAGCCCGGGCGGGGATCCCGCTGACTCGAGGCCCGCAACGCCGCATCAGGACGCGACGAGCGATGAAACCAACCCTCACTGTCACCACCTCACCAACGGTCAGGGATGGCCCCAGGCGCGTCCACGGCGGGCTCACCCCCAGGACTATAGAAGCTGCAAGGTGGTCAGGCAGGTGGGGCCCTCAGCGTCGGAGGAGAAGCGGCTCTCGGCGCGCTTCCCGTCCTTGGTGACGACGACGACGCCCGCGAGGTCCTTGGGGATCCAGAAACCGACGAAGCCGTTGGCGTAGGTGGTCGCGTCCTCGTCGACGAGCACCTCACCTGAATCGGTGGTGATCGTCACCTTCACGTCCGCCTCAGCCAATTCCCCTCGGCAGGTGCCGAGGTTGTGGAAGTAGCACTCATGAGTGGTGGTCTCGTACGGCGCGATCGACAGGTAGAACTCATCACCGTCGAGGGGCATCGAGGCCTCGATGGTGCCGTCGCTGAGCAGTACCTCGTCGTAGCGCACCGACGCGGCCAGCGGCAGCGGGCGCTGAGCGTCGAGCCGGTCGAGCGCCTCCACGACCTCGGCGCCGCTCTTCCCCACCAACCCGTGCGCCGCAAGCAACGCCCCCGCGTCCCCCGCCGCGACGCTCGGCGCCGCCGTCGACACGGAATCTCGCGGGGTCTCGGCAACCTCCGGGGTTGAGCAAGCCGACAGCGCCAAGACGGCGGCGAGCGGCACAGCGATACGAATGGTCAGATGATGGCGGCGCATGGGTCTCCAGGAGCTATGTGTCTTCAAGGAAGTCGTGGTTCCGCGATGTACCGCGGCACCGTTTCGGACTTGTCGTCCAACCAGAATGCCGCAACGCTGAGTGCGCTAGTCACACGCTTAGTCAAGATTAGATCAAGAAGATCCCGAGGTGGCGGGGCGAAAGTGACACGATCCTCGTCTGTTAGCATCGTCACATGACGATAACAACGACGATCGAGGATGTGTCTGAAGTCGGGGATCTGTCGGTGGCGGCTGCCTTCTTCCACGGCTTGTCCGATCCTTCGCGGCTGGCGATTCTTCAACACCTGACGTTGGGCGAGCATCGGGTGCGGGATCTGACTGCCCATCTCGGGTTGGCGCAGTCGACGGTGAGCGCCCACCTGGCGTGTCTGCGAGAGTGCGGCCTCGTGTCGTCGCGGCCGGAGGGACGCGCGTCGGTCTTCTCGCTGGTGGCGGCCCCGGAACTGCTGGCCATGTTGTCGGCCGCGGAGCGCCTGCTTGAGTCGAGCGGGCAGGCTGTGGCGCTGTGTCCGAACTATGGGGTCGGCACCACCACGAACCCCTCCCCCGATCTGTTGAAGGCCCACGGGGCGGAGGCCCAGCGATGAACAGGCCAGCGATCAGCGGACGCGAACACGGGAACACCGCAAACAGCGAGAGCGCCTGCGGGTGCGAGGCACCCGCAGGCGCCATCAGAGATGATGACGACGCGGTGGAGCATCTGTGGCAGGTCCGTGACATCCAGTTCGGTCTGGTCTCCGGCGTTTTGCTGCTGGCGGGATTCATCTCCGGCCTGCTTGGCTGGGAGGTCGCGGAGCTCGTGCTGAGCGTCGCGGCGCTGCTGGTGGGGGCGTCGACGTTCGTGCCGGGAGCCCTGAGGAGGCTGGCCCGCGGCAAGCTCGGGGTTGGGCTGCTGATGACGATCGGCGCCGTCGGCGCCACCGCCCTGGGCCAGGTCGAGGAGGCCGCGATGCTGGCCTTCCTGTTCTCCCTGGCCGAAGGTTTGGAGGACTACTCGCTGGCCAAGACCAGACGCGGGTTGCGGGCGCTGCTGGGTCTGGTTCCGCGTGAGGCGACGATCAGGCGCAACGGTCGGGATGTGGTGCTGAGCCCCGACGATCTGGTGGTCGGGGATCTGATGATCGTGAAGCCGGGCGAGCGGGTGGCCACCGACGGTGACATCCGGGCCGGCAGGACGGCGGTGGACACCTCCGCCATCACCGGCGAATCGATGCCCGTCGAGGTGGGCCCAGGGGACCCCGTGTTCGCCGGTTCCGTCAACGGCTCCGGCGTCCTCGAGGTCGAGGTCACGGCCGCGGCCAGGGACAACTCTCTTGCCCGGATCGTGCACATCGTGGAGGCCGAGCAGTCCCGGAAGGGCGACACGCAGCGGCTGGCCGACCGGATCGCCACGCCCCTGGTGCCGGGCATCCTGATCGCCGCCACCCTGACCGTCATGGCGGGCTTCCTGCTCGGGGAACCGGCGGTGTGGCTGCAGCGGGCCCTGGTGATGGTGGTGGCCGCCTCCCCGTGTGCGCTGGCGATCTCCGTTCCCGTGACCGCGGTGGCGTCCATCGGCGCGGCCAGCCGTCGCGGGATCCTGATCAAGGGGGGCGCCGCACTGGAGAGCCTCGGCAAGGTCCGCACCATCGCCCTGGACAAGACCGGCACCCTGACCCGCAACCAGCCGGCCGTCGCCGACGTCGCACCCGCCGACGGCTACTGCCCAGCCGAAGTACTCGGCCTGGCCGCCGCGCTCGAGGCGCGAAGCGAACACCCGCTCGCCCGCGCAATCCTGGCAGCCGCCGACGACGTGCGCGCAGCCGATGAGGTGACCGCCGAGGTCGGATCCGGGCTCACCGGCCGCATGGACGGGCGCAGCCTCCGGCTGGGACGCCCCGGTTGGATCGACCCCGGCCCACTGACCGCGCACGTGACCCGCATGCAGGACGCCGGCGCCACCGCAGTCATCGTGGAAGTCGACGGCATCCCCGTAGGAGCGATCGCCGTCCGCGACGAACTACGCCCCGAAGCCCCCGAAGTCATCGCGCAACTCCGCGCGGACGGCTACACCATCGTCATGCTCACCGGCGACAACGGCGCAACCGCGCGCGCCATCGCACGGGAGGCCGGGATCAGCGAGGTGTACGCCGACCTGCGCCCCGAGGACAAGTCCGCGATCATCGAGCGGCTCCGCCGGGAAGGCCACTCGACAGCGATGGTCGGCGACGGCGTCAACGACGCCCCCGCGCTCGCCACCGCCGACCTCGGCATCGCGATGGGGGCGATGGGCACCGACGTGGCCATCGAGACCGCCGACGTGGCGCTGATGGGCGACGACCTACGGCTGCTCCCCCACGCGCTGGACCACGCCCGACGTACCCGTCGCATCATGCTCCAGAACGTGATCCTCTCGATCGCACTCATCACGATCCTCATCCCAGTCGGGCTCTTCGGAGTACTCGGGTTGGCAGCCGTCGTCCTCGTCCACGAAGTCGCGGAGGTATTCGTGATCGGCAACGGCATCCGGGCAGGACGCAGCACCGCCCTGCCCCCGATCACCGCACCTATCCGTCGGTCAGAACCCGCGATGGTCCCAGCATGAGCGACACCCACGACCACACCCACGCGAATCCGGGGACCAACCGGACCAGGCTGGCGATCGCGTTCGGGATCACCGCCACCATCCTGATCGCCGAGGTCATCGGCGCATGGTGGACCAACAGCCTCGCCCTCCTCGTCGACGCCGGGCATATGCTCACCGACGCCTCCGGCCTGCTGATGGCACTGATCGCCGCCTCCCTGGCCCTGCGGCCACCCACACCAGAGCGGACCTGGGGTTACCGACGAGCAGAGGTGCTTGCTGCCGGCGCCCAGTCCGCGATCCTCCTCGCCGTCGGGATCTACGCATTCATCGAGGGCGTCCGTCGGCTCTTCGACCCGGCAGAGGTCACCGCTGGCGGGTTGCTCGTGTTCGGGATCGTCGGACTCGTCGGCAACATCGTCGCCATGCTCGTCCTGGGCGCGGGCCGCGCCGCGAATCTCAACATGCGTGCCGCGTTCCTCGAAGTGGTCAACGACGCCCTCGGATCCGTGGCGGTCATTATCAGCGCGATCGTCATCTCGCTCACCGGATGGACCCGGATCGACGCCATCGCCGGGATGCTGATCGCCGCCCTGATCGTCCCCCGCGCGATCACGATCCTCAAGGAAGCCGGGGGGATCCTGCTCGAATCCACCCCCAGAGGCCTGAAGCTCGACGACGTCCGCCGGCACATCCTTCAGGTCCCGCACGTGATCGGGGTGCACGACCTGCACGCCTCCACCATCGCCACCGGGCTACCGGTCCTCACCGCCCATGTCGTCGTCGACGAATCCTGCTTCACGCAGGGGCACGTCTCCCAGAAGCTTCGGGACCTCCAAACCTGCGTCGCCGAACACTTCGACGTCAGCGTCGAACACTCCACCTTCCAGATCGAAGCCCCCTCCCATAGCGCACTGGAACGCCACTCACACCACTGAAACAACGCTCATGGGAATCCGGTTGGCCCCGACGAAGGCTGGCAGTCGACGCCGTGAACACGGCGGAAGGACGTAGGATCGGGCATCGCACACCTCCCCGAGGGCGCCCATCCACCGCCGAGAATCAAGGAAGGTCAGACATGAGACAGTCAGGGCGCCACCCCTCAGCCCGGTGGGTGAGTCACCTCGCCTTGGTCCTCACCGTGATGATCCTGACCGGTTGCTCAAGTGGATCGGGCCAGGCGGGAGTGTTTGACTCAGCAGGTTTTCAAGGAGGTGACGGTTCAGTGACCATTGTCCCTGCCGAGCAGCGGCGATCGGCCCCAGAGCTGGCCGGGGAAACCTTGGACGGTGCACCGCTGACCACTGCAGACTTCCCGGGCCAACTCCTGGTGCTCAACGTTTGGGGATCATGGTGCGCCCCCTGCCGGTCTGAAGCACCCGCCCTCGTCGAAGCGGCCGCCCAACTGCCGGGGGTGCAGTTCATCGGCATAAACACCCGCGACCTCAACCCGGCCCCGGCGCAGGCGTTCGTTCGGGCCTTCGACATCCCCTACCCCAACATCTACGACCCCGACGGTGCGCTCCTGCTCGAGTTCGGGCAGCTTCCACCCAAGGCTATCCCCAGTACTTTGGTCATCGATTCTGAAGGGCGGGTCGCTGCACGGATACTCGGTGAGACCACCGCCTCGACGTTGGTCGGCATCATCGAAGACGTCACGGCGGCGGAATGATCCCTCTCGAGTCCTGGGTAAGCCAAGCGATGTCATCGTCACTGCTCCTGGGGATCCCTGTCGCCATGCTCGCCGGTGTCATCTCTTTCGCCTCGCCCTGCGTCTTGCCCCTGCTCCCGGGCTACCTGTCGTTTGCCTCTGGTCTTGGGGCCCACGAGATCACTCAAGGAACCGGCAACCGACGACTCCTGCTCCTGGGAACCCTGGGATTCGTGCTCGGGTTCGCCGTCGTTTTCGTCCTCACAGGGGCCCTCCTGGGTGGCCTCGGAGCCGTCCTACTCACCTACGAGCGCATCATCACGATCACTGCCGGAATCCTGATCATCCTGATGGGGCTGGGCTTCCTCGGCTGGATCCCCCTGCCCGCGCAGCGACGCCCGCAAACCGCCCGCGCCGGAGCCCTCGCCTCCCCCCTACTCGGGATAGCCTTCGGCCTCGGCTGGACCCCTTGCATCGGCCCCACCCTGTCTGTGGTTCTCACCCTCGCCCTCAACGAGGGCTCGGCCGCCCGTGGCGGGCTGCTGGCCTTCTGCTACGCAATCGGCCTTGGCCTGCCCTTCCTCGCCTTCGCGGCTTCGTTCACCACATTCGTTCCCCATTTCGAGTGGCTCAAGCGCCACCAACGCGCCCTGCAGCGTGCCGGTGGTGGGCTGCTCATTGTGGTTGGGATATCCATGGTCACCGGCCTGTGGGCCATCCTCGTTGCCTACCTGCGACAGTGGGCCTCAACATTCGGGACCATCCTGTGAACATGGGGCACCCGAAGGAAACCCTCATCACGTTGGCCAGCACCTCCGATCCCATGCTTCGGGCGCCGGCTCACCTCCGGAGCCACGGGTTGGTGATACCCCAACCCACATGGCCAGGACGGTGCTCACCGTGGTCAGGGGGCGACCGTGGCGATGCGAAGACGGCGCCCCAGCCACCAGGCCACCACACCGAAGACCGCGAATCCAGCGATGTTCCAGCTTGCTGCCTCGGCCCAGGGATCGATGTTACCCCGCGTAGCTCCGCCAGGAGGAGGTGAACATCGCGTCTGCACGGACCTCATCGAAGCGCTGGAAAAGGAATCGCCCAAATGAAAGAGTTCCTCAAGTGCTACCAGTGCGCTGACGCGTCCGACGACCGCTGGGCCCTGCTACTAGGAACTCGCAGCCCTGACGGCAGGAAGGGGACCGACTTGCCCGTCAACCCAGCTATGACACCTACAGGCACTTGCGCCGCCACACAGGGCTGGGACTGCCAGGCTGATGCCGGCCTGGCATAGAGCCCTGACCGGGACACCAACGGCTGCCTCTCGATCAGCCAGCGGGCGAACTCACGTAGTGGTGCTCGCGAAAACTGGAGCGCACCACGCCCGCAGGGCTGATCCGGTGGACCCCCAAGGCATCACTGGAGGCGGGTGGTGACCTCGTCGAGGAGCTCTTGGGGGTCGAGCCACATGGAGGGGTAGTTGCCATTCCAGCGTTGGACGCCGTCGCCGTCGATGAGGACGAAGCCGTGACCGGGCATCCCGGGGTGCATGCCCTTGTCGAGGACGTCGTACGCCTTCGACACGGTCCCGTCGTCGAGGAGATAGGGGGTGGTGACGCCGAACTGCTGCAGGTCGGGCAGGATCTGGTCGGCGCTGTTCATGACGATGGGCAGCACCTCGATGCCCGCCTCGGCGAATCCGGGGTTCTTCTCGATCTCGGCCATCTGCATGGTGCAGGAGGCGCACCCGGCGCCTTCGTTGAAGTAGATCAGCACCGGGTTGGGGCGCTGGTCGCTGAGGGTCACTGAGGTGCCGGCTGTGGTGGTGAGGGTGAAGTCGGGTGCGAGGCGCTGGGTGTCGCCCTGCTCGGGGATGGCGGTCCACAGTCCGTAGCCGACGACGGCCACGACGATCACAGTGACCAGTGCGCCGATGATCCGGGTCCAGGTGCGGCGCCTCTTGTCGCGCTGAGTCTCGGCCTGTTGGCGGGCTTTGAGTTGCTCGCGGCGGGAGGGTGCCGGTGTGGTGGTGGGGGTCATCGGGGCTCCTGGGAGGGGATGGTCGGTGCGCCGGTCTCCTCAGGCGCAGGGGTCTGTGAGGTTTCGGTGTCGCAGCATTCGTGGGCCGAGGCCACTGGTTGGGCGTGTCGGCGGTCGCGGAGGGTGGCTACGACGAACACGGCCACCAGGGCGAGCAGCGCGAGGCCGAGGACGGTTTCGGGGATGGGGGCGGTGATCGCGATCAGCCAGGCGAAGACGTCGGAGAGCCAGGCGCCCATGCCCACGAGAGGGGCGTCGGCGCCGGTCATCTCGGTGGCGCCGGCTTGGCCGATCACGAGGATGCCCATGATCACGAACCCGACGGCGACCAGCAGGTTGACGGTGTTGGTGGCCAGCGTGAAGCGCCCCAGGCTGATCCGGATGGGCTTGGCGCGGAGGCGGCGCATCCTTTCGGGCCGTTTGTCCCACAGCAGCGCCATCACGAACAGCGGGATCACCATCCCGAACACGTAGGCCAGACCGAGCACCAGCCCACCCACGGGCGAGCCCGACAGCGCCGACAGGGTCATCACCCCGGCGAGGACGGGTGCGCAGCAGCTGGAGGCGATGCCGGAGAACACGCCGAGGCTGAAGAAGGTGGCGGTGTCACCGCGGGCGGTATCGGGGGCGCGGAGGAACGACGGCATGGACCACATCGCCCCCGACAACGCGAGCAGGCCGAGTCCGATCATCAACAGGCCGCCGGTCCAGTAGAGAACGACGTGGTACTTGGCGATGGCGCCGGCGATCAGGCTGACGCCCATCGTGATGGGGACCAGAACGAGCGCGAGGCCGGCGGCGAACACGAAGGTCAGCGGGATCAGTCTCCAGCGGCGGTTCTTCGCGGCCGCGGCCAGGTAGCTGGGGGCGAGGAAGACGATGCAGCACGGGGCGAACAGCGCGACGCCGCCGGCGAGGAATGCCGCCAGGATCCCGCCGGCGCTGAGCAGGTCGGCGCCCATCAGCGGGCACCCAGGTGGTCGACGAGCCGAGCGAGTTTGCCGCGCGGAATGCGGCCGGCGTGGAAATAGCTGCCCGCCACCAGCGTCAGCGGGAAGCTCCCAGGCCGGTGCTCGGCGATCAGTGCCTGACCTCGCGGGGACTCCGCCTCCACCGTCGTGAGCCGCAGCAGTCCTGCGCGGTCCAGGGAGTGGAGGCGCTGGTGGGCGTCGTCGCAGAAGTGGCAGGCCGGGGTGGTGACCAGGGTGACGTCCACCACATCGGTGGGGGCGGCCGCCAAGGCAGGTGCCGGGATCTCGTTCACCCTTCCAGCCTCAACCCTGTAGATCAGGGAACGGTTCAGGCGGGGTCAAGGTTCGGCCAAGAACACTCCCGGAGAGGTCGATCGAGGCGGGTTGGCGGGTGGGCGTGTGGCAATAATGGCTGTATGGCTGAGCCCGGCAGGTCGAGTGTGTTGGTGGTCGATGACGAGCGCCCGCTGGCGGGGATCGTCGCGTCCTACCTGAACAAGGCAGGCTTCGAGACCGCATTGGCCTACACCGGCCCGGACGGGGTCCGTTCGGCGCAGGAGCTGGATCCCGACGTGATCATTCTTGATCTTGGTCTGCCTGGCATTGACGGGATCGAGGTGTGCCGCCAGATCCGGTTGTTCTCAGACTGCTACATCCTGATGTTGACCGCCCGGGCCGACGAGGTCGACAAGCTGATCGGTTTGTCGGTGGGCGCCGACGACTACCTGACCAAGCCGTTCAGCCCCCGCGAACTGGTCGCCCGCGTCAACACCGTGCTGCGCCGGCCCCGCCGGCCAGCAGGCCGGCCGCAGGTGGCCCTCCCCCCGAGGGAGTTCGGGCGGTTGCGGGTGGACGCGGAGGGCCGCGACGTGTGGGTCGACGACCAGCAGGTGGGGCTGACCCGCACCGAGTTCGACATCCTCGACGCACTGTCAGCTCGATCCAACGTGGCGTTGAGTCGTCGCCAGATCATCGACGAGGTGTGGGGCCCAGGCTGGGTCGGCGACGATCATGTCGTCGATGTCCATGTGGCGAACCTGCGCAAGAAGCTCGACGATCCCCCCGCGGAACCGCGCTACATACTCACAGTCCGCGGCGTCGGATACCGGATGGGAGCAGGAGGATGATGCGGCTCAGAGGCTACGTCGGCCGGATGCGGTGGGGCACCCGCACCTTCCTCACCCAGGCGCTGGTGGTCGCGGTCGGCGTCATCACCGCCGCCCTTGTCGCCATGGTGGTCGGCCCCTCCCTGTTCCACGAACATCTGCAGCAACTCGGGCACTCTGACGGCACCGCCGAGATGGGACATGTGGAGCAGGCGTTCCTCGACGCCGGCGTCAGGTCGCTGGGCATCGGCCTGGTGGTCGCCCTGGCACTCGCCATCGGCCTGGCCTGGCTGGAGACCAAACGGCTGCGCCGCCCCCTCGAACAACTGACCGCAGCCGCCGCCCAGCTGGAGGCCGGCGACTACACCGCCCGCGTCCCGGCGACGGCGACAAGTCCCGAGTTCAGCGCCGTCGCCGACGCATTCAACGACATGGCCAGCCGGCTGGACTCCACCGAAGCGAGCCGACGGCGGCTTCTCTCCGATGTGGCGCACGAGCTGCGCACCCCTCTCGCAACCCTGACCGCTGAGTTGGAGGCCGTCATCGATGATGTGGTTCCCTGGGACCGCGACAGCCAACAGCTGCTCACCCTCCAGGCCGCCCGGCTCAAGAAGATCGCCGCCGACCTCGACGACGTGTCCCGCGCCGAGGAAGGCCGATTCACCCTCGACACCCAGACCCAGCCGGTCTGGGACCTCATCGAGCCCGCCGTCGCCTCCGTCGCCACCCGATACGCGGCCAAGGGAGTCACGCTATCTGCGGACTCGGACCCGGGCCTCATCGCAGCCGATCCGCAGCGGGTGGGTCAGATCCTGGGCAACCTCCTCGACAACGCGCTGCGGCACACCCCCACCGGCGGGATCGTGCACATCAGTGCACGCGAGTCCACGGACGAGGTGGTGATCACGGTCACCGATACCGGCGATGGCCTGACCCCGGAGCAGCTCTCGAAGGTGTTTGACCGGTTCTACCGCGCTGACACGGCACGGGCCCGCGATGCGGGCGGTTCCGGGATTGGGCTGACCATCGCCCGCAGCCTCGCCCTGGCTCACGGCGGCTCACTGACAGCCGCCAGCCCCGGCCCCGGACACGGCTCGATCTTCACCCTGCACCTGCCCACCGCGCCAGCACCTGAGCGGGTCTTGATCGATTCTTGACCTTACACGGGTTGGCTCTTGAGCTGATCGTTCATAGCCTCGACGTTAGGACCGGCGGCCCCCGTCGGCCAGGAATGGAGCATCTTTCATGACACGCACTAAGCGGATCACTGCCACTTTGGCGGGGCTGGTCCTGACGGCCACCCTGGCGGCCTGCGCGGACCAGGGCGCCACTCCCCCGACGGCGACCACCTCCCCGACAGGCAACACCTCCGCCACGGCCACTGAGTCCGAGTCGGCGTCGGCGAGCGCCTCATCTGAGGTGGCCGCCGACCACAACGACCAGGACACCACGTTCGCGCAGATGATGATCATCCATCACGAGGGCGCCATCGAAATGTCCCAGCTGGCGATCGAACGCGCCGAAACACCCGAGGTCGTGGCCCTCGCGGAGCGCATCGCCGAGGCACAAGGCCCCGAGATCGAGGAGATGACCGCCTGGCTCAGCGCCTGGGGTGAAGACGTCTCCCCCGGTGGGCATGGCGGCATGGACATGGGCGGCATGGACATGAACGGAATGAGCCAGGAGGAGATGATGACCCAACTCGACGGCATGTCCGGCGCCGACTTTGATCAGGCGTTCCTCGAGGCCATGATCGCCCACCACGAGGGTGCGATCGGGATGTCCGAGCAGCAGTTGGCCGAGGGGCAGAACCCGGATGCTCTCATGTTGGCGGAGAAGATCATCGCCGACCAGCAGACTGAGATCACCGAGATGCAGGAGATGCTCACCAGCCTCTGACCAACCCAGGCGTGCAAGCGATGAGGCGCCCGTCCAGCCGTTGTGGCTGGGCGGGCGCTTCGTCGGTTGTCCTGGTTGGCGAACGCCGTACCTGGCGGGGTTAGGCGGCTGGGTTGCTGGCGAGATGCTCGGCGTCGAAGAGGTCCTGGCAACGTCGGCAGCAGAAGTAGAACCGCTGGCCTTCGACGTCGCGGAACAGTCCCGCCGCCTCCGCGGTGGACTTCAGCGTGCTGGTCCCGCGGACCGTGCAGGTGACCAGCTCGTCGCCTGGGCCCGCCACCACGTCATGTTGACAGTGATGGCCCCCACCCTGACCGCCGCCGGCGTGACCGCCGCAGCAGCCTCCCTCCTGCTGGTTCCCGTGCTGGTGCCCATGCTCGTGATTGCACATGTGCTTGGTTTCCTTTCATTTCATTGTGGTGTTGATCATGGGGTGGGCGAGGCGCTGTGGTGCCCCTCGTGGTCCTCGGTGCCGGACGCGCTGGCGGAGGCCGCCGGTGACGGCGTGTCTGGTTGGTTGGGGGTGGCGGGGTTGAACAGTGGCCCGATCACGAACGCGGACAGGGCGAACAGGGCGGTGAACACCGCGACCCCGATCGCGGGGGCCTTCCGGGTGCCGAATCGGCGACGCAGCCGTCGCAGCAGCGGGATGCTCAGCAGCAACCCGACCACATAGAGGAGCGAGTTGCCGAGGAACCCGGTCAGGAACGCGGCCCCGGCCAGGAACCCGATGTGATGCATCACGTGCGGCGCCAGCCCCATCAGGGCGCCGACGGTGGCCCTGGTCCCGGCCCACAGCGCACCCCAGAACCCGCGACCACCCCTCACGGCTGTGGCCGGCTCGGTGATCGTGTCCATGGCGCCGCTCACCTCCCGACCGGGTGAGAGCTAAGGACGGCCGATTCGGAGCCGACAGGAGCATCTGAGGGCGCAACTGCGGGGTGGAAGGCGTCTCGCAGGATCAGGGCGACGCCCAGAATGATACTGGCGATGCCGATCAGCTGCGCCTCGGTGAGGCCCAACAGGACGTGCGGGTTGATCCGGACGACCTCGGCGAGCAGGCGTGCCGCGCCGCTGAGCAGCAGGTAGGACCCGAACACGGCCAGCGGTCGCAGCCTGCGACCCAGCGCCCACAGGATGCCGGCGATCAGGAAGGCGCCGGCGGCCTCATACAGCTGGACGGGATGCACCGGCACGTTCACCGGCACCACCCCGTTGGGGAACGCCATCCCCCAGGGCAGGTCGGTGGGTGTGCCGTACGTGCCGTCACCGGCGAGGAAGCAGCCGATCCGGCCGATGCCGTAGGCCACCGACAGCGGGGCCGCCATCGCGCCCGCCACCCGTCCAAGGGGGAGGTCGTGGCGTCGGGTCATCACGATCACCGCGATCGCCCCCGCGATCAGGCCCCCGTACCAGACGAACCCCGAGCCGCCGAACAGGTGCCAACTGAAGTTGTCCCAGTTCGCGATCAGGTAGTACACCTTGGCGCCGACGAATCCCCACACTGTCGCCCACAACGCGATCGAGTGCGCCAAGTCCTTGTCGTAGCCGATCCGCGTGAACGCTCGACCCAGCAGATACGCGCCGACCAGCAGCGCCAGCGCCTTACTCAGCCCATAGGACTGGATCCCTACACCAAATATCGAGAACACCTCAGGCCACACAGCCCACTCCCATCGTCAAAGAAGTTCCAGGCGCACGACGTGACCGCGCGGCCTCAGTGCCCAGTCTGAACCGGTCACGTCAAGCAACGAGCAGGACCCGGACAAGGTTTGGTCAAGATCCCCGTCCCCAGCCCGGACGAGGTGTCGCGGCCGTAAGGCCCGGAAACTTGACCGAAGCCTGACCCCCTGACGGTGATCTCCGCACTAGAGCGTGCCTACCCTGATGACATACCCCTTGGGGGTGTCGTGGCGCCGCCACGGGTCACCCGACACACCACGGCTCGGGTCGTTGAGGAATGGGCCCTTGTGGCGGTCTGGCGAAGCCCACTGGCGGGTGCGTGAAAGTCACATGGGATTCGAAGGCGGTGATCGACATGGGTTCAAGCGGCGCCTCTTCTGATGGCGTTCGAGCGGACGTGGTCCTCGCGGGGACCGCGATCTCCAAGACCTATCGTCAGGGGCTGTGGCCGTTCGTGCGGCGCAACCATGTGCTCGACGGTGTGTCACTGTCGCTGAGCCGCGGCGAGGTCGTCGGGCTGGTCGGGGAGAACGGATCGGGCAAATCGACGCTGATGCAGATCCTGGTCGGGGGGTTGGCAGCCGACGCCGGCGCCGTGGAGCTGCAGGGGGCCTTGGGGTACTGTCCGCAGCGTCCGGTGGTGTTCGAGCGCCTGACGTGCGATGAACATTTCGAGCTATTCGCGGTGGCCTACGGGATGAGCCGGGATGAGCGGCTCCGGGCGCAGGGAACCTTGTACGAGGAACTTGACTTTGGGCGATAGGCGCACGAGCGGGCGGACCGGCTCTCCGGGGGCACCCTCGCGAAACTGAATCTTGCCCTGGCTCTGCTACCGGACCCGGCGGTCCTGCTGCTGGACGAGCCCTATGCCGGGTTCGATTGGGACACCTATCTTCGGTTCTGGGAGCTCGTCGCGCGCGGGCGCTCATCCGGGCGGGCAGTGCTGGTGATCAGTCATTTCATCGCCGACGAGGCGCGGTTCGACCGCATCATCGAACTGCGTGACGGGAAGGCGACCCCGAAATGACCGCGGTCGGGGTGCTGACCCGCCGATTCCTCCTGGACTACGGCCGCAACCCGGTGAACCTGGTGGTCCTGATTCTGATCCCGGTCGTGTTCGTGTGGGTGGCCGCGGAACCGATGGCCGATGCCGCGAAACTGCTGGGCGGCACTGGCCGGGCAGTCGAGACCGCGACCACCGGCTGGGCCGCCGCGTTCCTGGCGGCGCTGGCGATGTTCTTCCAGGTTGGCCAGGCGAGATCGGCGGACCGTCGTCTGGTCCTGGCGGGCCTCCCCGCCCCAGCCCTCGTTGTCGCCAGAATGTCGACCGGCCTGCTGATCGCTGCACTGGCCTCCACAGCGGCCCTGGCGACGCTGTTCCTGCGCACCGCAGTGGACGAGCCGCTCCGCGTCGCGGCCGGGACGATGATGTTCGCCGTCATCTACGTCGGGATCGGCGCCGCGGTCGGATCGGTCGTCACGGACCAGGTCAACGGCACGGTGGTGATCCTGCTCGTCTGGATCCTCGACGTGTTCTTCGGACCGGCGCTCACCTCGCCCGACCGGGTGCAGATCACCCGCTGGATGCCCACCCACTTCGTCACACTGTGGATGGTGGACCTGCCCTTGGGCCATGGGGGGAAACCTCGGCGACCTCGCCATCGCACTGGTGTGGGTCGGCGGAGCCCTCCTGTCGAGCGGACTGCTCCTGACGCGCGCGACACGCAACGCTCGGCACCCGGACGGCTCGCATCGACCGGGCTGGGCGGGGCAAGTCGGGAAGAGCTTCCGGATGGGGATGCGACAGTACCGACGCAACCCAGCCCTCTGGGTCCTCCTCGTAACGGTGCCGGTGATCTTCATCTGGCTGTCGAAACTGATCACCGAAGAGCGGTTCTCCGTGATGCGGGTGATCGACGGCGGGCAGGAGGTCGACATGCGGTTCTGGCTGCCCGACACGCACACCGGAACCATGGCGCCGATCGCGGTGGCCTCGCTGGCCGCCGTGGCTGGGCTGTTCATCGCCCTCAACAACCGTGATGGGGATCGCCGCCTGGTCCAGGCCGGGATGCGCCGATCCGCACTGCTGGTCGGCCGCATCAAGGAGGTCGCAGCCGCGGTCCTCGTCGCAGCGGCCGCATCCCTGACAATCACGGCCATGGTGTTCACGGCCCGTCAATGGGCGGGATTCATCGCCGGCACCTTACTGATCGGAGCCGTCTACGCACTGCTGGGGATGTGCCTCGGATTCCTCCTTGGACGCGTCACGGGAGTACTGATCGCATTCGTCATCCCTTTCCTGGATCTCGGTATCACGCAGAGCCCGATGCTGCGGCTGGAACCACCCGGCGCCGCAGCGTTCCTCCCGGGCTACGGGCCCTACCGCGTCCTCATCGACACCGGCCTCACCGACACCTTCGACGAAACGGGGGGCCTCCTCATCGCCGCGGTCTGGATCCTCGGGCTCACTTCAGTCGTCGTGGTCATGTTCAGCACCCGCACAAGCACCACAAAACCGGTGCCCATAGGAAGCACGCGCGGCCCGACCCCGGTCTTGTCGGGATCTTGACCACACCCAGACCAGTCCCGGACACAGCCCGGGGCACCATCGACCTGGACACGCGAAACCGACCAGAGAAGAGAGGGTGATTCGACGTGACGACGATGACACAGACCACCTACGGGGTGCGCGGACTCAGCTGCTGGCGCTGCATGATCAGCGCCGTCGACGCAGTCCGCGCCCTACCCGGGGTGCACACCGTCGCCCTGGATCTGGAGCCGCACGGCGAGTCGCTGCTGACCCTGGCCCCGGCCGGAGCCGTGATCTGCGACCAGGTCCGAGCCACCCTCGACCGCTCCGGGTTCGAGCTGACCCGACGCCTGCGCCGCCCCCGCCCCGGGGTCCGACACCGCTCCACGCCGCCTCTGTGAGCGGTGGCCCGGAAATCTTGACCGAAGCCTGACCCCCTCGTGGTCGTTTCCGAACCTTCCCGGGTCTACCCTCGACATATACCCCCCCAGGGTAATGGGGTGGGAGTCGAGAAGAAGTGGAGATTGTGATGCTCTGGCTGGTCATAGGTGGGACGGTGGGGCCTTCTCGTCCACCACCGTAGTGAGGTGGTCACCATCATCGGCAGCCAAGGAGTTGCCGATAGCGCGCCGCCTGACCCTCACCGGCCGAACCCATCGACCACGACCCAAGATTCAGAGAACACACGACACGAAACAAGCACTGGAGGCTGTTATGAATATCAAGGTTGCCGTCAACGGCTACGGAGTGATCGGCAAGCGGGTCGCCGACGCCGTCCGGGCAATGCCGGACATGCACCTCGTCGGGGTGGCGGACATCGCCACGGACTGGCACGTACGGACTGCAGCCGGGCTCGGCATAGATGTGTTCGCGGCCACCCACGACGCGCGCACCGCGATGCAGTCGGCCGGGGTGCCCCTGGCTGGGACACTGCCTGATCTGCTCGACCAAGTGGACGTGGTCGTGGATACCACCCCGAAGAAGGTCGCCGCCACCAACCTGCAGGCCTACCGGACCGCCCAAGTCAAGGCCGTATTCCAGGGTGGGGAGTCCCATGCCACCACCGGGCATTCCTTTGTCGCCCAGGCCAACTACGCCACCGCGCTCGGCCGGGACTCCACCCGGGTGGTGTCCTGCAACACCGCCAGCATCGTGCGCGTCCTCGGCGCGTTGCAGGACGCCGACCTCCTCGCCCGCGCCCGCGGGGTGCTCATCCGCCGGGCCACCGACCCGGGCGAGTCTCACCATGGCGGCATCATGAACACCATGGTCCCCGAGGGATCCATCCCGTCCCACCAGGGCCCCGACGCCCGTACAGTCCTGCCCAACCTGGATGTGGTGACCATGGCGGCGAAGGCCGCCCACACCCAGACACACAACCACTACTGGACCCTGCAGCTGAACCGACCGGCCAGCCGCGAGGAGGTCCTAGAGGCGCTGCGGGCCGCACCCCGGATTGCATTCATCCGGATGGCCGACGGTCTCACTGCCCTGAACACAACGGTCGAACTTATGCGCGACCTGGGCCGGCCGCGGGGGGACATGTGGGAGGTCGCCCTGTGGGAAGACGTCCTGACCGTCGAGGGAGACGAGGCCTACCTCACCTATCAGGTCTACAACGAGGCCATCGTCGTCCCCGAGACCATCGATGCCATACGCGCACTTGCCGGCACCGTGACCGACGGCTCCACCTCGATCAAAATGACGGACGAGGCCCTGGGGATGCGCCGGGAGTTCCTTCCCGCCCCGTTCCGGGCGACGACGGCCTGAGACCCGACGGACGGGCAGGCATCCGCCGAGCCCGTCGGCGCACGACCTGTCGGCCAAGCGGCCGGAAAGGAAGACCCGATCATGAAGAGTCAAACCACGGTCCTGGAGGCCGGTGGCCTGCACTGGGCCACCTCGGAATCAGTGATCGAGAAAACGTTACTAGGTGTACCCGGCGTGCTGGCCGTCGAGGCCAGCGCCGTCTCCCAGACCGCGACGGTCACCTACGACCCGAACCAGACCTCGGTCGCCCAACTGGTCGGCTGGGTCAACGACTGCGGCTACCACTGCACCGGTCAGTCGGTACCGGGCCACATCTGCCACCCCATGACGGAACCAGTCCCGACCGACCCCCACATTGGCCACGAAATGCACACCGGCCACGGGGGCGGTGAGGATGAGGCTGGCGGGTCCGCGCAGGCGGTGATGGGCCACGGCGGGCATGGTGGGTCGATGGTGGACATGGTGCGAGACATGCGCAACCGTCTCCTGGTCGCCGGCGTGCTGTCGGTGGTCATCTTGTTCTGGTCGCCGATCGGGCGGGAGGTCCTGGGGTTCACCGTGCCGGCACCCTTCGGGCTGCGCGACGACGTCTTCTCTCTGATCTTGTCCCTGCCGGTGGTGTTCTACTCGGCGTGGATCTTCTTCGACGGGGCCTTCCGGGCGCTCCGCGCGAGGACGCTGGACATGATGGTCCTGGTGGCGGTCGGGGTCGGGGCGGGCTGGTTGTACAGCGTGGTGGTCACGTTCACCGGCGGGGGTGAGGTCTTCTACGAAGCCGCCACGGTCCTGACCACCTTCGTCCTGCTCGGGCACTGGCTGGAGATGCGGGCTCGTGGCGGCGCGAACGACGCTGTGCGGACGCTGCTCGAACTCGCGCCCTCCCAGGCAGTCGTGCTCCGGGACGGTCAGCCCGTGGAGGTCCCGACCTCCGAAGTCGTCACCGGTGACCTGCTACTGGTACGGCCGGGGGCGAAGATCCCAGTCGATGCGGTGGTGGAGGAGGGGGAGTCCGAAGTCGACGAGTCGATGGTGACGGGAGAGTCCATGCCGGTGGAGAAGGCCCCCGGCGCGGACGTGATCGGTGCCTCGATCAACACCACCGGCACCTTGCGGGTCCGCGCCTCAAGAGTCGGCGCGGACACCGCGTTGGCGCAGATCGTCAAGATGGTTCAGGAGGCCCAGAACTCCAAGGCCCCGGGCCAGCGCCTGGCCGACCGGGCCGCGTTCTGGCTGGTGTTCGTCGCCCTCATCGGCGGCACCGTCACCTTCGCGGTATGGATGCTCGCCGGCGTCGGCGTGGCACAGGCGATGCTCTTCGCCATCACCGTCGTGGTCATCACATGCCCCGACGCCCTCGGTCTGGCGACCCCAACTGCGATCATGGTCGGTACCGGGATGGGCGCCAAGCGGGGAGTGTTGTTCAAGAACGCCACCGCCCTCGAGGGGATGGCGAGGATCGACACGGTGGTGATGGACAAGACGGGCACCCTAACCAAGGGGGAGCCTGAGGTCACCGACGTTCTCGCGGCGGGGATGGGCGAGGATGAGATGCTGGCCTTGGTCGCTGCCGTCGAACGCGAGTCTGAACACCCCCTGGCCCGCGCCATCGACCGCCGAGCCGCCGAGCGCGGCGTGCCCGTGCTCTCCGTGAGCGAGTTCCTCAACGTCCCGGGCCACGGCGCAACCGCCACCGTCGACGGCCGACGTGTCCTGGTGGGAAACCTCCGCCTGATGGTCCGGGAGAACGTCGACCTCGGCGACCTGGCCGTGAGCCGTGACGAGTTGGCCGCATCGGGGCGCACGGCAGTGCTCGCCGCGGTGGATGGGCGCGCGGTTGGTGTCATCGCATTGGCCGACGCCGCGCGGGACACTGCTGCTGCCGCTGTCGCCGCCCTGCACGAGTCCGGGATCGAGGTCGTCATGCTGACCGGCGACAACGAGGCCACCGCTCTACGTATCGCTGACCAGCTCGGCATCGACACCGTCATCGCCGAGGTTCTGCCCGGGGACAAGGCGAACAAGATCGCCGAGTTGCAGCAGTCCGGAAAGACGGTCGCGATGGTGGGTGATGGCGTCAACGACGCGCCTGCGTTGGCCCAGGCCGACATCGGTATCGCGATTGGTGCCGGGACGGACGTGGCCATCGAGACCGCGGACATCGTCCTGATGCGCTCCGATCCTTTGGACGTCTCCGTCGCACTGCGCATCGGCAAGGGAACCGTACGCAAGGAGCGTCAGAACCTGGCCTGGGCCATCGGCTACAACGTCATCGCGCTGCCGATCGCCGCCGGGGTGTTTTACCCCGCTTTCGGCCTGATGCTGCGCCCAGAGATCGCCGCCCTCTCGATGTCGGGCTCCACGGTCATCGTCACCGTCAATGCCCTCCTGCTCAAACAGCTCAGGCTGCCCGCGCAGCAGGCCCCGGCCGCGCCGCAAGGCCAGGCCCGGGAGCCGGAGCCCACCGCTCCAGTGCCGTCCGGCATCCGCTGACCGGGGGGTGGGCGTGGACGACCCTGTTGGCCTCACCGCTTCGGCGACGGGAGCGGGGACCGAAGAAACCCGGCGGCCGAAGGCGTTGCGGATGCTGTGGATCACAGCGGCCTGGGGGGCGTGCTTCGTGGCGATCGAGTGGGGGCTCCGCGACGCCCCCCTCCTGTGGTTCGCCGCGCTGCGGGCCCTCATCGCCGGGGCGGCCCTGTTGGCCCTCGGCGCCGCCTTGCACCGCCCTGTCCCCCGTGGCTGGCGCGCCTGGGGACTCATCACGGTCCTAGGCCTGGTCAACGTCACAGTGGCATTCGCCGCGATGTTCGGCGGGGTCGCCGGCGGCGCGACCGGGACCGCCGCGGTGCTGGCCAACGCCCAGCCCCTGCTGATCCTCCTCCCCGCCTGGTATTTCTACGGCGAGAGGCTCTCCCCCCGGACTTCGGCCGCCCTGGTCGTCGGCTTCGCCGGGCTGGTCGCCGTTGCGCTGCCCGGTGGCGGGGGCAGCGGGGCGGCATTGTCGCTCCTGTCAGCCGCCGCCGTGACCGCCGGCACCCTGCTCTCCCGGCGGCTGACCGGGCTGGATCTGGTCACGGCCACCGCGTGGCACCTGCTGATTGGCGCGGCTGGACTGATGATGCTCGCCGCGGCCGTGGAGGGCCCGCCGGTGATCCTATGGAGTCCCCGCTTCACCCTCTCGCTGGCGTTCCTGGCCCTTGTTGGTACCGCAGCGACGACCATGGCGTGGTTCGCCGAGGCGCGCCGCAGCCGGCTCGACACGTTGACGGCGTGGACGTTCCTGACTCCGGTCCTTGGTATCGCGTTGGCCTCCGTCGCACTGGGCGAGCGACCGGGCGGATGGACCGCCGCCGGGCTCCTCGCTGTGCTGGCGGCCATGTGGATCGCTCTTCGACCACCTCACCGGCCCCCCACGCACCCGACGGCTGTCGGCCCCGCCGACTGGTGAGCCACACGGCCGGTCACCTGAGCAACGAGTAGGACCCGGACAGGGTGCAGTGAAGATCCGACCACCTGGCCGGGTCTTGTCGGGATCTTGACCCCACCCAGACCGGTTCCCGACATCGCGGGGGGCACCATCGAACATGGACACGCGAAACCGACCAGGAAGAGAGGGTGATTCGACGTGGCGACGATGACACAGGCCACCTACGGGGTGCGCGGGCTCAGCTGCTGGCGCTGCATGATCAGCGCTGTGGACGCGGTCCGGGCCTTGCCCGGGGTGCACACCGTCGGCATGGATTTGGAGCCGCACGGCGAGTCGCTGTTGACGCTGGCGCCGGCCGGCGCCGTGACCAGCTCGCAGGTCCGAGCCACCCTCGACCGCTCCGGGTTCGAACTGACCCGACGCCGGCGCCGCCCCCGACCCGGGTCCCGCCACCGACTTGCCCTCACCACAGTCCCTGTGGACGACGGCCGGGAAATCTTGACCGAAGCCTGACCCCCTCTGGGTCATTTCCGAACCTTCCTGGGTCTACCCTCGAGTTATACCCCCCCAGGGTAATGGGTGGGAGTCGAGAAGAAGTGGAGATTGTGATGCTCTGGCTGGTCATAGGTGGGGCGGTGGTCCTGACCGGGCTGCTGTTGTGGTTCTTCTTTGGCCCGAAACGGGCCGGGAAAGTCCGCATCGAGGACGGTGTTCAGGTGGTCGATGTGACCGTCGACGGGGGCTACAACCCCGGCGTGATCGAGGGGGTGCGTCCCGGGATGCCGGTGCGGATCATGTTCGACCGCCGAGAGGGCGGTGAGTGCACCTCGCGAGTTGTGATGTCGGACTTCAAGGTCAACGCGAGCCTTCCCGCGTACCGCACCACCGCCGTCGAGTTCACGCCCACGGAGGCCGGCGAGTTCCGCTTCGCATGCGGCATGAACATGGTCTCCGGTCTGATCCGCGTCACCGGCGACCCCCACACCGCACCAGCCCCCCTCACCGCACCGGAGCATCATGCGCAGACGACCGCCTCCCCGGCGGCGACGGGTCTGTCGACCGACGGCGCCGATGACGATGAGGCGGAGCGGGCCGCGGAGATCGGGGACCTGACCCGGCGGGTGACCATCGGCGCGATCCTCACAGCCCCGGCGCTGATCGCGGTGATGGCCGTCGAACTGTTCGGCGCCACCTGGGTGCCTGAGATCTTGATGAGTCCGTGGTTGCAGTTGGCGTTGATTGCGCCGGTGATGCTGTGGTCGGGGTGGCCGATCCACCGCGTCGGGTGGCGGGCCCTGTCGCACCGCACCGCGGACATGAACTCGCTGATCACGCTGGGCACTGTCGCGGCGTTCGGTTACAGCCTGGTGGTCACCTTCGCCCCCGGCCTCCTGCCTGAGGAGTTGCGGCAGGTGTACTTCGAAGCCGTCGGGGTGATCATCACGTTGATCCTGCTCGGCCGTCTCCTGGAAACCAAAGCCAAGGCCGGCACCGGTGAGGCCATCCGTAAGCTGATCGGCCTCCAGCCCCGCACCGCGCGGGTCCTGCGCGACGACACCGAACTGGAGATCCCGGTCGAGGACGTCGTCGTCGGCGATGTGATCGTGATCCGTCCCGGGGAGAAGATGCCCGTCGACGGTGAAGTGATCCACGGATCCTCCGCGGTCGACGAGTCGATGGTGACCGGCGAATCCATCCCTGCGGCCAAGACCGTCGGCGACACCATCATCGGCGCCACCATCAACGCCACCGGGGCACTGCGATATGTCGCCACCAAGGTCGGCTCCGACACCATGCTCGCCCAGATCATCAAACTGGTCCGTGAGGCCCAGGGCTCGAAGGCCCCCATCCAACGCCTGGTGGACAAGGTCTCCAGCTACTTCGTCCCGGTCGTGATCATCATCGCGGTGTGGACGCTGGCGATCTGGCTGCTGGTGGGTCCCCCGCCGGTGTTCGTGTTCGCGCTCGTCGCCGCGGTCTCGGTCCTGATCATCGCCTGCCCCTGCGCCTTGGGGCTCGCGACCCCGATGTCGATCACCGTGGGCACCGGCAAGGGAGCCGAACACGGCATCCTGATCCGCTCCGCTGAAGCACTGGAAACCGCGCACAAGCTTGACGCGATCATCCTCGATAAGACCGGCACCATCACCAAGGGTGTACCGACCCTCACCGACGTCGCCACCGTCGCAGCGTTCGATGAGAACCAGCTCCTCGGCTGGGTCGCCGCTATCGAGAACAGCTCCGAGCACCCCCTGGCGGCGGCGATCGTCACCGGCGCCACCGACCGCGGTCTCACCCTGGGCGAGGTCACCGACTTCGACTCGATCACCGGGCAAGGCGTCCGCGGCCACGTCGACGGCCACGACGTCCTGATCGGCAACCGGCGCCTTCTCGACGAAAATGGCATCAGTACCGACACGCTGCAGCCGCTGCATGACGCGCTCGCAGCAGGGGGCAAGACGCCGATGCTGGTGGCCGTCGACGGGCTCCCCGCGGGAATCGTGGCGGTCGCCGACACCATCAAGGACGGCTCCCCCGCCGCGGTCGCGGCCCTCCAGGCACGCGGCATCGAGGTCATCATGATGACCGGCGACAACCGGGCAACCGCCGCCGCGATCGCCTCCCAGGTCGGGATCCGTCGCGTGGTCGCCGAAGTGATGCCCGCCCACAAGGCCGCCGAGGTCCGCCGGCTCCAGGACGAAGGCAAAATCGTCGGAATGGTCGGCGACGGCATCAACGACGCCCCCGCACTGGCCCAGGCAGACGTCGGCTCCGCGATCGGCACCGGCACCGATGTGGCCATCGAATCCTCCGACATCACGCTGATCTCCGGCGCACTGTCAGGGGTGGTCACCGCCGTCGACCTGTCGCGGGCCACCATGCGCAACATCAAACAGAACCTGGTGTTCGCGTTCCTCTACAACAGCCTGGGCATCCCCATCGCCGCAGGTTTGCTCTACCCGTTCTTCGGGATCCTGCTCAGCCCCATGGTCGCGGCCGCGGCCATGGCGCTGTCCTCACTGTCGGTGGTCACCAACGCCAACCGGCTCCGCCGCTGGGCACCACACCCCATCCACGAGTCCCCCACCACCGGCTCCCCCGTCACCCCCGTCGTCGAAATCGGCGGCGAAACCCCCACCACCCAGCACCACGCCACCGGAAAGGACACCCCCATGTTCGGCAAGAAGACCACCGCCACCGCCCAGATCGATCCCGTCTGCGGAATGAAGGTCAAGCCCGCCACCGCGGCCGCCACCCGCACCCGCGGCGAGACCACGATCTACTTCTGCTCCACCCACTGCGCCGAAGCCTTCGACGCGGACCCCGCCCGCTACGGACACCCCCAGACCGCGGCCGAGCACCAACCCGAATCTCACACCCCCGCACCGCACCACCACTAGCCGCCGAACCAGACCAGGTCCAGGACACATGACCAGCAACCAGCAGCGTCAGGAACTCATCGGCCAACTCGCCGTGATCGAAGGCCACATCCGCGGCATCGCCCGCATGGTCTACCAGGACGCCAACTGCCTCGAGATCCTCACCCAGACCTCAGCAGTCACCGGCTCGCTGCGCTCAGTCGCCCTGGACCTGGTCGACAACCACCTCCAGCACTGCCTCACCCAGGCCATCCACTCCCCAGACCCCGCCTACCGCGACGCCAAGGTCGCCGAGGCCTCCACAGCCATCGCCCGCCTCGTCCGCAGCTGAACCGTTCTTGATCAGAGGTTGACCGGCCGCGGATCGGATCTGAATCCCGACCCCGCACAGTGGAAGCAGCACCCGAACGAGAGGAACCCGGCTCATGACCCTCCACAGCCACCACCGCCCCACCGACACCGGCCCCGACGCCCCACCCGCGGCCACCGCACCCGCCCACCAGCACCAAAGCCATGGTGGCCACATGTGGCACATGCTCCTGATGTGCCTACCGTTGATCGGGTTCGGCCTGTGGTCCCTGTTCAGCGGAGGCGGCGCAGGCCCCCTGATCGGCGGCCTTCTCTGCGCCGGCATGATGCTGCTGATGCACGGCCGCCCAGGCTCCGGTCACCGCCACTGACCCGTGGCCGCGGCGTAGGCCCCGACCCCAACAAACAACCCAACGAGCGCCAAGGCAAGGGGGTACCAGTGACCAGACGGGCCGCTCCCCACGGCATCCACCCACCCGGCGACACGCCGCCTCGGCAACTGGACCCGCACACGGCATCTGTCCAGTCAACCCACCCGGCACAGGGGACCTCGGGCGGTGAACCACCCTTGGTGACCGTGATCGGCGATCTGTGCATCGACCACAACACGCTGGGCGGGCGGGTCCTCGAATCGACGTGGGGGTCACCGACGCTGTTCATCGCCCGTCATCTTCGACTGGAACATGGGTTGCGCCCCATGGTCAGCGGCCCCTACGGATCAGAACTCCATCCCCACCTCGATGAGTTCACCTGCGACAGGGAACCCGCCGGCCAACGCTCCCTCTCCTACAAGAACCTCGTCGAACCGACCAGAAGAACCGACACCGGCCACGTCACCGCCCAGCAACGAGTCCAGCACTGGCTCCCCGCCGACCGCCCACTCAATCCCATCCATCGCCGGACCCTTCGGGGGTCCTTCAACCTGCTCTACGTAGGGTCGGGTGGGACCGCCACGGTCCCGGAGCGCGTCATTGTTGGGGGCCGGCGATGACATCCCTGTTCGGAGAGCTGCTGGTGACCCGTTGGAGGACCCAACAGCATGATCGCTGGACCCGAACCCAGCTCGATGATCACCAGCAGCGCATGCTGGGGCGGCTGCGCGAGCATGCCGCCCGACAGTCGCCCTACTATGCCGACCAGCACCGCGGCATGCAGTCCGCCCCGCTGTCGCAACTGCCGCCGTTGACCAAGACACAACTGATGACGCAGTGGGATCGGCTGGTGACCTCTCCGGAGCTTCGCCTCGATTCGGTGACGCGACGGTTGCAGGATCTGGAGTCTGGGGGTGGTGATCCCGGACAACCCTGGCAGGGTCGTTGGTGGACGGCGGCCACCGCCGGCTCAACGGGCCAAAGGGGCATCTTCGTCTGGAACCGTCGCGAATGGATCCGCATCCTCTCCTCCTACGCCCGCGTCAACGACTGGGCCCACGTGAAGGTCGGTCCACGCCGGCCTGTGCCGGCCGCGATCGTGTCCACCCGCAACCCCGCCCACCAGTCCGCGGTCGTCGGCGCCTCCCTCCGCAACCCCCTGGTCCCCACCCTCCGACTCGACGCCACCCAACCCATCGAGGCCCTAGTTGAGGCGCTCAACAGATTCCAGCCCCGACTTCTGGTGTGCTACGCCTCAATGCTGGCGCCCCTGGCCGAAGCCCAAACCGCCGGGAACCTCCACATCGCGCCGGAGAAGGTGATCACCGCCTCCGAGGAGCAACTTCCTACGGCCCGGCACGCGGCGATCGACGCCTGGGGTGTGCAGGTCGTCAACACCTACGCTGCCACCGAAACCGCCACCATCGCGTCGTCCTGCAGCCATGGCTCGATGCACCTGTACGAGGACTTCGTCATCATCGAACCCGTCGACAGCTCCTACCGGCCCGTCCCCGACGGCCACATCGCCGATCGGCTCCTTGCTACCGTCCTGTTCAGCCGCACCCTCCCGCTGATCCGCTACGAACTGACCGACTCGATCCGGCTGGCCACCGACCCCTGCACCTGTGGACTACCCTTCCGACGATTGGACACGGTCGCGGGTCGCACCGAAGCGACCCTCCGTGTGACCAGCAGGACCAGAGAACCCGTGCTGATTCGCCCTGGCCTGTTCCACGACGCCCTCGAACCGGTGGCCGTCCACGGCTGGCAGGTGCAGCAAACCACCGAGGGGATCACGGTACGAATCGTGGACCCTGACCGACGGGTGGACCTGCACCAGATCACCCGCCGACTCAGAGCCGGACTCACATCCGCAGGCGTCAGCGACGACACCCACATCATCGTCACCCCGGTTCAGGAACTTGCCCGCACCCCGCTCGGCAAGGCCCCGCTTATCATCGGCCAGAAGCAGGGGGGGCCGGGAGGCGGGGGATCGCGCTGATCAGTTGGCGCGTGTACGCCTCGTGCGGGTCATTCAGGATCGACATTGTCTCTCCCGTCTCGATGACTGTGCCGTCTTTGAGGACCAGTGTGGTGTCGCACAGCGCCGCGACCACGCTCATGTCGTGCGAGACCATCACGATGCTCAACTGTCGCTCGCGGCGGAGTCGGGCCAGCAAGTCGATTACCTCGATGCGGGTGGTGACGTCCAGGGCGCTGACCGGCTCGTCGGCCACCAGGACGGCTGGGTCCGTGACCAGGGCCCGGGCGATGGCGATCCGTTGCCGTTGGCCTCCGGAGAACTCGTGGGGGTAGCGGGCGAGGGTGTCGACGTCCAGGCCCACCTCCTCGATCGCGGCCGCCACTCGGGCACGCCGATCGGCCGACGATCCGCCGATGCCCAAGGACACCAGCGGCTCGGCGACGATCCTGTCGACGCGCATCCTTGGGTCCAGTGAGGCGTAGGGGTCCTGGAACACGGGCTGAACCGTTTGGCGCAGCTCGCGCACCTGGCGGCGGTCCCGCAAGTTCAGCTCCGCCCCGTCGAAGAGGACGCGGCCAACGGTGGGCGTGTGGAGCGCGAGCAGCAGTTTCAGTGCGGTGGATTTGCCTGAGCCCGACTCGCCGACGATCCCGAGGCTTTCGCCGCGAGCCAGCGAGAGGGAAACCCGGTTCAGGGCGGGGTCGGTGGCGCCATGGTAGGTGAAACCGACGGACTCGAATGCCAGCAGCGGTGACTCGGTCACGAGATGCTCCCCGTGGCCAGTGCCTCGTCGAGTGCGCGGGCGCTGGCGACGAGCCGGCGCGTGTAGGGGTCCTTCGGTGCGTGGACGATCTGATCGATCGGTCCACGTTCAACGATCTCGCCGCCCTGCATGACCAGGGCGCGGGTGACGGTGTGTGAGACGACGGCGATGTCGTGGGAGACGAACACCAGGCCCATCCCGTGATCGGCACTGAGTCGTCGGATGAGGTCGAGGATCTCCGCCTGGACGGTGACGTCGAGGGCGGTGGTCGGTTCATCGGCGATGAGGACCGCCGGTCGGCAGGCCAGAGCCATCGCGATGGCGACGCGCTGCCGCTGCCCGCCAGAGATTTCGTGGGGGAACGCCCGGGCCACCCGCTCGCTGGCAGGAAGCGACACCTCCTGCAACGACTGCTCAACTGCGGCTTTCAGGTCATGGCCGCGGAGCCCTTGGTGGCGACGGAGGGGCTCGGCGATGAGTTCGCCGACTCGGGTGAGGGGGTCGAGCGCGGTTGAGGGGTCCTGGAAGATCTTCGCCATCCTGCGTCCCCGGATCCCTAGCAGCTGCTTCTGGGAGGCGCCGACGATCTGGGTGCCGTTGACGCGAATTGATCCTGAGGCTGTCAGTGACCGGGGCAACAGGCCGAGCAGCGCCAGGGTGGTGACCGACTTCCCGGAGCCGGACTCGCCGATGATCCCGACACGCTCGCCTGGGTCGAGGCTGAACGAGATGGCGTCGACGACGCGCTTGCCGGATCCCGCGACCGTGATGGTGAGATCCTCAACCTCGATGCTCATCTGCGCTCCCGTCGGGTCGGATCGAAGCGTTCGCGTAGGCCGTCGGCCAGCGAGTTCGCCCCCAGCACGATCACCACGATGACCATGCCCGGTGCGATGGCGCCCCAAGGTGCGGTCAGCACGGTGCTCTGCGCGCCCTGGAGCAGACGGCCCAGCGACGAGTTCGGCGGCGGGACTCCCAGTCCGAGGTATGAGAGGCTCGCCTCGGCGAGGACTGCGGTGCCGAAGATGAGCGCGGCGGTCACCACGAGCGTCGGCCACATGTTGGGCAGCAGGTGGATGAAGACGATACGCAGCCAACTGCTGCCCGAGGTGCGGGCAGCGGTGACGAACTGCCGCCGCAGCAGCCCCTTGGCCAGGATGCGGGTGAGTCGCGCCACCACCGCCGAGGCTGCCAATCCGATCGAGACCACGGCCGAGGTCAGGCTGGCGCCCTGCATGGCGCCGATCAGCATCGCGAGCAGCAGGGTGGGGAAGGCGATCACCACGTCCAGGAGAGAGGACTGCACGTCGTCGACCCATCCGGTGGCGAACGCGGCGAGCAGGCCGACGATGACGCCGATGGCCATCGCGATCGCCATGCTGCTGAGACCGACCGTCAGTGCGATCCTCGTGCCCACCATGACGAAACTGGCGGTGTCGCGGCCGAGCTTGTCGGTGCCCAACCAGTGATCAGGTGAGGGGGGCTCGAGCCGTCCACCAGTGGTGTCCGCCAGGTCGTAGGGCAACCAGAACACCGACACCAACCCGACGATCCCCACGGCAGCCAACAACACCAGCCCGACCAGGAGGCTCACTGGCAGACCTCGCCGTCGATCCGGCGCCGGGGCGATCGGCTCCGGCGCGCTTCGGATCTCGATCCCCGCGCTCACGCGTGCGCCCCGGAGAGGCTGGACCGCAGGCGCGGGTCGACGAGGCGCTGCACCACGTCGGCGGCGAAACCGACGATCAGCACGAAGAACGTGGTCACCAGGAGGATCCCCTGGATGCTGGGGTAGTCGTGCTGGGCGATGGCCTTGGTCAGCATGCTCCCCAACCCGGGCAGCGTGAACACGCTCTCCACCACGACGGCGCCAAGCAGTGTGGACGCGAGCTCGATCCCCAGGATCGAGATGACGGGCACCGAGGCGTTGCGGACCCCGTGGCGCAGGAACGCCTCGCCGAAGCCGCTACCCAACGCCTGCGCATTGCGGAGATAGTCGCTCTCCAGAACGTCAAGCGTCGCCGATCGGACATACCGCACCAGCGAGGCAGTCATGACAACGACGATCGTGGTGGCAGGGAGGAACAGGGAACGAAGCGCCGCGAGCGGGTCAGCCCATCCCTCCCGCGGGAACCCCCCGGACGGGAACAGCCGAAGCTCCAACGCGAACAGCCACACCAGCAGGATCCCGATCCAGAAAACGGGCACCGCGATGCCGAACTGCGACACAGCCGTCACGGCGACCCCTAGCCGCGTGTGAGACCGAGCCGCCGCGACGTACCCGATCCCGCTGGCGAGGAGCACAGAGATGACGAAGGAGATCAGAGTCAGCGGCAGAGTCACCTCCAACCGGGACACGATGTCGGGCAGCACTGGGGCGCCGGAGATGAACGAGTTGCCCAGGTCGAGTCGCATCACGTCTCCGACCCACCGCGCCAGCTGTTCGTGGACGGGAAGGTTGGAGCCCACCTGCTGTTGCGCGGCCTCGACCTGCTCCGGGGTGGCGTCGACCGAGAGCAGGGCGTTGGCGGGGTCACCGGGCAGGAGCCGCAGCAGAACGAAGATCAGCAGCATCGCCAGCACGAACGACATCAGCAGGAAGGCGGCGCGCCGGGCCAGGTAATTACCCATGGTCCGGCACACCGCCCTCCTGTGTTGTGAGGCTCAGAACTACTCAGGCCTTGGTGATGTTGTACACGTAGAACTGCGAGTTCAGGCCGTTGACCGGGAACCCGGACACCTCGCTGCTCGCCACCACGATCTGCGGATAGAGGTAGAGCCAGTTGCTGGCCGCCTCCGTGGCGATGATGGTGTTGGCCTCCTTCAGCTTGGCGGCCTGCTCCTCCGGAGTGGCGGCCTGCTCGGCCTCGCCCACGAGACGCTGCACGTCGGCGTTGTCGTAGCCCCAGTAGAAGTCCGGGTTGCCGTACCACACCACGTCGCGGTCGTTGACGTGCTCCTGCAGGGTGGCCTCGAACGCCCGCTCCTTGAACACCACGGAGTACCACTCGTCGGCCGTGATCACCTTGATGTCGACGGTGATGCCCACCTTCGCGAGCTCGGACTTCAAGAACTCGGCCACGGCCGGGTGCGGGTCGTAGTTGGGCGTCTGCAGCGTGAACGTGAACCCGTCGGCCAGGCCCGCCTCGTCGAGCAGTTGCTTGGACAACTGCGGGTCGTACGGGTTGACCGAGGTCAGGTCCTCGTACCACGGGTCAGTGGGGGGCACCATGGAGCCGATGAGCTGGCCGCGGCCCGCCCAGATGGACTCCAACAGCTTCTCGCGGTCGACGGCGGAGTACACAGCGCGACGGACGCGGGCGTCGTCGAACGGGGCCACGCGATCGTTGAACGCCAGGAGCTCCTTGGTGGTGGAGGTGCCCTCGCTGATCTGGAACTCGCCGCTACCCTCGAACGGGGTCAGCGCGTCGGGGCTCTGGATCGTGGTGACCAGATCGATCTCACCGGTCAGCAGTGCGTTCGACTCGGCACTCGCGTCGGTGAAGTAGTGGAACGTGGCGCGGGCGTTCTTCGCCGGCTCGCCCCAGTAGTCGTCGTTGCGGACGATGCTGAGGGTGCTGCCCCGCTGCCACTCGTCGAACACGTAGGGACCTGTGCCGTCGGCCTCCGCCTTGGCGTCGGCGAGGTCAGGGTTCACGATCCAGACGTAGGCCATCAGGTAGGGAAACGAGATCGAGCGGTTCTTCAGCGTGAACTCGACCGTCTTATCGTCTGGGGTGGCCACCGACTCGACGACGGCGTAGCTGCTCTTGCGCGCCGCCTGCGACGCCTCCGAGGTGACGCGCTCGAAGCTGGCCTTCACATCGGCTGAGGTGAGCTCCTTCCCAGAATGGAAGGGGACCCCGTCGCGGAGGGTGAAGGTATAGGTCAGACCGTCGTCGCTGACCTGGTAGTCCTCGGCCAACAGGTTGGTCAGCGAGCCGTCGTCGTTGAGCTTGATCAACGACTCGTACACGTTGCCATTGAAGGCCTCCGTGACGCCCTGACCGCCCGCGTCAACGTTGCTGAGGTTGCTGGGCTCGTACAGGGAACCGATCTCGATTGACGCCTCCGCGTCGAACGCCGCCGGGGCACTGCCCGCGGACGACGAGCCGACGCTGGCGGTCTCGTTACCGGAAGGACTGGCGCACCCCGTCAGCATGAGGCCGGCGGCCAACATCCCTGCCAGGGCTCGCACGACATGACGTGGGTGATTCATCAAAAGGTCCTTCCGGTATGGCTCGCGAGCTTTGCCTCGCACGACTGCCAACACCCGCGGAGGCAGAATCATTCCTTGTGGGAGATCGATTTCGCCGCAGGCGGACGACATCGCGCCCTCAGACGTCGGAGCCCTTCATCGTGACAGGGGTGCCGAGCTCGATGGTCCGCGACACCGTGCACAGCCGATCATGCGCCTGCTCAATACCGCGCCCAAGCAAGAGGCGCGCGCGATCCCCGTCCTCGCCCTCCGGGAAGGTGATGCTGAAAGTCACCTCGATGTCCTCCAGCCGGTTCCCGGTGGAGTCCTTCACCCTCGAGGCCGTGACGTCGACATTGAACACGTCCGGCTCGGAGCGACGATGCGTGATCAGATCCACATCGATCGCGCCGCAGGCGGCGATCGCCGCCATCAACAGCTCCACCGGGGTGAACTCGCTGCTGTCGCCGCTCCCGATCGGGACAGAGCCCCCGCGCTCGTTCCGGGCCTCGAAACTCAGATGACTCAAGCGCGTCACCTGCACAGCGGTGGGGCGACGGGTCTCTTCGATCATTCAGTCCTCCTTCGTCCCGCCCAGCCTAGGTCTTCCGGCAAGAGGGCCTGAAGGGGCCTCATCAGATCCTCCGTCGAGATCGTGTCCGGGGCGAGCACGGCTCGTCCATCAACATCACCTCTGGTCCAGCCCGATCCACAGGCGCTGCTGCTGACTCGGAAGGCCGGAGGCGGACTGCCCTCAGCTTGTCCTTCACTCGCGCCGGTTGAACCCAGCTACTGGACCGACCGACCCTCGATCATGGTCGACACGTTTGCCGCTACGGCTGCCAAATAGTCCATCTCGGCCCGCTGGTATCGCAGAGCCATTTTGGGTGAGGTGTGGCCAGCGATTGCCTGCACCGCTCGGAGGTTTCCTCCTGACAACCTATAGGCCCAGGTGAGGCCGGTCACCCTTGTGCCGTGGAAGACGTACCCACCGTGACCGGTCAGCAACTCGCGGATCCGCTGCGACTCATCCGACTCTGGCTCGCCAGTCCGTGCGTGGACGAGGGCCGCGGTGGCCTGCATCTGGTCCGCCGCCGCATGGCAGGCCTTCTTGAAGGCTCGGAGCCAATCCACGGACTTCACAAGGTCGCCGTCTTTGCTTCTCCAGAACAGAAGCCCGGACCTGCCCAACTGGGCGTGCCGACGCAGGTGCGTCCTGACGTCTTCGAGGAGTGCCGCTGGTATCGGAAGGGTGCGTGTGGCTATCCCCTTGCGGGCTGTCTTCAGCGGGCCGAGTTCGACCGTACCCTCTGACTCCTTCACTGATTGGTGGACCTTCACCGTGGGAAGGTCGCCGGAGAGGCTGAAGTCACCGCGCCGCAATGCTCGGATCTCGCCAGAGCGCAGCCCCAGAACGCCCCCAAGCAGAACACCCAGGCGCCAATGTTCCGGCATTTGGTTCGCCACTGCGTAGAGCACCTCGATGGGCAGCGGGTCGAGGTCGCGCTCACGAGAGGCCTGTGCCTGCGTGGCTGCGTGGCTGCCTTCACCCGCACCGGGTTCACATCGATTAACTCAGCCTCAACTGCCGCGTTCATGATCGCCCGAAGTAGGTCGTAAGCCTGGCTCACCTCTATCGCGGTCGATATCTGATGATATCAGTCTCCATGGTGCTGGCCGTGCAGCGCGGGGCTCCCAGTGTCCACTCTGGCTCGAGACCTCCTCCTGTCACAACTGGCTGGCCCAGACAAGTCCGCCACGGCTCTCATGCCAGGATCGGCGCTCAACTAGACGACTCGCAACCCGCGTAGCCTGACCGGCCGCCGAACGTTCGCTGCTGCCGACGCGCGGATGGACCATCGAGCGATACCGCTCCTGCGTTCGTGCCGGGGTGGAGAAGGCTACTGCCTTGCGGATGCAAGAGCCGCGGAGGCGGGACGCCAGTAACGCCTCCCACGCTCAGGAGGCAGACTCTCACCGCCCCGGACACGTCTGCGCGTACGGGAGGTCGGGAAGCGCGGTGCTCCACTCCGCCTGCGTGAGGTTGCGGCCCGCGACGTTGCAGGAGTGGTCGAGCAGAGCCTCCGGGTAGATGGCGCAACGCTGCACGCCCTTGTCCTCGGTCAGCGTCACGACCGTCCGACCCTCATCGAGGGTGGCCACAGCAACGTCTGGCGATCAGGCTGGATCCGTTCACCCGGCTGGCGTCTCTGGGTGCGGCGATAGGCCGAGAGCGGCTGGCGGCGTTGGCGCAGGATTCCCGCCTACCGGCGGAGGCGATGGAGACAGTGGACGCGCTCCTGGCCCATTGGCGTACCCAAGGGTGGCTCTAGCGGCTGGGCGCCGCTGCGCGGTGGCTCGACTCCGCTCAGGAGGCAGCCGGGTCTCCGCCGAGTCCGCGCAACTGAGCGATGAACTCGTCAGCTTTCGCCACCTGCAGAGCCAGGTCGTCGCGGCGCTCAGAGGCAACCCGGACATGGTCCGCCAGCGCGGCAGCAGTGTCCGCGGTGGGCAGAGCCCGGTGGGCGTCAGCGGTCTCGAGCAGCGACACCATCTCCTCCAGGCTGAACCCGAGGGGCTTCATCCTCCGGATCAGCAGCAGCCGGCTGACGTCGTCGTGGGTGTAGAGCCGGAACCCGCCGACGGACCGGCCGCTCGGGCGCACCAGACCGACCTCGTCGTAGTGCCGCAGCGTCCTGATCGAGAGCCCGGTGCGCTCCGCGACGGCACCGATCTGGAGGGTGGGCGCATGCGACTCGGGCTGGGTCATGCCCCCAGTGTGCCGCACGCTGGAGTGACGCCAGCGGGCAGCACCTCTGAACCCTCTCGTCGGAGGAGGGTACTCCCGGGAGATCAGATGGGGACCCCGGTCGTGCTCGGCGATGCGCCCTGGTCTGCCCCTAGGCTCAGTGGGTTTCGCCGAGCTGCCCCGTCAGGAGGTTGTGGCGGGCCGCAGACGATCTGTTGAGTCCGACGATCTCCACCGTTTTGCCCATCCGCTCGTACTTCGTCTGCACCGCGTCGAGCGCCGCGACGGTGGACGCGTCCCAGATGTGACTCTCCGAGAAGTCGATCACGACACGCTTCGGGTCACCCGCGTAGTCGAACTGGTACACGAGATCGTTGCTGGTGGCGAAGAACATCTCACCTGTGACCTTGTACATCCGGACATCAATGGTCCCGTCGCCGTCGACGTCGGTCTCGGTCACCTTCTCCACCGATGCGAACCGCACCACCCGCCGGGCGAAGACGATGATGGCGGCGTTCACGCCCACGATCACGCCATACGCGAGGTTGTGCGTCAGCACCGTCACTGCGACGGTGAGGAACATCACGATGTTCTCGCTGTGCGGCATCCGCTTCAGCGTCGCGGGGTGGATGCTGTGCCAGTCCATCGTGGCCACCGACACCATGATCATCACCGCGACGAGCGCCGCCATCGGGATCATCCCGACCGCCGGGCCGAACCCGACCACCAGGATCAGCAGGAACACGCCCGCGAGGAACGTCGAGATCCGGGTGCGGGCACCGGAGACCTTCACGTTGATCATGGTCTGGCCGATCATCGCGCAGCCGCCCATGCCGCCGAAGAAACCCGAGAGAACGTTGGCGATGCCCTGGCCCCAGCCCTCGCGGGTCTTGTTCGAGTGGGTGTCGGTGATGCCGTCGACGAGCTTGGCGGTCATCAACGACTCGAGGATGCCGACCAGCGCCATCGCCAGGGCATAGGGGGCGATGATCTGCAGGGTCTCGAGCGTCAGCGGCACCTGCGGCAGGAGCAGCGCCGGCAGCGAGCTCGGAAGCTCCCCCTGATCGGAGACCGACGGCAGATCCCACCCGGCACCCACGACCAGCGTGGTGATGACGACGATGGCGACCAGCGGCGCCGGGACCATCGTGGTGAGCCTCGGAAGGACCATCATGATCACCAGCCCGAGGGCGACCATCGGGTACACCAGCCACGGCACCCCGAGCAGGTGCGGGACCTGCGCCATGAAGATGAGGATGGCCAGCGCGTTGACGAAGCCCACCATCACCATCCGCGGCACGAAGCGCATCAACTTCGCGACGCCCAAGAGGGACAGCACAATCTGCAGCACCCCGGCGAGGATGACGGTGGCCAGGAAGTAGTCCAGGCCGTACTCGCGAGCAACGGGCGCGATGACGAGGGCGATCGCCCCTGTCGCGGCCGAGATCATGGCCGGACGCCCACCCACGATCGAGATCGTGATCGCCATCACGAAACTCGAGAACAGCCCCACCCGCGGGTCCACACCGGCGATGATCGAGAACGAGATCGCCTCCGGAATCAGCGCCAACGCCACCACCAGGCCGGCCAGCACCTCGGTGCGCAGGCGACGCGGGCTGCGCAGAGCCGCCCACGTGGAGGTCTCCCGCTCACCCGCCTCTGGGACCAACGGATGGGTGTCCCGGACAGATGCGGGCGCGCTCGACTCAGCCATATGGCTCCTTCATTGGGATGGGGGCGTCGACGTTGGCCTGACACCGCCACGAACTCTACCCCAACGTCAGAGTTGCGCCCCAATCGAGCCCCAGCCGCATTGGGGTGCCTGCGCACAGCGGACATCTGACCTCGAGAGTGGAATCCGGCCGCCAGGTATTAGGCTGAGACTCGACCGAATCCCCGTAGGCCGCTCAGCGAACCGGTAGTGGCGGAGCCAAGCCGGCGGTCTCGATGGTCAATGGTGGAGGTTGGGATGCAGCGACTGTGTCCGGGACTGGTGCTCTCGGAGCGATATCGGCTGATCCGCCATGTCGCTTCCGGCGGCATGGGCCAAGTGTGGGAGGCGGTCGACGACACCCTGGACCGACGGGTCGCGCTGAAGATCATGCACCCGCACACCCAGCACGAGTTGGCTCTCGCCGAACGGTTCCGCGACGAGGCCCGATTCGCCGCGCAACTGTCCCACCCCAACATCGTGACTGTGTACGACTTCCTCGAACACGAAGGCCTGTCCTGCCTGGTGATGGAGTTCGTGGACGGGCCCAACCTCGCCACCCTGCTGGCCGACGGCCCGTTGGGCGCGGACGAAGTCCGTCACCTCATCCGGCAGCTGGCCTCGGCTCTGGCCCTGGCACACGAGGCCGGGATCGTCCACCGCGACATGAAGCCGGCCAACGTGATGGTCAACGGGAGCCACGCCCAGCTGATGGATTTCGGCATCGCCCGCTCCCTCGACGCCGACTCGCGCACCCTGACCGGCCAGGTACTCGGCACCGCGCACTACCTGAGCCCTGAGCAGGCCCTGGGGCAGACCACCGGACCCGCCGCCGACATCTACAGCCTGGGCGTCCTTGCGCACGAGATGCTGACCACTACCAAGCCGTTCGATCGCCTGACGCCGATCGCCACAGCGCTGGCCCATGTGCAGGACCCCCCGCCGCCCCTGCCTCCCGGCACGCCGGAGGATCTGGTGACGCTCGTGACGGCCTGCCTCGCCAAGGAGCCCGATCAGCGCCCCTCCGCGGCACTCATCGCGCGGATGCTGGAGGACCCGGCGAGCGATCCCCTTCACCCAGCGGGCCTGGAGGCGGCGATGGCGCAGTCGGACCTCCCCAGGCGCGCGCTGCTCGACGACTGATCCGAGTTCCCGGGGCAGAAGCACCGGCTCGAGAATTCCTGGCGACCACTGGGAACCCTTCCGCCGTCGGCGGACACCACAAGGTATGAGCGATGTCGACGCGGCGGACTGGGTGCGGGTCCGCGCCGGCGACCCGGTGGCGTTGGCCGCCCTCTTCGATCGGCACGAGGCGCGTCTGTTCCGCCACGCCAGCCGTCTGCTCACGGTGCGCGAGGACGCGAAAGACGCGGTCACGATCGCGTTCTTCGAGTTGTGGCGCAAGCGATCCGCGGTCCGGCTGGTGGACGGCTCACCGCTGCCGTGGCTGCTCAACACGGTGTCTCACACTGCCCGCAACCTGGAGCGATCGAGCCGTCGATATCGGACGTTGATCGCGCGCGCCCCGACGAAGGATCCGCGGGAAGAACTCTCCGGAAGTGACGACAGCGGCGTTCTTGCCGCATTGAAGAGGTTGCCCGCTCGCGAGCAGAGCGTGGTGGTCCTCAGAGTGCTCGAGGGATACCCGGAGCGTGCGACGGCTCTGACGCTCGGCATCCCGGAGGGAACCGTGAAGTCCCGGCTCGCTCAGGCACGGGCGAAGCTGCGCGATGAGATTCTGGCGATGGAGGCCTGATGAGGACGGACGACGGCGGGCTCTCCCGCTTCGAGCACGACGAGATGCGTGATCTGGTGTTGGCCGGTACTGAGCGCATCCGCCCGGCGGGCACGCGCACCTTGCGCGCGGCGGGCGCGGGGGTGGCGTTGCTCCTGGTGGGTGCGGTGGCGGGTGCCTTCCTGACCTGGACCGTCCGCGAACCGGACTCACCCGCAGCCGCAAGTGCCATTCCCGCCCCCACCACCACCCTCTGGAGCGGCTGGGTGGCGTTCGCTGCCGGCGAGCGTGGCGCAGACATCTACCTGGTGAAGCAGGGCTCGCCGGCTCGTCGCATCCTCGGGTCCGAGGCCGACGACGCCGATCAGATCTGTCCTGCCTTCTCCCCCGACGGCAGGAGACTTGTGTCCGGGCAGGTGACCGGCGAGGACGACGCAGGTCGGGTTGTCGCAAGCCTCAACATCACCGATCTGACGGCCGATGGGGAGCCCACCCGCACGACCTCGCTCACCCTCGACGGCGTCGTCCACCCGCCCTGCGCGGTCTGGTCCTCGGATGGCCGCTGGCTGGCGTTCGGCGCCGACTTGGGTGACTCTGAGTTCGGCGTGACTCAGGTCTGGGTGGTGGACACCAAGACCAACGACATCACCCGGCTTCCCGGGCTCAGGGCCACAGACCTGGAGTGGGCGCCGCGATCGTCGGAACTGTTCATCGCCAGCGGCCGCATCTCGATCTACTCGGCGGAAACGGGCACCACACGATCCGTGGACGGAACCTCACGCGCGACGGCCCTGGCGATCTCGCCCGACGGCAGGTCCCTGGTCGTCCAATACGGCCCGGGGAGAGACGCTCCCGGATCCGACGACCTGGTGCTGATGGGCACCGATGGATCCAATCAGCGCACCCTGGTGGCCGCTTACCAGGTGGGCAACAGCATCGGCCCAGTCTGGTCCCCGGACGGAGACCGCGTGGCGTTCCAGCGGAGCTGCGACACCTACGTGGACGAGGCCGGGCAGGAGCGGATCTGCCTGGACGAACACGAGGCTGTCGTCGTCACCGTCGGCGGCGACGACCCCCGCACACCGTTCGGGACCCAGACTGTGATCCCGGCCCCGCAGACCACACACGGCGGGAAGGTCCAGGTATGGGCGCCGTACAGCGTCAGTTGGTCGCCCGACGGCAAGGCCCTGCTGTACATAGCGTGGTCCTACCCCGGCTACGGAATCCTTGCCGTGCCGGTGGACAGCTCCTCTCCGCCCGTGGTCCTCGACGACGTCCTCGGCGTCGGCGGCCACATCGGCCAACCATGGAACACGTTCCAGAGTTGGAGCACCCAAGGCAAGTGAAGCCCTGATCGGAGGCTTACCGTGAATCGTCTGTTCGCCAGCCTGCCGGTGTCGTTGACGACGAGGGGTCTGCAACTTGCTATCCATAGGGCGGCTTCTGCATATATGCGCAGATGCCGCTCTATGGGTAGCAAGTTGCAGACACACAAACCCGACCCTCCCGTCATGATGGGGTCGTGGAATCATCGAGCCAACGCACCGTCGCCTGCGAGGACCGCGATTTCCCCGAATGGCACGGCGGATGCAGGCACGCGATGGTGTGGGCCGTCGATGCGGACGTCGACGCGGTCCGTGCAGGGGTCGGGGAGGCGCGCGGGCGCCTGGCCGACGTCCTCCTCCCCCGCTACGACCGGCAGCCACACGTCACCGTCGCCTACGCGGGTCTCGCACCCTCCCCCGGCGCCCGCCCCGGCGAGGAGCCGTACGGACCAGGGCGGCTGGCCTCGGATGTCGCGGCGCTGCGCCGGCTCGCCGCGGGGCCGTTCACGGTCAGGGTCGCGGGGTTGGGGTCGTTCCCGATGGTGCCGTATCTGGCCGCCGAGGCGCCCGAGCTGCACGCGGCCCATCGGGCCTTCGCCGTGGGCGGCGGCGGGTACGTGCCGCACGTCACCGTCGGGCACTACTCGGTGTCGCGGCCCCTGACCGACATCGCGGCCCGGGTCGACGGCTGGGCGCCGCCAGCCGTGGATGTGGAGGTCCGGGAGTGGCTCCTGCTGGCCTATGAGACCCACGACATCGCGGGCCCCCTCACCACGCTCGGGCGCCTCTCGCTGGCCGATGGGACGTGGATGGTCGAGTCGGAGCTGCCCGGTTTCACCCGTGACGGAGCCCTGTCCGCGCGGTCGCGGGCGGCAGGCCACACCGGCTGAGGGCCTAGACAGCCCTGTTAAGCAAGGCCACCAGGATCAGGAACGCGGCCAGAGTGACCTCGACGATGGATCCGAACACGTCGCCCGTCATCCCGCCGAGTCGCCGGCGCAGGTGGCGGGCCCACAGGAACCCGACCCCGCCCGCCGCGACCGTCGCGCCCACGAACACCGCTGCGCCGCTCAAGCCAAAGGCCAGCGCACCGACCCCCGCCGCGACACCCACCACCGCGACCCCGGTGAGGACCGCCGTGGCGCGCGAGGTGGCGCCGATGAACAGCGCCCCGAATCCATGCTGCCGTGCCGACGCCCGCGACACTGTGGCCAGCGTGACCACGCCGCGGCCCACCATCGCCGCGACAGTCAAGGCCCCCGCCGCCAGCAGCCCGCCCCGCTCTGCCAGCGACGCCAGCGCTGCGCCGTCGATCAGCAGCGCCAGGGCCAGCGCGACCACGCCCATCGGCCCGATGTCGGACCTGCGCATGATCACCAACGCCTCCGCGGCGGGCTTCCGCGACCCCAAGCCGTCGGCCGTATCGGCCAGCCCGTCCAGGTGCAGCGCCCCCGTGAGGAGCGCGACGACGGCGAGCGCCAGCGCCGCGCCCAACCATCCGCCCGCCCCCAGGGCGACCACACCCCACAGCACCGCCCCGGCCAGCGCCCCCACCAGAAGCCCAACCCACGGGAACGCCGCCATGGCGCGCCCGGCCAGCCCGCGGTCGATCTCGGCCACGGGCGGCACCGGAATCACCGTGAACAGGCCCAACGCGGCCACGAATCCCCTCACTTGAGCCGCCTGGCGATCCCCGCCGTGCACAGCCACACCTCGCCGCAGACGGCGGCCAGGCGGGCGTTCAGCCGGCCCAGTTCGTCACGGTAGAGCCGCCCCGACGGCGTGGCCGGGACGATGCCCGACCCCACCTCGTTGCTCACCACGATCACGTCGCGGCCGGTACGCACCAGCGCATCGTCAAGCCGCGACACCTCCGCCTCCACCCGCTCCCGCCAGCCCGGCGCGTCGTCCCAGGCGCCGGCGTCGAAGAGGACACGGTCCAGCCAGACGGCCGCGCAGTCGATCAGAACCGCGGCGGGATCGTCGGCATCCAGCACCGCCGCGAGGTCCTTCGTCTCGGTGGTCCGCCACGACGGTGGCCTGCGGGCCACGTGGAGGGCGACGCGCTCGGCCCACTCCGCGTCGCCGTCGAGCACCTCGGAGGTGGCCACGTACTCGACGTCCGCCGCCCCCGCCAGCTGGGCTTCGGCCCACGACGACTTGCCAGACCTGGCCCCGCCCAGCACCAGGGCCGTTCCCCGGCCGTGGACCATGGGCGTCACCTCGGCGCGCTGGGCGAGGCGGGCGAGCAACTCCATGGCGGCCTCGTCGGCGGGGTCGATGCGGAGGCTGAAGTCCACCTCAGTCCTCGAGCTCAAGAGCGGCCACTTCGCCGATCACGACGATGGCCGGCGGCCGGATCCCGGCCCTCTCCGACTCCTCGGCGATCCGCGACAGGGGAGCGCGCAGGGTCAGCTGCCCGGGCGTGGTGCCGTCGGCCACCACCGCCGACGGGGTGTCGCCGGGGAGCCCGTGGCGTTGCAGCTCGGCCGCGATATCGGGCAGGTTCTGCACCCCCATGAGGACCACCAGGGTGAGGTTGGCGGCCGCGAGCGCCGCCCAGTTGACGTCGCTGCGGGGGTCAGACGGCGGCACGTGGCCAGAGACCACGACGAAGCCCTGCGTGAGCCCGCGATGGGTGACGGGGATGCCGGCCAGCGCTGGGACAGACACCGCGGAGGTCACCCCAGGGATGACACGGACCGGCACCCCGGCGGCACGGCAGGCCAGCCACTCCTCGCCGCCACGGCCGAAGACGTAGTTGTCGCCTCCCTTGAGCCTCACCACGCGAAGGCCCCTGTGCGCGCGGTCCACGAGGATGGCGTTGATCTCCTCCTGCGGGGTGAAGTCGCCGCGCGGGATCTTGCCCACGTTGATGATCTCGGCGCTCGGCCTGGCCTCCTCCATGCATTGGAGCGCCCCCAGGCGATCGTGGACGATGACGTCGGCCTGCCGGATCGCGGCGAGGCCGGCCACGGTCATGAGACCGGGATCCCCCGGGCCTCCGCCGACCAGGATGACGCTGCCGGGCGCGAACTCGTGATGCATGGGGGTCTCCTCGTGACGCTCAGCCCACACCCTAGCGATCGCGGGGACCGGCGCACTCCACGCGTCGCTTCCGTAGACTCACCCCATGCGTGACGCCGTTGATGACCTGATCTGGGACGAAGCCCCCAAGCAAGCCGGGGCGGTGGCGCTGCTGGACTCCCCCGCGCTCGTCGACGACGCCCTCACGCTCACCGCTGACGTGCGGGTGTGGTGCGACGACTGGCGCGACGCCGCCAAGGTCCCCGCCGACCTCCTCGTCGAGCACCCCTCGGACCTTGCCGGGGTGGACGTCGCGCTCGCCCGCCTCCCCAAGTCTTTGGGGGCACTCGACGAGATGGCCGCGCTCGTGCAGGGGGCCCAGGACGTCACCTTCGTGGGAGGCGCCCGGATCCGGCACCTCAACCGCTCCATGAACGAGGTCCTCGGCAAGCACTTCACCGCCGTCGCCGCCAGCCTCGGCCGCTCGAAGTGCCGCGTGCTCCGCGCCTGGGGACCCGAGGGGCACGAGTCGGACTGGCCGAAGGTGCGCGAGCACGCGGACCTCGGCTTCGCCGTCGCCGCCCATGGCGCCACCTTCGGGGGGACCAAGATCGACCCGGGCTCCCGCCTGCTCATCTCGGCTCTCGCGGGCGGCGGCCGCACCGCGGGCCTCGAGGCCGACGATGTCCTGGACTTCGGCTGCGGCAACGGGACGCTCTCGATGTGGCTGGCCAAGGCGGGCATGCGGGTCCTGGCCCGCGACGTCAGCTGGTCCGCGGTGGCGGCCACCGCCGTCGCCGCCGAGGTCAACCGCCTCACCGTCGACGCCACCTGGGGCGCCGGCCTGGACGGCTACGCCGATGGCAGCGTGGACGCCATCGTCACCAACCCACCGTTCCATCAGGGGGTGGCCAAGGAGTCCTCCGACACCCTGGAGATGTTCGACGACGCCCGCCGCGTGCTGCGTCCCGGCGGCCAGCTGTGGTGCGTGTTCAACTCCCACCTGCCGTGGCGAAAGGAACTCAACGAGCGCGTCGGCCCCACGAAGGTGGCCGAGCAGGATCCGCGCTACACGGTCACGGTGACCACGGCCAGGTGACCACCGATCCCCGCCATCGGGGTTATCAGAGACAACTCAGGGGTTTCACAGGCGCCTCATAGACTTGACGGGTTACCTGAGGGCATACCCACCAGAGGAGCCGCGATGAGCAACGAGCAGAACCCCAATCCGTGGAGCCGTGACGCCTGGAAGGACGTCGACGCCCCCGGCCACGACGAGCCCACCACACCCGTGCACACCCCGCAGGCCGGCGAGCAGCCGGTCCAGCCGCAGGGACCCTCCAGCGAGGGGCAGGGGTTCATCGCGCAGCAGTTCTCCGCGCAGGGCTCCCCCACGCAGGGGCCCCAGCGGCTCGACTTCCCGCCGCCGGCCTACCCCTTCGGCCAGCCCACGGCCTCGTTCGGCGCCTCGCCCACCCCCACCGCGACCGCGACCGCCCGACCCAAGGGCCGCTCACGGGTCGCGGGCCTTGTCGCCGTGGCGGTGCTGGCGGCCGGCGTCGGTGGCGGCGCCGGATTCGGGGCCGCCCGCCTCGCCGCCCAGGACGCGGCCACCGCCGCGGCGAGTGCGTCCGCCACCAGCGTCCCCACCGAGACCCAGGTGGTCCAGGCGGACCCGAACAGCCCCAACTGGACGGTCGTTGCGGCCGCGGCGGCCAGCGCCGTCGTCGCAATCCAGGTGACGGGCCAGGACGGGTCCGGAGGGCAGGGCTCGGGCGTCGTCATCGACGCCGAGGGCCACATCGTCACCAACAACCACGTCGTCTCCGGCAGCGGCAGCGGCGCCCGGATCGTCGTCCTGCTGGGCGACACGTCCTACGTGGCGGAGATGGTGGGCACGGACCCGTCCACGGACCTGGCCGTGATCAAGCTCGTGGATCCGCCGTCGGACCTCACCGTCATGTCCTACGCGGACGAGACGGAGCTGGCCGTGGGCGATCCCGTGATGGCCATCGGCAACCCCCTCGGCCTGGCGGACACCGTCACCACGGGCATCGTCTCGGCCCTCAACCGGCCCGTCACCACGCGCGCGGTCACCAACAGCACCGTCGGGCAGGGCCAGCAGGACGTGGTGGTCACGGCGGCGATCCAGACCAATGCGGCCATCAACCCCGGCAACTCGGGTGGCGCGCTGGTCAACGCCGCGGGCGAACTGGTGGGCATCACCTCCTCGATCGCCTCCCTGGCCACCTCCAGCGACAGCGCCGGCAACATCGGAATCGGCTTCGCCATCGGCGCGGACCAGGTGCAGTACGTGGCCGAGCAGCTGATCGCCAACGGTGTCGCCGAGCACCCGCAGATCGGGGTCAGCGCCAGCGACATCAACACCACCGGCCGGATGGGCGCCGCCATCGCCGAGGTGGTGCCCGGGTCGCCGGCCGAGGCCGTGGGCATGCAGGTGGGCGACCTCGTCACCGCCGTCAACGGCAACCCCGTCACGTCGACGGAGTCGCTGGTGGCGCTGGTGCGCGCCGGCCGGGTGGGCCGCGACATGACGCTCACCGTGCTGCGCGACGGCGAGGAGCTTGAGCTCGTCGTCACGCCCATCGCAGCAGCCCGGTGAGCGGCCTCGTGCGCCGCGGCGTCCCACCGCAGGCCTACGCACCGGTGCCGGACCACAGCCCCGGATAGCCTGACCCCATGGAGATTCGCGTCACGCTGGCCGCCATGGGGCCCATTCCGGAGTCGCTCGTCGCGCTCGTGCCCACCACCGGGCACGTCATCAGCGACGAGACCCACTATGGGCAGCGGATCAGCATGTTCACCGAACACGATGATCCCGCGGCGCTGCGCAGGGCCCTCCGTGCGGTGGCCGGCCAGGTGGCGGTCGGCGTGGTGACCGGGCCGCTGGCCAGGGTCCCCGCCAAGCTGATGCTCATGGATGTGGACTCCACCCTCACCACCACCGAGGCCATCGACCTGCTGGCCGAGCACGCCGGGGTAGGCCCCCGGGTGGCGGCGATCACTGAGCGGGCGATGCGCGGCGAGCTTGACTTCGCCCAGTCCCTCGAGGAGCGCGTCGCCACCCTCCACGGGCTCCCCACCAGCATCTTCACCGCTGTGGGCGAGGCGATGACCCTCTCCAACGGGGCCGCCGAGCTGATCGCCGCGGCACGCGGCTGCGGCGCGAGAGTGGGGGTGACCTCGGGGGGCTTCAGCCAGCTCGTCGCCCCGCTGGCCGAGCGCCTGGGTCTGGACTTCTTCAACGCCAACACCCTCGAGACCGAGCTCGTCGACGGTGAGGAGCGGCTCACCGGTCGGGTGACCGGGCCCATCGTCGATCGGGATCAGAAGGCGCGCGATCTCCTCCGCTTCGCTCACGCGGAGGGCGTGGACCCCGCCCTGACGGTCGCGGTGGGCGACGGCGCCAACGACCTGGGCATGTTCGACGCCGCGGGGCTGTCCATCGCCTACTGCGCCAAGCCTGTGACCGCCGCGCACGCCGACGTGGCGATCAACTTCCCCCGACTCGACGCGGTGGCCGCGTTCGCCTTCAAGAGCGCACCGCTGGCCTAGGGAACCACTGACCAATCATGTCCTGGCTGCGGTGCACCGGATCGGGCGATCTGACACCCCTCCATCTGAATATGGACGTCAAGTACACGCACCAGATGTAGTGGCGCCATCTCATCCCGCCCGGCACGTCCTCGCCGAGAACAGCATCGATCAGTGCTTCCCCAGTGTCTCGCTAGCTGTTCCAACGGACGATCGCCGGCGAGTCCTTCTCCCAGCCCAGCACGCTCAGCGATCCCGTCAGGAGCGGGAAGCTGGCGGCCAACTCCACGGGGGCACCCAGCCACAGCATGGACAGCACCCGCAGCGCGTGCCCGTGGCCGAAGATCAGCACCCTCTCCTCGCCGGCTGCGCGGGCCCTGTCGATCGCCCGGCCCAGCCGCTCCACCACGTGCTCCTTGGTCTCCCCCTCCGGGAACCCCTCCCGCTCGATAGCAGGGGCGCCGTGGGTCCAGATCCGCCAGCCCGGGACCCGCTCCGCGATCTGCACGCTGGTGAGCCCCTCGCCGGGACCGTAGGACCACTCCACGAGGTCCGGATCGATCTCAGGCGCCGGGAAACCGGCGAGCGCGGCGGTCTCCATCGCGCGGCGACGCGGCGAGCTGAGCACCAGGCCGAAGTGTTCCCCGGCAAGGCGCTCGCCCATCCGTTCGGCGTCGTCACGCCCCTCCGGTAAAAGCCCCAGATCCGTCACGGACGTGTGCCGCCCGACCTGGGACCACTCGGTGGCGCCATGGCGCACGAGCCACAGTTGGGTGCGTGGATTGCTCATCGCTGTCCTCTCGTCGGGCCCGGCTGACCCCTGGGTCCAATCTACGTTTGCCCACCCCCATCCGGGCGGCGTGGTGCATCCTGCAAAGATGGGATGACGGCAGCCCAGCCGGGCTGACCACCCCGTCAGTGCACACCGTTGCACTGGTCTGCCCGCCGATCGGACTAAGTCCCGCGCGGCGGAAATGGCGTGCGTTCGCCGGTAGGGTGAGAGCGCACCGCAAATCTTCAAGGAGGACAGATGTCAGGTCGCATCCGCAACGAGGCATTCAAGCAGAAGGTCATGTCGGCCCACGACGCCGCCGCCCTCGTCCAGAACGGATGGAATGTCGGCTTCTCGGGCTTCACCGGATCCGGCTACCCCAAGGCGTTCCCGGAGGCCCTCGCCGCCATCATCGACGCCCGGCACGGGCACGGCGAAGAGTTCCGGATCGGCGTGTGGACCGGAGCGTCCACTGCCCCCGAGCTCGACGGCGTCCTGGCCCGCACGGGCGGCATCTCGTACCGTGCCCCGTACCAGTCGGACCCCGAGATGCGCAGCGCCATCAACGCCGGCACCTCGTACTACCAGGACATCCACCTCTCCCACATGGGACCCCAGGTGTCGCAGGGCTTCCTCGGCCACCTCAACGTCGCCGTCGTCGAGGCCACCTCCATCACGGCGGAGGGCGACATCGTCCCCTCGTCCTCGGTGGGCATGAACCGCACGTACCTGGACCACGCGGACGCCGTCATCATCGAGGTGAACTCGTGGCAGTCCGAAGAGCTCTTCGGCATGCACGACATCTACTACCCCATCGGCGCGCTGCCGCCCAACCGGGTCCCGCTCCCCATCCAGAACGCCGGGGACCGCATCGGCGGCAAGGTGCTCAAGGTTGATCCCAGCAAGGTGATCGCCATCATCGAGACCAACTCGGCAGACCGCAACACGCCGTTCAAGGGCCTCGACGACGACTCGCGCGCCATCGCAGGTAACTTCCTCGACTTCCTCGGCGCTGAGGTCAAGGCCGGGCGTCTTCCCGAGAACCTGCTTCCGCTGCAATCCGGCGTCGGCAACATCGCAAACGCGGTGCTGGCCGGCCTCCTCGAGGGACCATTCGAGAACCTCACCTCCTACACCGAGGTGATCCAGGACGGCATGGTGGATCTGCTGGACTCCGGCAAGCTGACCGTGGCGTCGGCCACCGCGTTCTCGCTCAGCCCCATCGCCGCCGAGCGGATGAACGACAAGGCTGCTGAGTACCGCAACAAGATCGTGCTCCGCCCCCAGGACGTGTCCAACCACCCCGAGGCCATCCGTCGAATGGGCGTCATCGCCTGCAACGGCATGATCGAGGCGGACATCTACGGCAACGTGAACTCCACCCACGTCATGGGCTCGCGCATGCAGAACGGCATCGGCGGCTCGGGTGACTTCACCCGCAACGGCTGGGTCTCCAGCTTCGTGACGCCGTCGACGGCGAAGGGCGGGGCCATCTCCTGCATCGTTCCGATGGTCAACCACGTGGACCACACCGAGCACGACGTGCAGGTGCTGATCACCGAGCAGGGCCTCGCGGACCTGCGCGGCCTGGCCCCCCGCCAGCGCGCGCTGAAGGTCATCGAGAACTGCGCCCACCCGGACTTCAAGGAGCCGCTGCGCGAGTACGTCAAGCTGGCGGAGAAGAAGGCCAACGGTCAGCACACCCCGCACGACCTTGCCACCGCGCTGGGCTGGCACGTGCGGTTCCTCGAGACCGGCACCATGGTCCCGTGACCTGAGCACAGGCCGCTGACGAGGGCCCCCGCCGTTCGACGGTGGGGGCCCTCCTCTGTCCGGCGATAGGATCCGGCCATGGCCTTGATGCTCTCGTCGTTCGTCACGTTTCTCCTGGTGATGGACCCGTTGGGCAACGCTCCCCTGTTCCTCACCTCCCTCCAGCGCACCAAGCCCGAGCGGCGGCAGTGGGTGATCCTGCGCGAGTGCCTGATCGCCCTGGCCGTGATGGTGGCCTTCCTGTTCCTCGGCCAGTCCATGCTGAGCGTGCTGCACATCGACCAGGCCGCGCTGCAGGCGGCCGGCGGCGTCATTCTGCTGCTCATCTCGATCCGGATGGTCTTCCCCACGTCCGAGCGCAACCTGGCCGAGCCCATGACCCACGATGAGCCGTTCATCGTTCCGTTGGCGGTGCCCTATATCGCCGGGCCGTCGCTGCTGGCGGTCATCGTGGTGCTGGTCAGCCAGGACCCCGGAAACTGGCAGTGGTTCCTCGGCGGGCTGGTCCTGGCCTGGCTGGTGACCGCGGTGACCCTGTACTTCTCCGGCTTCCTGCAGCGTGTCGTCGGCACCCGGGCGCTGGTCGCGGTGGAGCGCCTGATGGGCATGATCCTGGTGATCATGGCGGTCCAGATGATGTTCGACGGCACGAAGGCCTTCTTCCTGGCCTGATATGAATTGTCCATGACGCCCGACCTCATCTCCCTGCGCCGCGAACTCCACCAGATCCCGGAGGTGGGGCTTCAACTGCCGCAGACGCAGGCCAGGGTGCTGGAGGCACTGGACGGGCTGCCGCTGGAGATCACGCTCGGGCGGAACGTCACCAGCGTCGTCGGCGTGCTGCGCGGAGGCTTGACCACTGAGGGGAAGCGCCCCGTCGTCCTGCTGAGAGCCGACATGGACGCCCTCCCGGTCGAGGAGCTCACCGGGCTGGACTACGCCTCCACCAACGGCGCCATGCACGCCTGCGGCCACGACCTCCACATGGCCATGCTGATCGGCGCGGCGCACGCGCTGTGCGCCCGCCGCGACTCCCTGGCGGGTGACGTGATCTTCATGTTCCAGCCCGGCGAGGAGGGAGTCGACGGCGCCAGGTTCATGCTGGAGGAGGGGCTGCTGGACGTGGCGGGGTCGCGGCCGGACTGGGTCTACGCCATCCACGTGTGGGCCGCGCTGGATCCGCACGGAGTGTTCTCCACAAAGCCAGGCACCGTGATGGCCAGCTCTGACGTGGCGAAGGTGCGGGTCGTGGGTCGCGGTGGCCACGGTTCGACACCGCAGCTCGCGGCAGATCCGGTGCCGGCGCTGGCGGAGATCGCCCTGGCGCTCAACACCATGGTGACAAGGCGTTTCGACGTGCAGAACCCCGTCGTCGTCACCGTCGGGCTCCTGCAGGCCGGCACCATCGCCAACGTCATCCCCGAGGAGGGCAGGCTGGAGGCCACGCTGCGGACCTTCGACACGTCGGTGCGGGACAAGCTCATCACCACCATCCCCGAGGTGGTGTCCGGGATCGCATCGGCGCACGGGGTGCGGGGCGAGTTCGAGCTGCTGGAGCAGTACCCGGTCACCGTCAACGACGATGCCGAGGCCGACGTCGTGGCGGAGGCGGTGACGGACCTGTTCGGCGAGGATCGACACCTGCGGTGGAAGAACCCGCTGGCCGGCGCCGAGGACTTCTCACGCCTCCTGCAGGAGGCCCCGGGGTGTTTCATCGGTCTGTCCGCCTGCCCGCCGGACCTGGACCCGCTGACCGCACCGTTCAACCACTCCGCCTACGCCCGCTTCGACGACGCCGTCGTCGCCGACGGGGCGGCGCTGTTCACCGAGTTGGCGCTGCGCAAGATCGGCGCCTGACCGGCGGCCCTCCCGGGCGCGACACGCCGCCTGACCCGCCCGTCGACCACGCTGAGGGCGCTCCCCCACGATTGCGACGGCGTTTCGTGCCCAGCGGGGCGCGGCGGCAGTGTCGCGGGCATGATGGGCGGCATGCGCCCCATGCTCGCCACACCGTCGGCCACCCCCGGCCTTCCGCCGGTTGGCCCGGAGTGGGTGCACGAGATCAAGTGGGACGGGGTCCGCGCCCTGGGCGAGATCCGCGACGGCCGGCTGCGGCTGACCAACCGCACCGACGGCGAGATCACGGTGGCGTACCCGGAGGTGGCCGCCGGGGCCGTCGGGCTCCCGGAGGGCGCCGTGCTCGACGGCGAGGTGGTGGCGATGGGCCCCGAGGGGACGCCGTCGTTCCATGCGATCATGCCCCGGATGAACGTCCGCGATGCCCGCCGCGCCGCCCGCTGGGCCGTGGAGCGCCCCGTCACCTTCGTCGTGTTCGACCTGCTGCACCTCGCCGGGACGGACCTCACCCGCCGCCCGCTGCACGAGCGTCGCGCCGCGCTGGACGCACTGGACCTCAACCGACCCGCCTGGCGGCTCTCGGAGCTCTTCGACGACGGCGCTGAGCTGGCGCACTTCACCCGAGAGGCGGGCCTCGAGGGGGTGATGAGCAAGCGGCGCTCGTCGATCTACCGCCCAGGGGTGCGCAGCGACGACTGGGTCAAGACCCCGCACCGCTCCGAGCTGGTGGTGGTCATCGGCGGGTGGCTGCCGGAGGGTGGCAACGAGCATGCGCTGGGCGCGCTGTGGGTGGGGCAGCCGAGCGACGAGGCCACCTTCGAGGCGCGGCCGGTGCTGTATCCGATGGGGCGGGTGGGCTCCGGACTCGGGCACTCCGACCGGGACACGTTGCTGGCGGTCCTCCGCGACACCGAACGCCCCACTCCCCCGTTCGAGCCCGTGCCCGCGGACCCGGTGGCCCGCCAGGCCCGTTGGGTCGAACCGATGCTGTGCGTGCAGGTGCGCTACCTCAACGTGACGCCCGACGGCGCCCTCCGCCAGCCCGTCCTGCGGGCGCTGCGCCCAGACGTGTCCCCCGTCGAGGCCGCGACTGCGGATCTCCAGTAGCGCACTGGGCCAGGGACACACCGCGACGCTCGGTTCCTCAGGTCAGGGAGCGGCAGTGTCGCGGCGCGCGACGAGCACGATGTCGTCGTGGTGGTGCGCCCCAGCCCCCTCGGCCACGCTCCGTGCGCGCCGCTCGTGCACCAGCACGGTCCAGCCGTCGCCCAGCCGCTCGACCACGTCGTCGGGATAGGCCAGCGTGGCGGGGTCGACGTGCGAGTGCTTCGGGTTGAAGTCCGCGTGGTGCACCACCAGCAGCGCGCCGCCGGGAGCGACGACGGAGGCCAGCGCGTCAACGGCCGGCGAGTCCTTGGGCAGGGGCACGTAGAACGCGGAGACGAGGTCGAAGTCGTCGTGCGGGAGGGGCGCCTGCCCGATGCTGCCGAGCACCCATTCGACGATGAGTCCGGTGGCCTCCACCGCCCTCTGCCCCCGCTCGATCGCCACCAGCGACGGGTCGAGCGCCGTGACCTCCCAGCCGTGCGCCGCCAGCCAGATGGCGTCGGCGCCCTCGCCGCAGCCCACGTCCAGCACACGCCCGCGGCGCAGCTTCGGCGCCTCCGCGACCAGGGCGGCGTTGGGCTCCCCGCTCCACATTCTGTCGGTGTCGCGGTAGGCCTGATCCCAGTCGTGCTCGTGTGGCATGCCCAAGTATCCCGCCGATCCCGAGCCAGGGGCAACAGTCGCGGGCGCCGGTAGGCTGGTGGCGATGACCGAGCCCCAGCCCATCGCGACGCTCCCGCCCATCGAGGAGTTGCACGGCGACGTGCCGCGCAGCCCGCGCACGGGCGAGCCGACGCGCCCCGCCGTCGTGCTGGTCTCGGCGATCCTTCAGTACCTGGCCGTGGCCGCGCTCGCCGCCGCCTACGGCTGGCACTGGTGGCTGGCGGCGCACCCGGACAGCTACGTCACCTCGGCGCGGCTGATCGAATGGGTGGCGCCCGAGCCGGGAAAGTGGCTGTCGCTCACGCTGGAGGGCGGGTTCGCCGCGGCGCTGGTGCTGGCCGGCGGCGCGTGCGGGGTGGTGGGCTTCCAGGCCTGGAACGGGTGGCGATGGACGCGGTGGGGCGGCCTCGTGGCCGTTGCGCTGGCCGGCGGCTTCGCCGCGATCCTCAGCGACTGGGCGTTCATCGGCCTCGGCCTCGCCGTCGTGGGGTGGGCGCTGCTGTTCCTCCCGCCGTCGACGAGGTACTTCCGCCAGTGGGAGCAGGTGCGCGCCATCCGGCCGGAGGCGTACCGCAGGCCCAGCTCCATCTTCTACGGCCGGCTGCCGCGGTTCCGGTGAGGCCCTAGGCTCACTGACCATGGCTTCGAACCCCTTCCTCGACGGCGCCCTCCGCGTGGTCCGCGACGTCGCCCTCCGCGCGATCGACAGGGCCACCGCGCCCCAGGCCCGCCGCCGCGCCACCAGGCGGCCCGCCGAACCCACCCGCTCCCCCCGCCCGCCTGCGGCCTCGGGCGGCTATCCCGGCGACTACCGGCAGGCTCCGACGATCGTGTACAACCCGCACCGCGACGGTCGCCCCGACCCGGGCGAAGTGGTGTGGACCTGGGTGCCGTACGAGGAGGATTCCAGTCAGGGCAAGGACAGGCCCGTGCTCCTGATCGGGCGCGACGGCGGCTGGCTGCTGGGCCTGCAGGTCACCTCGCAGGACCACGACGTCGACGCGGCCCAGGAAGCCGACGCCGGCCGCTACTGGACAGACATCGGCACCGGGGAGTGGGACAATCAGCGCCGCCCCAGCGAGGTGCGAGTGAACCGGATCATCCGGATCGACCCGGACGCGGTCCGCCGCGTGGGCGCCATCCTGGACGAACAGATCTTCGACGCCGTGGCGCGAAAGGTCCGCCGCCACTACTGAGCCGGGCGCCTCAGCCACCGATGACGTTGCGCTGCCGGTGAACATCACCGCCGCCGATTCGGGTCTCCGCCACGGTCCCTGATTGAATAGTGGACCAGAAGCAACGAGAGGCGCCCATGATCACCGTGACGGACCTGACCAAGGTCTACCTCCAGGGCAAGCGCGAGGTGCGCGCCCTGGACGGCGTCACCCTCACGGTCCCCGCAGGCTCCATCCACGGCATCATCGGGCACTCCGGCGCCGGGAAGTCCACCCTCGTGCGCTGCCTCACCCTCCTGGACCGACCCACCTCCGGAACAGTCGAGATCAACGGCGTGGACCTCACCGCGGCCCACGCCGACGCGCTGCGCACGGCCCGTCGTCGCATCGGTCTGGTGTTCCAGCAGGCCAACCTCTTCGATTCGCGCACCATCGCGGACAACGTGGGCTACCCGCTCGAGCTGATCGGGATGCCGAAGGCCGAGCGCGACGCGAAGGTCGCCGAACTCCTCCGCGTGGTCGGCCTCCCGGACTCCGGCCCCGCCTACCCGGCGCAGCTGTCCGGCGGCATGCGTCAGCGGGTCGGCATCGCCCGCGCGCTGGCCACGGAGCCGGACGTCCTGCTGTTCGACGAGCCCACCTCCGCCCTGGACCCGAAGACCACCGACGAGATCCTGGACCTGATTCTGAGCCTCAAGGGTCGCGACGGCCTCGCCGTGCTCGTCATCACCCACGAGATGCATGTGGTGAAGAAGATCTGTGATTCGGTGTCTCTGCTCGACGGGGGCCGCATCGTCGAGTCCGGCCCCCTCGTCGAAGTCGTCAACAGCCTTGACTCCCGGCTCGCCGAGGCGCTGCTCGGCATTCCGCCTCACGCCCCGCTGGATGCCGTGCACGGCACCTACGTCGACGTGCTCTCCTCAGGTGAGAAGGCCGCCATGCCCGTGGTGGCGCACACCTCACACGAGGTGGGCGCCGAGCTCAACATCGTGGCCGGGAGCGTGGAGCACCTCGCCGGCACCACCTTCTCCCACCTGCGGATCTCGGTCCCCCCCGGCACTGACCCGCAGCGGGTGATCGAGCTGCTGCGCGCCCAGGGCGCCGACGCGAAGCTCACCTCCCGCAGCGCGATTGAGGGGTCGGCGCAGTGATTCTCCTCGAGACCTGGTTCAACAACCCCGCCCTGCAGAAGGCGCTCCTTCCCGCCATCTGGGAGACGCTCCTCATGATGGGCATCACCAGCCTCGCCACCGTGCTGATCGGGCTGCCGCTCGGCGTGGTGTTGTACGTCACGCAGAAGGGCGCGCTCGGGGAGAACCGTGCCCTCAACTTCGTGCTCTCGAACATCGTGGTCAACATCACGAGGTCCATTCCCTACGCCATCCTGATGCTCGCGCTGATCCCCTTCACGCGCTGGATCGTCGGCACCTCCTTGGGCCCCATCGCGGCGTCGGTGTCGCTGGCGATCGCGGCGATCCCGTTCTTCGCGCGCCTCGTCGAGACCGCGCTGCGCGAGGTGCACCCCGGCAAGCTGGACGCCGCCCACGCGATGGGCTCCTCGAAGATGCAGTCCATAACGAAGGTCCTCATCCCTGAGGCCCTCCCTGGGCTGGTGGCGGGTATCACCACCACGGTGGTGACCATCATCGGCTACTCGGCGATGGCCGGACTGGTAGGCGGCGGTGGCCTGGGGCGCCTCGCCTACAACTACGGCTTCCAGCGCTTCTCGCCCGATGTCATGGTCATCACGGTGATCCTGATCGTCATCCTGGTGCAGGGCGTCCAATGGCTCGGCGACCGGATCAGCCGGGCCGTGGACCACCGCTAAGACCTTCCCACCCTGTGGGAGACCAGCTCCGCGCTGGACAGAAAGAAACTGGCCAACTTGTTGTCGGCCCCGAACAGAGAGGGACTCCTCCTGATGCACAAGATTCTCACCACGATCGCTGCCTCCGTGGCAGCCGCCATGACCCTGACGGCGTGCGGCGGAAGCGCCACCCCGTCGACCTCGGGCGAAGCGTCCTCGGCCGCCTCCGGCGAGGTGATCAGCCTCGTCGTCGGCGCCAGCCCGGTGCCCCACGCCAAGATCCTCGAGTTCGTCCGCGACAATCTCGCCGAGGAAGCCGGCCTGGAGATCGAGATCCGCGAATTCGACGACTACGTCCTCCCCAACGAGGCGCTCGCCTCAGAGGAGCTGGACGCCAACTACTTCCAGCACCTCCCGTACCTGGAGAGCCAGATCGCGGACAAGGGCTACGAGTTCACCGCCGGCGAGGGCGTCCACATCGAGCCGCTGAAGCTGTTCTCGGACAAGCACGACTCCGTCGACGCCATCCCCGACGGCGCCACCATCGCGATCACCAACGACGTCTCCAACCAGTACCGCGGCCTCAAGCTGCTCGAGAAGGCCGGGCTGCTGACCGAGGTGCCGTCGGACGCCACCGTGCTGACCCTCACCGAGGATGCGAACCCGAAGGGGTTCCAGTTCGAGGAGACCCAGCCCGAGGTCGTCGTGCAGCAGATGTCGGACCCCGCCGTCGACGCGGCCGTGATCAACGCCAACTTCATCCTCACCGCCGGCCTGGACCCCAACGAGGCCATCGAGTCCGAAGAGGTTGAGGGCAACCCGTACGCCAACATGCTCGTGTGGCGCACCGGCGACGAGAACCCCGGCATCGCGACGCTGGAGGAGCTCCTGCACTCCACCGAGGTGGCGGACTTCATCGCCGAAACCTGGCCGTCCGGCGACGTGATCCCCGGAAACGCCTGATCCCTGTGACGTTGAGGGGCCGTCGAGCACACACTGCTCGGCGGCCCCTCATCACGTCCGGGCCGACGTTGGTGGGCCGGGCGGCATTAGGCTGGCGGGGTGAACAGCTCGCGCGCGGTCCTCTTCGACCTGGACGGCACCCTCGCCGACACGGTCCCCCTCATCGCCCAACACATCAGCGACACCCTGAACTCGCACGGCATCGCGTGCGTGCCGCAGGACGTGTACCCCCTGATCGGGCGGCCCATCGAGGACGCCATGGCCGAGCTGCACGAGTTCGCCGACGACGGGGCCCGCATGCGGGCCATCATCCTGGAGTACCGCGGCGCCCTGCATCAGGCGGTCAATGAGGCCGGCCCGTCGCTGGTCCTGCCGGGCGTGCGCGCCATGCTGCACGAACTGCGCGCCGGTGGCTACGCGATCGGGGTCGTCACGGCCAAGGGCGGTCCGCAGGCGGCCCACCTGCTGACCATCACCGAGCTTCGCCATCTGATCGACACGGTGGTCAGCACCGACGACGTGGACCGCGGCAAGCCGGCCCCCGATTCGGCGTTCGTGGGGCTGGAGCGTCTGGGCGCCGTCGCGGCCGAGACGTGGTACGTCGGCGACGCGACCTCCGACATGGACATGGCGCTGGCCGCGGGCATGCGGGCGATGGGCATCACGACGGGCGCCGCGACCCGCGACGAGCTGGAGTCCGCGGGGGCTGAGGTCGTCGTCGATACAGCAGCCGAGGTCAGCCGCCTGATCCTCGATTAGGCTTGACCGGCATGGGACGCATCGTGTTCGACACTGCCACCAGCTTCAACGGTTTCATCGCCGACGAGGACAACTCCCTGGCCTGGCTCTTCGCGGTCGCGGGTGGTGACCAGCCGGATGAGGGCCTCTTCCCGTCCGACGCCGCCGTGATGGTGGAGGGATCCACCACGTATGAATGGGTTCTTGCCGAGTCCGACATCCTCGCCCACCCGGAGAAGTGGGCCGAGTTCCACGGCGATCGCCCCACCTTCGTCTTCACCACCCGCAGCCTCCCGGTCCCCGCGGGGGCGGACATCCGGTTCGTGTCCGGACCCGTGTCCGAGGCGTTGCCCGCCATCAGGGAGGCCGCCGGGGACGGCGACATCTGGGTGGTCGGCGGCGGCGATCTGGCCGGCCAGTTCCTGGACGCGGGAGCGCTGGACGAGATCGCGTTGTCGGTGGCCCCGGTGGCGCTGACCGGTGGGGCGCCGCTGTTTCCGCGCCGCGTCGAATCGAGCCGCCTGCAGCTGGTGTCAGCCGCCGCCGTCGGCCAGTTCGCGCGGCTGGTATACCGGGTCACACCCGGGGAGTGACCGTGAACCGCCCGAAAGTTCTTGCGCTGATTCTCGCCGGGGGCGAAGGCAGCCGGATGGACGTGCTCACGGCGCGACGGGCCAAGCCGGCGCTGCCGGTCGCCGGTGTGTACCGGCTCATCGACCTGCCGCTCAGCAACCTGCGCAACAGCGCCATCGACGACGTGTGGGTGGCCGCCCAGTACGAGGTGCAGTCCGTCGTCGACGTCGTCGCGGGTGGGCGGCCGTGGGACCTGGACCGCACCCGCGGTGGGTTGCGCCTCCTCACCCCCGAGCAGCGACGCGACCTCGAGGACGAGGAGGGGTGGCACGAGGGCAACGCGGACGCCATCTACCAGTCACGTGAGGTGATCCGCCAGTTCGCGCCGGACGTCCTGCTCGTGCTGAGCGCGGATCACGTCTACCGGCTGGACTTCGCCGACGTCGTGAGCGCCCACCTCGAGCGCGGCGCCGACCTCACGATCGTGTCCACGCGGGTGCCCGCAGAGCAGGCGACGCACCACGGCGTGGTGGAGGTCGACGACGAGGGTCGGGTGATCGGATTCGAACTCAAGCCGGAGGAGCCACGAACCGACACCGTGACCACGGAGGTCTTCGCCTACAGCACCGACGTGCTCCTCGACACCCTGGATGCCCTGGTGGAGAAGCTGGCGTCCGGGACCTCGACGAACCTGGGAGACTTCGGCGAGCATTTGGTGCCCGCGCTCGTCGATCGTGGCCGGGTGTTCGACTTCAGGCTGGAGGGCTACTGGAAGGACCTCGGCCGTCCCGAGACCTACTTCGCGGCCCACATGGACCTGGTGCGCGGGAAGCCAGACCTTGAGCTCGACGACCCGGCCTGGCCCGTGTTCACGCGGGACCACCAGAGACTGCCCGCGCGGATCCTTGCCGGGGCGACGGTGGAGGACTCCCTCATCTCGCCTGGTTGCGTGGTCGAAGGCACGGTCCGGCATTCGGTGTTGGGGCCGGGCGTGAGTGTCGCGGCGGGCGCGGTGGTTGATCACGCCGTCATCCTCACCGACGTCGAGATCCGCGAGGAGGCGGAGATCCGCTACGCCATCGTCGACGAGGGAGCCGTCGTCGGGAAGGGCGCCATCGTCGGGGCGGAGCCGGCTGGCGAGGTGTCCACCGACGACCTGGTCCTGGTCGGCATGGGGGCGCACGTGCGGGGCCGTCGGAAGCTGGCGCCGGGGGACCGTGTGGAGGCGGTCAGGTCCTGATGCCCGGGCTCGGTCAGGAGGTCAGTTCCGGGCCGACGGCCCGCTCGAAGCCTCCGCTGATCAGGATGGGGTAGAACCCGAGCGCCTCGTTGACGTCGAGCATGTACCGGTTCTCGGCCGCGTTCCAGGTGACGATCGACGTCGCCGTCGGGACCGCCCGACGCACCTGCAGGAGGTTGGCTGCCTTCACCAGCATCCCCAGGCGCCTGCCGCGATGCTCGGGAAGCACGATCGTGTCGTACTGGTCCACGAACGCCTCGGGGTTACTGCGGTCCAGGGCCATCTCGCTCACCGCCGCGACAGTCCCGCTGGGCGCGTGGCGGACGACGGCGTGGAACAGCCGGTTGGTCACGAGCGTCACGCGCTCGCGCTCCCGCAGGCGTTCGGCGTCCCAGCTGCTCTCCACCACCGCGAGGTCCCCTAGCGGCTGGTCCGCGGCCATCCGCTCCTTGAGGACCGCCTGCCCAGCAAGGAGATCGTCCGGCGACTCGCCCTCCCAGGTGAGCACCTCATACTCGTCTCCCGCCCTGGCCTGCGCCTCGGCGAGGGCCTCAGCCGGGTCGACCAGCGGCGTGGCGAAGTCGTAGCGGCTGACCCGCTCCACGATGCCGAGCCTCAATCCGTGCTTGAGGGCGAGGCGCACACCGGGATGGTCAGGGTCTATCGCGCCGTGGCCCGACGGCGGAGACAGCGTGGCGCCGTCGGTGATGGGGGTCTCCACCCACGCCTTCACCCTGGTCAGGCCTGGCGGCGGGTCGGCCTCGAAGGCCTCGATCAGTGCGGTGGCCACGCCCCGGCTGCGGTGTTCGGGGAGGACGTAGACGGCGACTGTGGCGCTCTCCGGGGAGTCGACGAGTGAGGTTCCGGCCGCCAGGAAGCCTGCGGGGGCGTCGTCGACGTAGGCCAGCCACCGGCGGTGCACCGCCTCGGTGTCCTCACGCTCGGAGGCGAGGTGGGGTTCGTCGTCGACGTCCCACTGCGGCCCGCCGATGAGCTCGCGTTCGTTGGCGCGGACGAGTGTGCAGAGATCCCGCCACGAGGGGTCTGTGTGGGTGTCTGGCAACGGGAGCGGCACGATGTGGAGCACGGGGTCGAGCCTAATCGCAGTGGGCTGGGCGGGGTCGTGCACGAAACGCCGCGTGTTGCGCACCCCGTCGTCGCAGGAGCGCCCAGCCGGCGGTTCAGACGGCGTGTCGTGCACAGCCGTGGGCGCTGCCTCGACGGTGGGGCGGGTGTGGACGCACGGGCATCAGATTGGCACGCGCCGGGCCGGAACGTAGGGTGGGAGCCTTGAAGACAGAGAAGAGGCGCCCATGACCGCACACACCCACCGCGAGTCGGTCGTCGACCGACCGGACTCCCCCCGCTCGTGGCTCGGTCGGCTGTTGAAGGGGATCGCGGTCGGCGTCGGCGCCATCCTGCCCGGGCTCTCGGGCGGGGTTCTGGCGGTGATCTTCGGGCTGTACGACCCGATGATCCGCTTCCTGGCCAACGTCCGGCACCACTTCGTGCGCAACGTGCTGTTCTTCATCCCCATCGCGATCGGCATGGGAATCGGCGTCCTGGGCTTCTCCGTCGTGGTGGAAGCCGCCTTCGCCTCCTACGCGGCCCAGTTCACCTGCCTGTTCATCGGGTTCGTGATCGGCACGTTCCCGTCGCTGTACCGGCAGGCCGGCCGCAACGGACGCACCCCGACGCACCTGGCGATCATGGGCGTCGCCGCCACCGCGATCTTCCTGCTCATGCTCGCGGGGGGCCAGATGCTGGTCCAGGTGCCGCCGAGCATCCCCGTCTGGTTCGGCTCCGGCGCACTGATCGGCCTGGGCGTGATCGTGCCTGGGATGTCGCCGTCGAACTTCCTCATCTACTTCGGCCTCTACGACAAGATGGCCAGCGGCATCAAGGACTTCGACCTGGCGGTGACCATCCCGCTGTTCCTGGGTGTGGTGGCCTGCGTCCTGCTCCTCGCCAAGGGGGCGGCCTGGCTGTTCGACCGCTACTTCGGCGGCATGTACCACTTCATCCTGGGCATGGTGATCGGTTCGTCTCTGGCGATCTTCCCCACCGTCGTGTTCCCCGCCTTCACGGCGGAGGGTCTGGACGCGAGCGGGTTGAGCCTCACCACCGCCGTGCTCTTCGCTGTGGCCATGCTGCTGGTGGGCACCGTCGCGTCGTTCCTGTTCAGCAAGTTCGAGGACACGGTCAGCGACAAGCGCCACGAGATCGAGGAAGCGGCCGCTAAGGTCGTCGACGCCTGAGGCGACGAGGCCGCTGTGGAGCGGGCGACGGGAATCGAACCCGCGTATCAAGCTTGGGAAGCTAGGATAAGTCCTAGTCAGAGCGGGGGCGGTAGAAATCTGGTCGAGATCATGCGCTCCATCTTCGCCGCCACCCCGTCCAGGCCGCCCTCGAACAGGTGCCCGTAAGTGTCCATCGTGAGGGTCGCCGAGGCGTGCCCGAGCATCGCTTGAACCATCTTGACATCCGCCCCGGCCGCGATCGCCAGGGACGCTGCGGTGTGCCGCAGGTCATGCGTGGTCACCGCACCCAGTCCGGCCCGTGCGGCCGCCGGGGCGACGACGTTGTTGCGCAGCGCCCGCCGGTCCCTGGATCCCGCCTCGCCGCGCGGGTGCTCAAGCAGCCATCGGCCGCGGGGCCGGTCGAGGTCGAGCATCGCGAGCACCGACGGCAGGATCGGCACGTCGCGTCCCTCGCCGTTCTTGGACCGCTGGACGCGCGCACGACCACGCCCGGGGTCCACGTCCCCCACCGTCAACGCCAGGGCCTCAGAGGCCCGATAGCCGCCGGTGCCGAGCATCCACACCATCGCAGGCCACGACGATGCCCCGGCGAGGGCCGCGAGCTCGCCGACGGCAAGGAAGCGGGCCTGGCGGCGTGTGGCGCGGCCGTAGCGCAGCTGGCGGGCCGGGTTGCTGGCCAGCTGGCCGCGTTCCACGGCGATCTGCAGGGCCCCGGCGAGGGCCTGTCCGGCCTTCGCCTTCACGGTCTGCGACGCCGGCCGGGCACCGATGCTGAGGCCGGCGATCCAGGCCTGTAGTTCGGCGCGCTCCACGTGGGTGGCGAGGCGCGCGCCCCACACGGGCCGCACCCTGTTGACGGCATGCTGGCACTGCTCAAGACCGCCAGGGCTCAAGCCCCGCTTCCCCGCCAGCCACAGGTCCAGCAGCTCGCCGACGGTGGATCCAGGCCCCGCCCAGGGGTTCAGCTTCAGCGACGCCTCCCAGGCCTCCGCGTCAGCCTTCACGGTGAACGCCCGCGAGGGATGGTCCCCGACCGTCACCCGCCACCTGGCGCCGCGGCCGTGCCTAGTGGATGGGGCGCCGGCCTTCGTGCGGCACTCCGGGCAGCGGGCCCCGCCGCGCACATGCCACAGGTCAGCTACAGCCATGGTGCTCCGTTCGCTGGATCAGGTAGGCCCGCTCGGCTGGTTCCAGCGACGCGAGACGGGCACGGAGGGTAGGGACGTCGACCCAGAGCAGATCGGCGGCCTCGTGTGGCTCCTGGGACCACGCCAGCGCATCGCCCAGCGCGCAGAGCGAGATCAGCCGGCGGGCCACCACCTCGTCGATCGAAGCTTCCTCGCGGGCAGCGAGGACTGGATCCGCAGGCAGTGGACCGCGGGCCACGTGCTCGAGCTCGTGCGCGAGGGTGCAGCGCCGCTCAGCCTGCAGGAGGCGCTTGTCGAGGACGATGACGCGCGCGTTGTGGTGAGTGATGCCGACCAGGTCTACGGGTAGATGCGCCCAGCCGATCAGCCAGTCGCCAAGCTCCCGCAGCCTCCCCCAAGGATGTTCCATGCCGCCATCGTGGCGGGGAGGTACGACAAGCCGCCTCAACCCTCGCTGTGGGCGACGGTTGCACCTAGAGCGGCGGGTCGCCAGATCCAGCGTGACCGTGATGATCAGCCAGTGCGGAGGACTCCGCGGGTGCGCCGCCAGTCAAGGATCAGGGAGCCAACGAGGGCTGCGCAGAGCACCAGCGCGAACCAGCGCGGGGCATAGTAGCCAGTGGGACCCACGGAGAGCATGAGCAGGAACGTCCGTGTCGAGACGACGACGAACGCGCCGCTAATCAGCGGCGTCTTGGTCTCCTGGCGGCAACTCATCCTGCTCAGCTCCTGGCTCGTGGCCGATGACCTTCTCGATGAAGTGCCGAACCTTCGCTTCGTCACCCTCATCAGTTTCGACCCACTCGCGGCGAACCGCGAGCCGAAATACGTCGTTCACGCCGACCCGAACGTGCCCAGTGGCGACGCTCTGCAAGAACTCTCTGTCCTCTATGGTAGCCGAGAGGGATCCGTCCGGCGTGATCATCCGCCACGTCTTTGCCGGGTCGAAAGCTACGGTATCGGGCCATGCTGACACTTCGAATCGTCGGTCCCGCGGCTCCGCGCTTGGGGGTTCGCTGAGTCGTTCCGCATCCACGGCCTCGACCTTGAGAGGCTCGGCGTCAGCCGCCTTGACCGTCAACGATCTGGCCCCGCTTCGAAGGGGCGCGGCGATCCGCCCAAGCGCTTTACGCGCACGCTTGTTGTTCCAAAGGCGCCACTCCTCCTGCGTGAAATGGACCACCTCACCGCCGAGGAACACAACCTCCCACGTGTCATGCTCCGCCACGTAGGTGGCCGCCTTCACGCGTTTCCTCATGTGCATCCAGTAGAACCTGAAGGCGTAGGCGACGGCAGCCCCGATGCCAGGACCGGTCAACACTTCGACGAGTGCGACGATGTCGAAGGAGCCCGTCTCTGTCGCCTGCACTTTGACCCGAACCTTTGACTTGCCGTCGGACGCTGCGGCGGCAACGCCATCTGCGAAGTCGGCCATGCCCTGGAGGGCGCTGGCCAGCTCTCGCGCCGACATCTCCCCTTCGTACTCGTCGCCGTCGTACTTGACGCTGAACTCAGACTCCTCAACGACTGGCGTGTCGTCGACAGGTATCAGTGGGTTGTTCATGCCGGATCCGTTCCCCCAAGATCTTGTGATTCCTCGCCCAGCGCGTCGGCCTCTGCCTGCATCTGCTTCCCCCTTGACCGGGTCCTCCGGGCGGCCAGCGCCACGTCGTCGGGTGACGTCACCGGGAGAGGCTCGTCGCCCTCCCCCTCAGGTGCTATTGGTGTGGCGATGTCGAGTTCGTTCGACCAGGCGTAGTCAACGGGAGGACCCTCGATGGGCGTCACCGCCGCCTTGGCGCTCTTCTGAGCCGAGTCGACCAGACCATGGGAACCTCCTGTCATCCTGCGGCGGACTTCCTCGATGAGGTCGTCGTCGCTGAGCGTTGCCAGTGAGGGTGGCGCCGTGGGCTGCTCCCCCGCCTCGTCGGCGGTGAGGAAGCCGGCCGCGACGAACGCTTCCAGCACTGGCCTTCTGAATGCCCTGGCGAACTTGGCTGCTGTCTGAGGGTCCGGGAGGGAACCCAGGGAGAACCAGCGGCCGACGCTCGCCCCAGTGATGCCGATCCTTCGGCCGATCTCCGCGTGAGGGGTCTCGGTTGCGACGGTCCGCACGAACTGGGTCCAGGTCACGCCTTCAACGGTAGGCCTATGTGCGTTCACGTACGGATTGTGCCACGTCGTTACGTATAGGTAACGCCCTAGTCAGAAGTTACAGCGCTGTGCTTCCGCTAGTCCCGCCCGCAGCGAGCCCCTCGCGGGGGATCACCGTTATCGGATCGTTATATTCCTTGGCTTGCGTGTACGTACGCGTTAGGCGTAACGTACGGGGCATGCCCAAACAACACCCCGACCTAGAGGTCCAGTGGGACCGAGTCCAGGTCATGCGGCAACTGCGTGACCTCCAGGACGACCGAGCCCTGATCACCGCCATGGGGATGTCGCACGCCAGCTACTCCCGCGTGAAGTCCGGCAAGCAGCGGCCCGGGACGCGGTTCATCGCCGCCCTCTGCGTCGCTCTCAACGTCAACGTCAATGACATCTGCGTCATCGACGAGACCGGGCACCCTCGCACCGCCAAGGCCGCCTGACCCCACAAGAAAACCGGCCCCCGCCTGCAGCAACAGACGAGGGCCAAGAACGAGACGAAAGGAAAATCTCGTGAGCAATCTTACCCCGTTCACCTTCGAGGGGAACCAGATGCGGTTCGTCGGCGAATGCGTCGTCGCGGCCGACCTGGCCAAGGCCCTCGGCTACCGCGAGGCGTACGACCTGACCCGGACCCTTGACGACGACGAGAAGGGTCCGCAGATCGTGCGGACCCCTGGCGGCGACCAGGAGATGACCGTCGTCTCCGAGGCCGGCTTCTACCGCGCATGCCTGAACCGACAGGCCGGATACATCAAGGACGCCGCCGCCCGCGAGTTCGTGAAGCGGCTGCAGCGCTGGGTGGTCGCCGACGTCCTCCCCTCGATCCGGAAGCGCGGCATGTACGCCACCGCTTCCACCGTCGAGGCGATGCTCGCGGACCCTGACACCGCGATCCGGCTCCTGAGCGAGTTGAAGGAGGAACGTGCCCAGCGGGCCCAGCTTGAGGCCCGCGCCGAGGCCGACCGGCCGAAGGTGATCTTCGCTGACGCGGTGGCCGCATCCAAGACGAGCATCCTCGTCGGCGACCTGGCGAAGATGCTCCGCGACAACGGCATCGAGACCGGCGCCGTGCGGCTGTTCAAGTGGATGCGCGCCAACGGGTTCCTCATCGCCCGCAACGGCACCGACTACAACCGGCCCACGCAGCGCGCCATCGAGCTGGGCGTCCTCGAGATCAAGGAGACCGTCGTCGTCCACTCCGACGGCCACACGTCGATCAGCATCACCCCGAAGGTGACCGGCAAGGGCCAGGGCTACTTCATCGCACGCTTCCTCGACGGGCGCTTCTCCGTGGACGGTGCCGCATGATCACCGCGATCGAGTACCGCTTGCAGTGCGACAACGGCGCCGACTGCGCCGCCCGTCACCGTCGCCGCGACGTCGACGAGGCCGACTGGCAGGTGATCCCGGCCAGGTCGGGTGCCATCGCCCGCGACCAGGCCAAGAAGGTCGGCTGGGTCCGGCGCGGCGTCAAGCTCCCCGGCGGGCTGCGCGAGGTCCGCGACCTCTGCCCCGAATGCGCGGCCAAGCCATGACCGAGCTGACCGCCGCCGAGGCCGCGCAGCTGCTGCGCGTCGACATCAAGACCGTCCGCAAGATGTGGCGCGCCACGATCCTGCGGGGCCGCATGCAGACCACGATCGGGGGACGCTCCCGCCGGCTGCTGATCGACCGGGCCTCCGTCGAGAAGCGTCTCGCGGACGAGGCCCGCACCCCCCTCGACCTGGCCCGCCGCGGCCTCCCGGCTGCGTGACCGCCATGGACCTGTGGATCGACCGCGCCATCAACGCCACCCTCGCCACCGTCGCTGGGCGCATCGCCTGGCTGCTGGCCACCCTCACCGTCACCATCGCCTGCTGCTGGCTCCTCGCCGTAGCCATCTGAAAGGACCCATCTATGCCTCGCCGCACCCGCTCCCGCCGCTTCGTCGGCCGCGTCCTCGACCTGCTCGCCCCCCGCGCTGCTGCCCGCCGCGCGTTCCCTGACCCGCTGCCCCACCCCGCCCCGTGGGCCCGCGTCGACCTCGCCTGGGGTCCTGCGCAGCGGGAGGTGCTCCGATGAGCACCGCCATCGTCAACGCCATGCAGCACACCGACGCCGCGGCCCGCGACATGCGCAACGCCGCCGAGCTGCAACACCCCGCCGACGTCCAGTTCTCGATGGGGTCCGCGCAGATCAACGCGCTGCTGGCGATCAACGCGAACCTCGCCGTCATCGCAGCCCAGCTCAAGCGGCTGGTGGACGAGTCGTGAGCGGCGACACGGTGCCCGTCGACACCATCAACCGCGCCATCGACGGCGACCTGGACTCCCTGATCGTGGCCGTCAGAGCGTTGGAGATCCCCCTCAAGCACGAGCTGGCGCTCAAGTACCTCACGGAGTTGCAGCAGCTGCGCGCCGAGGTCGAGGCGCTGAGGGCCGCATGATGACGGCCGCGCTGGAAGTCCTCGGCTGGATCGCCGTCGCAGCGATCGCCGCCGGCATCGTCATCCTGGTCGCCTTCATCGCCACCGCGGTGTTCAAGGCAGTGCGCGACGGACTCCGTGGCCACGACGACACCCTCGGCGACTCGGACCTCGCGGCCCTCGACTGCGGGCATCGCATCCTGGACCGCATCCCAGACCCGGGGGAAGAGGTGTGGCTGCGGATCAGGCGCTGCTCCACGCATCCCGACGAGCAGCACGTCGACATCCACGTCCTCCCCACCCTCAGGGAGAGCAGATGAGCACCCGCTGTATCTCCTGCGGCGAATCGACCCGCCACATGCGCGACGTTGAAGCCGCCCTCGTCGAGACCCACGAGATGTGCATCGTCTGCCGCAGCTCCGACCTCGCCGAGCGCGTCGCATACATCCGTGCCGAACTCCGCGACCTGGCCCTCGACACCGACCCCGCCTCCGGGCTGATCCCCGACGCACTGGAGGCAGACATCAACCAGCTCATGGCTGTGCTCAAGGAGTCGGTCAGATGAGCACCCAGATCAACGAGAAGGACACCATGACAACCACCACCCGGCCCGGACTCAAGGTCGTTCGCCTGACCGCCGAGAACGTGAAGCGCCTCAAGGCTGTCGAGATCACCCCCGACCAGACGATGCAGATCATCACCGGCCGCAACGCTCAGGGCAAGACCTCCGTCCTCGACGCGATCTGGCTTGCCCTCGGCGGCGGCTCGGCCGCGAAGGGCACCACCCGCCCCATCCGCGACGGCGAGACCAACGCGGCGGTGACCGTCGACCTCGGCGACCTCACCGTCACCCGCACATGGACCGGCGACAAGACCAGCCTTGTCGTCAAGTCCGCCGATGGCGCGAAGTACTCCTCCCCCCAACGGATGCTCGACGACCTCGTGGGCCAACTGTCCTTCGACCCGCTCGCCTTCACCCGCCTGACGGCCCGGGAGCAGCTCGCCGCCCTCCTTGACCTTGTGGACCTCGACGTCGACCTCGACACCCTCGACGCAGAGCGCCGCGACCTGTACGAGCAGCGCGTCGAGATCGGGCGCCACGGGAAGGCCATCGGCGACATCCCCGCCATCGACGAGACGCTCCCCACCGCAGAGGTGTCGGCGTCGGCGATCATCGCGGAGCTACGCGAGGCGGAGGAGTCCAACCGGCTCCGCAGGCTCGCAGAATCGGACCACGCCGAGGCCGTCGAGTGGGTCGATCGACTCCGGCGCCAGCTCGCCGAAGCGGAAGCCTCCCTCGCCCGCCTCGCCAACACCGTCGCCTCATGCCCCGCCTACGTCGACACGGCCGGGATCGAAGCCCGACTGACGGGCGCCGAGGACACCAACCGCCGCATCCGAGCGAACACCGACGCCCGCGCACTGCTCGCCACCAAGGCCGAGATGCGCGACCGATACGAGGCACTGACCGCCCAGATCGACAGCATCGACCACCGCAAGGCCGAGGCACTGGCCGCCGCCGAGTTCCCCGTGGACGGTCTCGGGTTCGACGAGTCCGGCGTCACCTACCGGGGCGTCCCGTTCGCGCAGGCATCTAGCGCGGAGCAGATCCGGATCTCACTGGCGATGGCCATGGCCCTGAACCCGCGACTGCGCGTGATCCGCATCCTCGACGGGTCCCTCCTGGACGAGGACAGCATGACGGCGATCCGGGACCAGGTCGCCGCGCGCGACTTCCAGGTGTGGATCGAGCGCGTGGCGGATCCGGCCGAGTCGGCTGTCGTGATCGAGGACGGACAGGTGGCCGCGCCATGAGCTGTGACGGCACCGGCACCCTCGGCTGCCGCGGCTGCTCGGTGTGCGCGGACCACCGAAGCGGCGCCCCCGCAACTCACCGCAGCAGCACCTTCCCCTCGCCCGCCCTGCGCACCCCCGAGTGGCTGGCCGAGATGAAGGGCCGCGAGGAGCGCTTGACGCGGGCCCCCGCCGGGCAGCGCTGGGCGCAAACCATCGTCCCCGAACCGGAGTACTGATGCTCACCCTCACCGCCGACGGCCCCATCACGGCCCCAGGGCTGTACCTGATGGACGCCGACACCTACTTCGGCGACCCCGTGCCCTCCGGCTCCCTGTCCAGCACCTGGGCGCGGAAGCTGATGGAGCCTGCTGGCCCCGCGAAGTTCGCCCACGAGCGCCGCAACCCCCAGCCCCCGAAGAAGGTGTTCGACCTCGGCCACGCCGTGCACACCGTGGTCCTCGGTTCCGGCGCAGCCATCGCCCGCATCCCCCAGGAGAAGCTCGCGAAGAACGGGGCCATCTCCACCGACGCCGCGAAGGAGTTCATCACCCAGGCACGCGCCGCCGGCGCCACCCCCCTCAAGCCCGCCGAATACGACCAGATCCTCGCCATGGCCGAATCGATCAAGGCGCACCCCGAAGCCATGAGGGTGCTCGCCGCCGGCGGAACCCAGACAGAAGTGTCCGCGTTCCGCCGCGACCCCCGCACCGGCATGTGGCTCCGCTGCCGCTTCGACGCACTCAGCCCCGCCGGAGTCGGCGACCTCAAGACCTGCGTGGACGCCGACCCGTTCAAGTTCGCACGCCGCACCGCCGTCGACCTGGGCTACTACCAGCAGGCCGACTGGTACCTCGACATGGCCCAAGACCTGAACCTCACAGGCGGACCCTTCCGGTTCGTCCTCGTCGAGAAGACGCCGCCCTACCTCGTGTCCGTCGTCGAATTGTCCGAGGAATACCTGTCCATCGGACACAGCCGCAACCGGGCCGCGATCGACCTGTACGCCAAGTGCCGCGCCGAAGACCAGTGGCCCGGCTACACCGGCGTCACCGTCGTCGACCCACCCAAGTGGCTCCTCAGCGGCGAAGACGACCGACTGTCCGACGACATCGCCGCCGAGCTCGCCGCCTACGCCGACTCCCTCGCAACCCTCTAGCCGTCACAGGAAGGACAACCATCGTGACCACCATTGCCACCCGCCCGCCCGAGAAGAAGACCGTGCTGTCTGAGCTCGAGCGCGTCAAGCCCTACATCCTCGAATCCCTGCCCGATCACGTCACCCCGGAGCGGTTCGCCCGCCTTGCCCTGACGACGCTCCGCAAGAACCCGAAGCTGATGGCCACCGACCCCGACTCCTTCGTGGGCGCCCTGTACACCGCCGCCGCGCTGGGCCTGGAGCCCGAGGTCAACGGCGAGTGCTACCTCGTCCCCTACGGCCGCGAAACCCAGCTGATCATCGGCTACCAGGGCATCGCGAAGCTGTTCTGGAACCACCCGCTGGCCGCCCGACTCTCGGCCGAGTACGTGTGCGAACGCGACGAGTTCGACTTCGACAAGGGCCTCGCCCCGCGACTCCACCATAAGCCCGCCATCGGCGACCGCGGGAAGGTCATCGCCTACTACGCGATCGTCGGGTTGAAGAACGGCGCCGTCTGGTTCGACGTGTTCTCCCCCGAGCAGATCAAGGCGCTGCGCGGGAAGGTGCGCCCCTCGAACATCGCCGACCCCGAGCAGTGGATGAACCGTAAGACGGCGCTGAAGCAGGTGCTGAAGATGGCCCCGAAGTCGACGCAGCTGCACAACGCGGTCGCGTTCGACGAGCAGGCCGGCTCCATCGAGCGCGCCGGCCGCGTGTTCGCCCCGGCGATCGAGGCCCCCGAGACGACCGCACCCGCGGAAGAGGTCATCAAGGCCGAGATCGTCAACGGCGGCTTCGGTGACGCGAACGAGCCGTGGATCGACCCGGTGACGGGAGAGACGGCATGAGCGAGATCAAGCCCGCCACCATCACCTACCAGGGACCCGAGGCCACCGCTGTCCGGGTCACCGAAGACGGGCCCATGCTCATGGTCGACGGCAAGACCGTCCTGGAATGGGGCGACCTCCAACGCCTCGTGACGGTCATCACCGCGGCCGGTGAAGCCTGGACGTCCGGGACCGCCCCGATGCCCACACCCCCCACGCCCGAGGAGGCACGCGAGCTCTACGCCTACCGGAACGACTCCTACATGGCGAAGCGCGCCCAACGCGCCATCGCCCGCGAGTTCAAGGCGGACCCAGATGAGGTGGCGTTCTGATGACCTGGCGCGACCACCTCGCCGGGTTCGACCTGGAGACCGACTCGCCCAACCCTGAGGACGCCCGGATCGTCACGGCCTGCGTCGGCATCGCCAACGCCGGCGGCTGGACCGCCAAGAACTGGCTCCTCCAGCCCGACCGCGACATCCCCGAAGGCGCTACGGCGATCCATGGCATCACGACGGAAATGGCCCGCATCGACGGCACCGACCGCGCCGCCGGACTCAAGGAGATCGCCGCCGCGATCCGCGCAGCCTGGGCGGCCGGCGCCGTCCTCGTCTCCCACAACAGCCCTTATGACCTCACCACCTTGGATCGCGAGCTGAGGCGCGCCGGGCATGGATCGCTGACCATCAGTGGCCCCGTGGTGGACACCCTCGTCCTCGACAAGGCGGTTGATCGCTTCAGGAAGGGCAAGCGCACCCTGACCGCGACAGCCGCGCACTACGGCTTCGAGCTGACCGAGGCCGACGCGCACGGCGCGGAAGCCGACGCCCGCGCCTCCTGCCGCATCGCCTGGTGCATCGCCACCGCCCACCCAGAGGTCGGCCAGATGGACCTCGACGCCCTCACCGAATGGCAACGCGACCAGTACCGCGAGCAGCGCCTGTCCTTCGCCGCCTACCGCCGGAAGCGCGGCGAACCCCTCGACGACGAAACCACCGACTGGCCCATCCGGGCATTCACTGCGCAGCCGTCGGCTGCCTGAAGGAAGGAAACCCATGTCCACTGAACGCCGCTACGTGAACCCGAAAACCGGGGAGGTGATCGACGACCCGGAGATCCGCCCGTTCAGCCAGATCCTGGCCGAGCTCGGGGAAGGCTCCACCTCCGTCGAGCTGTCGCAAGCCATGTGGGACCTGCTGCAGCGGGTGCAGGACACCGGCAAGGCCGGATCCGTGTCCCTCACCATCAACGTCGCCCTGAACGGCGTCGGCCGCGTCGAAGTGAAGGACGAGGTGAAGGTCAAGCTCCCCGAGTACGCACGCCCCACCACGAGCTTCTTCCTCGACCAGCACGGCAACGCGAGTCGCCGCGATCCGAACCAGCCCGAAATCCCGGGCGTCACCCACATCATCACCAGACAGGAAGCCAACTGACATGACCATCGACATCAACACCGTCATCGACAACGCCCAGGAAGCGGTCCAGCCTCACGAATTGGAGGACGGCAACCTCTACGCGGTCCGCAACGCCGACGGCGGCATCGTCCTGCTCCGCACCCCCGGCTATGACCGCGCCGTCACCCAACTGGCCGCGCAGACGTCGCCCGACCAGATCCGCCGCAGCATCACCGTGCGTGACGCGAGCTCCCTGATCGACTACCTCGACGCCAACACCATCAACGGTGGAGAGGCAGTCGGCACCGACCACCGCCACGGTGTGGGCCGCCTCGAACTCTGGGCGGACATCGACCGCCGCACCATCAAGGCCGTCCTCGACGGGAACGACGGACACCGCGTCCACACCGCCACCCTCGAACTGCGCCACTCCATCGAGTGGACCGAGTGGACCTCGATCGACGGGAAGCTCGTCGACCAGCTCGCCTTCGCACAGTTCATCGAGGACCACCTGTCCAGTATCGGCGCCCCCGACGGCGCGAAGCTCCTGGAGATCTGCCAGACGCTGGAGGCCCGCACCAAGGTCGACTTCAAGTCCTCGGAGCTGCTCGCGAACGGGCAGCGCAAGTTCAAGTACGACGAGACGACCGAAGCGAAGGCCGGGCAGAAGGGCGACCTGACGATCCCCGCCGAACTCACCCTCGTGCTGCGCCCGTTCCAGGGCTCGGAGCCCGTCGCGATCCTGGCCCGCTTCCGGTACCGCCTCGACGGTGGACAGCTGCGCCTCGGGATCAAGCTCGCCGAACCGTCGAAGGCCCTGGAGGTCGCCTTCAACCAGATCGTCGACGAAGTGCAGGCCTCGGTGCCGGTGCGTGTGAACCACGGCGTCGGCTGAGTCGCGTGGGCCATCCGCCCCCAGCGGGTGGCCCGCCCCATTCAGCCGAACCAGAAAGGACACCATGGACATGCACGTGTACATCTCAGGCCCGATCACAGGCCTACCAGAGAACAACTACCCCGCCTTCTTCGAGGCCGAGGAGCACCTCGCCTCCAACGGCATGCGCGTCCTGAACCCGGCCCGCATCCCCGGAGACGACTCGTGGACCTGGGAACGCTGGATGAAGGCGGCGCTCACCATGCAGATGCAGGCCGACGCCATCTACATGCTCACCGGGTGGCGCGAGTCCCGCGGCGCCCAGCTGGAGCACCAGGTCGCCACCGCCACCGGGATGCGGATCTACGGGGCACGGGCATGAGCGGCTACGCAGCAGGCACCAGCGTGCCCGTTGAGCGGTCGCGAGCGGAGATCGAGCGCACCCTGGCGCGGTTCGGCGCCGACGAGTTCGCCTACGGCTACGACAAGGCCCGCGCTGTGGTCCAGTTCACCGCCAGCCAGCGCCGCGTGCGCTTCATCCTGTGGCTTCCGGACCGTGCTGCGCGACGATTCACCCACACCCCCACCGGCAAGAGCCGCACGCCGGAGCAAGCTGCGGCGCAGTGGGAGCAGGGATGCCGGGAGGCATGGCGCGCGCTGGCCGAGGTCATCAAGGCCAAGCTCGTGGCCGTCGATACCGGCATCGTCGGCTTCGAGGAGGAGTTCGCCGCGCACATCGTCCTCCCGGACGGCTCATCTGTCGGCGACTGGCTGCTCCCGCAGATCGCCCACGCCTACGAGCTCCACGAGATGCCCCCGATGCTCGCCCTTGATGCGCCGAGGGCCGAATCATGACCGCCGCCGAGTGGATCGCCGAACGTCGCGAACTGCTGGACGCCGCGACCGAGGGCCCATGGGTGGCCGAGTTCTCCGGGGAGACTGGCGACTGCGTTGTCCCGCACGACGCGCAGTCGACGATGGAGGCCGTAGCGATCACGCGCCTCTACCACTGCGCCGGAGACGCCAACCTCATCGCCGATGCCCGGACCTCCCTGCCCGCTGCCCTCGACGCGCTGGAGGCCGTGCTGGCCGAGCATGAGCGGGGGCACTTTGGCCCCATTCTCGGCTTCAGGTGTCGGCGCTGCATCACTGGATCGGCCGGGTATGCCGTCCCATCCCCCTGGCCATGCGGCACTGTCACCGCCATCGAGTCCGCGCTCAGGGGCGAGTCGTGAAGCGGCGGCTCAGGACTACGCGCCTGCGCAATTCGCACTTCGGCCCATATCTGCACGTCCCTCACCTCAATGGCGCGGGCAGCATCGTGCTCGCCACGTCGAGGCATGGTCTCAAGCCCTTCGGGATCAGGCTTCCGCATCAGGTCTACCTCAAGGACGCCCTGACCGTCATGCGCAGGGAGAGCGCCACGGAGCTATGGGCGCTCCCCGTCGGCGTCAAGGGCGCGTGGGTGCAGCTCGTCGGGCCAGAGCCCGGCGCGACCCACCCGAGCGAGCCGCGACGGCTGGCCGACTCATGACCCGCCCAGCGCTGACCCTGCTTGCCGTCCTGGCCGTCACCGCCGGGCTGCTGGCCCTCATCGACACCCACCGCGAACGCCCCGACTGGGACGACTACCGCGACGCACTCAAGGAGGAGCGACTGTGACTGACCTCTACGTCCTGCGAGACATCGACAACCGCGACGACGACGGCGCGCCCTACGAGACCGAGCCCACCACATTGGCCGATCTCGCCAACTACATCGACGGCCCCCTGCTCTCCGACCTCACCGACTATGGCGGCGACGAGGTGCGACAGATCGCCGCCGAGATGCGCGGGGGGCGATTCAGCGACGAGTCCCGCGCCCGCCTCCGTGAGCTATCGGTCCACGTCCGGAAGGCCGACTCATGACCGACCTGACCCCCGAGCGGCTGACCATCCTGAGGGGCATGGTGGCGACGTCCGGCACCTACTCGACATGCATCCCGGGTCGCGACCTCCGCGCCCTCCTGGGCGCCGCCGAGGAACGGGACCGGCTGGCCGCTGCGGTCGAGCGGGTGCGGGCGCTGCACGTGGGCGGGTGGGGATGCGGCAATCCGTCGCACACCAACCCCAAAGTTGGCTGCCCGGATTGCTTCATGGAGTGCGACGCCTGCGCTGAGATGTGTCCCTGCGCCACCATCCGCGCCCTGGATGGCACCGACGCTGACGCCGACCGCATCCTCCGACTCCGCCGCCTCGCAACCCAGCCGATCGACACCCCCGACGGCGACGCGATCCTCGTCGCCGACGTGCTCGACATCCTTGACGACAAGGGTGGACCCGACGAGCTGGACCGTTTGCGCGTCACCGTGCAGCGCGTACGGCAGTTGGCCGAGCAGTACGAGGCCGACGCCCAGAGCGAGGGCTACGGCGGTGAGTCGTGGGCCACGACCAGGGCAGCCATCCGCCGCGCGCTGGAGGCGCCTCATGAGTGACGACCGCCGCGCCGTCCTCCAGCCCAACGGCGACCTCATCGAGCCCATCGGCGACCGCGACCGGCTGCTCACCACCAGTGACGGGCGACAGTACGTCAGCCGCAGCTACGGCCCATGGGAAGCCGCCGGCGTGCAACCGCTACCGGGACGGGAGCCACTGCTGTGAGACACCCCGACTGCCACTGCCCCCAAGCCGTCCACGAATGCGGCCAGTACGCCACCTACATCACCCACAAGTGTCACTGCGACGTGTGCCGCGCCGCCAACCGCGACAAGGAGCAGATCCGCCGCCGCGCCAAGCTGTACGGCCGCTACCACATGGTCGACGGGGATCCGGTCCGCGCCCACCTCCGTAGCCTGATGGACGCCGGGATGGGCATCAAGACCATCGCCCGCGCCGGCGGCTGGCAGGGCTCCGGCACCATCGGCGCCATCCTGTACGGCAAGTGGGCCGATCACCCCGACCACCCCGAGTACCGGCCCCCGCGGAAGCAGGTCACCGGCGACGTCGCCAACCGCATCTACGCCATCCGCCCCGCACTCCAGCCCGGCGCCAAAGTGGACGCACTCGGCACCACCCGCCGATTGCAGGCCCTCGTCGCCCGCGGCTACTCGCTGCTGCGCATCGCTGACGCGCTCAACATCGGGCACCTGGCGGTGTGGCGACTCGTCCACGGCGAGTCCGCCCGCTGCCTCGAATCCACCCGGATGGCTGTCGCCGCACTGTTCGATCAGTGGTGTGACACCCCGCCGCCCGTGAAGACCGGCTACCAGGGCGGATCAGTCACACGCGCCCTCGGCCTCGCCAAGCGCAACGGCTGGCAGCCTGCCGCCGCCTGGGACGACATCGACCTGGACGACGCCCCCAGCCTTGGCGAGCCGGACCCCGCACTGCGAACCCCTAGCGGGCGCGCCAACCGCAGCACCGTCCACCCCGACGACATCCGCCTGATGCTCGCCACCCACTCCACCAGCTGGGCAGCAGCCGCACGCCTTGGGGTCAGTCGCCCCTACCTGCTCGAGCTCGCCAAACGGCACGGCATCGAGCTCCCCAACCACATCCGCGTCGGCGACGCAGACCACGGCCAGATGCGCCTGGAAAGGAAAGCGGCATGAGCACCATGCTCCCCACCCTGCCCGGCCTCGTCGAAGGCATCGTCGCGCAGGACCTCCTCGGCTGGGCGGTCCAGTGCCGCGGATGCGGACACATCGGGCGCGGACGGTGGGTGCTGCTCGCCGTCCTCGACGGTGGCCTCCGCTTCCACGAGTGGCCCGACGGCACCAACCCGCGACTCTGCCGCGACTGCCGCCTCGCCCGCGGCTGCACCTGCTACTACTGCGCCGAAGAGCGGAGGCATACGCGATGATCCCCTCCCTCGGCTCCAATGGGACGCCTGGCACCCACCGCCGCACCCAGGAAGCCATCGACACACTCGGGCGCCTCGAGAAGGCAGCCAACCAGCGCGTCCGCGAAACCAACGCCCTGGCCGACCTCCTCATCCGCCATCGCCCCGTGATCCTCCAGTGCCTCCAGTCGCTGGTGGTTGTGGACCCCCGCCGCCGGGATGCCGTCCACGAGCTCCTCGGCCAGATCGACCGCACCGCCGCCGCCCGGAAGGCAGTCGACGACATGACCGCCGCCGTCAACGGAACCAACCAAGGAGCCCTGCTGTGAGACTCGCAATCGCAGACCCGCCCTACCTCGGCCGGGCCGCGCTCTGGTACGGCGGCAAGGGTGCCACCAAGTGGCCCGGACACCAGCCACGGACCAAGGGCCGAGGACCGAACTCCGTCGAGTACCACCCCGACGCCGCCCGCTGGGACGACCCGATAGCGCACATCGCGCTCATGTCCCACATGGAACGCGAGTACGACGGGTGGGCTCTCGCCGCCTCGAGCAAGACCCTCGCACCGATCATCGGAGCGGCCGACCTGCACGGCGCACGCCTCGCCGTCTGGCAGGTCACCAATGCGATCCCCGACGGCGCCCGAGTCCGCTCGACATGGGAGGCCGTGTTCGTCCGCGTCCCCGACGGCAGACGAGCCGCCATCGCCGGCATGACCGTCCCTGATGTCCTCCGCGCGCCCCATCCGATGGCGGGATTCGTCGGCACGAAGCCGCCCGCCTGGACCCGCTGGGTGCTCGACATGCTGGGCTTCGACCCTCACCTGGACGAGCTCGAAGACCTGTTCCCGGGCTCGGGTTCCGTCAGCCATGCCGCGGGGGTGCTGTTCTGATGATCACGCCTGCCGACGACTACCACCGCTGGGAGGCCGAGGTCCGCGACCCCGCCAAGGCCAACCGCGAGCCTGAGTGCAAGCTCAAGCACGGCCACGAAAGGGTCGAGTACTCCATCGCCCAGATCCCCGGCGGATGGGCCTGGCGCTGCTACGCCCAGGTCTCCGACTACTCCGGATCGGCCTCCTCGTGGAACGGCCCCGTCCCCACGCGAGACGACGCGCTCGCGGCCGCGCTCACGTTCGCCACCAGCGCCCTCAGCGGCAGCCCCGACAGCGTGCTCGCCGCCCGCATCAACCCCGACCAAGGAGTCCTCCTGTGAGAGTCATCGGCTTGGACCTCAGTCTCACCGCCACCGGCTTCGCCCTCATCGAGGACGACACCATCACAGTGCGCACCATCACCAGCAAGCCGTCCGGCGACAGCTTCGCCGACCGTCACTCGCGGCTCCACAACCTCGTCGCCAACATCCTGTGCAATCACCTGCCCACCGGGCCCATCGACCTGGTCGTCATCGAGCAGCCCGCGTTCTCCCGCACCACCGGCCACCACCACGACCGATCGGGGCTTTGGTGGATGGTCGTCGACGCGATCTGGGGTTGGCGCGAGGAGATCACCCCCATGGCCGAGGTGTCGCCCACCACCCTGAAGAAGTACGCCACCGGGAAGGGCAACGCCGCGAAGGACGCCGTGCTGCTCGCCGTCGCCCGCCGCTACCCGCACGTCGACATCCGGGACAACAACATGGCCGACGCCCTGGTGCTCGCCGCGATGGGCGCCCGCCACCTCGAGCACCCCATCGACGACGTGCCCCAGCTCAACCAGACCGCCATGGCCGCTGTCAGGTGGCCGTCGTGAGCACCTACCGCTACGCCGTCAAGGTGGGTCGCCCCCGGCGCGTGCAGTCCTGGGGCTTCTGGTGCGAGGGGTGCGAGACGCAGTTCGGATACTGGGCGGACCGCCTCGCCGCAGCGCTGAGGGCCCGCGCCCACTCCGCCATCTGCGAAGACCTCCACCGCGCGAACTGGGGCGCCGCCTGCCCGTCCTGCAAGGCCTACGGCCGCGTCGCCAAAGCCTGCCCCGTCTGCCTCGGAAGGGGATGGTGCAAATGACCGTCTTCCGCCTGTGGTCCGCCGTCAACCAGCTGTCCACCAAACCGCAGCCCTCGGCCACCTCCGACTGGTGGAACCTGTGCGACGACTGCAACCACCTCAACGGCCCCCATGACACAGAGGACGCCGCCGCGGCCGCCGCCCACCGGTGCAGGCTTCGCAAGCCCGAGAGGAAGCCGCCCGCCGACCGCAACCAGGGCCGCACCTGGACCGAAGCTGAGGATGATCTGGTTCGCACTCTCCCGCCGTCGCAAGCGGCCCGCGCCGTTGGTGTGTCGCCCACCACGATCACCCGACGCCGCGCCCACCTCGGCGTCGCCCAGGCGCGCGGCAAGAACTTCGAATGGACCCCCGAGCAGGACGCCATCCTCGCCGCCCGCAGCATCGACGACGCGATGAGGCTCACCGGGGCCAGCAAGTCGGCCGTGGAGTGGCGGCGCAAGCAACTGCGCAAGAGCGGAGCCATCGAGCCACGCGCTCCCCGTGTCCCCTGGACCGCCGACGAGGACGCCATTGTCGCGGCCCACAGCATCAGTGAAGCCGCACGACTGCTGCCCGGCCGCAGTGCCGAGAACATCCGCCACCGCCGCTGGAAGCTGACCCGCCAAGGCGTCGAGCTGGCATTCGTCGGCACCCCCGGGCCCAAGACGAAGGCGGCGTGATGGCCTGGTTCAAAGTGGACGACAAGCTCCACTCCCACCCGAAGAGACATCGCGCCGGGCTCCGCGCCATGGGGCTGTGGGTGATCGCTGGAAGCTGGGTTGGCGATCAACTCACAGACGGATTCATCCCAGCCGACATGCTCGTCGCCCTGGGCGGCAAGCCCGCCGACGCGAAAGCCCTGGTGGATGCCGGGCTCTGGGAGCGGATGGAGGGCGGCTGGCGCTTCCACGACTGGGAGGGCCGAAACCCCCGCCGCGAGGACGTGGAAGCAGACCGGGCCGCCTGGCGGAAGCGCCAACAGGACGCCCGCGAGCGAGCCCGGGCCAGAGCGAAAGAGGGTGCCTGATGTCACGCTGTCACGCCCATGTCACGCGTGACGCTGTGACATGTCACGCGGGGTGTCACGCACCTGTCACGCCGTCCATGTCACGCACCTGTCACGCCGTCCCGTCCCGTCCCGTCCCGACCCGACCCGTATATACCTACCGGACTCTCGCTCTGAGGTTGGTTGCTTCTGCATCCAATCAAACGACTGCAACGCGCGAGGCGATTGATTGGCGGCAACGCCGATGATGAGCCGAGAAGACGCCATCCGCATCGCCGAGACCGCCACAGCGATACGACCCGACTGGCTGCGCACATCCATCGTCACCGTCCTGGCCGACTTCCGCGACAGACAACCTCGAGACGTCCACCTCGCCATGGTCTGGGTCGCCTACGACCCCGCCACCAAGACGCCGGCACGGCTCCGCGAGGACGGCCCCTGGTGGCACCTCGCATCCACACGACAGCCCGGCGTCGCACCGGCACTGCCCGCCTGGCACGACCGCTACGCCGACACCCCCAAAGCAACCCCCGAACAGATCGCCGCCATCCGCGCGGCACGGAAGGACGCAACGTGAGCAGCAGATCCGACGCCGACCACTTGACGGCTGACTTCGCCGGGGCTGTTGCCTACTGTGCCAGCGGGTGTGCCGACGGCCATCTCGCCCAGTGCATCGACCAGGAGTGTCGAGGCTGTCGGCCACGCCTGGCCGAGCTCGGTCTTCTGTGCCGACACTGCCACGGTCGGCTGGTCTCGCTGATCGGGCCGGCCATGCCAATCGAGGAGGCGGAGCGCAGAGCGGAGTCCGTCGCGACCGTCGCCGCCTGGCTGGCCGCCAATCTGGGTCAGCACCTGAGGGGCCCTGGCGACGGCGCTCGCGGCCGGACGGAGTCGATGGACCGTACCGTGGACGCCGCCTGCGCGATGTCGGACCTGCAGGTCAAGCTCTACGAGTGGGCCGTGAGCGTCGCCGAACACCACCATCTCCGCGGACCACTCGACACCACCCCCGAGACGGTAGCTCGCTGGCTGCGGCAGCGGATCGAGGCGCTCGCTCGCTGGGCCCCTGCGGCCGAGATGATCGACGACTTGCACGAGGCCATCGAGAGCGCCCACTTGGTCGCGCCGTGGCGACCAGCGGACCGGCCATGCGTAGGCGTGTCCTGCCCTGCCTGTCACCAGAAGACGCTCCGCATCCCGGCCGGCGAGATCGACGTCTGGTGCTCCACCTGCGGCGCCGTCCATGACCGGGCCGTGTACGACAGGCTGGCCGCACTCCTGGCCTGGGAAGCCAACGTCGAGCAGAGACTCGCCAGAGCTGGCCTGGAGGTCGACGGGCTCGCCACCCTCACGGAGCTCCACCGTGCACTGGAGATCCCTCGTGAGACGCTCAGGCGATGGTGTAAGAACGGTGATGCGTTAGAGGCTGTGGGGTGCGTGGTGTCTGACCGGAGCCTGTTGTACGCGACATTCGACGCCGTGGTGCTTGCTACTCGTCTCAGGAGGTTTTGAAATGGTATGGTCATGGCGGCGGCAGGAGTGTCTCTAGTGGCGATTCGCAACGATTTCCGGGACGACGAAGCCCTCACCTCCTTCGTCAAGTCTGTGGCCATCGAGCAACTGTCGCGCGCCAAGCGCATCGAGAAGGCCGTTCCCGGTGAAGGCCGAGCACCCTCAGGCAACTCGGAGGATCTGCGCCGGTCGGGCAACTCCAAGCTGACCCTTGCTCACCAGTACGAGACGACGCTGAAGCGACAGCTGAACGCCGACAGGATGTTCCAGGCCGGAGAGTCGGAGATGCTGCGCATGGAGCTCGCGGGGCTCCAGTTCGCGCTACTCACACTGGCCTACCAGTACAGGGATCGCCCAGGCTACGACGACCGATGGGGTGCCAAGCCGGGCGGAGTGGCGCGCCAAATGCGCGAGAGCCGGTCGCGCTAAGCTGGCGACCGAGCCCCCGACACGCCCCCCCAAGGTGTCGGGGGTTTCGCATACCCGGAGGGATCACATGAGGCGCCCCGACTCCCGCCGCATGAAGAAGCTCCGCGCAGAGTTCTTCGAACAGGGCCGGCGGCTCGATGCCGACCCGGCGACCCGGCACCTGGCCAACTGCTGGTTGTGCAAGCAGCGCATCGACTACGTGGCCGATCCCAGTACCACGCCCGACAGTCACAACCTCGACCACTACACGCCCTTCGCTGACGCGCCCGAGCTCCTCGAGGACGTGACCGGATTCCGCCACAGCCACTTCAACTGCAACAGCAGCCGCGGCAAGCGCGCCCCATCCCCCGGGCTCGGTGAAGCGCTCGACGAGTGGTGGTGACCTCGTGACCATCGTCGTGGTGTACGGGCCCCCGGGCAGCGGCAAGACCACCCACGTCAACGAGCACCGCAAGCCCGGCGACGTCGTCATCGACCAGGACGCCCTCTGCGCTGCACTGGGCTCCCCCGATGACCACGACCACCCCGAGCACATCAAGCGCATTGCAGGTGCAGCCCGGGCCTCCGCCATCCGTAAGGCCATCGACCTTGGCGTGGATGCGTGGGTCATCGACACATGGCTCCGTACCCAGATCACCCGGGAGCACCCCGGATCCCAGTACCTACTGGTCGATCCCGGACAGACCGTCACGCTGCAGCGGGCACGACGAGCAGGCAGGCCCGACGAGGCCATCAACGCCATCCATCGCTGGTACCTGAACCCGCCTACACCGCCACGGGCTGCGGTGATCGAAGAATCGAACACCGACAAGTCTGCGCCGGCGGACCTGGGGGCCGGGATCACCGACTGGTGGTGAGTGTTCGAATAGTTCGCGCCCAATCCTGTGAAAAATCTAGCCTTAGGGGTCGGGGGGGACGAGCTTCGGGGGGAGCAGTCCTCTCTCCCCGAAGATGCCGATCCGGGGGTCGCGCGCGAGAATCCTCAGGAAGTGTGCGAATACGGAGGTTCCGATGCCTGAAAGCTTCGACGACACCACCGTCCTGGGCGCCTTGAACCGTTCGATTATGACCGCGACGCACCTGGAGCCGAAGCACGCCGGCGCGGTTGCCGCTGCCCGTGCCCTGGCCGCGAAGATCGACGCCTGGGACACGATCGTGCAGTGGGCGATCGAGGACGCGCACGAGTCCGAGGCGCGAGGCGCCCGCCCGTCGGTCCCGGCGAACGACAACACTTCGCTCCCGAGCTTCCTCAAGTACCTGGAGTCGCTGCAGTTGGTCCCGCCGGCGGCCGAGAAGGCCAAGCCGGGGCCGGCACCCACGGCTTCCCCTGCACAGCAGGCGCTGAATGACATGAGGAAGGGCCTCGGCCAGCCCCTGAGCGTCGTTTCCTGAGGGCGGTGAGCGCGTGTTGAAGATCACGCACGGGTTCACCGAGCCCCGGATATTCACCAAGCCTCTCCGCGAGTTGACGCCGGAGACCTCGCGCGGCTTCGAGTGCATCGCGTTTGCTGAGAACGTGCTGAGGGTCCACCTCCTGCCGTGGGAGAAGTGGTTACTGATCCACCTCCTCGAGCTCAAGCTCAACGGCGCGCTGAGGTTCCGCAAGGCACTGGTCATCGTCGCTCGCCAGAACGGCAAGACGTTGATGGCCGCGATCCTGGCGGCGTTCTTCCTGTACGTCGACTCGGTGCGCTGGCCCGAGCTGGTGCAGCCCCGCGACTTCGTGGTGGTGGGTGCCGCTCAGAAGCTGGACATCGCCATGAAGCCGTGGACTCAGGTCCGCCGCTGGGGCGGTCCGGACGATCCGCGTATCGGTATCGCGCACGACCGTGTGCCGCTGCTGCAGGGCGCTACCCGGATGCCGCGTACGTCGAACGGCGAGACGGAACTGGTGACCCACGAGGGCGCCGTGTACCGCCCGCGAACCTTCGACGGGGCCCGTGGCTACTCATCGGCGCGGCTACTGCTGGACGAGCTGCGCGAGCAGTACGACTATGAGGGCTGGTCGGCGATCGAGAAGTCGGCGACGGCCATGTTCGACTCGCTGCTATTGGCATTCAGCAACGCCGGCACGCACCGCTCGGTGGTGCTCCGCGACGTGCGCGACATCGCGCACGAGTCGGTCGACAAGCCTGAGGCGCAATGGTTCGTGGCCGAGTGGTCAGCCCCGCCTGATGCGACGCTGGACGATCCCAACGCTTTCGCGCAGGCCAACCCGTCGGCCGGCTACCTGCCGGGGATGACGATCGAGGGCCTGATGCAGACCGCGGCCGAGGCGAAGAACAAGTCCGTGGAGCGCATCGAGGTCCTGTGCCAGTGGGTGACGCAGGGCATCGAGCCGCACATTGAGCCGTCCGAATGGAAGGCGCTGCAGGTTGCCCCTGGCGATCTGGTGATCCCGAAGGGCGCCCGCACGGTCTGGGGCGTGGACACGTCGCACGACCGCTCGACGACGTGGGTGTCCGCCGCGGTCGTGACGGACTCGGGGCTCCCGCTGGTGACGGTGCGCACGAAGCGCCCGGGCATCATCTGGGCGGTCGACTTCGTTAAGGAGTTGGCCGACAAGTCAGGGCACCGCGAGGTGGCCGTACAGGTCAAGGGCTGCCCCGCGGCCGAGCTGGTCAAGCCGTTGAAGAAGGCCGGCCTGATTGTTCACGAGCTTGACGGCTCGATGTGCGCGATCGCTACGGGCCGGATCCATGACCGGGTACGCGACAAGGCTTTGGTCATCACCGAGCAGCCCGACGTGGACCTGGCCGTCGAGGGCGGCCTGACGATGAAGTACGCCGAGAATCAAATCTGGTCCCGCGAGAAGTCGACACCAGTGGACATCGCCGGCCTGTGCGCCGAGACGTGGGCGCTGTACGCGCTTGAGGTGCTGCAGCCGCCGCCGAAGAAGGAAGCCCCGGCGCCGCCGAAGGCCGCGGTGCTGGACGACGTGGGGCCGAGTGACTACATGCGGGGCGAGCCGAACCTCGCAGAGATGCAATTCTAAGGAGGTCGGGATGCCGGAAATTGGCTACCAAGTTGAAGACCTCCTTTCGTGGGGCACCATGTCCACGGACACGGCTGAGGCGAACCCGGCGCTGCGCTGGCCGCAGTCGCTGGACGTGTACGGCCAGATGCGACTGGATGCGCAGGTGAAGTCGACACTGTTGGCGGTGTCACTCCCTGTACGCCGCGCGAACTGGGCTTTGGACGCGACGGGATGCCGCCGCGAAGTGGTGGAGGTAACCTCCCGGGACCTTGACCTGCCGATCCGTGGCGAGGCGCCCGTGCCGTCGGCGAATCGTCGCCGGGGTCGCTTCTCGTGGCAGGAGCATCTACGCCTGGCGCAGCTTGAGGACGTGTTCGGGCATTCGGTGTTTGAGCAGGTCGGCGAGATTGAAGACGGGCTCTGGCGGCTTAAGAAGCTCGCGTGGCGCCCGCATCGCACAATCTCGGAGTGGAAGGTCGCCAAGGATGGCGGACTCGTCCATGTCAAGCAGCACGGCGCCAAGAAGCCTATCCCGGTTGAGCACCTGGTTGTGTATACCCGCGACCGCGAGGGCGGTAACTGGGTTGGACAGTCGCTGTTGCGCGCGGGCTACAAGAGCTGGCTGCTGAAGGACCGGATGATGCGGGCACAGGCGCTGACGGTTGAGCGCAATGGTCTGGGCATCCCGGTCTACACCGGTGCGCCGCTGCCTGAGGGCGTTGAGATGACCACGGCTGAGGTCGAGGCATGGCACGCTGCGCAGCGCGACGAGGGCTTGAAGCTGGCGAAGGGGCTACGGGCCGGCGAGAACGCGGGCGTGTCGATTCCCGCCGGGGCGAAGCTGGAGCTGATGGGCGTCTCCGGGAAACTCCCGGACACTGATGGCCCGATTCGCTACTACGACGAGCAGATCGCGCGCGCCGTCCTGGCGCACTTCCTGAACCTCGGCACCGAGACAGGCTCATGGGCCCTCGGCTCGACGTTCGCAGACTTCTTCGCGTCGTCGCTGCAGGCCTCGGCGCTGCATCTGGCCGACGTAACACAACAGCACGTCATCGACGACCTGGTTGACCTCAACTGGGGCGAGTCCGAGCCAGCTCCGCGGCTTGTGTTCGACGAGATCGGTGCGTCAAGTCCGGCAACCGCCGAGGCGATCAAACTGCTCGTGGATGCGCACGTGGTCATCCCTGATCGCTCGCTCGAGGAGTACCTGCGCCAGCGATACAAGCTGCCAGTCAAGGACAAGGACGCGGAGGAAGCCGAGCCCGATGAGGTGTCGGACGCCGATCGCGCACGGTTCGCGGCCGAGACGGTGCAGAAGGTCTACCTCGGCGTAGGCCCCGTGATCGACAAGGACGAGGCGCGCGACCTGGTGCGCCGAGCCGGTGCGGCCCTCGGGCCCGGAAGCCCCAAGGAGGGCGAATGACCAACCTGACCCCCGAGCGTGAGGGCGAGACCTATATCCCGTCGCACCCGCGCGCACAGGCCCGAGCCGCCGGCATCCTTGCCGCGGTCGGCGAGCCTGCCGCGCCCAACTGGTACCGCATCGAGGCCAAGGCCGACGGCACCGCCGAGTCCGCGGCCGACGTGTACATCTACGACGAGATCGGCTACTGGGGCACGTCCGCGAAGGACTTCACTGCACAGGTGGCCGGGCTCGACGTGGACACGATCAACCTGTTCGTCAACTCTCCCGGCGGTAACGCGTGGGACGGGGTGGCGATCATGAACGCGCTTCGGCGTCACCGCGCCCGCGTGCAGGTCACCGTCGACGGCATCGCGGCATCGGCTGCGTCGCTGATCTGCATGGCTGGCGATCACATCACCATGAACCGCTCGGCGCAGATGATGATTCACGACACCAGCGGCATGGCCTGGGGCAACGCGCAGACGATGCGCGAGACGGCGGACCTGCTGGACAAGCTGTCCGACTCCTACGCCGACGCCTACGCGAAGCGCGCTGGTGGCACCCGTGCACAGTGGCGCGACGTGATGCGCGCCGAGACCTGGTACACGGCCGAGGAGGCCGTCCTGGCGGGCGTTGCTGACGAGTGGGACGGCTCCGCTGACACGAAGGCCGCCGCGCACGACTTGTCCCGATTCACCTACGCGGGGCGCCTGGCCGCCCCGGCTCCTGCGCTGCCCGCTGTGGCCGCGCTCCATGTTCCCCCGGCGACTTCCGAGCCGGGTCAACCAACCGAAAGGCAGGACGCGATGTCCGACTCCTTCATGGCTGGGCTCCGCGAACGGCTCGGGATCTCCGATGCCGGAACCTCTGAGGATGCCGTTCTGGCCGCCCTCGACGAGGCTCTCGCCGAGCAGGCCGACGCCCCGCCCGCCCCCGTGGCGGCGCTCCCCGAGGGCGTGGTGGCCATCGAGGCCGCCATGCTGAACACGATGCGCTCCGAGCTCGACGAGCTGCGCGCGATCCGCACCGAGCAGGCCGACGCGACCCGCGCCGCACTGGTCGAGGCCGCGATCGCCGACGGCCGGATCCCGCCCGCCCGACGCGAGCACTGGGTCGCTGCACTCAAGGCCGACGAAGAGGGCATGGCTCCCGTGCTCGCGTCGCTGGCCCCGAACACCGTCCCGCTGGCCGAGATCGGCCACTCCGACGACGTGGAGACGTCCGACGAGGTCCTGTACACCAAGGCGTGGGGCTCCACGCGGAAGGAGGCCTGAGCCATGGCTCAGCACGTCCACAAGTTCACCCCCGGGGCGGCCATCACCCTGACCGCCGAGGCCGCGGTCACCGCTGGCCGTCTGGTCATGGTCACCGGCGACAACGAGGTGTCCCCGGCCACCGCCAACTCGTCCGCATGGCTCGGGGCTGCGGCCACCGACGCCGCGATCGGCGAGAAGGTCCTCATCCTCCGCGGCGGCATCCAGGGAATTGAGGCTTCCGGCGCGATCGCTGCCGGCGCCCTGGTGGTCGCTGCCACCGACGGCAAGGTGTCCGCGCTGGCCGCGGTGACCACCCCCACCGCTGCCGATGTCACCAACACCCGCGCCATCGTCGGGGTTGCCCTGACTGGCGGCACCAACGTCCCCGTGCTCGTCGCACTGGATCGCTGAGAGAAGGAACCATGAGCTTCACGTACCCCCCTTCCGCGCCGGTCATCGGCGCTGACATGACCACGGTGGAGATCCACCACCTCCTGAAGACCCCGACGCTCCTGCGCCGGCGACTGCTGGACATCCTCACCCAGAAGTTCATCGCGGACTTCCTGTTGGCCGGTCGCTTCCAGGCGGTCGGCGGGGCGATCCTGTACGAGACCGGCGAGGAGATCATGCCCGCTGACTCCGCCGAGGCCGTGGCCCCGGGCGGCGAGTACCCGCGTACCGTCCTGACCTCCGGCGAGCTCGCCGCGGCCAAGACCGTCAAGTGGGGCCTCGACACCCCGGTGACCGATGAGGCGATCTCCCGTCTCGGCTTCACGCCGGTGGAGAAGGCGCTGCGGAAGCTCGCCAACGGCAACATCCGCGACGTCGACGCCGTGGCCCTGGCGGTCATCGCATCGAAGATCACCCAGACCATCTCCGTGACCACCACCGGCACCCACAACGTCAACACTGGCGCGTGGTCCACCGATGACGCGATCATCGAGGGCGTCCTGGCGGTCAAGGCGAAGGCCGAGGAGCTCAACGGGTCGCAGGTGTTCGACTACAACACGGTCGTCCTGAAGCCCACCCAGTTCGCCAAGGTGGCCGGGAAGCTGATCACGGGTGGCCTCGTGCCGCGTGAGCAGCAGAACGCGATCCTGACCGGCGTGATTCCGGACTACCTGGGCCTCACCTGGGCCACCTCGGCCCACGTGCCGTTCACCGATCCGATGCTGGTGGACCGCGAGCAGCTGGGCGGCATGGCGGATGAGGCGCTGGCGAGCCCCGGCTACACCGGCCTCGACGGCGTGCAGGTCAAGTCGATCCGTGACGAGTTGAAGGACTCGTACGATCTGCGGGCCCGTCGCGTCACCGTCCCCGTCGTGCTGGAGCCGCTCGCCGGCGTCATCATCGACGACACGGGCCTCTGATGCCCGCCCGGTTCCGCGTGGTCGCGGCTGTGGCTGTGGCCCGCGTTCCGGGGCCACGTCGCGAGGTGTACATCTACCGCGGCTCGCTCCTGCCCGCCGAGGTCGAGGCGGCCGAGTCTGCCCGGCTAGTCAAGCGGGGGCTGGTCGTGGAGGTCCCCGTCGAGCTGCCGGTGATCCAGGATGGCGCCGAGTTCGTCGAGGGCGCTGCCGGGGTCGACCCGGACGCGCCCACGGTCGAGGCCGAGCCGGTCAAGCCCGTCAAGCCGCAGGCCCCCAAGCCTGCCGCGAAGTAGCAGAGAGGGGGCGACGTGGACATCGAACCTGATGAGATCAGCGACAGCTACGACACTGGTCTCGTGGTCCTGGCGTACGCCGCGACCGTCGCCCCCTGTCTCGACTCGCTGGACAACCTGCCCCGCGCGAAGGCGGTGGCGATCCTTCGCAGGGTCGCCGGTGAGCTGCCGGGCACTGGCATGTCGCGGGTGTCGCAGCAGTCGCGTAACGGCACCAGCGTGTCCTTTCGTGATGTCGGCGACGTGTTCACGGCCAACGACCGGTCGGCGCTGCGTGCCCTGTGTGGCATCTCGCCGTCGGCTGCCGCTGCCCCTGTCGGGAGCTTCCCGACCTCAGGGCTGGTGGCCGCGATCTGGCCGGAGTCGTCGTGAGCTGGGGCACCTTCTGGTACCCGCACACCGTTACGGTGCGCGACCTTCTGCCCAGCGGCGGACTCGGCGGCGGCTTCGGTGCGCCCCGGACCCTGGCCGCTGAGGTGCTCGACAGGCAGGAGTTGGTGCGCGACGCGTCCGGCGCCGAGGTGGTGTCGTCGTCTCAGGTCAGCCTGCCGCTTCCCGAGCACGTCCCTGTCGGGTCGCTGGTGACGGTGTGGCCCGGGCTGCCTCAGGAGCGCGAGGCAAGGGTCCTGTCGGCGGCGATCAACCCCAACGACCCGCCGCTCGACGCCTACCTCCTGTTGTCGCTGGAGTAGGCCCCCACTAAGGGCAGGTCGCGCCTTCACGCAACTCAACGACGTAGACGCCGGGGTTGAGCCCGAGGGCCTCCCCGCCCTTCTCCCCGACCGCCAGCCTTCCGTTCGCCTGCCTGTTGTACGCGCTGTCGGTCGTGCCGTCGATGCAGTTGATTTCGATGAAGTAGCCGCCGTCAACAAGGGGCTGGGAGGCCAGTTCGGCGCTGAGGATCCAAGCCTGTTGAATCGTGAGGGGCTCGCTGATCCAGATCATCGCCCGCTGTCCATCAAGCTCGATCTCGTGACTGATCGGATCTTCGGCGATCATCTCGAGGCGGACGCGCGAGCCACTCGGGGCGGTGCTCCCGGCTGCGGGATCGGTGTTCGCCGCCGTCAGTGTCCACGACGGGTCGCGTAGCTCTCCACCGATTGCATACGAGACGTCGAAGCCGAGCTCGTTCAATTCCCTGCCTGCGTCAAAGGCGGCCATCCCCGCGACGTCAGGGATGGCCACCATCGCAGGCTCCGGTGAGTCCGTCTGTGTCGCGACGGGAGCAGTGGTCGTCACCTTGACCGTGGCGCTCGGGGCGCCATCTGCCGCCGAGCCATTCCCGGCTGCGCATCCGGACAGCAGGAGCGCGGCGGCGATGCCGACAGATCGAAGTTTCATTCATCCAGCGTATCGGGGGCCTGATGGTCAAGGTGTACGACGCGAAGCTGACGCAGATCGAGCAGGCGGCGCAGGCCGCAATGGTGGAGACCGCCAAGGAGGTCCTCCGAGTCGCGAAGTCCCTGGCCCCGAAGGAGTCCGGCAAGCTTCGCCGCTCCGGCAAGGTCGAGACCGACTTCAAGTCCGTGTCGGTCGTGTTCAAAGGGCGCTACGCGTGGATCCAGCATGAGCGCCTCGACTTCAAGCACCCCAACGGCGGGCAGGCGAAGTATCTGGAGGCGGCTGTCGAGCAGTCGGGCGCCAAGCAGAAGATCGCCGACGGCGTGAGGGTGAGGCTGAAGTGAACGACCGAGACCTGACCATCGCCATCTGTGGGCTGCTGGGCGAACTGCCCGGCTGGTCCTGGTCCGAGACGGGCACGTACCCCGCTGATCGCGTGGGCGTGTTCTACGGGCCCATCCCGGATGCCCCTGACACGGCTGTGGGTGTGCGCGTCTACGGCGGCACCGACGACGTGGAGGTCTACGGGCCGACGCGCAGCGTGCAGCTCCTGATTCGCGGCGCCCGCAACCAGCCTGACTCCGCCGACAAGCTCGCGTCCCTGGCGTTCCTGATGATGCAGGGGCGGATGCGCACCGGTGGCATCAACCACATCCAACGAACTTCCTTCGGGCCGCTCGGGGCCGACGGAAACGGGCGCGAAGAACGCTCAGAGAACTACACGATTCAGCTCGACAACCTGGAGGCCGTGCTCGGGTTCGCCATCGGCGCATTCGGCATCGACCCCTTCGGGGTCTAGGCGCCCGGCCTAGCACTCCACCGTCCCGGGCCGCACTTCCGCGTGCTCCGCGAAATCACGCTCGACAACCTGGAGGTTTCCCCATGAGCGACCACCCTTACGTCCCCGTCCCGGCCTCCACGTCGCTGGGCAAGTCCTTCGAGTACGGCCTCGATGTCAACCTCGGCACCACTGGCTCGCCGTCGTGGCAGCCCGTGCGCCGCATCTCGGGCTGGACTCCTTCCTTCCCGGCCACCACGCAGGACGTGGCGACCTACGACGACCGCGGCGCCCCCTCCGAGGAGGTCACCGCACGCGGCTTCGCGGCCTCGTTCACAGTGCAGGGCAACCGCTCGCTGACCACAGGCGCCTACCTCCCTGAGGTCGAGGCACTGATGGCCGCGGCGAGGGGCACCGGCAACACTGCCGTGCTCGAGGTGCGCTGGTACCACAAGCCCGATGTGGGCGCACCGAACCCGGACGACGCCGGCTCGGCCCTGGTGACTGTCGAGGTCACTCGCCAGAACTCCGGCAATGCGGAGATCGAGTCCTTCTCGGTCACGCTGACCGGCCGTGGGCGTCCGCAGACGATCACCAACCCGTTCGCCGGCTGGGACGCCACGGCCCCTGTGATCACGGGTGTCGCGTCGGTCGACGGCCCCGCTGCTGGTGTGGGCGACATGGTGACGATCACCGGTTCCGGCTTCCTGGGCGCCACCTCGGTGACGTTCGGCGTGACTGCTGCGACGGAGTTCGCGGTCATCAACGGCGCGACCATCGTCGCGACCCTGCCCGCCGGCTCGGCCGGCTCGGTCGACGTGACGGTTGTCACGCCGGAGGGCACCTCGAACGCCTTCCCGTACACGCGGGCCTGACATGGGTGCCGTCGACTTCGCGGAGTGGGCGGCCCCCGGTCTGGAGTTGACGTTCGGGGGTCGCACCTACGTGGTGCAGCCCCCGAGCGTCGCCGCCGGTCGGCAGATCCTGGCCGCTGCGATTCGCGGCGAGGTGGCGTTGGGCTGGGTTCCTGGCCCGGTGCCGCCGGAGGTGCAGGAAGTCCTGGACTCCATCGGCGACAACCACCCCGGCCTCGGTCGGGACGTGTACGAGCAGATGGTGGCCGACGACGTGCCGCAGGCCAGCATCGACAGAATGGCCTACTACGCCGTCTTCTATTGGGCGCGCGGCCGCGAGTACGCCACGAACCTGGCGCGGCTCCTGTGGTCCACCGAGGGCTTGTCCGGCGGTGAGAAGCAGGGCCCAAAAGGCTAGAGACCGCGGAGGATTGGGCGCCGTACGGCATTGGCACCCCTGATGCGGACGGCTGGTTCTCTGACTACCGCCCAGTCCCCGCGGAGCTTCGACCCGAGGTCCCGACTCCGGTCATCAAGGCGCCGACCATCGACGGCTCGCTGTCTGCGATCGCCGCCCATTGGCGGATCGTGGTGGCCGAGATGGCCGAGGTGTACGGCGTCGACCTGTATGACCCGGCGATCCTGGCCCGTCCGTGGCCGGGTGTGCGGACCATGATCTTCGCCCTGCTTGAACGTCCTCACGGTCACCTGCGGGCCGCTCTCACTAGGAGGTGACCCGATGAGCAAGTCCATAGTCACCGAGCTCGAAGTTCTGTTCACCACCGACACCTCCGCCGTCGACAGGGCGGTCAAGGACACTGCGGCCAAGGCGAAGAAGATCGAGGACAAGCCGGTCAAGCAGAAGGTCGACGGCGACGTCAAGGACGCCCTGGCCGGCATGGGGCGCGTTGAGGCTGAGGCGAAGAAGATCGTCTCGGCCAAGACTGTCGCCACAGTGGACGCGAACATTGAGCGCGCCGAGAAGAATCTGACCCGCACCCAGGAGCGACTGGACTACCTGCGCTCCGTGGAGACGGACCTTGAGGTCACCGCCGACATCACCCGCGCCGAGAAGGCGTTGGAGCGCGCCGAGCGGCAGCGGGACGCCCTGGTATCGGCGAAGTCGAAGATGGAGGTCGACGCTGACACGGCGAAGGCTCAGGCCGAGCTGAAGCAGCTGACCGACACGGCGAAGACCGAGGGCCGCGAGGCGGGCAAGCAGGCGGGCTCCGGGCTGGTGTCCAACCTGGACGGCGCGACCCGTGGCGTCGGCGAGCGGGTCGGCCAGGTCGTCGGTGGCGATATCGGCAGCAGCCTTGAGGATGCGCTCACCGCGATCCCCGTTGCGGGCGGCATCATCCTGGCGGGCGTGGCGATCGGCAAGGCCATCGTCGGGGCCGTGCAGGATGGGCTCAACGTGGAGCTGGGCCGCGACCGACTGCAGGCACTCACAGGGCTGGACCCGGCGCAGGCGGCACGCATGGCCGACGCCGCCGCTGAGGCGTACGCCAGCGTGTTCGGCGAGTCGATCGAGGCGAACATGGACACGGCGCGACTGGCGCTCCAGTTCGACCTGATCCAGCCCGAGGATTCGCGGCGCTCGGCGGAGCTGGTGATCCAGGGCCTGGCCGGTATCGCGGACGTCCTGGGTGAGGACGTGCTCCCGGTAGCCCGTGCTGTCACCACGATGCTCCGCACCGGGCTCGTGAAGTCAGCCGATGAAGCGTTCGATGTGCTCGCGGCAGGCCAGCGCGAGGGCGTGAACCTGGGCGAGGATCTCCTCGACACGTTCAACGAGTACGGCAGCGTCTTCGCTTCGCTGGGCATCAGTGGCAGCGAGGCGCTTGGCCTGCTGAACCAAGGGCTTAAAGCCGGTGCGCGCAACAGCGACGTGATCGCGGATGGACTCCTCGAACTGCGCAACCTGACCACGGACATGTCGGACGACACCAGGGCCGCGTTTGACGCTATGGGACTCAGCGCGGAGGAGACCGCCGCGAAGATCGCCGCAGGCGGACCCCATGCAAGGGAGGGCCTCGACCAGATCCTCGACGGACTCCGAGGAATCGAGGACCCCCTAGCTCGCAACGCCGCAGGGATCGACATCTTCGGCACCAAATGGGAAGACACGGCCGGGGCACTTGGAGCCTTGGATCTCACGAACGCTGTCGACCAGCTCGACGGCGTCGCGGGCGCGGCGAGAACGATGTTCGACACCCTTGCCGACAACGACGCGACCAAGATGGAGGAAGCCAAGCGCAACATCGAGGTTGCCGCCGACGGGATCAAGGGCGCCCTTGCCGCCGCATTCTCGGAGCCGCTGAGCGAGGCGGCCGAGTGGATCAGCTCGAACCGCGGCCCACTGCTGCAGTTCTTCCAGGATCTGGTGAACGGCGCCATCGACTTCGCCGTCGCGGCGAACACCGGGATTGGCGACTTCGTGTCGGGACCGCTCGCGGACATGCTGGAGGGGCTCGCCGCCGTGATCGAGTGGCAGACCTTCGGGCTCGCAGACACCTCGGGGATGACCGAGCTGGCCGACGGGATGCGCGGCTTCGGCGACACCACGGATAAGGCCAACGAGAAGCTCGAAGGGATGCGCGAAAAGTTCAACGGCTTCGCCGACGCGCAGGTGGCACTGGGATTCGTGCATGACGCGGCGAAGCTGACCGCTTCGGCGGTCGCCGGGCTGGGTGTCGCGGCTGACGGCTCCAAGCTGAGCATGGAGGGGCTGGAAGAGGGGAACCTGCAGGCCTCCGACTCGGGGAAGGTGCTCCACGGGCAGATCGTTGAGACGATCACGGCGCTGGATAATGAGCTGGCTGCGGCTGCTGCGGCCGGTGAGGGTCAGGGCGCCCTGGCGGACCGGTACGCGGTGGCGACGGACGCGATCGTGGACCAGCTCGTGCAGATGGGCTTCACCGAGGACCAAGCCCGCGACCTGATCAACACCTACGCGGAGGTGCCGGGCAGCAAGTCGACGGCTGTCTCCGCGCCGGGCGCGACGTCCTCGAAGCAGTACATCGACGACATGAAGGCGGCGATCGACAAGCTGCCGGCGGAGAAGCAGTCGAAGATTCGCGCACTGCTGGACTCGGGGGACGTGTCCGGTGCCGAGCGTGAGCTGAACTACCTTGCGCGGGCGAGGACTGCGACCGTCTACGCCCGCGTGCAGTCGGTGCAGCAGGCCGCACAGCGCGCCGTCTCCGGATCCGGGTACAACGTCTACAACGCCACTGGCGGTGTTCTGGATTTCATGGCCGCCGGGGGTATCCGCGGGCTCAACCCGATGCAGCCGATCGCGCAGATGGTGCCGCCGAACTCTTGGCGGGTGGTGGGTGACCGTGGCGACGTCCCTGAGGCGTACATCCCGCTGGACGGGTCGGCCCGGTCGCTGGCGATCCTGCTGGAGACGATACGACGCTTCGGCGGCATGGCCATGGCCGGCGGCGGCATCGTCGGCGCACTGCCCAGCGGTGGCACCGGCACCGTCGTCAACCGGCATTACAACGTGACGGTCCCCAAGGACGCGTTCCGCTCGTGGAACCACTTCGAGGCGTTCCTGTCGAACATCGACCATCACGCTGAACTGGCTGGAGGGCCTCGATGACAACGCTCTACGGCGCCTGGGTTCCGAACTCGACGACCACGGCCCGAATGCGGCTGCGGCTGGACTACACGGTCCCGACGCCGACGCTGGGCCAGACGAGCGTGACCGTGACGGGCACGGTGCGAGTGGAGGCCCGCTACTCGTTCTACGACACGAACAACGTGTTCGCCTGGTCGGGGACGCTGCTGGGTTCCGGCTCCGGGTCGAAGTCCATCAATGTGGCGACCGATGGCTCGCAGCAGATTCACTCGTTCTCGGTCGCGGTGGCACTGGGCAGCTCGGCGCAGTCCAAGTCGGTGGCGTTCTCACTGCGCGGAGTCGACTACGTGGGCGCCTCGAACACGGCCAGCGTGTCGGCGACCGTCACGATTCCGTCCCGGGTGATCACGGCCCCGAACGCCCCGACTGGCGTGAGCGTGGCGCGCGTGTCCGACACCCGCCACGACCTGGCCTGGTCGGCATCGCCGACGACAGACCGGCCGGTCGCCTCGTTTGAGATCCAGAAGTGGCAGCTGTCCGACAACCGGTACGACCCGCAGGCTTCGGTGACCGGCTCGGCCCGCGCCTACGTCGACAACGGCAACCACCCCAACGACCAGTTGGAGTGGCGGATCCGGGCCGTGAACGCGGCCGGCGCCTCCGCCTGGGTCTACTTCCCGGCGGTGTGGACCACCCCGGCCGCCGCGACGGGCGTGCAGGTGGCCCGAGTGGGAGCCGACGCGACGGTCTCGTGGACGATCAACGCCCGCGACGCCACCCACCAGGACTTGCGCTACCAGTCGTCGAGCGATGGCGGTGCCACGTGGTCGGCGTGGGCGTGGATCACCGGTCACACCGCGTTCTCGAAGGACGCGACGAGCCGGACGGTTGCCGCCGGAACCCTCAACCCGGCGCTGGTGCACCGGATCGGTGTGGTGTCGTCGCGCAGCAACCCCAGTCTCGGCATCGGCGACCTGTACGGGTATAGCGCCGCGTCGAGCCCGTTGCAGCTGCTCACCGCCCCGCAGGCACCCACCCCCCTCGGGCCGCAGGGCGCCGTGTCGTCGCAGGACGCTGTCGCGCTGCGTTGGCGCCACAACTCGGTCGACACCACCGCCCAAACGTTCGCCGAGGTGGAGCACCGCCCCGCCGGCGGTAGCTGGACCCTGGAGACGGTCACCGGCGCCGACCAGGAGCTCACCCTCCTGGTCGGCGAGTGGCCGGTGGGTGGCGTCGAGTGGCGGGCCCGCACGAAGGGCGAGCACGCCGACTGGTCGCCGTGGTCGGCGGTGGCCACGTTCCAGGTGGCGCAGCCGCCCGCGCTGGCGATCACCGACCCGACGAACGGGACGACCATCCCGTCGAACAGGTTCACCGCCACGGTCGCCTACTCCGACCCGCAGGGCGCCCCGATGGTCGGCTGGCGCGGCGAGCTGTACCGCGACGGGCAGCTCGTCGAAACCCTGACCGGCACGGGAGCCGCCAACCTCATCACGTTCAGCAGGGCGCTGGACAACGGCATCGCGTACTCGGCGAAGGTGTGGGCGACGTCCGGCTCCGGCCTCACCTCCGCCCCGGACGAGGCGACGGTCACCGTCGAGTTCGCCCGCCCGACCCGCCCCCTGCTCACGGCCGTGTGGGACGAGCCGAACGGCACCGTGCAGCTCGCAGCCACCAACCCGGAGGGCGACGTGTCCGCCTGGACCGGCACCCCGCACGAGTCCACCTCGACCCGCCTCCGGGCAGGAGCGACGGTCACGAACCTGGCCGTCAACCCGTCGTTCGAGTCCGACGCCGACCTGCCGGCCGGCGCCGTCGTCTCGACTGAGTGGGCCGCGTCCGGTACCCGCTCCCTGTATGTGCCGCACGGCTTCTTCGGCCTGTCCCCGTTCGGCACCACCCCCTTCGGACTCTGAGGAGAATCCCATGCCATTCCCTACTCTTCCCGCTGACGGCACGACGCCTTGGGGCGACCAACTGAGGTCATGGGGAGGGGCCGTGGAGGAGAGGGTCGAAACGGCCGAGTCAACCCTGGCCGACGCCGACGACCGCTACGCCGCGAAGGTAGACGGCGTGTACCCCATCCAGACGCAGACCCTGGCCGACGCAACCACGGCAGTGACGGTCCCGCTCGACGCACCCGAACAGCCCGTGGCATTCGTCCTCACGCAGGACGTGACCGGCGGACGGGCGGCCACCTTCGACGGCAACGCGCTCCCCATCAAGGGCGTCCCCCACGCCGAGACGATGGTCGTGTTCACGCCCATCGCAGGAACATGGTGGGCGAAGGTCGTTGACGGCATCGGCTCCGCGGGCGCAGTGGGCGCCTACGACGACGCTGTGGCCGCCATCGGCTCCGTGCAGTGCTACTACCCCCTCGACGATGCACCGGAGGCGACCACGGCCCGCAACCTGGGCACCTCCGGGGTCGCGCTCACCAAGGGCAACACCGCCGCATTTGGCGCTCTCGGCATCGGTGACGGCGAAACCTCCGCGACCACCGGGGCGTCCAACGGCTACTTCTTCACGTCAGCCGACAAGCCCCTGTCCGCCGCAGGGCTGGGCACATTCGCGGCCATCATCAAGCTTGACGACCTCAGCCTCAACCGTGGGCTGTACCAGGCGGGCATCAAGCTCTCCCTGCCCATGTCCGGCCTGCTGACGATGCTCGTCGATGGCGTGACGACGACCGCATCCATCGCACTCGTGGCGGGGCGCCGGTACCACGTCGCCGCAGTTGTCGACGGCACCGCCCACCGGATCTACATCGACGGCGAACAGGTGGGAGTCACGACCACCGCGACAGTCATCGTGGCGAACGCACTGAACAACCAGATCTGTCTCGACGGCGGCAACTTCTGCAACAAGTCGACGTGGGCCGGCGTGGTCGTCACCCCCCACGCACTCACCCCCGCGCAGATCGCATCCCTGGCGACGGCGGCTGGCCTGTGAACCTGCTGAGTCTCCTTGCGTCCTCCGGGGGCGCCGTCATTGCAGGGCACCCCGGCAACGTGCTGCCGCTGCGGAGCCTCACCCTGGCGCAGACCGTGGACGCCACGCCCACGCTGCGCACCGTCACCACCGCGCCGCTCACCGACCCGGATCTCGTGGCAGGCGGCGAACGGATCACGGCTGGCGATGGTCGGCTGAGGCTCATCGGCTACAGCGGCACAACGGACGGCATCCGACCAGAGGCGCACTCCTACGAGTTCACCTACACCGGGACCGAGCTGGCGTTCAGGCTCGACGCGTCGGGGGCCCCCTCGCCTGAGCGTGCCGTCCGCGTCTACGTCGACGGCGCACCCGTCACCGCTGGGATGGTCGTTGGCATCGTCGACAGCCAATACCGCGTGGCACTCGGAGCGGCCGGGCTCCGAACCGTCCGCATTGACCTGGCCCGCGTCGCCCTCACCGCCATCGACACCACCGCCGGCGCCATCGTCACCGCCACCCGTCCGCGCACGAAGGTCTACATCCTGGGCGACTCGTGGGTGCAGGGCTATTCCTACGTCTCCGACGGCGCCGCGGGCATCCAGAACGGGCCCGGGCTGGAGCACATGGCGTTCGTGACCGGGCGGCTGCTGGACGCGTCCATGGTCATCGGCGGCATCGGCGGTTCGGGCTACGGGGCACGGCAGGCGGAAGGGCTGCACTACGCGAGCGCCGCCCGCATGTCGCGCATCGTCGACCACGCGCCGGATTACCTGATCGTGTTCGGCTCCATCAACGACGACAACGACGCCGAATCGACGGCCGGCACCTACGCGGCCGAGCTGTACGCGCACGTCGCCGCCAACCTGCCAAGCTGCCGGATCGTCGTCGTGGGCGTGCAGGACTACGGGCAGGCTGGCGTCGTCACCGACTCGTCACCCACGGTCACCACCGCCACTGCCGCCGCTCCGAACGTCGCCGCCTACGTTCAGCCGCGGGTGCTCGACTGGGTACCGACCGGGGACTCGACGATCAACAACACCGCCTACAACAACGCGCACCTGACCGTGTACGGCAACAGGTTCTACGCCGAGAAGTTGCGCGACGTGGTGATGGGGGCCACGCCGTGAAATTCGTCCAGCGCCTCGACCCGAGCCAACCCGGTCGCGCCGCGCGGCCACCCAAGCAACGATAGGGAGCCAAGGACCGATGCCTGGAATCGCAACACTTGACGACCAAACCCTCCTCATCACCGCCCGCCACGCCGGGCAGACCGTCACCCTCAACGGGCAGGTCGCCGCCACCGCAACCGCCGACGGGCAGCAGCTGCGCGTCTACGGCACCGGCGAGGTATCCCTGGGCACCGGCTGGTGGGACCAGCTCGGCATCTTCGACGGCAACTACCAGGGCGACTGGTTCGACGGCGACACCCCCGCCACCGTCGACCCCGACGCCGCCCGCATCGAACGCTCCGACAACCAGGGCGCGACCTGGGCCACGATCGCCGACCGGCTGCCGCTCGGCGCCGGTGTCGGCGACGACGAGGTGCCGCTGAACCGCGACCCGCTCTACCGGGCGGTGTCCATCTCGGACCTCGGGGTGGAGCAGCCCGGGGACCCCGTCACCGTCACCACCGCCACCTCCCGCGTCTGGCTGCAATCCGACCTCGGGAAGATGTACGTCCTCGGCGCCGTAGACCTCGCCCCCAACCTGGGCAGCGAGCGCACAGTGGAGGACTACTGGGAGGACGAGTATCCGACCGCCCACTACGGCCGGGGGTCCACTGAGCGGGTGCAGGTGTCTGGCTCGTGGTACACCCCGGAGGACCTCGCGCAGGACCCGAAGGTGGCGCTCGGGCGAGACGTGTTCTACCGCGATCCCGCGGGCCGCGCGTGGTGGGGCACGGTCGGCCACATGCAGGGCTCCCAGCCGTGGGCCGGGCGGTACGACCTGTCGTTCGAGGTGGAACGGGTCACGCATGGCTGAATGGTGGTCGGCTGAACTACTCGATCGACGAGATCAGCGCATCCAGACTCTGCCTCGCGTCTCGGCCGGGAAGCTCTCCTGGTCGATCTTCAAGGCCGTGCCCGGCTCTGGTTCGATCGAGCTGACCCGGCACCCGGATGTCGCGATCGACTGGCGCCGCGGCGACCGCATCGCCGTCTGGCACCACAGCGACGAGACGATCACCCCGTTCGGCGTGTTCCTGCCGATGGTGTCCGGCTGGGAGCACGACGGCCCCGTCAGCCACGCCTCGATCATGCTCGCCGACAAGTGCGAGGCCCTGAACTCGGAGATCGGCGCCTGGCTCACGTATGAGGCGGGCGTTGTCGTCACCGACACAGTTGCCGCAATCATCCGGGACCGCGGCGAGACGAACTTGGCCGTCACCCCCTCGACGGAGACCCTCCGCACCGCCCTGTCGTGGGAGCCGAACGCCACCTGGCTGCAGGTCGTCAACGACCTGCTGGCGGCCATCAACTACACCTCCCTGTGGGTCGACAACACGGGTGCGTTCCGGCTCCAGCCCTACCTCGCGCCCGCGGACCGGCCAGCAGGCCCCACCTACGGCAAGCGCGCGCAGGGCCACCTGCCGCTGCGGAAGCAGTTCTCCGACGACATGCCCACCTACGGCCTGCCGACAGGATTCAGGGTCATCGTCCCCGGCAACGACACCACGCCCGGGCTGATCGGGAAGGCGGACCTGCCGCCGGAGCATCCCCTGTCGGCGCAGTCGCGGGGCATCACCGACTGGCTGCGCACCGAGAACGCGGACGCCGCCACCTCGCAGGAAGTCGCCGACCAGATCGCCGCACGCCGCCTCCAGGAGGCGCTGCAGGTCACCCGGCGGGCGACGATCACCCACCCCGTTGACGGCACCCAGATGAACGACGTCGTGACCCACGGGCCGCTGGCGATCACCGGCCCCATCGTGCAACGCGACATCACCCTCGGCGACGGCTCGGCCGGGGCGGGCGCTGTCGTCACCGACGCCATCCGCCTCATCTACACCGGAGGTGACCTCCCATGAGTGACATGCTGAGCAAGCTGCAGGCAGGCATGGACCGCCTCGCCGCCACGGTGGCGCTGGTCACGAAACCCCAGCGCCCAGTCCCGTGGGGCGAGTGGGCCATCGTCGACACGGTGACGCCACTGATGGTGGTGCTCGAGTCGGACGAGACCGAAACCCCGCGCAGCGTGTCAGGAAACGCCGCTGGGGTCCTCGTGGCCGACCAGCGCGTGTATCTGCTCCATCAGGGCACCGCCACCACGATCATCGGCAAGGCCTGACGTGGACTGGCTCGTCTCGGCGCTGCCCACCATCACCCCGCTCGGTGGCCTGCTGGCGCTCAGTGTGTGGATCGTGCGGCAGGTGGTCGTCGGGCTCCTGATCCCCGCCGCAACGCACGAGCGCATCCTTGCCAGCAAGGACGACACGATCCGCGTCCTCATCGAGGCTGGGGCCCGTCGCGACGCGCAAGCCGACAAGCTGCTGGCGACCTCCGAGACGACGCTGCACCTGCTGCGGTCCATCGCCCCCGAGGACGAGCGGTGAGTCGCCGGGCGCGCATGTGGTGGCGGCTGACCCCGCCCCGCATCAAGGCGCAGGTGGAGGCCGCCGACGAGCAGCTGGACCGGGCCCGCGAAGCGTTCGCCGTGGTGGCGGACCGGGAGCAGCGCGTGGTGGCCGTGTCCGCCGCACTGGACGCGGACCGGATCCGCAACGGCTACGCGGAGCGTGTCGCTACCGCGCTCGGAGGGAGATACCGATGGACGACCTGATCCTGCTGGCCGCCAACGTCGCGGCCGCCCTGCTGCTGGCCGGCTTCATGGGCATCTACTGGTGCCGTGCCCAGTGGTGGCGGTCCGCTCACGGCCGCTCGATCATGGCAATGAAGGCCGCCGTGCTCCTGGTGGCGTGCGGTGGACTGCTGCGGCGCTGCAACCTGGACGCGGAAGCGGACCACCTCCTGGTCGTCGGCTGGTTCGCGGTGGCCGTGGTGGTGATGTGGCGCACCTGGATGCTTTGGCACGACACGGCCCGCGTGGACCGCGCAGCGATCCGTGAACGCCTGCTCCGCGATGACCGATGACCGCCTGACCCGCGAAGCCGTCACCCAAGCCTCCCGTGCGCGCCGCGCGGAGGCCGAGGTTGATCGCGTCCATGACTGGATCGCTGACGGCTGCCCGCCCCCGCCACCTGTGCGCCCTGGATGGGCGCCCCGCCGGATCCACGCCCACTTCGACCCGCCCTACTCGCAACCGGAGGAACAATCATGAGTGACCCGTTCGTCAACGTCCACAGCAACGCATCCCAGATCATCTGGGACCTGGCCCGGAAGCTCAACGCCGAGGTGGCCCGATACGCCATCTGGATCGGTCGCGGCTGGGACCCGAAAAGCACCGAGCACGGCACCGGCCGCGCCCTCGACATCATGGTCTCGCCGAAGGTCAACACCCGCCCGACCGACACCCAGAAGGCCCGCGGCGACAAGCTCGCCGCCTACCTCGTCAAGCACGCCCGCACGATGCACATCCGGCACATCATCTGGAACGAGCGCATCTACCGCACGCGCTACGGCGCCTGGGGTCCGCTGCCGCTGACCGCGTCGCGATCGAAGAACTACGCCTACGGGCACTCCGACTGGCACCGCGACCACCTGCACGTGTGGCTGGAGGACACCGCCGGGGTGATCCCCACCGAGACGATCATCCTCGACAGCAGCTCGACCGCGCCGACCCCGACCGCCCCCGGCCTGCCCTCGTCGGGCGCCGACGGCTGGGACGGCAAGTCCTTCCCCGGCGCCTCGATCTTCAAGAACGGCGTGAAGCACGCCGCCACCCTGCTGCTGCAGCAGCGCCTCAAGGCCCACGGCCACAACCCGGGCGCCCTCGACGGCTACTTCGGCCCCAACACCTCAGCCGCCGTCGAAGCGTTCCAGTACAAGCAGGGCTGGACCGGGGCCGACGCCGACGGCATCCCCGGCCCCACCACCTGGACTCGACTAATGGCCGCAGTCCCCACCAAGCCCACCGTGTCCCTGTCGAAGCTCATCACCGCCTTCAAGGTCGACGCACCGAAGACCGGCACCCCGATTAGCTACCCGCCGACGCTCATCGTCGAGGCCGCACTCGTCCGTGAGGGCCTGCTCGAGGCGAAGTACTCCGACGGGCACGCCGGGACCGCCACCCGCACCGCCTACGCCGCGTGGCAGAAGCGCCTCGGCTACAGAGGTGACGACGCGAACGGCATCCCCGGCACAGCATCCCTGTCCAAGCTCGCCGCCAAGTACGGCTTCACCGCCACCGCCTGAGAGGACCACCATGACCAGCAGAGCATCTCTCGTCAGCGCGCTCATCACACAAGCGGTGATGGTGCTCATCTCCCTCGCCGTCGCCTTCGGGCTCCATCTCACCCCTGAGCAGATCGCAGCGATCGCCGGAGCCGCAGGCTTCATGGGCATCGTCGCCACCCTCGTCCTGTGGGCCTACACGGTCCCTCGGGAGAAGGTGTTGGAGGTCCTGATCGGCGACACGGTGGTGGCGGGCGAGGCGAACGACCAGGTGTTGTCCGGCACCGACATCAGACAGGTGGAGCCGAAGCGCGCCGCCTGACCCTTCCTGAACCAGAGCCCGCCCCCCTCGCCAGCCTCGCGCTGGTTGAAGGGGGCGGATTCGTCGTTCCCCCGGTAGGAATCCGGTAGACCGGGCACGCGATCGCTGCTCGGCCCACGCTTACCCGGTACGGTCGCACACGTCCTCAGAAGCCGTCACTCAGCCAGGCCCAACGCCCCGGAACAGCGAACGACCCGAGGCGAAACAGCTAGTCACAGCCAGATTCACGCTCGGATCGTGGTGGAGCGGGCGACGGGAATCGAACCCGCGTATCAAGCTTGGGAAGCTAGCGCTCTACCATTGAGCTACGCCCGCGTGGGCCCTAGGTTAGCAAAGAAATCGTGCCCTCCTCCAACCGGCCTCACGGACTCGCCACCCCACCCTGGGTAGGCTGAACGACGTGGGTAGGGCACAGACCGGAATCGAGCCGGATCAGCGCGCCCTCACCCGCCTCGCCATGGCTCACGATGCCTCGCCCTTCCTCCTGATGCCCTCCGGGGTGGTCACCCCGGAGACGGTGGAGGACGTGGCGGCGCTGATGGTCCACGCCGTGGAAACCCGCCAGCCGATCACCTTCCGGGCCGGCGGCACCAGCCTCTGCGGGCAGGCCATCACGTCGGGGCTGCTCGTCGACGTGCGCCGCCACTTCCGCGACATCGAGGTCCTCGACGGCGGCGCCCGGGTCCGCGCGGGGGCCGGAGCGACACTGCGGGCGGTCAACGCCCGGCTCGCGCGCCACGGTCGTCGCCTCGGGCCGGACCCCACCAGCGACATCGCCTGCACCATCGGCGGCATCGTCGCCAACAACTCCAGCGGCATGCTCTCGGGCGTGGCGCAGAACAGCTACCACACGCTCGAGTCCATGGTCTTCGTGCTGCCCAGCGGCCGGATCGTCGACACCGCTGACCCGACCGCGGACATCACGCTCCGCCTGGAGGAGACGCCCCTGGTGGGGGGGCTGCACATGCTGCGCAAACGGTTACGGACCACCCCATCGTCCATCGCGGACATCAACCGGCTGTTCGCCATCAAGAACACCATGGGGTACGGCCTGAACGCGCTGCTCGAGTTCCACCGCCCCGTCGACATCATCGCGCACCTCCTCATCGGCAACGAGGGCACGCTCGGCTTCGTGGCCGAGGCCACGTTCCGCACGGTCCCCCTGGCCCCGCACACGGCGGCCGCGCTGGCGCTGTTCCCCACCCTCGACGCCGCCACCGCCGCGGTGCAGGGGCTCGTCGAGCACGGATTCGAGGCCATCGAGCTGATGGACGCCGCCTCGCTCCGCGTGGCGCGCACGCAGCCCGGGGCACCGGCGCTGCTCCGCGAACGTGAGCTGACCACCGAGGCCGCGCTGCTCGTCGAGCTGCACGAGGTGGACGAGCAGGTCCTGGCCGCGCGCCTCGACGCGGCAGCAGCCGAGCTCACCGGGCTCGACGTGGTGGGCAGCGTGGAGCTGACCACGGAGGTCCGCCACCGCAACGCACTCGTCGAGCTGCGCCGCGGGCTGTACGCGCTGGTCGCCGGAGCCCGCCCCTCAGGCTCCACCACCCTGCTCGAGGACATCTGCGTGCCCCCGAAGGAGTTCGCCGCCACCTGCCGCGACCTCGCGGACCTCCTTCAGCGCCACGGGTACGACGACGCGCCGCTGTTCGCGCACGGCCGCGACGGCAATATCCACTTCCTGCTCAGCGAGCGCTTCGACGACCCCGCCGGCCTTCTGCGCTACCGCAAGTTCACCCGCCAGTTGGTGCGCCTCACCCTCCGCCACCACGGGGTCCTCAAGGCGGAGCACGGCACCGGGCGCGCCATGGCGCCCTTCCTGCGCGACCAATACGGCGACGAGCTGTATGAGGTGATGCGCGAGATCAAGCACCTGTTCGACCCGGCCGGGGTGCTCAACCCGGGCGTCCTCATCTCCGATGACCCGGATGCGCACCTCAAGGACCTCAAGCTCATGCCCACCATCGAGCCCGAGGTCGATGCGTGCATCGAGTGCGGCTTCTGTGAGCCGGTGTGCCCGTCACGGGACCTCACCCTCACGCCCCGGCAGCGGATCGTGCTGCGCCGCGAGCTGACCGCCCGGAAGGACGACGTGGAGCTCCTGCGTCAGGTGGCCGAGGAGTACGACTATGCGGCCATCGACACGTGCGCCGTCGACGGCATGTGCGAGGTGGCGTGCCCATTAGGCATCAACACCGGAGACCTGGTCCGCCGCCAGCGCGAGGAGCGGGTGGGCGGCGTCGAGAAGCGCGCGTGGAATCAGGCAGCCCGCACGTGGGGCCTCGCCACGCGGATGGGCTCGGCCGCCCTCACCGTGGCGAAGTCGACGGGGCCCCTGGCCACCGCCGCCACCAGGCTCGGGCGCCGGGCGCTGGGCGAGGACGCCGTGCCCGGGTACGACGAGGACCTCCCCCGGGGCTCCGGGCTGCGCAGAAGGCCCCGTCGCCGCGACCGTCCCCGCCCCGGCGTCGCCGCCGTCTACTTCCCATCCTGCCTGCAGACGATGTTCGCCCCCACGGGGCAGGGCGTGTTCTCCGCCTTCAACGAGCTGTGCGTGCGGGCGGGGGTGCCGGTGTCGCTGCTCGACGCCGAGGGGCTGTGCTGCGGCTCGCCCTGGAGGGCCAAGGGCTACACCGACGGTTACGACACGATGCAGCGCCGCGTCCGCTCGGCGCTCAAATGGGGCGGCGACGCCACCGTCGTGGTGGACGCCTCCAGCTGCACGGACGCCTTGACGCGCATGACGGAGGGCTGGACGCCCACCGTCGTGGACGTGGTGACGTTCGCCGCTCAGCAGCTGCTGCCGCGCCTGGAGGTGACCCGCTCCCTGCCGTCGCTCGTGCTGCACCCCACCTGCTCGTCGACGCGGATGGACGTCAACGACGATCTGCGCCGGATCGCAGAGTTCATCAGCGACGACGAGGTGACGGTGCCGCCGTCGTGGGGCTGCTGCGGGTTCGCCGGCGACCGAGGCCTGCTGCACCCCGAGCTGACCGAGAGCGCAACCCGGGACCAGGCTGCGGAGGTCAAGGACGGGTTCTTCGCCTACGCGTCGCTCAACCGGACGTGCGAGATCGCGATGTCGCGGGCGACGGGCCGCACCTACGTGCACATCCTCGAGCTGCTGGCCGAGGCCACCCGCTGATCTACCCACTTCAGTCGGTGGCGCCGCGGCCGGGCCCTGCAGGAATCTATCCAGAGCGCGCTATCTGTGGATATACACAGAAGCCGCGCTCTGGATAGATTCCTGCAGATCAGTCCCCGAGTCCGGTGCCCACTCCCCGGGCGGCTCTGATCCAGGCGTGATCCCTGGGCACGACCTTCAGGTTTCCAGCCACCTCACCCAAGGGCACGGGGACCGCCTCGCCTGCCTGCGACGCCACCGTCACGCCGTACTCCCCCGCAGCGACGAGGTCCGCGCCCGCTGAGCCGAGCAGGGTGCCCAGCAGCCTGTCGTTGGCGTCCGGGATGCCGCCGCGCTGGACGTAGCCGAGGATGGTGACGCGGGACTCGAGGCCCGTGGCCTGCTCAAGTGCGGTGGCCACCTTGAACGCGTTGTCGCGGTGGCTTGCCTCGATGGAGGCCTTGTGCGCTGCGGCCGCCGACTTGGCCTCGGGCGAGGACGCGGCCTTCTTCAGCGCCTCGGCGGCCTGCAGGTCCGCGGTGTCCTGAATGTCGCGGGCGCCCTCGGCGATGGCGATCACGGAGAAGTTGCGGCCGGAGTCCGCGCGCTTCTTGATGGAGGCGGCCATCGAGTCGATGTCGTAGGGGATCTCGGGGATGAGGATGATGTCCGCGCCGCCGGCGATCCCCGACCCGAGCGCCAGCCAGCCGGCCTTGTGGCCCATGATCTCGGCGATGATCACGCGGTGGTGGGAGTGCGCCGTCGAATGCAGCCGGTCGATGGCTTCCGTCGCGATGCCCAGCGCCGTGGAGAAGCCGAAGCTGGTGTCGGTATGGGCGATGTCGTTGTCGATGGTCTTGGGCAGATGGATGACGTTGAGGCCAGCCTGCATGAGCCGGTTGGCGTTCTTGGCCGTACCGCCGCCGCCGATGCACACCAGCGCGTCGAGCTTGTTCTTCTCGAAGTTCTCGATGATGGTGGGCACCATGTCGCGGACCTCACCGTCGACCATCATCTTGTGTGGCTTGTCACGCGACGTGCCGAGCACGGTGCCGCCGATGGTGAGGATGCCGGACAGGGCGGAGGCGTCGAGGACCTGCCAGCGGTCCTCGGCGAGCCCGCGGATGCCGTCGCGGAAACCGATCAGCTCCATGCCGTGCTCGCCGATCGCGGACTTTCCGAAGCCCCGGATGGCGGCGTTCAGGCCGGGCGAGTCTCCGCCCGCGGTCAGGATCCCCACTCGCTTCTTCGCACCCATCACAGGCCTCCTCGTGTCGTGGCCCAACCCTACCGAGCGGGCCTCGTACCCGCGGTGAATCCCAACCACCGGGGCCGAGCCCACATCACCACTTGAGACTGCGCCGCGACACCGCGACACCGCACCGTGCGCCGGAAGTTTCGACGCGGTCGGCGGCGCTCCGCGCCCGACCGGCTCAACCGGCGGTAGAGCGGCGCCGCCCGAGGCGACAGTGGACTCACCCAGCGGGCGCGGGAGACGATCGCAGGCGGTGGGTGGTGGGGGTCGGGGCAGGCTGGGTGGGCGTTGATGACGGCGTGGCTGCGCGAAGCGCCGCCGCCGGCATCATGGGCGGCCCGGCCCCCACCACCCACCGCCGGCTCGACCACAAGCCGCAGACGGGCCCACCAGGGATTTCGGCGAACGGAGACGGTCCTAGACTGGAGGCATGTCCGAACCGAACCGCCTCGACGTGCTGCGCTGCGCAGACCAGGACCGCGAGGTCGTCGCGACACTGCTCAACACCGCCTACGCAGACGGCCGCCTCACCTTCGACGAGCACGCCGAGCGGATCGCACGCGCCTACGACGCGAAGACCTTCGGCGACCTGAACGGCCTCACCACGGACCTCGTCGCGTTCGAACGACCCGCCCCGATGGCTCCTGCACCCCACTACTCCGCGCCGTCGCCCGTACCCCCGCACCTCCCCGCGACACCCCCGCCCGGCGTCCTCACCGCCGGCGCCTTCACCGGCGGCAACTCCTTCATGTCCACCTACAACCCGGGCCGCGTGGCCCTGGTGGGCTCCTCCGTCCAGCTCAACGCCTGGCTGGGCGAGATCCGCCTGGATCTGATCGGGGCGGCCTTCGAACAGCGCGAGGTCACCCTGCACGTCGGCGGCGGCCTGTGCGAGGTGAAGATCCGCGTGCCTGAGGGCGTGGACGTGAACCTGTCGGGGATGAGTCTGATCATGGCCGAATCGAAGGTTCAGGGGTTGATGCCCCGCCCGGACGGCATCCGGATCAATCTGATCGGCACGGTGTTCATGGGCGAGCTGAAGGTGTACGGGCCTGGTATGGACCGCCGCCGCTACGAGCGGTTCATCCGGTGAGCGAGACCCTCTTCGCCCCGCCGGACACGCACTGGCAGCGCCTCTCCCCCAACTATCTCCGGATGAAGCTGATCCTCATCCCCGTGGTGTGGACGCTGATGTTCGTGGCCCCGGCCGTCGTCGCCTTCCTGTTCGGCCCGTCGTGGCTGGGCTGGGCGGTGGTGGCCGTCTGGGCGGCGCTGCTCTCCTGGCGGCTCATCCGCGCTCCGCGCGCCTTCCGACGGTGGGGCTACGCCGAGCGTGACACGGACGTCTACCTCACCAGCGGCCTCTTCTACCGCCGCCTGGTCTGCGTGCCCTACGGCCGGATGCAGCTGGTCCAGCTCCACTCGGGCCCGATCGACCGCCTGTTCAAGCTGGCGACGGTGGAGATGATCACCTCCTCGACGCAGGGCAGCGTGTCCATTCCCGGCCTCGCCCCAGACGATGCGGCGGCGCTGCGCAACCGTCTCATTGAGCGCGGGGAGACCCAGCAGGCCGGGATCTGATGACCGATTTCACCCCAGTGCCCGTCGTCCCGGTCCCGGATGCGCCCCCCAAGGTGGTGGAGCATCCCAGCCCGCTGACCGGTCTGGCGCACAGCGGGATCGTGCTGGCTGCGTCGCTGGTGTTCCTGGTCCGGGAGCTGGACAACGGACTGGCGGACCTGTCGAGGCAGGCGCTTCTCTTCGGCCTCATGGCGCTGGGTGCGGCCCTGGTGGCCGGGGTGTACGGCATCTTCGCGTGGAAGACCACGGCGTTCATCGTCGACGATGAGGAGTTCCGCGTGGAGCGGGCGTTCATCTCGCGCTCGTCGTCGAGGCTGGACTACACGAAGGTGCAGTCGGTGGACATCGCCCAGCCCCTCGTCGCGCGGCTCCTCGGCCTCGCGAAGGTGCACATCGACGTGGGCGGTGCCGGAGGCCTGACGCTGGCTTTCCTCACGAAGTCGCGGGCCGAATCGCTGCGCGAGCATCTGCTGACCCGGATGAGCCTGGCCAGGCGCGGACGCGTGCCCGTCTCGACACCCGACGGCATTGAGGCACCAGAGGCCGTTGCGTCATCGACGGTCGACGACGAGGCGGAAGACCTGATCCACGCCGTCACCCCGGCCACGCTGATCCTCGGCACCGCGGTGTCCTCGCCCGCCGTGGCCGCCCTGCTGGTGGCCGGCCTCGTGGTGGGGATGTCGCTCTGGTCCGAGACGTCGATCACCGCCTTCGGCGCCCTGCTGGCCTTCGGCGGGTGGGCGTGGTCCAACGTGGGCCGCAACTGGGGGTTCCGGATGACGCGTCGGGGGGACACCCTGCGCATCTCCCGGGGGCTCGGGTCCACCACCGCCCAGGGGCTGCGCCCGGACCGGATCCAGGGGGTGGTCATCCACCAGGACCTGCTGCAGCGCCTCACCGGGCTGTACCGGGTGACGGTCACAGTGCTCGGCTACGGAGATCCGGGCGGCGAGGAGAGCGGCTCGTCGAACTCGATCGTGCTCCCGTTCGGGAAATGGCCCGACGTCATGACAGTGCTGCACGCCATCTGGCCGGAGATGAACCTGAACCTGATCCAGCCGACCCCGCAGCCGGACCGGGCGCGTTGGCTCACCCCCTTCTCCCACGCGCAGCACACGTGGGGGGTGGGCGAGGATGTGCTGGTGGCCCATCACGGGCTCATCGAGCACGCGATGTCGATCGTGCCGCACCGACGGATGCAGTCCCTGTCGCTGCACCAGGGCCCCGTCCAGCGGAAGCTGAGGCTGGCCACCATCGCGGTGCACACCACCGACGGGCCGGTGTCGCTGCGCCTGTACCACCTGGATGATTCGGTGGCACGGCGGCTGTTCGACGAGCAGCTGGCCCGTGGCCGGGCGGCCCGTGCCGCTGTCTCGGTAGCCTGATCCGGAAGCCGCTGCCTACACCGGTGGCGCTCACGCTACGATTTCGCGCATGAGCATCTTCCTGGGTATCGACGTTGGCGGTTCGGGCATCAAGGGCGCGCCCGTTGATCTGGAGCGGGGAGACTTCGCGGCTGACCGCCTGCGGATCCCCACTCCCGAGAAGTCCACCCCGAAGGCCGTCGCCGCCGTGGTCGGCGAGATCATCGAGCACTTCGCGGGCGTCATCGGCGACAACCCGGTGGGCCTCACCATCCCGGCGCCGGTCCTGCACGGCAAGGTGCCGTTCATGGCCAACCTCGACCAGAAGTGGAACGGCTTCAAGGCCGACGAGTACTTCGAGGACAAGCTCGGCCGCAAGGTCGTGCTGGTCAACGACGCCGACGCCGCGGGCCTTGCGGAGGTGCACTTCGGCGCCGCGAAGGACCACCCGGGCCTGGTCATCCTCACCACCCTCGGCACCGGAATCGGCTCGGCCATCATCTACCGCGGCGTGCTGATCCCCAACGCCGAGCTCGGCCACCTGGAGCTCGACGGCTACGACGCGGAGAAGCGCGCCGCGTCGTCGATCAAGGACAAGGAGGGGATCAGCTACGAGGAGTGGGCCACCGAGCGCCTCCAGCCGTACTACAGCCACGTCGAGATGCTGTTCTCCCCGGACCTCTTCGTCACCGGCGGCGGCGTCTCGAAGGACTGGGACAAGTGGGGCCACCTGCTCAAGCTCAAGACCCCGATGGTGCCGGCGATGCTGCGCAACCGCGCCGGCATCATCGGCGCGGCGCTGGCCGCGAAGGACGCCGTCGACAATCCCGACGTGCTGTCGATGATCCCCGCGGTGGCGGACGCCAACCCCGCGGACGTGGCGGACACCGAGTAGCAGAGGCCGGAACGGCGACGGCGGGCGGCCCCTCGAAGGGCCGCCCGCCGTCCCTCGTCTCACATGCGTTCGGGCGCGTCGATCCCCAGAAGGTGCAGGCCCTGGGCGAGCACCTGCTGCGTGGCCGCGCACAGCGCCAGCCGCGAGGCGCGCACGTCGCCCTCGGACCGCAACACGGGGCACGCCTCGTAGAACGTGGCCAGCGCCCCGGCCAGGTCGTAGAGGTACGCGCAGAGCTTGTGCGGCTGCAGGCTCTGGGCCACCTCGTCGACGACCTCCCCGAAACCGCTGAGCAGGAGGGCGAGCTGCTGCTCGGCCGGCTCGTCGAGGGTGGTCACCGAGCCCCAGCCGATGCCCTCGGCCTCCGCCTTGCGCAGGATCTGGCTGACGCGGGCGTGGGCGTACTGCAGGTAGGGGCCGGTGTCGCCGGTGGTCTGGACCATGCGCTCGGCGTCGAAGGTGTAGTCCTTCTGGAGGCCGTTGGACAGGTCCGCGTACTTGATGGCGGCCAGCGCGATGTTGGGGGCGGCCACCTCCTCAGCGGCGTCCAGGAGGGAGCCGAGGGTGGCGGCCGAGCCGTCGCGGGTCTTGAACGGCTTGCCGTCGCGCCCGAGCACCATGCCGTAGCCGACGTGCTGGGCCGTCACGTCCCCGGGGAGGAAGCCGGCCTTGCGGGCGGCGGCGAACATCTGGGCGAAGTGGCCGCCCTGGCGGGCGTCGGTGACGTAGATGATGCGGTCCGCCTTCAGCTCGCGGACCCGACGGCGGATGGCGGCGAGGTCCGTGGTGGCGTAGCCGTAGCCGCCGTCGCTCTTCCGGACGATGAGCGGGGCCTCGAAGCCCTCGACGAACACGCACAGCGCGCCGTCGTCGACCACCGCGACCCCGGACTCCTCGAGCTCCTTCACCAGGATGGGGAGGTCGTCGTTGTAGGTGGATTCACCGGCGAGGTCGTCGTCGGTCAGCAGGATTCCGAGTCGGCGGTAGGCCTCGTTGAAGGCGGGCTTGGAGATGTCCACGAGCTGACGCCAGATGGCCAGCGACTCCTCATCGCCGCCCTGGAACACCGACACGCGCGCGCGGGCCCTCGTGGCGAACTCCTCGTCCTCGCGGAAACGGGCCGCGGCCCGCTTGTAGAGCGCGTCGGCCTCGTCGAGGGTGAGCGCACCGGCGTCGATGCCCTCGTCGAGGACCTGCTCGATCAGCATGCCGAACTGCGTGCCCCAGTCGCCGATGTGGTTCTGCGGGATGACGGTGTGGCCGAGCGCGCTGAGGACGCGGTTGAAGCAGTCCCCGATGATCGTGGTGCGGAGGTGCCCGACGTGCATCTGCTTGGCCACGTTGGGGGCCGAGTAGTCGATCACCACGCGCTGCGGGTAGGCCACCGGGTTGAGGCCGCCGTGGGGGTCCTCGAGGAGGGCGGTGGCCGCGGCGGCCAGGACGTCGGAGCGCATGCGGAAGTTGATGAAGCCGGGGCCGGCGATGTCCAGCGGCTCACACAGGTCCTCGACGTCCAGCCGGGCGACGATGTCCGCGGCGACCTCGCGGGGCGGGCGCCCCTCCTGCTTGGCGAGGCGCAGCGCGACGTTGGACTGGAAGTGCCCGAACTGGGGCTTGGTGGCCGGACGCATCTCGGGGTCGACGCCGGTGAGGTCCCGGAGGCGGGTGTCGAGGAGCGCGGGGAGGGATTGCATGGGCGACATTCTCGCATTGACGGCGCGACGGCCCCAAGCCGGCGCCGCCTCGCCGCCCACGACGTCACCCGACCCGCGGCCCGCGGGGTTGCGTGGTTGGGGGGTGAGGTCCGGGGCTCCGCTCCTCACCCCTCGGCGGGCCGGAGCGGGAGCGCCCGCGCCTCAGTGCAGCGAGTCCACCGCAGCCCGCTCGATCGCGAGACCCGTGCGATAGCGCTCCATGAAGACGTCGAAGCCCTTTACGTCGGCAGGGACAGGCTGCTCGGTCTCGATCTCGGCACCGCCGAACACCGACGACGCCAGCCAGTCCGCCAGCGGCCCCTCGCCGGAGCGCTGGAACGCGGCCAGTAGCGCCATGCCCCAGGCGCCGCCCTCCCCCGCGACCTCGCCGACCGAGACCGGCGTGTTCATGGCGGCGGCCAGGAACCGCTGCGCCACACCCTTGGTCTTGAACAGGCCACCATGGGCGAACATCGAGTCAAGCTCCACGCCCTCATCCTTGAGAAGGATGTCCATCCCCACCCGCAGCGCCCCGAGCGCCGCGAACAGGTGGGTGCGCATGAAGTTGGCCAGCGTGAACGAGCTGTGCGGGGTCCGCACGAACATCGGCCGACCCGCCTCGAGCCCGACGACGTGCTCGCCGGCCAGGTAGTTGTAGGCCAACATGCCGCCGCCGTCGGCGTCGCCGTCGAGGGCGGCCGTGTAGAGAGTCTGGAACAGGGCGTTGGTGTCCACCTGGGCGCCGAGCGCCGCGGCGGCCTCGCCGAACAGACCCACCCACGCCTGCAGGTCGACGGCGCCGTTGTTGCAGTGCGCCATCGCGACGAGGTCGCCGGCCGGGGTCGTGACCAGGTCGATCTCCTCGTGGAGGGCCTTCAACGGCCCCTCGAGCACCACCATGGCGAAGATGCTGGTGCCCGCGGACACGTTGGCGGTGCGACGGGCGACGGAGTTGGTGGCCACCATCCCGGTGCCCGCGTCGCCCTCTGCCGGGGCGAACGGGATCCCGGCCCGGAGCCGGCCCGACGGGTCCAGCAGGCGGGCGCCCTCGTCGGTGAGCGCTCCGGCGCTCTGCCCGGCAGGCAGCACGGCGGGGAGGATGTCGGCCAGCTTCCAGCCGTAGCCCCGATCCGCCACCAGGTCGTCGAACTGGGCGAGCATGTCCGTATCGAACTGGCCAGTGGTGGTGTCGATGGGGAACATGCCGCTCGCGTCGCCGACTCCGAGGGACCGCTCACCCGTGAGGCGCCAGTGCACGTAGCCGGCGAGGGTGGTCAGGTAATCGATCGAGCCCACATGCTCCTCGGCACCGAGGAACGCCTGGTAGAGGTGCGCGATGCTCCACCGCTGCGGGATGTTGTGCTGGAACAGCTGCGTGAGGGCGTGGGCCGCCTGGCCCGTGGTGGTGTTCTGCCAGGTCCGGAACGGCACCAGCAGCTCCCCGGCCGCGTTGAAGGCCATGTACCCGTGCATCATTGCGGAGAAACCCATCGAGCCCACGGTCTCCAGCGCGACGCCGTGGCTGGCCTGCACGTTCGCCGCCAGGTCCGCGTACGCGGCCTGCAGCCCCGCCCAGACCGCGTCGACGTCGTAGGTCCAGAATCCGCCCTCGAGCTTGGACTTCCACTCGTGGCCACCGGTGGCCAGCGGCTGGTGGTCCGGGCCGATGAGGACGGCCTTGATGCGGGTCGAGCCCAGCTCGATGCCGAGCGACGTGTTGCCACTTTCGATGGTGTCGCGCGCGGTCAAGTTTTCCACGATGTAAACCTCCGTTGTTGTACCCGTACCCCATCATTGCCTGCCCAGGCCGGTTCCGCCACGGGGGGCCCCAAAAGGGGCACCCGCCAGCCCGATGAGACCATTCATCATGGTGTCCTCGGCTGTGGTGGGGGTCCGGTCTGGCACCCTTAGGGCCATGCGAATCTCTGTCATCGGATGCGGATATCTCGGCGCTGTGCACGCGGCCTGCATGGCCGAACTCGGCCACGACGTCGTCGGGCTGGACGTCGACGAGGCGAAGGTGGCACTGCTGGCCCAGGGGAAGCCCTCGTTCCACGAGCCTGACTTCCCCGAGCTGCTTGCCAGGCATGTGGCCTCAGGGCGGCTCCGGTTCACCACCGACCCGGCCCAGATCCGCGACGCTGAGATCCACTTCATCGGCGTCGGCACCCCGCAACTTCAGGGCCGGCTGGGCGCCGACATGACCTACGTCCGGCAGGCGGTGCAGACCATCGTCGATCACGCGGAGGCGCCCGCCGGGGGCCGGCCGGTGCTGGTGGCCGGGAAGTCGACCGTGCCCGTGGGCACCGCGCAGGAGATCGAGGTGGCGCTGGCGGAGTCCGGCAAGAACCTGCTGCTGGCGTGGAACCCGGAGTTCCTGCGCGAGGGCTACGCGGTGGCTGACACGCTCCACCCCGACCGCCTCGTCTACGGCCTGCCCGACGACCTGGCCCGGGGCGCCGTCGCCAAGGAGATCCTCGACGAGTGCTACGCCGGTCCGCTCGCGGAGGGCACCCCGCTGGTGGTGGCCAACTACCCGACCGCCGAGCTGGTCAAGGTGGCGGCGAACTCGTTCCTGGCCACGAAGATCTCCTTCATCAACGCGATGGCAGAGCTGTGCGACGCCACGGGCGGAGACGTCACCAGGCTCGCCGAGGCCATCGGCCACGACGACCGGATCGGGAAGAAGTTCCTCCAGGCCGGCATCGGCTTCGGCGGCGGCTGCCTACCCAAGGACATCCGGGCGTTCATGGCGCGCGCCGGGGAGCTCGGCGTCGACGAGGCCCTCACCTTCCTGCGCGAGGTGGACGCCATCAACCGGCGCCGCCGCGACCATGCTGTCTCGCTCGCGGAGCAGGCCGTCGGCGGGCGTCTGGCCGGCAAGAAGGTGGCTGTCCTGGGCATCACGTTCAAGCCCGACACCGACGACCTGCGCGACTCGCCGGCTCTGGACATCGCGGGACGGTTGTGGTCGCGGGGTGCGGAGCTCGCCGTCGTCGACCCGGCCGCGGGAGATCTGCTCCGCGAACGGCAGCCGGAGCTCAACGTGAGCGACACCGTCGACGAGGCGGTGCGCGACGCCCACGTGGTGATGGTCCTCACCCAGTGGCGGGAGTTCGTGGAGCTTGACCCGGCGGCGCTGGTGTCGCTGCCGGCCTCCCCCAACGTGATCGACGGCCGCAATGTGCTGAACCCGCGCCGATGGAGCGACGCGGGATGGCACTACTACGGGATGGGTCGCGGCGTCTCCATCTGGTGACGCCTCGTCGGGTCGTACGAGCGACGAGGAGGTCTTCGAGGCCGCTGTGCGGGCACCTCAGCCGGCGGGGGTGGGCTGCCCGTAGACGTTCTGGTACCGGTCGAACAGCGAGTCGATCTTCTCCTGCGGAATCGGGATCAGCTCACCCAGCTGGCGGGCGATGTGCACCGTGCGCGCCACCTCTTCGACCATCACCGCCGCCTTGACGGCGTCGCGGGCGTCCTTGCCGATGGTGAACGGGCCGTGGTTCTGCATGAGGACGGCGCGGCTGCGGGAGTCCTTCAGGGTCTCGACGATGCCCTGGCCGATCGAGTCGTCCCCGATCAGCGCGAACGGGCCCACGGGGATGTCGCCGCCGAACTCGTCGGCCATCATGGTCAGCACGCACGGCACGGACTCCCCGCGCGCGGCCCACGCCGTCGCATAGGTGGAGTGCGTGTGCACCACGCCGCCGATGTGCTCCAGGTTGCGGTACACGTAGGCGTGGGCGGCGGTATCACTCGAGGGCTGCAGCTTCTCGGGCGTGCCGTCGTTGATCTTCACGCCGTCGAGCGTGCAGACCACCATCGCATCGGCGGACAGGTCGTCGTAGGACACGCCCGACGGCTTGATCACGAACAGTTCCTGGCCGATCGCGTCGGCGCAGCGGATGCGCTGGCTGACGTTGCCGGCGGTCCAGACCACGAGCTCCCAGCGGGGCAGCTCTGCGTGCAGCTTGGCGACGATCTCGCGGGTGCGCGCCACCTCCTCCTGGACGGCGGCGGGCAGGTCGGTGAGGGTGAGCGTCACGGTTTCCTCCATCGTTGTAAACAGCATGAATTCTAAGCCAGAACCAGCTAGCGCGGATGGTTGGTCCGAGCTAAGGAACCGCTGATGAATGGCGCTACTGGGCTGGAGATCGGCTGAGTCTGGTCTGTGAGGCTTCGGTCGGGCCCGGGAGTGGTTCCTTCTGGCCTTCGGCCCCTCGTGTATGGGGGCTTCGGGCC